>CAVPGE010000016.1:0-12460 GCA_963703885.1 uncultured Nitrososphaerales archaeon
TAAGGCATATCAGTGATTCATAGAGATGTAGGTGTTTATCCGCCACTTCTTTCCAAGTCAATCTAGTACTGAAGTCTTGTAGAGATTTTTGTATTTTGCGATGTTTTGTTCAAACTCTAAAACCCATTAGAAAAGTAGCTTGGATTTCCATTGACCTACATTTCCAGACCCAAGTTGGAAAAATTCTCTGAAAAATTCTAAATCCCTAGAGGCAAAAAGAAGAGCATGGACAAAGCAGTCAAACATTCCACCGAGCCGAACCTAACCATGCAGTAAGCAAGCGTTACTTACTTACAGTATTGTGGTTTTTCGACACAATTCAGGTGCTGTGAACCATATATCACGGTGTTACCAAAATGCTTATCAGTTTTTAATGGGTCAAGCCATACACTAATAGCATTCCCGTTCATCAATCTTATGCTTATGGGAACATCGGTTACAGGACCTTTCTTCATGGTTAAAGTTGCTGTCCCATTGAACGTAGTGGAATTATTGTTGGTTATGGGACTGCCAATGAGTTTAAAGTTTGATATTGTATGGATATGAGCTGCCGATCCGTTTAATTTCATCATATAAAATGTTGCATTGAACATAGCAGAAGTGGAATTCATCTTATCCATTCTGTAAACGCCATGGACGATCCAAGTCGGACTTCCATTTTGATTATTCTGAACACCTACCAAGCCGCCCTTTGCCGTACTTTTAGAGATTGCACCAAATACAGAGTCACTGTCAATGAAGATCAGTCCTCGTATCATAGTAACAACAATTGTCAAGGCTAGAATAGTTATGAACTTTGGTATCATTAATCACATGACACAAAGAAGATATATAAATAATTCCATCAATTTCCCATACGTAGCAATAATTTGGAAAAATTTATAAATTACCCCGTATCGTTTTAAAAACGCAGAGATTAGTTACGAAGAAGAATTTATTATCGGTAAATTGTTAGCTATACGTTACTTACTTTCATAACCTGCATTGTATGTGTTTCAAAAAATTTTCTAATTTCATGGTTGGAATTATATTCTTGATTTCTATTTTCGGCTGCGCCACTTATTATTACATGCTGAATATTCCATGAATCATAAAATCATTTTTCTAATGCCTTCACTGTCTAATATTTGTGGGAAATTTGCAAGTCAAATACGGTGATTGTGTCTTTTATCGATCTGCTGCCATGTCTCTCTTACAAGCCAACTATCTCAAATTACATTCTCGCCATGCAAATTCTGAAGTTCATATACTCTTCCAAAACGGTATAGGCTTGTGGAGTCATAAAAGTAAAGTATTCTTATTTTTCCTTAAAATAAACTTGAAGTTTTGCTGCCAATAGATCGCTAGAATTCTTGTGATATAATTGGGTTACGTGTTTCCACTTTAGCCAATTCCAGATGATAACATTATCAGAACTATTACTTTTATTCTTCTGTCTGGAAAATCTAATAGTTTTCTTATTTTGGCTACCTTAGGACATCGGTCATCTGCTCTATGCGACAGAATAATTGCCACCTTTTTTAAGATCCCAAATGTGCCAGTACAAAAGTACTGAACAGTCACTCTGTGGTCGCATCTTCGATTCTTCCTTTTGATTATCGTATTTTACGAGTCAACAGGTCATAACAATCAAACTAAATCATAATTTTCTTATATTTGCAAACACAATTCACAATAGTATAGAGATCAAATAAAGTGTTGTAGTGCCATAATGTGAGGGAGAGTATAATTGCTATTCTCACTTATTATTAGATTACAAATAATTAGTCATTCAGGCCTTATATCCTATTAGCAGAGCCATCTCGAGCCACTTCCAATAACAATCTACTTCTACATATCCTGTATCTTTCAGCCAACCCAATTGTAATTCCATTGGTAACAATCTATTAGCTCTATCTTCTGTTTCTGGACTGTATCCAATTGCTTTAAGAAATCTGACATGCAATTCGACAGAAGGTGATGCAACATGTTCCAAATTACAGAATACTCCTGTAGGATTAACAATATCATATATTTCCTCGTAGAATTCACGTTTACGTTCATGTCTAAGATGGTGGATCGCAAAACTAGATACAACAGCATCAAAGTAACCTAAAACATCTGGCAAAGGTTGACTAAGATCATGCTCTATAATCTTGACCTTTGAGTCGTTGGCAAAATGTTCCCTTGCAGATTTTAGCATTGTTGGAGATACGTCTATTGCCACTGCTTCTATCTCTGGTCGATTCACCTTTATCAACCTGATTAATCTTCCATCTCCTGTCCCTAGATCCAAAATTCGTTTTGTATCTTCAGGCAGATGTTCTATCAAGACGGATTCACCTTCTGAGCGGTGCGGAATAGTGTCAGCCACATTTAGGTAAGCTAGAGCATTCTCTGGACTTGACCATTCCTTTGCCGAACGGCTCATGGTAAAAGAAATCTTCATAGGAGTAGAAAAGCATTGCGCTACAGCGAAGTCTATAAGTATTTGCTGAATCTGTGGCGTTCTTTCATTGAACTTAGATTAAACTGGTCATAACTACCACCTCTAATATGACCGAATTTTGTATCACTGACATGATGTTTCGTTCTCTCATGTTTTCTTTGAGTTTAGCTTTACCATGATGCATCTAGGAGAGATTATTGAAAAGAACGTTATCAATATTACAAATTGCTATATGAAATGTTACGGTATATAACTCCTGTAACCCGGGAGACAGCAGAGACGATATTAGATCTCCTTAAGCAGGTTATTACCAACAACTATTTGTAGCTAACGAATCAACCGACACATCTTCTTTTTTATCTATTTTGCTATTTTCAAGAAGTTGAAACCGATAATCCTTTTATTCTAGTATTTATGCTATTTCACAGAAGAAACTTGGCTCCTGCTAATTCGCACAACTGGAACCTTCAAGGATATTATTTCGAAGGCTGTAACTGTGATTCAATCTGTCCATGTATATTCTTATCAGATCCAGATAAAGGGTACTGTAATGTCACTGTTGCATGGCATATAGAAAAAGGGCACTATGACGATACACAACTCGACGGATTAAATGCCGTGGCTGTTTTTGTTGCCCCAGGAAATATGTTCACCGGCCCGAAAATGAAGGTGGCTTTTTACCTGGACAATGTTGCAAGTCAAGAACAAAAAGAAGTCTTATCAAAAATATTTTCAGGTCAATCTGGAGGATTCTTTGCTGCAGTGTCTAACTATATCGGGGAAATGGTTGCAGTAAAATCTGCCCCAATAACATTTGGAATGGAAGGAAAACGTCGTTGGATACACATCCCAGAATATTTAAATTTAGAAATAGAAGCAATCAAGGGAGGAGATCCGAATTTAGACAGTCTGGTAACAAACCCTGCATTTACTGTCGCACAAGGTTACGATCCTGTAATTGCACGTTCTACCAAACATTCGTACAAAGATCTTGGGTTTGAATGGGACAGTTCCGGCAAAAACGGATTCTATTCAAAGTTCGACTATGGGCCATAATTCATATTTTGGGATTTCTAGTAGGACCGAAATATAAAAGGGAAAAGAACGCTATTCGTAATCCTAAAGTATATTGATTTAAGCGAGAGTTGTTTAAATGGCTAATTGATTCTTTTCTATATCTTGAAGTTTCACAGTTTATATCAAAGACACATTTAGTTAATGCCATATCTGCTTTAACACGTACAGATAACAGAACGATAGATAAATGGCTCAATGACCTTAAATATGGATGTATGTAGGAATCAAGCATGTGGGAGTACGAATTTGGCTAATATTATTTATCCTTGTCATTGAAGGACCACTTCCGAAGGTAAGTCTCATTCTTCAGCTCGCGGCCTTTGAATAACTCAAAATACGTGGATCTGATTTTTTTGAATTTATCTAACTCACTCTGTATTTGTTGCGTGTAGCTGATAACATTTTGCACCAATTTATTGATCTCGACAGGATCTTCGTAATTGGTTTTCTTCCGATTAATTTCAAAATCAAGAAATGAATTAACGCATTTGTTCCCGCAAAATACTACCGGAGCAGATCTCAAATCATTTACATTCACAGACAGCTTCTTGCTGCATGATTCATTCCTACATTTAATAAGTTGAATTCTCATATGAGCCAACTCCATTTATGGCATTACAGGAAGCTGCACACATTGATCTCATTTGAAATAGTAAAATAAACAACGTTTATTAATTTTTGTCTAATTGAAAATATTGCTCGATGGTGGAAGCAGTTTCTGTACTTGTCTACATTGTCCATTATTTCCACTGTCACTGTCGGCATTTACATTTGTGACAGTTGCTGCTACTGTAATTGTTGCCAATATTATTAGTATTGCCATTGTAACTAATTGTTTTCTCATTCACAACACGAAGAAAAAATAACTTAAGGAAGCTTTGGTTTCCAGATCCAGAAAACTTTTCTGTCAACTCTTTTATTTTCTTATTCGGAAACCATTTCCTAATTGAATAGCATATAAATATGCTTTCGAGGGAGGAAATAACGAATGTTCGGAAAGTTAACCTATCTTATTTTTAGGAGTCATAGGAATTAATTCCTTATCGACAAATTCCTGGAAGGCAGGACCAAACCATTTTTCCATTTCAATAGTGCTTTGCCATATTTCCGTTATCGTTCCCCCTTCGAGGGCACTCTTCATCCTTCGCAACCAACCGGTCCACTCATTGTCGCTTAACAGGTTTCTTTGCCTCATATGAAAAACGTGTGCGAACGTAAACAAAATATCATATGCGTATGCGACTTCAGTTGAATTTACATCAATCTTGCTTACCACCTTTATCAGTTGAGGACGCTCAATTAATATTTGGTGTAGTGCATGCCTTCTTTGAGCCAAATCGTTCAATAGCTTAGTTTCAATATCTACCGACAAACTCTGTGATTGCTTCCTCGAGAAATATAGAAGTAACATTGTACCAATTATTCCCAGTGCTTCTCCTATACCGAAACAGTCCGCTAAACCAATTTCAGTCATTAATTGAATTCTCTAAATGCGTGTTCATAAGCATTTTTTACAGGACTCGTGAAACGGTACCAAGAATCCACATAATTAAGCAAACAATTACGAAAAATAGTCGATTAGAACTAATCGTATCTCATTATTGGCTTTTATGGTGGGCGATGTGTTACTGGGTGCTCTGGCCATTTTGGTTTTTGTCTTCATGTTAGGTGTTAGAAATCACTTGATTCACTACATAAGAGTTATTTTGATAAAATGACAAAATACAAGTGTGCCTAAATTTAACGCCAGAGAAAGGACGTTGATAAAAGATATTGTCACTCTTAAGTATTAAACGATTACCTCATGCAGAACTAATCGCACAGGTGAAACGACAGACTAGACAGACAATAACCAAGCAAATGATATGTAACGTAAGTTAGCGAATAAAGAAAGATTCCTATATTTGGTATAAAACTCAGAAGGACAATATTAATACATACACAGGTTTAAAGAAATGATAAACAAGATATTATGGTTTAAACAAAAGTATCATGATTTGATCATTAATAATAAGAACAATCCTCAAATATAGTAAACATTGTTAGCAGAATTACATCGCTTAATTACGCTTGCCAATTAATTTGATACAGACCATGATATTATAAATGGCCTTACCATATCCAAGACACCAGAAGATAAGTCTTTTAACAAAAGTAATCACAGTATAGTTCTAATATCTCTATCCTAAGAGATAAACCCCTTCTGGATTTGGGACAAACAAGAACGTCTTGAACTTGCAACAGTAACAAACCAGATATGTTGGTTCAATCATATTGTAGGTCTATCTCTGATTATTAAGGACTACTGTATCTGATGATCAGGGTAAATTAGATAAGGAATCATCGAGCTATGATAATGTTTTAGACGCTTTTAGATCTGAATTAAGATATTTCACAATTAAAAATAAAGAGAAACGGAAAGATCAATTATTCTAACTAATAGTTGACTATCATAACTTAATAATATCCTAACTCTTGAGATTACGTATTCGAGATAACTAGAAATGGGATTCATATAGCAGATGTGGAATGTAAGAACAATAAAATAGAGAAATACCACATTTGATATCGGTTAAATTTTAGCCTATTACCTGAATCAAATACTTGCCATCTAGCAGGTTAGTCATAGTTCAAATTTTAAATTAATATCTATTCAAAACTTTTGAATTAGTATGGAACAAGTCAACAAATGTTGTTAATACCATATAAAGGTAGGAAAAGGCAACAAAGAGGATGAATAACGGGCTAATTACGTGTATAAATTGTAGGTTGAAATGTGAGAGAAGGGATACAGACAATTATTTAGAAATTTGTCTTACCAAGTTAACATGGGTATAAGAAGAGGAGGAAATTAAAAGTTAAAACTTCTATTAAGTTCAAATATGATGTATCATATATTATTGAATCATATCATTGGACACTGAATTCCTAATCAGTATATCCCTGGCAGGGATTGCTATCACTGTTGCTCTAATGGCTATAATAAACGTCATAATTGGAAGGTCTAAAGATGAAGAGAAAAAGAATACCGTAAATTGATTAGGTAAATTTTAATTTATACTGCTATTTTCAAAAATTATCGTATACTGTTCATTCTGGTCAATAGTTTTTCAGACTCTAAATTCATTATTTCAAAATCTGGGTTTGATTACAGAACTAAATTCCATAACTATTTTATCAGTATCTTTAAAACCAATCGAGTCGTATTATATCCCATAGTACCAACTGAAGCAAAAAGCGAGAGTATTCCAAGATAGCCTCTGCCTGCCAACATTAGTTCATTCGTTCGGGTGTGGTCATGCATTTCCACATCTGGACAATACCAATCGAATTCCTTATGCGGAACTTATGAAAATACCTGAGCGTATAATTATATTAAAAACACAGAACTACGAATTCAATCAATGATGCATTAAACAGTTTTTTAATTCATTTTCGCATGAATTCATTAAATAGAAAAATGCTTCAAGTAAATATTAAAATAACGTTATCTTATCATACCTTTTTGGTCTAAAAATATATTCTTAACTTAAACATTTTATAGCTAAAGACTGAATACATCTGCATGGAGATAAATGAAATAGATGAAGTTGTCAAAGAATTCACTGAAGCTGATAACGCGATTAGAAAAGTCTTCCCAAAGGTAGACCCTCTTCTAGTAGTTAGACTAATTTTTGACAGGAAGGCTGGGAACGACCATATTTACACTCTGGAAACTATCATTAAATCAGGTCAGAATCTAGAAGAAATCAGGGACAAAATTGTTCAAGTTACAGGTATGGTGCCGAGTTTTTATCTTAAAGGAACGAAATTGGTAGTGAGTCACAAACTAGACCTGACTTTATTGAAACGTATAAATGATTTAGACTATGTAGTCAGCATAAAAGGAAGCCTATACAGTGCCGGTGGATCTTCAGATTTCTAAGCAGTCACGATTCAATTTATTAAACTAACTAAATTTGCAAGTATCAAATATTTCTTAAATTTTTCAAGTTGATTTAGTGACAAATTTGCAATTTAACCCCTCGCGCCCGAAATTTCTAATGGTTAGCATTCATTCTATTCTATTTTATTAGTTAAGATTATGCTACCCGATTTGGTCTAGACTAGTATAAATTCCCTGTCCAAATCCTTTTCTTCTATTTGCAACTAGAAATCTCCTGCACAACGTTACTAATGCAGAATAAATCTACAAACATTAACAAAATTTGCAACCAAAGTTTAAATAGATTCCTTCCAATGAACAATTAAAAATCTTGAGTGTCATCTCTGAAATCCTTGGTATAATAGTTTCAACAGTGTCATTGCTATCAATAAGCTCATATGTTTTTCATCCAGCTATTGTCAACGCTCAAAATAATGGAACGATAAATTTTCAAAATCAATCAGTTACTGATAAAATTACAATTGTAAAAGTTTTGGCTCTCAGCTTAGCCCAAACTCTAAATAATTCAGCAGCCTATCTGAAGGTAACAAGTACAATATCAGATGTCGCCAATGCCAATTATGCTGACAAAATCAATAGTAGTCTACATGGTATACCCAATGATGTAGATATTACTAAAAGAAATATTGCAAGCGGTATTTTGAAAGCTGATGATGATTTTGCTGGAATCTCCTTCCTCCTTCCGAATGGAGATATGTACCTGCAAGAACCCTATTGGCGTCAACTCAATCTTACGCAAAATAATTTTGCATTTAGAGACTATCACAAAGGAGCGATTGAAACAAAAGACACATTCCTTGGGAACGTGATTGTGTCTCATGCCACAGGTAAGAGAGTCGCAGTTATTGCAGTGCCAATACATTCTGACCAAAATGGATCATTAATAGGAATATGGATGGCTGCATTAGACTTTAGCATGTATGACAGATGGCTTCAATTTCTCCACCCTTTTAACACTGAACGTATCGTATATGTCGATAGTGTGGGTCAGAAGGTAGCTGATTCAAATTCACAGCTTTCAAAGTTTCCAGAGTCATTTATGAATCTACAAAGTTTTAAAGATGCTAGTTTTGGTAAATCCCGGTTACAATATCGAAGTAGTAAATGATACAAAGATGTTTATTGCATATTCTCCTGTGAAAATGCTGTCGAACACATGGACTGTTATGCTGATGGAACCAGAATCTCAAGTGCGATAAATATAGAGACTTGATTAATATAATTAACATGATCAAATATATTCATCATTATATGATACTGCATGTCTGATTTTTCAAATAGATAATGTTCTAAGTGAATATTCAATCATCAGTATCGCGACATCATCGAGTGCTACGTAATCACGACATTGTGAGAGCATTAATTAAGGTTAATTGCTTCCTATTTCTATAATATTACTGTCCCCTATTTTCTATTTGTATATTTTTCTAATAATTTGTAAACTTATCCTTTAAATTTCATAATATGTTTTTAATAGATATGAAGGCAGCTGTGTATCGTGAGCATAACAGGGATCCAAGAAAAGTTGTGAAAATAGAAGACATACAAATTCCAAAAATCAAGCATGACCAAGTTCTTATAAAAGTTGAAGCAGTCTCCTATAATTACAATGATCTCTGGGGAATTTGGGGAGAACCAATCAAGATCCCACTTCCTCACGTATCTGGAAGTGATGTTTCGGGTACCGTAGTAGATATTGGCGAAAATGTTTTAGGTATTAAAAAAGGAGAAAGAATAGTAGGACATCCCAATCTAACCTGTAGAATATGTAACGTATGTACAGCTGGCAAGGAATATGACTGTCGTGAAAGACAAGTATGGGGTTTTCAAACTGGCCCTTTATGGGGAGGATTTGCTCAATATACATATTTACCAGAAGTCAATGTTATAAAAATCCCAGATAATCTTTCATTTCAAGATGCTGCGGCTATTTCTATGGTGGGAATGACCTCTTGGCACATGTTAGTCACTAGAGCTAATATTCAGCCAGGACAAACTGTTTTGATTATGGGCGGTGGCAGTGGGATGGGGATAGCAGGTATTCAAATTGCAAAGTTGTTCAATTGTGATGTTATTGCGACAGCTGGTACGCAGGAAAAAATGGATAAATGCCTTAAATTAGGAGCTGATCATGTAGTAAATCATAGAGAGCCTGACTGGTACAAGAAAGTTAGAAAATTAACAAATAACCAAGGTATAGATATTATTTTTGAACATATAGGAAAATCCGTATTTGCAGAAGAAGTTAGTCTCTTAAATATGGGCGGTACCTTGGTATCAACTGGAGCTACAACTGGATATAATTCAAAATTAGATTTGAGATATCTCTTCTTTAGAGGACTAAATCTTATCGGAGCAACTCAAGGAACACGTGCTGGATTAGAAAAGGTAGTTAAATGGACAAGTAAAGGAAAAATAAAAGCAATTATAGATACAGTTTATCCTTTCGAAGATATGGTAATGGGTCACATAAAAATGATGGAATCACAATTGTTTGGAAAGCTAATTACCACTCCACAAAAATTATAATTTACTGTGTTTAAATATTCTTGTTAAATAATGGTCCTATAATTGACGTATTGAACTTGATATTAATAGTCGTAATCATTGACGGAAATAAAAGATAAATTGATTTTAAGTCTCGTAATTTAAATAAAAATTTCTCATCTCCGGAGATTTCTAAAAACATCGCTTCAACTTCCTAAGATTGGTATTTAAGCTCTCTAAAGTCAATTGAGTTTTTGTGCCGTTCAATTTCTTTTAAGAATATTCGTATAGGGTATGAATTGTCTCATTTTTGAGACTATGGAACCTCTGAAAGATAAACTGCTCGCTTTACTAACACAGTTTCTTCCATATCTTAAACTTACTCAAGATCTGGAAGCATTAAAGCAACTTGACTTTACTTTGATGATGTATTCAGAAATGTAGTATTAGTGAGACAACGTAGTTGAATTAATGATATAGCATACAACTTCGTTAAAAAAATAGAAGTTGTGCTTGGAACGGAATCAAGCAGTTATTGTTCAAAACACTTTCTATAGTAACAACCGATTGTATCTGTACTAGATTAATTGGAAATCAGAGTACTCAAGAAAAAGACCTTAGATACTATTCACAGGGAGATAGTCGTTGAAATACTAAATCGGGCAGTTTGAAAGAAATCCAACAGTATAAAACATATCTACAAAATGTAATGGTTGCCGGCAACAATCATTATTCTGATTTTGAACCTTAAACTGTTAATAACTTCAGAGATGTTGGGATTAAACGTAGCAAAGCTGGGGCAGGAGAAGCTAAAAAAAATAATTGAGTTAATAGATTTAAGATTTCTGAATATGTGCCTTGATTTTCTCCTGCATATCATGCTTCATTACATCTTCACGTGTCCAGCCGTGGTCATTAATTGCGTGTTCGACACAATTATTCATTAGTTCTTCTTCCGTTTCCCCGGTTCCTTTGAAATCACAGTCTACCCCGACATCTCTACAAGATACTGATAACATTATTGAGAATAATTTGACATGGTATTTAAGGCCTTTGTCGTTGTCTACTTTATTTGTCTGTCCAATACAAACTAGGCTTGGTTGACTATACATAAAGATCATAACAACTGGGAAATTGAGCTGGTTATGCGACTACCTGCAAAATGCAATTTAGTATATATTAAAGTATCATATCCAAATTTTTTATGCATTTTATTACTTTTATCGGCTAACAGACATATAGTAGTAAAAAATCAGCTTAAAACGTGATACAGTCCAACAAATGTTAATCGAATATAGTTCTGTAATAATACCGAGTGATAGAAAAAATATGAAAATTGAGAAATATACCCATAGTAACTAAAAAGAGAAAAGGTTCGATAGTTGAAAGAGTATACTTACCCTGGCAGGCTCTTATATCTGAATACAATTAGTGTGCTAAAAGAGTTCAACTAACTTATCCAAAATCTACTAAAGATTATGAAACATTATAACGTTGGAAGGGCATACTATCTTAAGCATTCATACTAATTGCCTATTTTTAAAAAATCCTCTGGTAACCAATACTCCGAGCGAGGCACCAATAATTACTATTAAGAGGTACATTTTGCTTGACCATAACAAATCAAGTACGCTCTGTGACCCTTGTACTGGAACGAAAATTGTGAATGAGGCAAATTCTTTTAGAAAATTTTTGTCTTCTACTCTGGTCAATACTTGATAAGTTCCATCAGTTGGGAAGATGTATCTAACGGAAAAGTTACCAGATGGCCCGCTGATATTTTCAAACTTATATAAACACCCTCCATTGGTTATACTAATTCGGCCAATTACGTCCTTTATAGGTTCACCGGTTGACATATTTTAAACAATAAAATTTAGTTGAGTAAAATTATTTATTGAATGTATTGCGGGCTCATGTGAAAATAATATTTTCACTCGCGCATTATTGTCCAACCAACTTTGCACGTTTTGACCCTCACAAAAGTTTGAAATTGTAACCAATAGAATAATAGGGAAAATTCCAGCCATAAGCGAAGAAAAAATTCTGCGACAAAAAGGTCTTTGATGGATACATTTTCAATATAGTTTAAAACGTAATTCTAACATATGTAAGTAACGGTCATAATTAAACTAATCTCACTTCATCATATTCTACTGAATTGCAAGACTTTTATTGAGTTGGTTTAAGTTTCATAATTTAATTTCTTTTAAATTGACATTAGAAATATAGTCAGTTTATCTCAAAAAAATTCATTAAAAATAGGTTTTACTTCATATACTTTCTTATTATTAGTAACAATATTTATTTGCATAGATATAATCATAATATAGTGCAACGAATGCTAAACATCCCTCTCCGATTAAATAATAATAATACAATTCAAACTTATTAAATCTAAATAAATGAAAAGTGGATGAAAATAAGGTTATAGTATGAAAAAATGACAATGATATTGAAAGATTTATCCATTTGTTTAGTTTAACTCGATGCAGAAAATTTGATATAGTTAAAATATCCCT
>CAVPGE010000017.1:0-117850 GCA_963703885.1 uncultured Nitrososphaerales archaeon
AAGAAACAGATAAGGAATTTACTTATGGCAAGGGGGATGAAGGAGCATGGGCACCACACGTAAACAATGAAGAGGCTATAACTATTGTATCCAAAGTGATTGAAAGACTGGGTTTGGACCTAGGTAAGGATGTTGCATTGGGTATAGATTTTGCAAGTTCCTCTTTTTGGGATTGGACAACTAAAAAATATAACTATTCAAGGCAAAATATTATTAGAAATACAGACCAGCAAATTAATTACGTAAATGAATTAATTCAGAACTTTAAGTGACTTTATGTCGAGGATCCGGTTAATGAGGAGGACTTTGAAAGCATGGCGTCGATTACAAAAAGCAATAATAATTGCATTGTTACGGGAGATGACATGCTCGTTACAAACGAAGAAAGGGTTAAAGTAGCATCTAGATATGGTGCTTGTACTGGAGCGATATTAAAGGTAAATCAAGCAGGTACCTTGGTACGATGCTTTAAAATTTGTATCTGAATGCGATAAGAGCAGGTTTAATATAATAACTTCGCACAGGTCAGGAGAATCAATAGATTCTCAAATTGCACATATCGCTATATCTACGTCATCCAAAATGATTAAAACAGGAGTAATTGGTGGAGAAAAATAGTTGCCAAATTAAATGAATTATTACGTATTACTGAGTATGATTTAATAGAAGGTATGGCCGAATTGTCATCTACCTACCATGAGTAACGATAATTTAGAAGAATCAGAACCATCACCGCATATTGAAAATGAAGTTAAGAATGACATAGGAGATAATATTTCAGATCAAGATGAATCAAATATTGAAGGTCAGGACTCCAATAATCTAGAAAAGATAACATCTGCAACTGGAATTCGTGTTGGAACTCCAGTAAACACAAAATTTATGTCATCTTTTATAGTTAGAGCTAATCCAGAAGGTTTATACATACTTGATATAAGTAAGACTCTTTCACGCATAGATGTTGCTGCAAAATTCATAAGTAGAGTAGATATTTCAAAGGTCGCTTTAACTTCAGCGAGGGAATATGGTAAAACACCGGTTCAGAAATTTTGCGAGATAACTGGTGCTACTTCAATTCTCGGTAGATTTATGCCAGTACATTTACTAATCCTTCACTTCCTAATTACATGGAACCAGAAATAGTTCTTGTTACAGACCCACAAGCAGATCAACAAGCAGTACTTGAATCAACGAGGGCTGGCGTACCCGTGATAGTCATTGCGAATAGTGATAACGTCACATCTCTTGTAGATCTAGTGATACCAGTGAATAATAGAGGGAGAAAAGCCCTCGCAACAGTATATTGGTTATTAGCTCGGAGGTATTAAAAACAGGGAAAAATTAAATCTGATAGCGAGATCCCCGCTATCAATAGACGACTTCGAAACCAAGTTAGTCGAAGAATTGTCTTGAATATAATTAGAAGAGAACCTGCAGTATCCGGTTTATTTTATCCCAATGATGCACGTGAGCTAATAAACGTTATAGAAAGTTCGTTTAAAGATAATATATTTGGTCCAGGACATCTTCCGCCATCAAGCAGTAATTTTAAAATATATGGAATTGTTTCTCCACATGCAGGTTATATTTATTCTGGCGCAGTAGCGCAAATGGATTTTATGAAATATCATCATCACAATTTGATGCTGCAATTATTATCGGACCAAATCATTACGGTTTAGGCAGTGATATTGCCTTAATGGAAAGAGGAAACTGATTTCACCGCTTGGTGAAACGCCAATAGATAATGAGATATCTCAATTACTATACAATGAATCAAAAATTTTAAACTTTGATTCATTTGCACATTCAAGGGATCATTGTATCGAAGTTCAGCTTCCATTTATTCAATATATTAACAAAGGTTGTACGATAGTCCCAATCATTCTTGGACGGCAAGACGAAGAGATTTCAAACGGAATTGGAAAATGTATTTACGATGTATCTAAATTGGCGTCTAAAAAAATAATGCTAGTAGCCTCTTCTGATCTTACTCATTATCTACCCAATAATATTGCTCATGAAAAAGACAAAGAATTGATTTCTTCCATTTTGTCGTTAGATGTGTCCAAATTTTATTCTACATTGGAAAGATATACAGTAAATGCATGTGGTTATGGAGTTATTGGCACTATCATGAAGGCGACGAAAGAACTAGGTGCGACGAAGGGTAAACTTCTAAAATATGCTACAAGTGGAGATGTTTTAGGAGATAGAAGCTCTGTAGTTGGATATTCTTCGATTATTTTTATATGAATTTGAATAGTATGGAAGCTATGAGCTTCTGCTCCTGCAAAAATAATTCTATTTGGAGAACATTTTGTATTATATGGGAACCCTGCCATCCTCGCAGCAATCAACAGAAGAATTTCGGTTCATGCAGTTAGAAATAATAACAAATCGATTAATATCCATTCAAGTGGAGTTTTTGTAACTCATGTTTTGAATTCAAAGAACAGGCAAGAAAAACCTTCTTCCTCATTTCTAAGTCCGATTCTAAAGTGTGTTTTAGATATTTTAGCCGAGAAGAGACAAGAGACTGGCATTGACATTATGATAGAATCAGAAATACCATTCGGTGAGGGTCTGGATTATGCTGCAGCTTCATGTGTTGCAACTTCAGCAGCAATGTATTCATTGTTTGGGACATCTTCAAGATACAAGATATGCAAAAAAGCCGCTTTAATTGAAAGGATTATTCATAAAAATTCATCAGGAACAGATTGTCATGTTAGCACATTTGGTGGCATTGTATACTATATCGGCACAAATGGATTCAAAAAAATCCAATCTAATAGGAAATTTTCGTTTGCTGTCAAGACTACGGGGTTAAAACATGCTACAGGAATAATGGTTTCTCAAGTTAAAGAATTCAAGAACAAAAAAAATTCATTGTTCATGGATTTGGCATCTGAGGCATATTCTATCTGCATGGAGGCAAAAAAAGCATTTCTAAAAGGTGATCAAATAAAATTGGGTCAACTTATGACAGCCAACCAAAAAATATTATCGACCTTAGGAGTTTCTCACCCTGAATTGGATAAAATAATTGATGACTGTATCAATAATGGAGCCTTGGGAGCCAAAATCACTGGAGTGGAGGAGGGGGCGCAGTAATTGCACTATTTCCCAGCGAGAGTGAATTCATTACTAAAAAGAAATTTGGGATAGGGTGGAATGTTGTCCAATTAGACAATCATGGCGTAGATTCAAGTATTGTCAAAATTTAAATCTTTATGATAAAATTTAACTTTTGTGCTTTCTGAAATAGCGGTGATAAAACTTGGAGGTTCGGTCATAACTAACAAGAACTGTACCATTATCACTCAACAAACCCGCCATAAATAGAATTCTGAATGCTATGTCAAGATTAAAATTCCACTTGTTCTCGTTCATGGAGGAGGCTCCTTTGGGCATTATTGGTCAATTAAATTTAACATGCATTCGAAGCCTGACAATTATTCACCACATGGCATATTCTGTAGTGCATCAATCTATGGTCCATCTCAACGATTTCATTGTTAGTTTGATGATGCGTAGGAAGATGTGTCCATATTCCATAGCACCACTTTCATTCATGGATAATGATAAAATTAATAAAATGCAAATATTAAACCTTGGTAAAATTGCAAAGAGCAGAATGATTCCAATAACGTTTGGGGATGTGATATATAGATACCATCGGAAATATTCCATTATTTCAGGTGATGAAATAATGACAATAATTTCATCCGTGCTTAGACCATCTAAGATTATATTTGCACTTAATGTAAACGGCGTTTATAAGGACTTAGAAACAAGAGAGCTTATTGATATATTTGAAAACGATGAACTTGTCAAATTTTCAAAAGTGAAATCTGATATAACTGGAGGTATGCGCAGAAAAGTATGCGAAGCCCTGAAAATTTCAGCGATGGGGCTAGACGTGCATATTTTAAATGGACTGAAGCCCGAAAGAATTGTAGATTTCATAGAGAATGACAATTTTAAAGGTACAGTAATAAGGGGAAAGAAGATTAATACCTGAATTGCCTGATAGCGCAGATTTGGTTTCGGATATTGAAGTCATTAAACAACGGAAAAAAGAGGGAATCGACATACCATTAACTAAAAATGTTCAGGCTAAAGATTCTACTACATATCTTGAATTTGTTAAATTAATCCATAACGCGTTGCCAGAATTAGATTTTGAAGAAATAGATACAACATGCTCCTTTCTAAAACATTCGTTTTCAGCACCAATCCTAATAGACTGCATGACTGGGGGAACCCCAGAGGCAACAAAAATTAATATGAGACTGGGACAAATCGCAGAAAAATTTCAACTTTGTATGGGCGTAGGAAGTCAACGTGCAGGTCTTAAGAGTAATGAATTAAGAGATACTTATCATGTAGCCCGAGCAAATGCTCCTAACGCATTTCTCATCGCCAATATTGGTGGTGCTCAATTATCAAAGGGGCTTAGTATTGATGAGATTGAGAATATTATCGAAATGATCCGTGCTAATGCATTAGCTATTCACCTTAACCCGTTACAAGAATTGATTCAACCGGAGGGTGAGCCACGGTATAGTGGTGTTCTAGCCAAGATCACTGAATTGTGCAAGAATCTAAAAATCCCTGTAATAGTCAAGGAAGTTGGTGCGGGCATCTCCAAGGATGTTGCATCTAGACTAGAATCGTCGGGCATAGCGGCTATCAATGTAGCAGGTTCAGGTGGTACAATGCTGGGCAGGTGTCGAAAAGGAGAGGGCACAAGAAGTTGGCAACCAGATTAAAACTCATTTAGGAGAATTATTCTGGGATTGGGGCATACCCACTGCGTTAAGCCTGATTGAAGTAACTAAAACAGTTAACATTCCAATTATTGCATCAGGAGGTTTAAGAAATGGTTTAGAGATAGCCAAATGTCTAGCATTAGGAGCGGACGCTTGTGCTTTAGCTGACCCCTTCCTAAGGCATGCCTCAGAATCCTTTGAAAGTCTGAATAAATTTACAAATACAATTATAACAGAACTTAGGAGTACAATGTTTCTAGTAGGGAGTAAAGATATTTCCGGACTAAAAAAATCTAGATATATGCTAACAGGCGACTTGGCAAGAGTGATACTTGAGTGAATATTGATAATACAGTTAAGGATTTAGAAGAAATTGCGTTAAGGGTGAATGATTTTATCTTATCTCATCTAAATGGGAATCCTCGTGAGTTGTATGCTGCATCATCATCTTACATACTAAGTGGAGGAAAGAGACTTCGACCTTATTTAGTTATTAAAAGTTGTGAAATGTTTGGAGGTAGTGAAGATAAAGCAATACCTGCCGCAGCTGCAGTTGAACTTGTTCATAATTTTTCACTCATTCACGATGATATAATTGACAATGATGATATTCGTCATGGAAAACCCACTGTACACCGGAAATACGGTTTGCCCTTGGCATTAATTTCAGGAGACATTCTATTTTCAAAGGCGTTTGAAGTCCTATCAGAGGGATCTAAATTAGGATTAGAAGACAAAATCATTAAGAAAATGGTTTCTAAATTGTCTTCATCTTGCGTCTACGTTTGTGAAGGTCAAGCGATGGACACTGCTATGGCAGCTTATGAAAATATTCCCACGACGGAAGAATATTTAGAAATGATAGGTAAAAAGACAGCAGCACTTTTTGAAGTGTCTTGTGCAATGGGAACGCTATCTTCCTCAAATTCATCTGATATTGATATAAATAATTTGGCTATATTCGGAAGACATATCGGAGTTGCATTTCAATTAGTTGATGATTCCATAGGTGTTGTCGGTAATACCAGAGTCACAGGCAAAGCTGTCGGTAATGATATTAGGGAAGGCAAGAAGACATATCCAATATTGTTAGCACTTAGAAATGCGAACAATAATGAAAAAAGCAAAATAATTAGGGCATTGGGAAATAAGACGGGTAGTCGTGATGAATTAGATGCGGCAGTAAATGTTATCTCGTCATTAAATATAGAAGGAGAGGTAAGAGACCTAGCATACTATGAAATGGAGCAAGGCATAGGGCTTCTAGAAAAATATGTCGAGAACCATGCGAAAAGGGCGCTAATTTCATCTGCTAAATTTATTGTGCAAAGGAGTCTATAGATGTGGAAATTGACGAAAATTTAGTCATCTCGATTGCCTTAAAGAACGCATGTGAGCATAATGGTAAGGCTATGTTGGATGCAGTATTGTCAAAAGTGGTCGGATCAGAACCTCAACTTAGAAGCACTTTGAAATATGCTATTCCTAAAATTAAATCCATAGTTGACGAAATTAATCGTCTCGATGAAGAACAGCAGAGAAGAAGATTAGCAACATATATTTTGCCAGTCGAAGATCAAGAAAGATAGAACTTCCCTATTACCTGATCTCCCCAACGCCAGGTTTGGAGAAGTTGTTACTCGATTTCCACCTGAACCGAACGGATTTCCTCATATTGGACATGCAAAGGCTGCAACAATCAATGATGAATACTCCAAAATATACAATGGTAAAATGCTATTAAGATTCGACGATACAAATCCATCGAATGAAAAAATAGAATATTATGATGCAATTAATGATGGTTTGGAATGGCTTGATATCAAACCACACTTGACGAAGAATACGTCGGATGACATTTTTGAGTTGCACGAATACGGGAAAAAAATGGTTGTTACTGGGTATGCATATGTTTGTACCTGTTCTAGTGAAATTATTCACAAAAATAGGGCAGACAGGATTGAATGTGACTGTAGAAAAAGCGAAAATTTAGATAGACTTGACAAATTTTTTAATGATAATTATTCACAAAATGAGGCGATTATTAGATTTAAGGGAAATATGCAAGATTTGAATACTGTAATGAGAGACCCGACTCTTTTTAGAATAGTTGAAAATCCTCATCCTTTGTTAGGCTCTAAAGTACGTATATGGCCAACATATGATTTTGCTGTTCCAATTGAAGACAGCAAGGATGCAGTCACACATGCACTACGCACAAAGGAGTACGAGTTAAGGAATCAATTGTATTATCTCATCTTAGAAATTCTTGGATTAAGAAAGCCAACAGTTATTGAATTTTCTAGACTTGAGTTTGAAGGGATTCCCGTGTCAAAGAGAAAAATAAAGCCTCTCGTAGATAGTGGCCTTATATCTGGCTGGGATGACCCACGTTTACCTACCCTAGCTGGAATGAGAAGACGTGGTTTTCAAGCTAGTGCAATCAAAAAATTTGTGTTAGGATTGGGTTTGACTCTAGCAGAAACTAAGCCACCAATTAACACACTAGAGTCTATCAATAGGAAATTGATTGATCCATTTTGCATGCGGTTATTCTTTGTTGATAATCCAGTTAAATTATATGTTAAGAATTCTAATTCCGGGAAGGTATTGTTGAATAATCATCCAACGCAAAATCTTGGAAAACGTGAGATCAACATTTCAAGTGAATTTTATATAGCGGGAAATGATTGTGTCAATCTTGAAATAGGCAAAATAATAAGACTAATGGATCTATACAATATTCAAATTACAGATGTTGCAACGGAAATTGACAAGAAAATCATAGTCGCATCCAAAAAAGGTGATGAGATAGTACAAAATATGAAGAAAATCCAGTGGGTAGCAAAAAATGATATGGTTGACTATCACATTTACGTTCCAAGGGAGTTATACATAGGCGATAAATATAATACGAATTCCTTAGAGAAAATTAGTGGCTACGGTGAATCTTTTGTTTCTAATCTTTCACAGGGTACTATTGTTCAATTTGTTCGCTTTGGTTTTTGCAATGTCCAAACAAGGCGATCTGCTAACTTTACACATAGGTAGAATAAGAATGAGGATTGCAAGAATTCAGAATGAAGATTTTGGAGAGACATACGGGATAATTTCTGTTGACAATAAGAAAATTATGACAAAATCAGATTTCCAAGAACAAACCGGAATACCAATTCCGCAAGACGTTACCGAATTCATCAGAAAGGGTTGGATTCATGACGTCCAAAATAATATCTCCAATTTAGAATTCAGGCGAGATATCAACGATTTTCAATTATTAGTTCCTATTCCTGATCCTTCTAAGATAATTTGCCTAGCGTTTAATTACTATGATCATGCAAGAGATGCTGGGCTTACCCCTTCAGATGAGCCAGTAATTTTCATGAAACCTAGAACTGCATTGAATAATCCTTTTAGTGACATAGTCTGCCCTAGCTTTGTAAAGCGTTTAGATTATGAAGCTGAAATAGCTGTGATAATGGGCAAAAATGCTAAACATGTTGAACCAGTAAAATCATTAGAGTACGTTTTTGGATATATGATATTACATGATGTATCTGCAAGAGATATCCAATTTAAAGATAAACAATTCACAAGAGGTAAAAGTATGGATACATTTGCTCCATGTGGTCCTTGGATCACATCTAAAGACGAGATTTTTGATATACAAAATCTAAATATTCTAACTAAAGTCAATGGCGAGATTCGCCAGAATTCATCAAGCAGTAAGATGGTGATATTAGTTCGAGATATTATTTCAAGTCTTAGCAAGGCAATGACACTTGAACCAGGAGATATCATTTCTACCGGAACTCCAGCAGGAGTTGCTATGTCTATGAAAGAACCAAAATATCTTCAAAGTGGGGATATAGTAGAAATAAGTATTGAAAATCTAGGAACCATTAGAAATAGAGTCATCTTTGACTGAAGATTCTATTTCAAATTATTATTTTGACAATTTTTTCTTAGCTTTATAATTTCGCCTTCTAGTATTCTTGAATACTGCTCATACGACTCCATTAGCTTGCCTCGAACACTTGCTAACTGAATTGATAAGTTGAGTGCATCAAGGCAGGTTTCAAAAGACCGTTCAGAAGCAAATTTATTCATAGAAATTTTAAATAATTCATTTAACCTCCTTTGTTCTACACTGTATTCATTAATAATTTTTTCAATCAAATCTACATTTTTTGAATTGTTCATACTAACCGTACTTTTTAAATCAATGAAATTTATCACTTCGCAACGAAATCCCAGAAAATATTGATTTATATTAAAAATCTAACAATGCATTTATTAACCATAGGATTTTTCAAATTTATATGGTAACTGATAATAAAGGTGTAATTACATATGTAAGGGTACTTAAGGAAGACCTTTCAATATTTAAAATCGCACCATCAAATGACCCAGTACCAGATTTCAGGGCGGGACAATTTGTTACAATTGGTGTTCATGTGCCAAATGAGGGGAAAATCATTAGGAGGGCTTACTCCATTGCATCACCTCCGGAACAGAAAAAAGCATTTGAACTAGTAATTCGATGGGTAAGAAAACCAGTACCAGGTCGCTTGACGACTGAATTGTTTAGTAAAAGGGAAGGTGACGAGGTATTTTGGATAAAACCCACCGGTATTTTTACGATAGATGAAAAAAAACATGATGGTTCTCCCGACAATAGGAGAATGGTTCTTATTGGTGGAGGAACTGGTTTGGCCCCATTTATTTCATATTCACTTCACCTAAAATCCATAGGGAGCAAGAGAGAGATTGTTGTTTTGCACGGCGCCAGCTATGTAGACGAGCTAAGTTACAGAGAACTTTTAACAGACCTTGAAAATGAGAGCTTGGATTTAGGCAAAGATAAATGGAATTTTAGATATAGAGCAAGCATAAGTAGGCCTCAAGAATGGTTCAATAGGAGTTGGAATGGCCAAAAAGGAAGGGTAGAATCATTTTTGCGTCCAAAACCGGAAACCGGTCGATCACCTTTGGAGGAACTTGTAGGTGAAAAAATTACTCCCGAAAATACTATATTCTACGTCTGTGGCTGGCAGGGAACAGTAGATGGAGCATTAGACTATTTGGTCCCTAAGGGATTTGTAACTGAGAGAAACAAGAGAAAAGATGGCAGCTATGATGTAAAATTTGAGTCTTATGGATAATTAGTCAAACATTATATTTAAGAATCAGGGCAATGTATGGATATGAAATTTGAATTTGAAGAGTTTTCCACAATAGAGGATGTTTTTCTCTATCTTGTTTCCGTTGCTCCTTATATGAAGCAAGTACTCCCAATCAGCTCATATAGAGGATATATCTTTTCAATAGTACCGATCACACCTATTTCAGGTGACGTATTAATGATGATTTATACCAAAGGAGTTATGGAACCGGGAATGGTAGAATTTGATATTTCTACAAAAAAATACAGAACGGTTTCGTCGGTTGAAAGAGCAGATAAAAACTATTTTATAATTCTAACACCAAAATCGACATCGATAGCTGATAATGCAATAAATTCACTTGAGCAGGATGAAAAATAGAAATTTAGAGTTTTACTGTTGAGGCAGTTGTAACAGATCTTTTTCTAGCGTACCGATCAACTATGTCTTCTGCGACTTGACCATTAAATAGTTGCTTTGATAGGCCTCTAAGATATTTCATAATTGCCCAAGTTCCGGCCTTTATTAACAGAGCCATGAAAACTTTCATTGCTGGACCATAGGTCTTATTACGAATAATAATTGGAATAATATCATTAATTACCCATAAATTATGTTGCCAGCATTTCCAGAACAAAGTAAATTGTGCTTCATTAAGATTGCCAAAATGCATTGAATTCTTTTCCGAAAAATCTTGATAAAGCAATGGAGCCACCAAACCTCGCATATTCATATGTTTGAAATCTTCAATTAAGTCAATGGTATATTGTGTTTCATCTGGTGTTTCGTCCGGCCAACCGATAATCAAGGTTAATGCTGGGAACCAATGATTCTTATTCAAAATATTACATCCTTCTCTAACTACTGAACCCCATTCTTCTGGTTGAAATGGTTTTGTCTTTACACCTAAATGTTTTTTAACCATTCTAGGTGCCACAGTTTCTACTCCTAAATTAGTTGCTAACCATCTTCCGCTTGAATCCATGTCATTGATATTGGATAGTTTCTCAATAAGATCTGGTGACGAGGCAACTGCAGACAAGGTCATGTGAGTAGTTCCTACAAAATTGGCACCCGTTAGCTTCAATCCCTTCCATAAACCAATTATGGCGTCAGAGTTTGGTACAAAGTCCTTGTTATCGCACCCATACAGCAGCATTTCATCCGATTGTAGCCAAATTGAATCGAATCCGTAATTCAAATTAATCTTGGCTTCAGTTTGCAATCTTTCTAAGGGGATATCCTTTTTTGACCTTTTATTCACATCACAAAAATCGCAACCCCTACCACACCCTCTCATTGCTTCTATCAATGAATTAACCGTAGGTCCTTGAATCATGGGAATATTTTCAATCCTTCTTACAAAAGTATGAAGTAATTCTGGTGCATCTCCAGCTTCAAGGTCATGAAATAGATCCAGAGCCAATTCGTCTGCCTCACCAATTACGACAGTATCAATGCCATGTATTTTCATTCTGTCTGGTTTTGCCAATTCCCAAGAACCATTTCCACCTACGACGACTTTAAAGTCATATTTTTTCTTAAGTTGTATGATAGAGGCGCACATTTTTTTGAATTTCATAGCCACATAAGACAATTTTTCAGGCGACATGGTAGTAGTCACTGGAGCCATGCCTAAAGGATCCATAACATTTATACCAATTACTTTTGTGTCTGGTCCAACGCATCTATCTAACATATTTGGATGTGCTACGAGTATTTCATCTCTGGTGTATTCCTTTAATAAGGCGCCTTCCACTCTTCTAAGTCCACATTGAGCAACTTTAACTTCTCCGGTACTCCTAATTGTTTCTACACTAGGACAAAAAAGTTTATCGAAAACAAATTCCGGTACTAATTCGTATGGACCACAAGCTATAAAGCCATAAAGGAAATTACCTCTATAATTTGTCATCAAACTTCGGTCCGCTGTTAGGACTATGCGTCTACCGGCCACCATTTCTTATTCTGAATCCTCTTTATTTCGTTTACGAATTGAATATAAATCTATTACGATAAAGGAAAATAATGCATGTAAGTATGTAATATTAATACAGCCCCCTTCTTCGTCCCCTAAAAAAAATTATTCTGAGTTGTCTATGGGATAGAATATCTAAAACATCATCAAACGTGACCCATTTGTAAGATTCGTGCTCGTTAGATATTATTATATCTTTGGTATTTGATGTTGCGAAATAAAACTTAACTTCCTTATGGGATTTCATCCCATCTTGTTTAAAGTAATAATACCTGATAGTTCCTATAAACGAAAAAATATTAATATTTTTAATCCCGGTCTCTTCTTCTACCTCTCTAGCAAGTGTCTGAACGTCAGATTCGCCTCTTTCTTTATGTCCCTGAGGAAAGCCCCAAAAACCTCTCCTGTTTTTTAGAATCAGAAATTCAGGTACACTTTCATCGTTATTTGATAATGTGTACTTTATTACTGCGCCAATCGATTGTTCCAGAACTATTCAACCATCATAATTGATATTATGGGTTAATTATAATTTTTATCTAATGACACAGTTGTATTTTTGTTCGCCGCATTTTAATAAATTTTAATTTAAAGATATTAATATCCATATAAAGTCGATGATACATGGGCCGGTCGTCTAGTCTGGTAGGATACGGCATTGGCATTGCTGAGGTCGTGGGTTCGAATCCCACCCGGTCCATCAATATTATAAAAAGTGAGTAAATTATCAACGTAATCTATTATATATCGAATTTGAATACTAAATCAAGAAGGAGCACTCATAGTGTATTTTGTTAATTGGCAAAGAAATATTTCAATCATGGAATTAAACGGAAGAAAAGTAGTCATCAAATGCAATAAATCCAGTAAAAATTTTCGTGAGTATATTCTTATTTCTGCCTACACTCTCCTATCCATATCAACCTGTCATCCTGCTCCGCCTCCTCGTATTGGCAATAGAATTGTTCTAAATGAAGGATTTCAAATGAGGAAGAAACTTGAAGGGATTGGAATTTCGACCCCTAGGTTGATTTCCATATCAGAGAAGCAATTGATTGAGGATTTTATAGAGGGAGGTAATCTCTATGAAGCAATATTAAATGGAAAGGATCCTTATTTGGCCTTTAATGTTGGGGTTATTACCGGTAAGTTGCACAATTCAGGTTACGTGTTTATTGACAATAAAGCACAGAATTATTTAGTAACATTATCAAACGGTCTACTACGAACTGACTTGGCATTTATCCAGAGAGATAATTCGTTGTATTCACGAAGTTTTGACATTGGATCTTTTCTTGCGAGTGTGATGGGATTGGAAAGCAAAAAATATGATCAGATTGAAAATGCGTTATTAGAAGGATACAAAACTCAAACAAATAAGTCTTTTCCGTACCTATCAGTAGTTCTTAGAAATATCTTGTGTTTTGGTCTGAGTTCTAGCTTCACAATGTTTACGAATATGATTAGCCACTAATTATATTTGAATCAAATTGGTGGAAGCTCTGCCTTTCTATCAAAACCTCCTGATCCAAATTTACAATAAAAGCATTGATCTGACTGCATATATGGAATTTTTTGGATACAAATAGCCCTTAACTTCAAGGCGACTTTAGTGATAAATCTATATTTGAGTGGCATCGATGGTATCACCTCGTCAAAATATACAGCATAATGATCTGGACAAAGTTTAAGTACAATTTGTGCCCTATATTTTGAATCCTTGTTTTGTGATAAGTTCTTGGCGAGATTTATCTGCTCTCTAATGTATTCGTGTTTTGGACAGGGACAATCTTTGCCATTTGGATGTTTATATGCAGGAGTATTCTTCCAGTCAAAATCAGGAAAGTTCTTTTCAAAATCATCCATGATAGTCATTATGAGTAAGGTTCCATCAAATATAAAGATGTATCTTGTAAAGAAATGACAAAAGTTATATTTTGAAGATTAAAGAAAACACGGTAGAAGTGCTACGGGATCAGACTGATGATGAAAGCGGAAATAAGGCCTCCGTACCTAACGTCGCCACTAATTCAGACAACAGAATGGTACATTCAGAAGATCAGTCTGGATATTCCAACCTTCAAACATTGGTGGAATTTAAGAAGACCCTTATAGAGGAGCAAAAAAATGGTGAAGACAAAATACAACAAATAAATGAAAAAATAGAATCGACTAAGAAGCAAATTGATGAACATAGGATCACTTTAGAGGATTTAAGAAGCCAATTAAAAAAAATTAATGAAGTTAAAGATTCTGAGTATACAAAATTTTTGGAAATAAAAAATAATTTGTTGGAATTACGTAATAAAATGAAAAACTTGGATGAAAAAACGAGCAATTATTCATCATCCAAAACAAAGAAGGAACGAATAGATATGACTAATCTTTCTAGAACCTTAGATCAAATAGAAAGAGACATTCAAACAAAGAAGCTGTCAAAAGAGGAAGAGCGAAGGTTAGTGACTAGATCAAAAGAAACCGCTACTAAGTTACACGCATTAAGACTAATTCATAAAAAAGAAGATGACTATAGAAATTTAAATACGCAATATGAGCAATTAAGATCCAAAATAAATTCCATTTTTAATCAAAAAGCAGAATTTGGGGAGAAAATAGGTAAGATTAAGGAAATTTTGGATTCCCTTCTTAATTTAAGAGAAGATTTGTATGAACAAAGAAGAGGAATTGTCAGGGATGTACGAGAAAGTACGGCAAAATTAGAGATGGTTGATACTCAATTGAATGCAATTGAATATAGAAGAACGCACCATTTGGGCAAGTCAAGACGGCCAAGAACAATGATAGAAAGGAAGGATTTGAAACAAGATTTCTTACAAGAAAGATTAAAGCGCAATAAGGAAAATATGGAACGTTGGAATTTGTTGAAAAATGCTGCATTGAAAAAGATGTCTAATGGAGACAAGTTGACTTTTGAAGAAATGAAATTGATATATGATGACGATGGAACTTGATTTATCCGTCATAAGCCATAATTAGAATCTTGTTTAAGAATAGGATTTTTACTGGCCGCTCGAACGATGGAATAAGTAATTTATCCGAAAATGAGCTTAAGGAATATGTGCTTATAGCTCGTACCGCAGTGGAGAAATATGTGAGAGAAGGTGAAGTAATAGATGGCTCTGATTTTGGAATAAATAAGCTAGACCCAAATTGCGGATTATTTGTCACTTTATATGGCAGGTTTAACAACAAAAATGAGCTAAGAGGTTGTATAGGTCATATTGTGCCAAATAGTGAAGTTCCGACATCGATCATAGATATAGCAATTAAAGCAGCTACTCAAGACCCAAGATTTTATCCTGTGAAGGAGCATGAATTAAGAAATATTGTTTTTGAAGTATCCTTTTTGAGTGAGCCAAGAATCATTAATACTAAAGAAAAATACGAATACTTTAATAAAATCAAAATTGGGAGAGACGGATTGATACTAGAATCCAATTATGGTTTGGGCGTACTACTACCTCAGGTTGCTGTCGAACACAAGTGGAACGTGGAACAATATCTTGTGAATTTATGCGCTAAGACAGGTGCACCTTCTAATTCTTGGTTATTACCCAGTTCAAAAATTTTTAGGTTTGAAACTTTTATATTTTCTGAGAAAGAACCGTATGGTGAAATAATCAAAATCAAAATCTAAATCTAAATAAATTCAAATCCTGATGTTGATAATCAATGTATACAGAAGAATCTTACAATCAATTTACCAAAAGTATATCCAATTGTAGGTTTTCTTATTAGTATATAATTGAGTTAGATTTGTACTAGTTATAATGTCAAAGGCCTATTTGACCCCGTACGGTGTTGGATTAGGTCACGCCAGCAGGCTCGTAACTATTGCTAATCAATTAAGACATCATGATGTATCGATTAGGTTTTCGTCATTTGGGGAAGCTGTAGCATATATCAATCTACATGGATTTGAATGTTCTAGAGTTCCTCCAGTAGAATTTGCTTGGAGCAATGGTGGTTTTTCTATCAAAAAGAGCATCGGGAATGTACCCTTATGGCTTTCTAATTTTGCTAGACAATTAACAAGAGAGACTCGAAATATTATTTCATTTAGTCCTAATCTAGTAATTTCCGACTCTAGGCTTTCTCCAATAGTTGCAGCTAGAATGTTAGACATTCCTTCAATTGTGATTCTTAATCAGGTAAAGTTATTGCTTTCTCCGGCAGTAAGGAAATTCAAAGTAGCTAAACTGTTTGAAAACATCAATGGAGAATTTCTTGGAATACTCTGGGATATATCGGACAAAATAATAATTCCTGACTTACCACCTCCTAATACAATTTCTGAAAATAATTTGTCTAATTCCTGGTCTATGAGGTCAAAAGTTGAATATGTTGGATTCACTATCCCCAGATTGGCTATTGATAACCAAAAAGCAGAAGGTATATTGAAGATATTGGGTTTTAGTAGAGATAAGCCAATAGTATTTATGCATATAAGTGGCCCAATGGAAACTCGTTTTCCATTGATTGAGATAATAATAGATGCCTGCAAGAGCACAGGCCCCGATATCCAATATATCATATCTGAAGGTAAGCCTGGAGGCAAAATAGAACCCAAGAAATTATCACCCTTTGGTTGGTACTATGAATGGTGTCCCATCAAAGATGAAATCTTTGCAATAAGCGATGTTGTAGTCATAAGAGGAGGACATACAGCAATTTCTCAAGCAATACAATATGGAAAACCAATGGTAACAATTCCAATACAAAATCACGGAGAACAATTAGGCAATTCTGAAAAAATAGTACGTATGGGAATTGGTATCAAGGTAGAACCCTATGAATTGCGATCTATAGACATTGTTGCAGCAGTTAAGGAGATATTAGATAATCCACGATATTTGGAAAATGCAATCAAGCTAAAAGAAATTACGGACAAACAGCAAGGTTTTGAAAATGTCATAGAGATAGTTAGATCTTATATCTAGCTAATTGATTGGATAACCTTTTAATTTATTATCAATAATATTATCATACGTGTGCGAATATAAAATAAAACTTAATTAATAATTTCAATATTATATTTGCAGCTGTTTACTATTTTGTTAAGTCTACTCATTATTACAGAGCATAGAATAGTATGACAAGATATAAGTGTAATAATTTTAACTAATTCTTAAAGACCATTAAAAGCATGGAATGTATAAGTCCATATATATTTTTGGACTTTTATCTAAAGTTCTCTTAGAGCCATTTCAATTTCTTTTTTGTCATGTGCATCGGGGCATTGCCTTAGATACGTATTCAAATCTAATCTTGCCTCATCTTTTCTATCTAATTGCAACCTTACTATGGCTCGGTTTTTATAAATAGAACCAAAGCGAGAGCTGTGAACTGATATTGCATTAGAGTAATATTTATCAGCAAGATCATAATTTCCATTCTTTAAATAATAGTTTCCTAATCCCCGTAACGATAAATAAAATCTAGGATTTAATTTAAGACAGTGATCGAAACAAGTTTTGGCTTCTACTAGATTTTCTTCATTGTATAAAGACCCGAGCATGTTCCATGCTAGATCATTTTCACTGTATGCAGCTACGACACTATTCAATAGAACCTTTGCTTCCTCATTTTTGTGAAAATTTAGTAGTCTGTCAGCTTCAAAGCAGCTCCTATATGATTGGTTTGATTTTATATCTTTTTCAATTATATTTTTCATATCATTTGGTAACAAGATTAGTGTTATAAAACCATCCTGAGCCCAATAATCCAAAAATTGTTTCTCAGGTATCGCACCGAAAGTCTCGGATTGTGGTACATAAGTAATAATTCTATGTTCATCAGAGTCATATCCAATAACTACCGAAGCATGTTGAATTGTTTCATTAATTCCTGGTAAAATTACAATAGGTGGAATTCCTTGATCAATTCTTTTTTTTAAATCTTTCAAATTACCCTTATAAATATAAATTGAAAATCCAAACTCCTCTGCAAGTTCAATTCCTTCCATAAAGATAGTTCCAATCTCTTTGTCATATTTCTTTGCCCTTTCTTGCGCTTTTCCTAGAAGACCATCCTCACCCCAATATTTTGAAATAACATTAATAGCCATAGGTAAGCATAAATGATCTTCTTTGTGATCCACTAATGGGAGTGTAAGCATATTCTTATTAGAACTCAAGAAGAGTTGATGAGATTATGTAAAATAAAATCTTTATTATTTTTATGCATTCAAAAAATTTTGAAATAACAAAAGTCCCTTGCTTCCGCTTTTCTCGGGGTGAAATTGCGTGCCGAAAATATATTTCGTTTTATGGCAGAATGCCTCGTATTGGGATTCACCTGAACTACCAATACATATAAATTCTTTTGGTAATTTTGAGATTAAGTAATGATGACTTTCATAATACTGATATGATCCAATTTTGGGAACAATCTTGCTAGAGACAAATATATTTATACTATTTATACCCTGAAAATGGTCTGATTTACGCAGGGTTCCCCCAAAAGTTAATGCTATTATCTCCGCTCCATAACATATACCAAGGAGATGCTTGTCAGAATCGTAACACATTCTTACAACCTTTGAATTAATTGCATTAATCTCACTCTTGTTTTTTTTTCGACCAGAAAGAATAATCTTATCATATTCTCCAATACCTGATAAACCTGATAATTCGTAATATTTTATACAATCAAATTGTACCCCAAGTTTGCCTAAACATGACCTAATATTTATCGTAAATGGGGAGAGGTTGTCTAAAATTAGAATCTTCAATTAATTCACCTTTTAACAATACTATTTAGAGAGTCTACAATTATTCTTTGCTTTTACGTATTGTCATACAAATTTCATTAGTGATTTTTTTAATTCATAGATTGATAATGCACATATTATACCTTTTGTAATCTGATGTACGTGTAACACAAAAATTGAGTGTAATGTATGTTTCCAAAAATCCACGTAGCTACAATTGAATTTGCAAAAATTGTCAATTGATGATATGATTAGTCCTTCTAAAAAAACTACACATATTCATCTTACCCAAGTATTTAATTTTAAATTATTTAGAAAAAAGATGGCTAAAAAGATGATTTTTCATCCATAGTTGTTAACAATTAAACCAAGCCGTTAATCAGGATTTTAGTTCAAAACTATAAAACTATATCCGCCAGTCCTTTGCATATTAAATACGTTGCCACATAAGTAGGAAGTCTTTCGAAGGAATTATTCAATTTAAAATTGTTTCCCTTTAAACAAAGTTTCAAATTTGTCTTTAGCTTAATGTTAACTTCTTTTTCATTCAACAAACATGAATCTACCAGAGGATTGAATGATTCCAGATTATTACATCTAATTTTAGATAGGCCGCTTTTGCTGTTTATTGAACCGGCTAACCTGAAGATCCTATGTACATCTGTGGTAACGTGAGGATCAATTCTGACTCCAAGCTTCTTAGATAGAGTATCGATTTCTTTTTTGAAACCTTGGTAACCACCCTTATTTATGACCAAGTTCTTCATTTTTATTACTGACCTTTCGCTAATTCCTAACTCTATACAGAGTCTTTTTCTCCAACCGAGTGATAAACCGCCTTTTGGGAATTTAATAAAAAACTCATTTTTGAATTTATTTATACCCATACTTTCGAGCGTAATTCCATTGCCCATAATATAGTCAACTATGTCTGACCTTGCCTTTGAATCTAGCTTATTATACGAAGAATTAATGATATAAATATGATACCCGGCGTTACCTGAAAAAAATACTTCTATATTTCTCCTTTCTATTCCTATGTCCAAATTTAGAAACTCGATCAATTTTGAAGTTTCTCTTTTAATCTCGTCAAAGCATTTATTGCACGGAATGTAAGTATGCAAAGTTTTTTCATTTGAACAATTGGTGCAAACGTGATTCTTTCGAGTACAGTTACCACACATATTACACATATAAAATGAATGATTTGACATACAACTAACGCTTAGGTCCTTAATATCGATGTCAAATATTAAATCTGCACCTTGCCATTGTTTTTCTTGAATGGGATTACTAGGGAATCTGTAACAAGCGTTAGAACAAAATACGTCTGAAGGGGGATTTTTTATTAATTGGACAATCAGTTCTCCAAAATTTTTAAATGAAATATGTCGTACCATGAAATTGTCAAAATACATGAAACCGAATTCTCTACCTCCTATTGGATCAGGTACAGACAAGCAATTGCTGTGTTTGTAATAATATTCTCTAAAAGTATTTCTAAGAAACTCAAAATTTATGTTGCTACAAATCATTTTTCAACTCCTCTTCTGAATTGAATGGGATTTATTATATTATAACAATCCCTGGTAGCAAAGCAGAGATTTTCATTTCGTAATTTCTTACATGAAGGTACTGAATATTTTGTAAAACTGCCTTTGATACCAGCCAAGTGCTCAACTTGATACTTTGTTATTCTTTCATTATAATCTGGTAAATTCTTAAATGGAGCAATTGTTTCATCGATACTTTTACCTATGGATAGTAAGTAAGTCGCAAGCAGGAATCTTGCAGAATGTGGAAGATTCTCTCCTTTCTCAGAAATTTCTAACGCATGTTTAATGCATGGTGGATAATCAGTTATCTTGTATTTGATACTAGGAAATTGTGCAAAATATTTCTTCCTAATTTCATTAGCCTTAAAATCTATTACATTTGAGGTATTTGTAGATTGCATATTCTTGATTCTATCATATATCAGATTACTTAATTCGCTACGTATTAATCGAACAGTTTCGTCGATGTCAAGATAAACATGACCATTAGTTACCAATCTATTAATGAGCTTCCATTCTTGCTCATTCATTTTTGAAGCACGAAGGAGGTAGTCTGAAACTGATAGTTTGAAAATTCTTATGTCTTGAGGTTCAATTTCTATCTCAAAATTAAATAATTCTTTAAAGATCTTAAATAGTAAAAGTTTCCTCTTACTTGATGATTTTTGTTTCAGCAAATCATTTGTCAAAAACTTTTCTGCCCGCATTGCTTCAAACAACGAATATTTCTTGTATATATTGTCTATTTCTGTACGTCTAACTATAAGTAGCGATACTAGAAATGTCAGGATTTCTATCTCGTATTTTTCAAGATCGTAGACGATTTTCCCTTTGAATATTTCGGTTTCGACTCTTAATGTAGCACGGTTGATTATGTACTCCATCTCTGGTCTATCAAATTCAGCTATCCCAAAATTAGTCTCACGAACATACTCTGAGGCTTCATTAAGAAACGGATATTTTGCGATGTCTTCGGTACCTAATCTTATTGACAATAAGGATAACTACAATATAATGCGAGGGGGATTATAACTTTATTATGTGAATTAAAATTAAAAATGACATGCACACTATATTACTTTGCTATATGAATATACAAATAAGCAAATGACCTTTTCTTAAAATTAACCGCTTATCAATCACTATGGTTTTTTGTATCTAGGTCCTTATCCGAAAAATCACTATAAATACTACGGCGAGAGTTATACTAATCCCTGTTAGAGATATAGCAATGATGAATCCACCATCAAGTACAAGTGATTTATATGTGTTACATTGTATTTCAATTTATGTAGCTACAAGTTTTTCCAAATTTATTAGCTTCTAATTTTGTCTTCTCTTCATATGCATTGCCCAAATTGGCAGGTGTCACAAATTTCCAATCTGTCCAATCTAACCATACTATAAACCATAATTAGCACCCATCAATAAGCTATTATCCATGAACTCTCCTTTTCAAAACTTTAAGTACTGGTTCAAACTTGTTGACATAACTTTTAATGCGATTATTCAACTGAGAGTGATTTCTAATATTCGGCTTTTAAAACTGGCATTAGGTAAATTTTGAAAAGATAATTAAAGGGTTACGAGTATGTATTTTTATAGTCTATCTGGATCATAAAGTGTCCCCACAGATGATAAAGATAAATGAGATAAAGCACAATATTGATAATAAACACCTAACTGGCAAATTGCAATGGGATGATGATAAAACCTGCCTTATTTCGTTAATTGTTTCAGAATTTCACAAATCAGTTTAGAATGATATAAAACTATGGACATTTTCTTTCCTAATACAACGACTTTTGCTGAATCCAATTGTTAGAAATGTCATCTTGTTACTTAAACTTAGTATTATGCTATCAATCTAATTCTAATGCGAATACGAATTTTTGTTTAGCTCCGGTAGGTTATTATGAAAACCTATTCCCAATAGCAGGTACATTTCATTTAGCTGAACAACAATGAATTGGGGAAGTGTTTGAATATTAAATCGAATCCGAAAAATCCAGAATTTTATTATCATATGAAGATAGCCAAGTCTTGAAACCATTAATGGATAGTAAATACTAATACGTAATTTGAAGACAAGGATGTCCAGCGGAATGGCTAAATTAATAGTCAATAATAAGTTGATGTGAGATGTTATATTAATGGAAGCCAACAAGGGATTGTATACAATTTATGCAATATACACTAACAAGAAAAGTACATAGATGATTGTGTAACAAGATTCGAGCACCTTTGGATGTTTACTACTTTAGGAGCCCATCTATAGTATTTTTCATTTTAAGGAAATTTTAAATCACTGCCCAATCTTTTTGCATACATGAACTAAGGTTGTAAACAGTAGCTTTATAATCGTGGAATTCAATCAATTATATAAATTATTCACATTATTCAAGGGATGGATCATATTTTGAAATAGTTAGACCAATTTTTTATTTTATTAATCTTAATATTAGTATCGCTATCATGGCTTTTTTGTAACCCAGAATTTACTTAGTTTACCTACCAAGGGATTGAGAATTTCTCGATGTTATTGGTAAAAATTGACTAATAAACATGTATTGGATACCGACTTTGTTCCTTATATACTTGTTTTCGAAATATATAGTGGATGAATAATAAAATTGGTTTTCATGTATCTATCGCTGGTGGCATCCATAATGCTGTAGATAATGCATTAAAAATTGGATGTAATTCATTCCAGATTTTTACAAGAAATCCTAGAGGATGGAAAGAAAAAATTTTGGATAGTGATGATGTGGATGCATTTAAATCTAGACTTAGGAATACTGGAATTTCAATAGACGACGTTGCAGTACATATGCCTTATTTACCCAATTTATCTGCACCCAAAAGTGAATTGTATGAGAAATCGATTTGCTCTCTAACTAATGAAATTATTCGGTGTTCCAAGCTAGGTATTAAATACTTAGTCATACATTTAGGGAGTCATCTTGGTAGTGGTACTGAAAATGGAATAAGCCAATTAACAAATAGCTGTAATGTAGCTACTGAAAAATTCAAATATAATCAAAATAATAATCCCCCTGTCACGATTCTTCTAGAAAATAGCGCTGGCCAAAAAAACAGCATTGGAAGTTCTCTTGAAGAACTAAAAATAATACTGGACAAATTATCTTCAAAAAATTATGGCATATGTATTGATACTTGTCATGCTTATGCTGCAGGATATGATCTTCATAATGTCGAGACTTGCAGAGATTTTATTAAGTTATTTAACATAATTGGGAGAGATAAGTTAAAATTAATTCACCTAAATGACTCAAAAGGAGATCTAAATTCACATTTGGATCGTCACGAACACATTGGGTTAGGAAAAATTGGGTTACATGGTATTGCCACTTTCATTAATGACGAAAAGCTAAAAAATGTTCCGATGATTATGGAAACGCCAGTAGATTCCATAAGAAATAATCATGGTAATTTAATGGTGGTAATGAAACTTATGAAAAAGCAGGATTCGTAGTGTGATTAGTTTGATAGCAAAAATCCCAACGCAGTAAGAAACATAAAAGTCATTGTAAATTAGGTTCGCTTGGAATTGACCATTTATGAAACTATAATGAAACTTGCTATTGAACGTGGCTTTTATTTTCCAAGCTGCGAAATTTATGGAGATGCACCAGCTGGATTTTGGGAATATGGACCCATGGGTGTTAGTCTAAAAAATAAATTTGTAGCACTTTGGAGGAGAGAATTAGTTAAAAGGGATGGAATGCTAGAGATAGACGGATCACAAATAATGAGCAAGAGCGTGTTTCTTGCATCTGGTCATATAAGGAATTTTTCTGATCCCATTATAAAGTGTACAAAGTGTGGTTCAACCTTTAGAGTTGATAAATTTATTTCCGATCAAACTGGAAAGAACATTCCCGAATTATTACCCGATAACGAGATTGATAGTATAATAGAAGAAAATAAGCTGAAATGTTCACGATGTAACGGCATATTGGGTAAATCAAGTAGATTTAATATGATGTTTAGAGTCGACATAGGTCCATCATTTGAGGAGGCATATCTTAGACCTGAAACATGTCAATCAATCTTTGTAGATTTTCAACGAATTTTCAAGACGATGCGAGGTAGACTGCCGTTGGGAATAGCGCAGGTTGGAAAAAGCTTTAGAAATGAGATTGCTCCAAGACAAAGTCTACTTAGGCTGCGAGAATTTTATCAAGCAGAAATTGAAGTGTTTTGCAATCCAAATAAGCTAAATGACATATCTAGATTTGATGACGTTAAGAATACAAAGCTACATTTGTTTATAAATGATTTATATCACGAAGTATCGGCTGATAGAGCGTTGGAACAGGACCTGTTACCAAATAAGTTTATCGCATATTATTTGTCATTACTTGTAATGTTTTACAATAAAACTGGCTTAGATGTTAAGAGAACTCGCTTAAGACAGTTATCTGACAATGAGAAGGCATTCTATGCATCTACTTCTTTTGATTTAGAAGTGGAAACAAGTATTGGCTGGTTAGAATTGGTGGCATGTAACTATAGATCAGATTTTGATTTGAAAGGCCATTCGAATATTAGTAAACAAAATCTTCACATCATTGATCCTGAAAATAATACAAAAGTCCTTCCTCATGTATTTGAATTATCTATGGGAATAGACAGAAGTATTTACTCAATATTAGAACATTCTTATCTTGAAGACATTGAACATGATAGGACAGTATTGAGGCTCAACACTGTACTTGCTCCAATCCTTGCTGGCGTCTTACCTTTAGTTACAAAAGACGGGCTGCGAGAAAAGGCACAAGAAATATATTCACAAGTGAAATTAGACTTTGATATATTCTACGATGAATCTGGTTCGATTGGTAGAAGATATCGAAGATTGGAAGAAATTGGAACTCCGTTTGCCATAACCATCGATAAGCAGACGATGGCGGACAATACTGTAACAGTTAGAAATCGGGATACAATGACCCAAGACAGGATGCGAGTTGACGATGTTCGAGAATTTTTACAAAATTCAGTAAAAGTACAGCTGCAGTAGTCTATTACTCGTAGAAATCGATATATCTTAATATAAGATTAAATCAGATAATTGAAAGTGGTAGAAAGTTAATGCCCGATCAAGACCCAAATCCTTTGCCTTATGGAGCTTTACCCTATTACCAAGTTCACTACATAGTTAAAACAACTGGAATTGATCCATATATGTTGATGGCGAAATGCAATGTTGTGACTGAAGGACATTTTAATAACAAAAGAGTGGTGAATCTTGAGTGGGTAGGTGGCAGATTAGCCAATATATTACAAAATGATCAAGAGCTAACATTGATCTTAAAATCCCTCTTACTGGACGAAGGAGAAATCAGAATTGATCCTCAAGATAACAGAGTCAGGATTTATACCAAATGGAAAAGGGAAGATAAGATAAAATTTGATCCAAGATTTTTTGAAGCTGTCGAAAAAATTGCTGCCATAATTAAAAGCTTGAATCGTTAATACATAGTAGTAAATATCAGCAGGGCGCGGAGAAGATTGGTCAAGAATTGGATTTGCGTCCATATTATGACATCAATTTCATTGAAATTCGAAAAACGCCAATATGTACATATTGAGGAATAATAAATCAAACACATGCTCAACACTTCAAATATACAACAAGATTTAGAATTAGTTAATAAGATCAAGATCGGGGATTTAAAGATTTCAGTTTATGGGTTGGGACATGTGGGAGGCCCGATGGCAGCAGTATGGTTAAGAGCTGGCGCTCACGTTATAGGCGTTGACAAATCGTCAAAAGTAACGGAAGCAGCCAAAAAAGGTGTTGCGCTGATCCCTGAACCTAGTCTTAGCAAAGCCTACATAGATGGCATAAAATCTGGTCGTTTTGTAATACAAGATGATCCTGTGCTAGCCTCACAAGATTCATATTTTAAAATGATTTGTGTTCCCGTATTATCCAATAATAGATCAGCAGACTTCAGCATTCTTCAGGATGTGGTTTCTTCAATAGGTAAAGGACTAAAAAAAAATGATGTAATATCTCTTAATCCAAGTGTTCCACCTGGGACTACCGAAGATATAGTAATTCCCTTACTTGAAAAAGAAAGTGGTTTAGATGTAAAACGCGATTTTTGTGTCATTTATAATCCAGAGAGAATATACGAAGGTCAGGCTATAAAAGATATTGAAAATAACTATCCTGCCATAGTATCATCTATGGGAAGAAATAGTATAAAAATATCTGTTACACTTTATTCTATGATCTTCAAAAAAGGCGTGTTTCTAATAAATGATATCAAAACAGCAGAAACAGAAAAGCTCCTTGAAGGTGTATATAGAGACGTTAACATAGCGTTGGCAAATGAAATGGCAAAATTCTGTGAAGCAGTAGGAGTAGATTTTTGGGAAGCACGAAAGGCTGCTAATTCTCAACCATTTTGTCACATACATAAAGCAGGAATAGGTGTAGGTGGAGCATGTATCCCAATTTACCCACAATTCATATTAGATGCCGCTAAAAAAAGGAAAATATCGTGTGAAATTACAGAAAAAAGTAGAGCTACCAATGAATCAATGCCTTTATACTGCGTAAAAAATGCACTTAGATTGATAAAAAATTTGGATCTCACAAAATCAATTGTTACATTGTTAGGCTTGGCATTTAGAGGCGATGTATCAGATACTCGTCTTTCTCCTACTTATGAAGTAATAAAAATATTAAGAAAGCTAGATATAAAAGAAATAAAAGTTCACGACCCATACGTTAAGGAAGATCCTAATATTTCCAGTAACGTTCTGCTGACTCCCAATATTTTGGAATCAATAAATGGTAGTAACCTCATAATTCTAATCGCTGATCATTCAGAATATAAGACGCTAGATAGCAATTTCTTCGGTAGCATCCCGGTTTATGATGGTAGAGGTATACTGAATAGATCATTAACTGCAAGCTCAAAGATCTCAATCATAGGGGTGCATGATAATGAATAATACTTTAATTCGTAAATTCTGAAACTTTATGGCATTTTAAGAAGCAAAGAACAAACAGTCTAGTTTACAAATTGTATCAATTTTCAATTCTTTTATGTAGGACTAAAATAAACTATCTGATTGATAAAGTCACATATTTTCTATAAAGTAATCAATTTATTCTAGATCAATCATTACGCCATATCATATAATTACCTTCTAGAGAAAACAACACATTGATCGATCCATTTTGATGGAAACCTCTTGTCGTAAAAATGTAAATGCATATATGAAACTAAACTATCATACACTAGGAATCCATCGTGCTCCCCATCTACACCATATCCCCTTTTAATTCTATAAGCATATTTTGAATCAGTAGCTATGTTTTCTAGCTTGGAATAATGAAATTCATGGCCCCTGATGTTTAATATTTTATTATTATACTTAAGCATATCAGCGCAAGTGTAGTTCAAAGTTAACTTTCTCGTCATGACAGTTTTTGCATCAACTAACCCAATCATACTAAAAGATTTATTTTTATGGTCGATAATTGATTTGGTCAGATACATTAGACCCCCACATTCTCCATAAATAGGAATCTCCTGTTGTCCTAGCTTCTTGATAGATTTAATCATTGATGCATTAACATGCAATTTAGCAGCCATAATTTCAGGGAATCCTCCGCCTATTAATATTCCGGAGACTTCATTTGGGATTCTTTTATCGTGCAAGGGACTGAAAAATTCGATTTCAGCGCCAAGATTTCTTAGCACATCGATATTATCCCGATAATAGAAATTAAATGAACTATCCAGTGCAAGGGCAATTTTAACCCTTTTAATTTTATTCTGGGTTTTAGCAAAGCCGGTATTGTCACTCGATCTTTTTAGCTTAATCAGCGAAGCGATTTTATTATAATCAATTTCCTCAGAGATGGTTTTAGCAATTTTTATAATATTATTTCTTTTCGTAGGTCCCATTTCATCGGCAGGAATTAGTCCTAAATGGCGCTCTTTCACTTTAATTTCGTTATTTCGGTATATAATACCTAAAATAGGAACTTTAATTCTACCATTGAATGCATCTATGATATATTGTGCGTGTTTTTTTCCAGCTACATTGTTTAGTATAATTCCAATTATTTTCACTTCCTTATCATATTCCAAGAATCCCAATGCGATTGCAGCTATTGAACGCGAAGCCTTACTTGCATCAATTACTAGAATCACCATTGCATCTATTATTTTAGCCATGTGGGCAGAACTAGCAAATTCATTTCGTCCAGATATTCCATCATACAATCCCATAACACCCTCGATAACTGCAACATCAGCATCCTTAGAATTTTCCTCGAGACATTTGATAACCCCTCTTTTACCCATCATCCAAGCATCCAAAGTCCTTGAATATTTTCCAGTAACTATTTCATGATAACTTGGATCTATGAAATCTGGACCAATTTTAAAAGGCTGAATTTTTAAGTTAAACTTACTTTTTAATGCGTACATAATGGATATGGAAATCGTAGTCTTTCCTACGCCACTAGTAGCACCTGCGATTATTAGTACTGGAATTTGCATTATTGTCAAAATATTCCTTTATCCCATATTTAACATCGCAATTTTTTCACGTTTAAGGGACACTTTGTGACTTAAATTCTTAGTCATAAAAGAGTAGATGTAAACTCTCAAATTCAATAGCAATATATTCCTGACATGAGCCATTTTATTGCTCTATATTGAAGTCAAATTTTCAACTTTCCAATGAATTTTACCCAACAGGCGATCAACCGGAAGCTATCAATTCCCTGGTTAAAGGTATACATTCAGGTCAGAAGATGCAAACATTATTAGGTGTAACCGGAAGTGGGAAGACATTTACAATTGCTAATGTAATTGCTAAAGTCGAAAAAAATGCCCTAATAATTTCTCATAATAAGACACTAGCTGCCCAGTTATATTACGAATTTCGAAATTTTTTTCCAAATAATAACATTGGCTATTTCGTCAGTTTTTATGATTATTATCAGCCCGAAAGCTATATTCCTCAAACAGACACCTACATAGAAAAAGATACAGAAGTCAATGATAAGATTGAGAAAATGAGATTGGAAGCGACAGCTATGCTAATGTCTGGGGACCCGACGATAATTGTTTCTACTGTCTCTTGCATATATTCCCTTGGTTCACCAACAGAATGGGAAGAAAGTACAATTGCTATTTCTAGAGGAATGAAAATTGATAGAAAGACGCTGATTTACAGATTTATTGAATCCCGCTATGAGCGAAATGACATTAACCTAATTCCGGGAAACTTCAGAGTAAAGGGTGATATTATTGATATCGTCCCAGCTTATTCGGAAGATGTAGTTAGAATATCGCTGTTTGGAGACCTAGTTGAGGATATTTACATCCTCAATCATATTACGCTTAGGCCCAAACGACATGTTAATAATATAAGAATATTTCCTGCAAAACACTACATAATTGACGATGACAAGAGAAAAAATGCAATTAAATCGATAGAGAATGAATTGAAGGATTGGCTTCCTCATTTAAAAGATCTTGAAAAGCAAAGACTAGAATCCCGTACCAAATATGATCTAGAGATGATAGAAGAACTAGGATACTGTTCTGGAATTGAAAATTATTCAAGACATTTTGATGGTAGGATGGAAGGACAGCCTCCTTTTTGTCTACTTGATTTTTTTGGAAAAGATTTCTTATTGGTTATAGATGAATCTCATGTCGCGATGCCTCAGTTAAGAGGAATGTACCATGGAGACTATACTAGAAAGAAAAATCTAATTGATTATGGATTTAGATTACCAAGCGCATTCGATAACCGTCCTTTAAAATTTACAGAATTTGAAAAATATCTTTGTACGGCAATATTTGTATCAGCTACTCCGTCAGAATATGAACAAACAAATAGTTCCACGATAGTTGAACAACTTGTCAGACCGACTGGACTCCTTGATCCTAAAGTAGAAGTTAAACCAAGAAAAGATCAAATAAAAGATTTAATATTTGAAATAAAAAAATGCATATCAAGAAATCAGCGAATATTGGTAACTACTCTTACAAAAAGGATGGCAGAAGATCTGGCCGAGTATCTCGCCAGAATGGATATCAAGGTCAGATATATGCATTCGGAAATAGATACTTTGGAAAGGACTGAATTAATACGTCGATTAAGGATAGGCGAATTTGACGTTATGGTTGGTATTAATCTTTTACGGGAAGGTCTTGACATTCCCGAGGTATCGTTAGTAGCAATATTGGATGCAGACAAGGAGGGTTTTCTGCGCAATACCACAAGCCTAGTACAGACTTTTGGAAGAGCAGCACGTAATATAGATGGTAAAGTAATAATGTATGCCGATTCTGTTACTTTGTCTATGAATGACGCAATAGTTGAAACAGAAAGAAGACGGCAAAAGCAATTATCTTACAATCGAATTCATAATATAATACCTAGATCAATTGTTAAATCTATTGCGGATAAATCGGACTTAGTTGATATCAATATTGAAATTAAATCGATGGCAAAAACTGACCTAAAAAGTTTTGCAATTGACATCGAAACTAAAATGAGAAGATATGCAGAAAGACTGGATTTTGAAAAAGCAATCGAATTGAAGGAGCAACTAGTCAAAATAAGAAAAGTGTTGAGTAGTATTCCGGTGGACTCTGGTAAATGACTGACAAGATAATTATCAAGGGAGCTAGACAACATAATCTTAAAAACTTAAATGTAGAAATTCCAAAAAATAAACTTGTAGTCATAACCGGTATTTCAGGTTCTGGAAAGTCTACTCTTGCATTTGATACTATATATGCAGAGGGTCAAAGAAGGTATGTAGAATCATTGTCTGCCTATGCCAGACAGTTTTTGGAAATGATGGATAAGCCAGACATCGATTCAATAGAAGGATTGTCCCCTGCAATCTCAATACAACAAAAAACCACGAGTAAGAATCCCCGATCCACTGTTGGTACGGTCACTGAAATTTACGACTATTTGCGCTTGCTGTATGCTAGAGTAGGATTGCCTCATTGCCCCAATTGTGGAAAGAAAATCACGACACAATCAGCTGATTCAATAACAGATGCCATATTAAGAATTTGCGATGACAGAAGCATTATTATTCTCGCGCCTATCGTGCAGGCAAAAAAAGGAACCTATGAAAAATTATTCCAGGAATTCATGCAAAATGGATTTGGGAGAATCAGACTTGACGATGAGATAATCGATTTAAATTCTCTTGTAGATCTTCCTAAATTAGACAAGCAAAAAAAACATACAATAGAAATAATTGTTGATAGAATGAAACCTTGCCCCGAAGATAGATCTAGATTATTTGATTCAGTACAGGCAGCTTTAAGGGCAGCGAAAGGCATAATCAAAGTTGTAATAGATGGTCAAGAAACAATATATTCTCAAAGAAATGCATGCCCACATTGTGACATAAGCTTACAGGATCTTGAACCCCGTTCATTTTCGTTCAACTCACCTTTTGGTGCGTGTAAGCAATGCAATGGATTAGGGATAAAAGTAGAATTCGATCCTGAGTTGATAATTCCCGATAAAACTAAGAGTATTTTGGATGGAGCAATAAAACCCTGGGCTGGTCATTTTGCATCATTTAGATCCTCTATGTTACGCGACGTAGGGAAAAAATTCAATTTTAATCTTTTTCAGCCACTTAACACAATGACAGATAAGCAGATTAAAGTGATCTTGTATGGGACGGATGAGAATATACATTATAGATACGAAGCCAAAACCTCAGACTCAAAATGGGAATATCGTAGTTCATTTGAAGGCGTTATTCCGAGCTTAGATAGAATTTACGCGCAGACGGATTCTGAAGCAAAACACCGCGATTTAGAACAATTCATTAGAGAGATTCCTTGTGAACTCTGCAAGGGAAAACGACTTAGACCCGAAGCATTAGGGGTAACGATAAACGGTAGATCAATTATGGATGTATGCGACCTATCTATCCAAAATTGTTGCAATTTATTCAAGAATCTAGAACTCTCTGACACTGACAAATTCATTTCAAAAAATATACTTAAGGAAATAATATCTAGATTGGATTTTTTGGAAAATGTAGGACTAAATTATTTGAGCTTGAACAGAATGACATCAACGCTATCAGGAGGCGAATCACAGAGAATTAGATTGGCTACCCAAATTGGTTCCAATCTTACAGGTGTGCTTTATGTTCTAGATGAGCCCACAATTGGTCTTCATCAGAGGGACAATAGCAAATTAATAGATACTTTAAGGAAATTAAGAAATCTTGGAAATACACTAATAATAGTAGAGCATGATGAAGAGGTAATTAGAAATGCAGATTGGATCATTGATATTGGGGAAGGCGCAGGCGTTCATGGCGGCAAAATAGTAGCGAAGGGCATCTTGGAAGACATAGTGTCAAATAACAGTTCCCTGACAGGTATATTTCTAAGAGGCGACCAAGTTGTATCTCATAAATTATCACGGAGAAAATCTAATGAGTGGTTAATTCTTCACGGTGCTAAAGAGAATAATTTGAAGAATATTAAGGCTTCTTTCCCATTAGGTTGCATGACAACTGTAAGTGGCGTTTCCGGATCTGGTAAATCTACTCTCGTTAATGAAATATTGTTTAAAGCATTATCAAACTATTTTTATTCTTCGAAGGAAAAACCTGGATCGTACGATAAGATAACAGGACTTGACAAATTAGACAAAATTATAGGAATAGATCAGTCGCCTATAGGACGCACACCTCGATCAAACGCTGCCACATATGTTAATGCCTTTGGTACTATAAGAGAGATCTTTGCAAAAACGATGAAGGCTCGAGAAATGGGATATAAGCCAGGCCGGTTTTCATTTAATGTTTCGGGTGGAAGATGTGATGCATGTGAGGGAGCAGGAGTAAAAAGAATTGAAATGCAATTTCTAGCTGATGTATATGTAACATGTGACGAATGTAAAGGAAAGAGGTATAATTCAGAAACATTACAAATTACCTACAAAGGCAAGACAATTTCAGATATACTTGACATGACTGTAGATGAAGCCCTTGAGTTTTTCTCCAATATCGCATCAATAGAGAGGAAGCTAAGAACACTTTACGATGTAGGATTAGGGTATATAAAGTTAGGACAGCCTGCAACTACTCTTTCTGGGGGGGAGGCACAAAGGATCAAACTATCTTCAGAACTTGCTAGAAGAGATACTGGTAGAACACTTTACATTTTAGATGAGCCGACTACTGGATTACACTTTGTTGATGTTAAGAGACTTCTTCAGGTGCTTAATAGGCTAGTTGATTTAGGTAACACAGTAATTCTAATAGAACATAATTTGGACGTAATTGCGGCTTCTGATTGGGTGATAGACCTAGGTCCTGAAGGTGGAGAGAAAGGAGGATTCGTTGTTGGGGTCGGTACACCAGAAGAAATATGCCGTAATGGACTTAGCTATACTGGCAAATATCTTAAATCAAAAACTATCATTAGTAAGACGATCAATTGTGGTGGCTGAGTGTCTACTAATATTAACCTGACTCTTGTAAAGGTAAGGGAAGTTGTAAGGTCTCTTCCCTCAGATCCTGGCATATATATGATGAAAAACAAAGACGGCCAGATAATTTACATAGGCAAGGCAAAAAATCTTCGTAAACGTGTTTCTTCTTATTTTGTAAATAGTCACGACAAATTTGGTTGGAAAACTTCACGGCTAGTAAGAAAAATTGAGAATATAGAATTTATCATTACGGACAATGAAGTTGAAGCATTTTTATTAGAATCAAATTTAATAAAACAATACAGGCCTCTTTTCAATATAGATTTAAAAGATCAGCAGCGTTATACATATCTCAAAATTTCAAATGAGCCATTTCCAAGATTACTTGTTGCAAGAAGAAACAGGGAAGGAAAATTTACTGGTCCCAAAGGACAAGTATTTGGCCCCTTTGTACAGGGGAGCTCTAAACTATTGACTATAGGCCATTTAAGAAAGCTCTTCAAGATTAGAATCTGCAATAGACTTCCAAAAAAACCATGTCTTGAATATTTTATCAATAATTGTGATGCGCCATGCATTGGTAACGTTTCCGAAGATGAATATATGATGAATATTGAATCACTCAAGGAAATTTTGAATAAAAAAAATGGAATAGACAAATTTATGAATGAAATGAGACAAGAGATGGAATCAGCCTCCGAAAAACTTGAATATGAAAAAGCAAAGGAAATTCGGAATACATTATTAAGACTTGAAAATCTGAGAACTAAACAGAAAATTGAGAACTCGATTAGTTCTGGCTCAGAGGAATACGTTGGCATACAATATGATCTTCTGAGGTCCAAGGCACACATATTGATATTGGGCAGATATCGTGGAGTAATAAAAGATAGAAAGAAATTTGAATTTGATATGATTGGAGACAATTCGCTCTCGACTTTTTTGTCACAGTATTACTCTTCCAAACCGGTAATACCCAGAATGATTTATGTTAATGAGGAACCAGATTCTAGAAAATCACTAGAGATTTTGCTCGAACAACTATCTACGCATAAAGTTAGCATAATGAATATCTCAAATTTCAGTGATAAAAGAAAGCAATTAATGACTTTAATCCTTCGTAATTTGTCAGCATATTTAGAAAAAGGATTTGAACCTGCACTATACGAGCTAAAAAAAATTCTAGGTCTCAAAGCTATTCCTAAAATTATAGACTGTTTTGACATATCAAATCTTGCTACCTCGATAGCAGTCGGGTCTTGTGTCAGATTTATAAATGGGATTCCAGACAAATCCTATTATAGAAGATTTCGAATTAAAAATCTAATAAATCAGAATGATTTTGCAATGATTGAAGAAGTGGTTACACGACGATATTCAAGCATCAGCAATTATGACTTACCTCATCTTGTAGTGATTGATGGAGGAAAGGGCCAACTTAGTTCTGCTTTGAAAGCTCTGCATAACTTAAAACTAGATATATCCTGTATTTCAATTGCGAAAGAAAATGAGGAAATATACTTACCTCACAAATCTACACCAATTGGCATAGACAAGTCTAACCAAGCTTTGAAAATCTTACAGCAGTTAAGAGATGAGGCCCACAGATTTGGTCTGGCATATAACATTAAACTTAGAGATGCTCTATAGCCATAATCTCTAGGGGATCGTTTGAATTAAACAATTCTACGAAGGCGAATTAGGTCAGATCGCAAATTGTATGTATAATATTATAGAAAGATATGCTAAATTAACAATTATAGCTAATTCCAGAACTGCAAATTCCAGGTTGAACAGTGTAGCAGATACACTGGTCTTTCAGGATTACGTCACTAAAAAATACAGGGTAATTTCCTTCAGATCCATCGTTATTTGGTACTAATGTACTATATGGTACAAATATTATTGATTCGTAATCTCTAGGATCTTGTAGACCAAACATTAGTTGCGATATTTCAACTTCATATCTCAAATGATATAAAGAATTTGTCATCTTATTCCACCATTCTATGCCAGTAAATTGACTAGCACTTTGAAAATTAAAATTGAAACCATCCAAGGTAAAATCGAATTTCTCTGACTCATTGTTATTTTGGTTTGCAAGAGAGTATCTGATAATATTATTTTTGGCATCCATTAAGATAGTTCTAGCATAAGAGTTCCCTATTTTTGGTAAAACTTGCTTGAACCTATATCTATTAATTCCCTGAAATATGGCCTCAAAATAATTTTGATCATCATACTGACATATTAGATTAAGTTCAATTGGAATGTTTTTGATATTGAAGAGTTCGAGTAAATACAGCATCCATGATTTATCGGGAATTCTATTTCCCCTATCTTCTAGTATTTTAATAACATCATATGTGGCAACAACATTACGTGGAAAGCGTGGTTTATTTTTCTCCGTTACACAGCAAAAAGAGCCCACCCAAAAGTGCAACAATCTTATGATTATTTATAACGCATTTAAGGATGTGGGATAAATTAATTCCCAATTTTTCATATTCTTTTATTGATTAAATATTATTTAAATTCCCTCGTCACTGAATGACTCTAATAATATAGTGCCAGGAAATTCCCACTGATTTTACAGGCACGCTGGAGGTATTACAGTTAGATGATGAGTGTATGGAATGTGAAGTTTAATTTGCATATTATTTTTAGTTTTATCAAAGATATGCTTTTATTGACTATATAGCGGAAATAGATGTAGAGTAGGGCATTATATATAATTCCTATTACCTGATCTACTAATTACATTGTGTTGAACAAATTTGTATTTTGGATTTTATTCCTCACAAATCAAATCAGTATATTTTGAAATATTAGATAATCTATTACATCTAAGCGAGGCCTATTCCAGAAGCATGGAATTCAACTTCATTGAATTTATATTTATTTACATTTGTTTCCAAATGTGAACTCATGCATACTACTATATAGGAAATCCTTTTGTTATACAATTACTAACAATTCACATGGAGAGTCCAGATCACCTAACGCGAAATGAATTTGTGGAATTCCTACAATCACAAATGAGACTTGATGATTATATTGTTGCTGCGATGGATGTTGCTGAGGAAATACACGGTAATATCAAGCGAGAGGATCATAAATCCTCTTTTCTTGAAACCCATACGTGGCCTGTTGCTAGAGACATTATTAAACACTATCGCAATGTAAAAAGAAATATCACAAGCTTTGAAGTAGTGGCTGGGCTATTGCATGATATATTAGAAGATAATGAAAAAATACTTAATTTATATAGAACAAAAGAGTATGATTTTGACGCGTATCTTAGATACAGATTTGGAACAAGAATATACAATATATGCACTGACTTAAAGATAAAGCCTCTTGAGAATTTTTCTGGAAAAAATGATGAAGACCGACAGGTTCAAAGATTTCATGAGTATTGCAACATTCTGAGCTCTGCTGAATATGACGTAAAGACCATAAAACTTGCAGATCGAGTAAATAACATGATGTTCATGGCTGATTTAAATGATCACGATAATAAATTCGTAATAGATAAAATTAAACGATATTTATACGAGGCAGAAGACTTCTATTTTGCCTACGCACTCCTAGACCCAGCTATGGAGGACTTTTATAAAGGACTCAGAACTGCATATGACCAACTTAAAACAAGTAATGTTGGGAAAGTAAATAAAAGGAAGTAATTTTCGGTGGAATTATAAAGTTTAGGTATAATTACAAATTCTCTCGAATCCTTAAAGATCTATACAAGGTAAGAGATAGAGAAGGCTAAGAAGTCACCTAGTTTTGAAAGGGAGTATTGTTTGAAATATGCTGGTAAAATAGGGAATTTACTATCACAACAAATTATTGACAAATCAATTTCATTAGGTGAAAGGTTAAAGCACATTGAACCAAATGTCTTAATATTTTCTCATGTGGCATTGACTCAGGATTTGGAAGCAGTACAACTGGAATCGTATTAACAGAGTTTATCAAAGAAGAACACAAGATCAGGGTGTTATACGCAGAACAGTTTAAAGACCATCCGGATCCTCAAATGATTGTAGATAAAATATTTGAGTTTCATAAAAAATACTTCAATCTCTGGGTAAACATAGACGGTAGTGCTAGAGGATTCATAACTTCATTAAAGATTGCATTCGGAGAGAATCCAAATTATGAAAAGGCTGAAGACGTACTTCCAGGTAATAATAAGATACTTCCCGTCTCATTTAACAAAGATCATAAACAAATGATAAGCCACTTGGCAAGTTTATTCAATGACGGATATGTTGGAATTCCCGAACAGTTTGATAAACATAATTGCACTCAGAAGTGCTGTCGTTTCTGAATACAGTTTAGACAAGGAGCGGTCTGCGTATAATGATTTGACAGATAGTTTAAGGCTTTCATTACGGTCTTTTAAGATTGAATAATATCAATTATAGAGTTGACTTTCTCGGTCAACTTTTCCTCCAAAAAAGTTTTTGCACAAATTGGTTGATTACAGAAATGATTTCCGTAATTAAACTAACCTTCTAACTATTTCTCTAAAAAGTCAATTCGCTGGATAATTTTGTCTTGCTTTCATGGAAGGATTTCTGTGATTTAACTACCCGACCCGGTGGACCAGTAGGAAGGACAAACTATAAAGTTGTACAAGAACCGGATGATTCACATATTGGATAGCATAAATCAATGAGATAGCCACGATAAATATAAAGAGGAAATTGGTGTAGTTTAAATCGAAACAGGATAGAATCGATATTTATACCTGCATATAGGCTAGTCGCAGAAATGAAGATGTGTAAATTACAGATAACAATCGTCCTATATAATTACTTAATTGAATTCAACGAATCTCATTTATATTTCAAGTTAAACTACAGTTTGATGTTACGAGCAATTTTAATCATGAGTATCATTATATCAAGTGCGATCATAGTGCTTCCACTTATGGGTAACTATAATGCCTATGCTGTCAAAGAGAAGCCACATCTTTTTTCTCCGTATCTAAATAAATCTTTAGGTGCCAAGTGGTGGCAATGGGTATTCCCGATACCACGTCTATAAATCCACTTATTGATGCTAATCCGTGTAACGTGAACCAACATGGATATTTCTTTTTCCTAGCAGGTGTATTCAAACCGGTCCCTACTACTAGCTACCAGCGGTACAAGCGAATCCAGTAACGTATTCCAAACAAGAGATGCTGGTCATTCAAGTGATACCAGTATTTCCAGTGATACCAGCGGTCATATTGAAAGAACTTGTACTATTCCAAAAGGGAAAGCCATCTTCTTCCCTGTCTATAATACTTTCCAAACATTCGAGTCGTCAACACATCCGTAATTTGCATACCATCCAGGAAGCGATAAAGCAACAGTAAAAGATAATGTTAATCAGGCCACTAATTTGAAAGCATCAGTAGATGGTAGTAAACATCAAAGTAGATAGTAAGTTACGAGCACTATCAAGAATTTTTGAATTCACATTGGAGAAGACAATATTTTTGGTCGCGAGCGGGCACCGCTTAGGTCACATACAATCGGCTAATCTGACGGATACTGGGTGCCATTAAAGCCATTAAAGGCTGGAAACCACGAAATATCCTTTTCTGCAGATCACCCAAGCGGCTAATATCGATGTCACCTACCACATAAAAGTGCAATAGGCCTACTTTCTTTTTTGTTCTTCAATTGAATCTATTGAATTAACTTTAACCTTAATTTCTTTTCTAGGTAATCAATTCTTTGAACTAATTAAGTAAACCATATCTTTTGTCTTAATTCTTCAAGTCATACCGTTTATATAGCAGCAATCTTGTTTATCAAATCCTTACTGTTACCCTTCTGTGTTATTTGATTTATAATATGTAGAACTATAGTTTCATTCTCTTCTTTAGTCCTTGTTCTTTGACAATTTGGCTTGACATAATTGACGTAATTTTTATTCTGATTTGTTCCTTCTTGTCCTTCATCTTCTTGTTGTTCTTCCTCGAGTACAGAAAGTCTTTCCAATGTATCAAATATATTCTGCTGTTGGTTGTTCAACATTTTCGTATTTCTAGTAATATAATGAGATTAGAGTACTTAAATTCTATTGAAATAACTATCCATTTCTAAATAACTTTCTATCATCATCAATATTAGTCATATTCCCTTATGTAATGCAGATCAACGAACTTTGTGGGGTGTGGGAATTTCATGTTCATTTCTCCCACATCTGCTATTAATTATCAAAATATAAAATTGGGTATCATCTTTTAATATGACGTTTACTAGTTACGTTACTTCGCTCATTACGAAGGGTAACTCATAATAGTGGATATGGATCAATTCTGATCTCATCCAATACAACCACGTCCGCTATTAAAATAATTCTCATCATAGATAATCATATTATCAGATAAATATTGCTTAAATTGATGTTCTAGTTTTTCATCATATTATCATAAATATATCAAAGTCACCAATGTTCAGCCAGGGGCATAAAGAATAAACTTACCACGAACGCAAGACCACACAGCATGCCAACAACACAGAAGTTTGCTTTGATTTTCTTTAATAATTCCATAAAGGTCTAATTAGACCGTAAGTATTAGTACGGTTCTCAACACTGACGACTATTAATTAATATGGATTATTAGCACTCATAACAATTAGAGACCGCCCCATCTGCCGTTCTAATATTTATCGAGTTAAATTTTAATCTCTATATTTCCATCTTGAATATTCCCATTTTGTGTGGAAATGGGAAGATGTCTATAAGATGCATGTAAAACCCCATGTACAGGCTGCTTTGGAATATATGAATAAGGATAAGTCGGCTTATAACCTGGCCTTTGAACCTACTTAACTAATCCTAAGTTAAGTTTCTTTTTTATATGATACATAATAGATTGCTCGTCAGTGCAATATTCCTCCACGTGCTAAAGAAAGATGATAAAAATATGGAAGGATAAATATTGAAAGATATTATGATTATTTGGCTATTTTTGAGTTAGGATATAGTCGCCGCTTCCAGTACCATCATGCCCACCACCTGCAGGACACTCACCTTTACCGTGACCTGCGAAAAAAACCTTGACATTTTGTACACCATCTCCAATTACTCTGTGTACTTGTCACATCAAAACCTTGTCTGCGATCCTATTAACTCTATCTAAAACTACGAATTAGTGACTGAAACTCTGCAACTTCTCCAATTGTTTTAATTGTTGAAGCAATCTTATTATTTTGATTATGCTGGTCCATTAACTGAGTTATCAAACTAACGCATAAAGTCTCGTTATCCTTGCTGGACCTGTTTGGCTTTATCATCAATGAAGCGATCGTTAATAGCAGGAGAATCTTTCAATCTCAATAGAGTATCTATGGTATTTTGAGTCTGTTTGCAGATCATTTTTATAATTGATATAATGAAAGATAGGGTACTTAAGTTATTAGTTAATATACAAGAAGCAACGTTCTAAAACTTCTCTCTCAAATTCTTCAAGACTATTTATTTATTTGAGATTCCTTATTCGTAAACCATTTAAATGGATGAAATTGAAGCAAAAGTCAAGGTGGATATACTTCGTTAACCGTAGGAGTAATTATAAAACTTGAACCTGATTTTTCTGAGGGAAATGTAAGTTATAATTCAGATGGAACTCTAAATAGAGCGGAGACAAAAAATATTTTAGGTCCTCATAGCGCTGTTGCTTGTAACGCAGCGTTTTATACGAAAGTATTGTATGATTCTCGCATTTCAATAGCAACAATGGGCCCACCTATTGCAGATTCTGCACTGAAACAAGCACAGATACTGACGGATGCAGATGAGTTACATTTGTATAGTGATAGATTATTTGCTGGAGCAGACACTCTAGCCACAGCAGAAGTGCTTAAGAATGGCGTTTCAAAAATGTTTAATGGAGATAAAGTAGACATCGTATTTTCTGGACATAGAGCTTCTGATGGTGAGACTGGCCAAACGGGACCACAGACAGCATGGAAGTTAGGTTATACATTTCTTGGAAATGTGATTGATTTTAGTATCGACGAGGAACGGAAAATTGTTATTGCAAAAAGATTGATTACGCTGCAAGAATTCGATACCATTATCGAAGAAGTTGAATCACCCCTTCCCGTTTTTATTACTATTGACCCTTCGTACAAGCCAATTTATCGTACGGTATCTCAGAGATTATCATTTGTTAAATATAGGAAAAATGCATATGATCGATCAAATAATTATAAACAGTTTTTGAAAATTTTTGATGGTAAGTTGCTTGGAATTGATCCAAAACATGTAGGTCTCCCAGGATCTCCTACCATTGTTTATAGAGTGGAAAAAATTCCAAAGGCAAAGGCTAACAGAAACGCCATAATATTGGACGGGGATAATCTTAATGATATTAAATCTACGGTTAAAAAAATACTGCAAGTCTCACTTAGTTAGGTGACAAAGAAATGGCTGATGATAACGAATCTAACAATAAAGCAGACAATTATAAACATTTGTACGTTGTTATTGAACACTTTGATGGAAATCTTGTACCCGTAAGTCTTGAAATGCTCGGTGAAGCTAGACGACTTATGGATGATTTTAATTTGAGATATGGCTTGGCAGAAAAAGTTGTAGCTGTTTTGTTGGGGTTTAACGTGAGAATATTGTGTGAGACACTAATATCTCATGGTGCAGATATTGTAGTTTATGCCGACAATAAGGAACTCCAATATTCAAGAAATACCATAGATACCAAAGTTATCGCACAAATTGCTAGGGACAAAGAAATCATAATGAAAATTTCACCTGAACATTATGAATCATATATAAAACCAAGATACATGTTCTTCGCTGCTGATAATATAGGACGTCACTTATCTTCTACAGTACTAGCAGAGCTCGATTCAGGACTTGCATCAGATATTAATAAGCTTGTTATTAGTGACCTGGAAATCCGACATGAACATAAAACAAAAGGTCAGAGTATTACTTATAAGAAGACTTTAGAAATGTATAGGCCAGATTTTTCGGGATTCTTATGGACTACAATACTATGTCTAGATAATAAGAACCCTGAAACACATCGTGATTATCATCCTCAAGCCTGCAGTATCATTCCAGGTGTTTTTAAACCGATCAAAAATGACGAAAAAAGAAGAGGCATAATAATTGATTATACTCCCATAATTGACTCCCAAGATTTGAAGACAAGAATTTTGAACAGAAGTGTAATTAAGAAGAATATTGAATTTGACAATCATAAAATAGTATTAGGTTTTGGTAGAGGTATAAAAAATAACCCAGAAGAAAACATCAAATTAATCGAAGAGCTTGCAGGACTACTCAATTCAGAAATTGGAATTTCACTACCTCTCTCTAAAAGGCCTTATCATACAAATGACAATATAAATTCAAAATTTTTGATTCCAGATCGCGTGATAGGTACTAGTGGTGTTAAAATAAACCCCTCATTGTACATTGCAATAGGGATCAGTGGTGCAATGCAACACATTGTAGGAATTAAGGATTCTGAATTTGTGATAGCTATAAATCCTGATGAAAATGCATCAATAAGAGACGAATGTGATTTATTCGTAAGGGGTAGAATGGAGGAAGTTCTTCCCAAGATTATCAAAGAATTACAGGAAGAATTAAATCTTCAAGAGGTTAACAAAATTGGAGCAATTTGATGTAGTAATTATCGGAGGTGGCTCAGCTGGTCTTGCAGCGCTGAAGAAAGTCTCTGATTTAGGAAAGCAAGGAATTTTAATAGAATCAGGACCTCAGATAGGTACCAAAAATATATCTGGTGGTATACTTTATTCTAAAAAAGCAAAGGAGAAGATCTACAATGTAGAAGATATTTATGGTAACGATTTCACATCTTCCCCGGCTGTAGAAAGGTTAATAACAGAATATATATTGCATGCTACTTCTGGAAACAAGATCTTTTCAATTGATTTAACACCAACTCATGAATATCAAACTAATTTTGGTTACTCTGTACTATTGAATAAACTAAATTCATGGTTTGCAGAAAGAGCTTCAGAGATGGCTGAAAAACAGGGTGGTGGTATCATTTCAGGAGTACATGTCAGGGATATTCAACTTAGTAAAGATATGAAGGCATTAATTTATACAGACGAATTGGAAGAGTTCAAAGCGAAGACAGTAATTGCTGCTGACGGGGTCAACTCAGAAATTGCAGAATCGATTAATGCTAGGCAAAAGTTCAGTCCTGATGAACTATACCAAGGTGTAAAGATAGTCATTAAATTACCTGAAGAAATTATAGAGGAAAGATTTGGTTTAAAACCTTTGGAAGGAGCTGCTCATCTCTTCGCTGGTGATGTGACTGAAAATCATATTGGTGGATGTTTTTTGTATACAAATCTCGATACACTATCTCTAGGTGCAGTATATCATTATGACTCCTTAATGTCAAATCCACTTGAGCCGTCGATGCTAATTAACAAACTCGTAAGAAATCCATTCATCAGTGAACACATTAAAGATGAAATAGTAATAGAAACCATGGACAAAAATCTTTCAAAAGAGGAACAACTGCGAAAACATTTAACCGTCAGCAAGCTCATAAAAAATTATAATGAATTACGATATTCATATTATTCCTCGTCCAAAAGAAATGATCTTATAAATACTGGTAAGTATAGAGACGCTACTGAAATTAAGAATAGGTTAGATTATCTCAAGAAGGAGATTAATGAAAAATATAATTCTCAAATAGTTACTAATTACGTGGAACTTGAATACAGCGCAAAACTAATACCGGATGGAAAGAGATGTAGGATGAAAAGACCTTATTATAAAAATATTCTTTTCATAGGTGATGCAGCTGGACGAGGTATATTCGTTGGACCACGAATAGAAGGTCTCAATGTAGGAATTGACGATGCAGCAAGAGCGGCGATTGCAGCATCAAATGCTATCGATAAAAACAATTTCGAATCCAGTTACCTTGGAGAATATTATACCTCATTGGTTGAAGATAGTCCATATACTAGGGATATGAAGATGATAGATAAGGGGTACATGACTACATTTGTTAACTCTCTTAAAAATGTGCAGAGCAATATTCTTGGTTCGAAATACAATTTAATTTTCAAGCTGCTATCAGGTGAAAGACTAAGAGGACTTGCAATTGACTTGGTGAACTTTGTAGGATATGATAAATTCTTGTCATTGGCAGAGTCAGAGGATACATATATAAGAATACCGACTGAATTAGCAAACAAACTGGGAAAAGTAGTCAAGCCTTCATATACTCCTTTGATTCCATCTCTGGCAGAAAGAATCGCAAAGTTAAGGTACAATGATGACAATGTCTCCCATATAATCATTAAAAACTCAAAGAGCGAATTCATGAAGAAATTAGTTATTTTGTGCCCAACGCAATGTTATAGTATTGAAAGTGGGGATGTAGTGTTGCAACACGAAGGCTGCATAGAATGTGGGTCATGTGCAAAGGAAACCGAATGGAGACACCCCAAAGGCGAAAAAGGAGTATGCTTTACTTATGGTTAATTATGAATCAGGCTTCCACTTAATTGAGCAGCCTACTGATGGATCAAAATCACGCTCTAAATCTTCACCATGTAACAATTTGAAAATATTATTTTCCATAACGTATACCGTTGGTGTCGCATCTGGCTGTGCAGCGTTGGTTATTCTTCCGTGAAAGACAAGCTTTCTATCTATGTTAAACAAAAAAGGGTCTGGAGTACATACTGCACCAAAAGACTTGGCGACCGCTTGAGTATCGTCGATAAGATATGGAAAATTTAGGCCATTTGAACTTGCAAATTTAATCATATTTTCGAATCCTTCATCTTGATAATTTGGATCGTTACTATTTATCCCTATTATTTGCAAGTCTGAAGTCACAAATTTAGCTTGCAATTCTACTAAATCTTTAATTTGTGCCTTGACATACGGACAGTGATTACACATAAAAACGATCAGAAGTAGCTTACTTTGAAAATCATTTATTGAGTAGATCTTGTTGTCTATTCCCTTTAATTTGAAATAAGGTGCACTTGATTTGGCTTTTAATACTTGATTTGAAAATGTTTTTGCCACAATATTGATCTTCCTGTAGGTTATTAATTCATATGCATTAAGTATAGTTTTCTAAAAAATAAGGAATAAGATTAATAGCTTATTTATAAATACCAAGCTCTGGATACCACGTCTGGCATCCATAAATGGTATTTGTACTCAATTATAAATTAGATACACATTAATACAATCGCGTACGTAATGAGGTCATCGCCTTACGGATAGAGCAATAATGGGACATCAAATAGACCGGAACAGTGGTTCATTTAATAAAGTTGTTGTTATTGGTTTGGGACAACTAGGTTTTCCTGTTGCAAAGTATGCTAAAGATAAGGGATTTGATGTTTCAGGTTACGATATTAATGCATTTGCTATGGAACAAGCGGAGAAGGAATTAGGTATCAAAAGAATTACATCCTTTGAGGATATTGATGTGTTTATAGTTTGTGTCTCGACTCATAGGTCAGATGACATATTTTCACCACAGGTTGAGGGTATTTTTTCGGTAGTTCAGAAGATTTCAAAAGAGGCTAAGAAAGGTTCACTGTTATCGATTGAGAGTACCGTACCAAAAGGTACATCGAAAAAGGTTTCGGAATTTTTGGAGCACAAGGTTCATGTTGTACATGCTCCACACAGATGGTATTCAGAGGAAGAGAATATTCATGGAGTAAATCAGCCCAGAGTTATTGGAGGGGTATCTAGTTGTTGCCTCGAAATGGGTATGAACTTTTATGACTCCATAAAACATGGAAATCAAAATTCGACGACTTTTAAAAGTTTGGACATTTCCATGTGCGCTGTATCAAGAATTGAAGTTGCTGAATTGACAAAAATTATAGAAAATGCAGATAGATATTTACAAATTGCCTTTGCCGAGGACCTTTACCTTTATTGCAGTGCAAACGGTATTGACTTTTCAGAGTTAAGGAATGCATTGAACACGAAATGGAATGTAAATATTCTCGAGCCTCGAGGTGGGATAGGTGGTCATTGTGTACCAAAAGATACCAAGATGTTCTTGGATTCGTCGAACAGTATTAAAAGTAAGATACTGTTATCTGCACTTGAAGTGGATCAAGATTATCGAAATTATCTATCATTACAAAATAAACGATATCAAACCAATTCCGCTCAATAATCTAAAATTGTTTCAAACTTGTGTAATTTAAATATCAAGTTATAACATTATCCATAGTATGCAAAGCGCTTCACGAACTAAAGCAGATGAAGAGGAGAGTGAAAAATTATTGGTTTCTACAAGTTTTCTAAATTTTTCTTTTTTTAAAATCGATTCTAAATGGAGATGGCTAAATGATATAGGAAAAGAGGAAGCGGCAAAGGAATTTGCTTCATTAGTTGAAGTTGCAAGCAAGCGAATGCGGATTAGAACTTACTCCACAATTGGACTTCGTAAGGAATCGGATTTTATGATATGGACCATTTCTGATTCCGTAGAAAAGATACAAATTTTAGCTTCGAAGATTTACTCAACGGTTTTAGGGAAATATATCGAGCCTTCGGAAACCTATTTGTCGACATCTCGTAAATCTATCTATTCTAAAAATTCAAGTGCTAACTTCATGAGTGACGAAATACCTTTGAAATATAACATTGTGTATCCCTTTATTAAGTCAAGAGATTGGTATTTGCTCCCGTATGAGAAACGGAAAGAGATGATGGACGAGCACATTGCTGTGGGAAGAAAATATCCTCAGATAAAATTGAATACTTCTTATTCATTTGGAATTGGAGATCAAGATTTTATGCTTGCATTTGAAACAAACAACTTGTTAGATTTTCAAGATTTGATAATTAAATTGCGTGAGACAAAAGTTAGCAAATATGTCGTTACGGATACACCAATGATAGTATGTGTATACAAAGATGTTCAGGAATTAATTAGGAGTCTTGGTTAGGAATGGCTGCCTTAAAAGAATGGGCAGTCGTATGTAAAGCCCTGGAAGATGGGATGCAAACAATATTGTTGAGAAAAGGGGGAATTTTGGAATATAGAGATGGATTTCAAATTAAGCACAATGTATTTTTACTTTATCCTACTTACGAGCATCAATCAATAGAATATATAAAATCTGGCTATCAAAACAAATTCAATTCTGAATATATGAATGCAACTTTGCGCGGAAAAAATGTCATATCAATAATTGCAAGAGTAGAAATGGTAAAAGAGGTTCAAAATCCTTCTTTACTTTCCCAGATAGATAAATATCACATATGGAATGAAAACTTTATAGAGACACGAATGAAATATAATCCAAACAAATCAATGAGTGTTATATTGTTAAGAGTTTATAAACTTCCTGAGAATTTATTTGTGACAGAAAGAGAGGAATGGACTGGATGCAAATCATGGATCGACATTGATATGCCTGAATGCGCGAATTCATTAGCTTCCAGAAATTCAGAAGATGAGCAAATGTGCAAACCAGTAATTAATGAGCTGGAATTTCAAAAAATTTCCCATGAATTTGGACGTGAATGGAGATAAATGAATTATAGAAAGCTTGGTAGAAGCAATATACCAGTCAGTGAAATTGGGTTTGGTGCATGGACTATTGGTCTTAATTGGTGGGGTAAAATTATAACCGAAGAAGAATCAAAAAAAATGCTCAGGCGAGCACACGATTTAGGAATCACTTTTTATGACACGGCGGATATCTATGGTAAAGGAAAAAGTGAAAAATTAATAGGAGAAACATTTAAGGACATTCGAGAGCAGATTATTTACTCTACTAAATGGGGATATGATATTTATCATGCTGATCAAGTCGGACATTCAGAGCTTCCTCAAAAACACGATACAGAATTTCTCAAATTTGCTTTGAAACAAAGCCTATCACGCCTGCAGACTGATTATATCGATGTTTACAGTCTACATAACCCGAAAATGTATGCTATACAAAATTATGAATTATTTCAACATCTAGATAATTTAGTTCACGAAGGAAAAATAAAAAGTCATGGAGTTGCTCTCGGACCAGCTATTGGGTGGGAGGACGAAGGACGATATTCAATCAGGAATCACAATATATCTTATCTTCAAACGGTCTATAACATTTTGGAACAAGAACCTGGTAGTAAATTTTTGAGTGAAGGAGCAGAGAGAAATGTAGGCATTTTGGCTCGTGTTCCAGATGCATCAGGAGTTCTGACTGGCAAAGTTACCGAGAAAACAAATTTTGACAAAGATGATCATAGAGGAAATAGGAAAAAGGAATGGATAGCTCAAGCATTAAAAAAAATTGAAAATATGAAAGATATTGCTGACGATAAAGGATGGAGCATAACCGAACTTGCAATAAAATTCATATTATCTCAACCTCAAATATCTGTGGTCTTACCCACCATTACGAGTATAGAAGATCTGGAAAGGTTTGCTGAATTATCTGATGGAAAATATCTTAATCAGAATGAAATGCGCAGGATATCTGTCATGTATAATAACAATTTTTATGTAGATACAAAAGTAAGTTAATTTTATGATCGAGTTACTAAAATGCCTGAATTCTAATTATTATAATGTGACAATAGAAATTCATTTTGTTAGAACTTTCTCAATAATATAATCTTACTGTAATAATTTACATCTTATTTTACCTTAATCTAGATATGGCAATTCGTTACCTAATGCAAATATATCTATTGTACACTTGTTTATTTGAATAGTGCATGTATGGAGATACATTAGTATTTATCTCGGTAGTGAGTATCTTTATTTCGCTATTTTACTTTGGCATTCCTGTCGTACCAAATATTTATGCTACGAACGTGACAGATGGGCATTCAGATTCCATAAAAAAAATATCAGGGAATGAAAATCCGAATAAGATTAAACTGATTAATGAAGCAGAAGCCACAGATGGTCATAATCCATTTAATACAAAGAGTCTAAATGACGATGACTTTGCATTTGTCAACGATTCTATGAAAAGTGATATGACGTATGACAGAGAAGAAGGATTTAAAATACAGAAATCCGCGGAAGTACCATTCGAATTGCCATTTCCTTGATTTATAGGCGATACCACTTATCTAGATATACTCCAATTTTATGTAAATGGATGTCGCCATGAATCTGTAGATAACAAATATGCTTTTATAGACGATGGAATTTCTTTAGCTGTATGAAAAATATGGGACTCTTTACTCAAAGTTCGCTTTGTATTCTTTTATTGGCTTTTATTATATATCCGCACAGTGACATTGCAGCTTATGGCATTGAGATAAAGATAGTATCACCATTAAATGGGCAGGAAGTTCCTATCGGAGAACTTGCTATCTCAGGTTCATCTTCAGATAATTCTTCATCAGATTGTCAAGTCTATTTAGACTGGAATGACCAGAAACCATATCAACAAGCAGTAGCAAATGGCTCAGGTGGCTCAGATGACTACTCGACATGGAAATTCACGTACTCTTCTAACTATCATCTCATTCAAGAGGGACTTAATGAATTAACTTCAAAAATAACTTGTCAAGGCATTACATCACCTTCAAATTCGCCAACCCTTAATTCAACCGAACAATCTAAGTGGTATAGCATTAATGTTACAGGGATCAAACCAACAGTGAACTCTAATTCTGGACTGCCGCTTCCAGGTTCTCAGTAACGAAGGCCAATATTCATCAGATTATCGAATAATATTTATTCTGAAAATATTGGTGCAATAAGTTGCAATTCGTACAATAATACACCTATATAATAATTCACCATCAATTGGTCAACATTTAATCGCCATAAACTGTTTAGATTAATGTTTCTTTGATTGGGTCATAAAACTGAAGGAAACAATCAATTTTAATCTGGATTTAGTTGAATGATTTCCTTAGTTAGTAATTATTTTACGATTCAACAATTATACTTCCCCGCATTTCTGGATGAATAGTACAATAATAGCTAAAATTTCCAGCCTTTGAGGCTATGAATGTTATTGATTGTGATTGAAAATATCCTAAATCTCGTGTATGCACATTAAATTCGTCTATATTAAAATTGTGTTTTGATTTAGTCTCATAGTCTTCATTAATCAAATGTATCGATTCAAGACTACCCTTTTTTATCGTGTAAACAGGATTAACAGAACTGCTGCCGCCTCGAGAACCTTTGACGCCTCCAGCAGCTTGGCTCAGATAGAAATAACCATTTTGAGATGAGTGACTTGCTTTAATAAAGTTATTTCTGGGAGCTTCAAAAATGGGTATGGTTCCATTTACTGGGATCAAAGATCGAACTCCATAGTAGCCTACTAAGGAGATAATTATTGCAATACTAGAAATTATAATTAAAAATCCCTTTGATATCTTGAACTTACTCTTATTGTTTGTTTTACTCAATTTCTTTCTTTTATTCATTTGAACTTCCTTTTTGAATTATATTTGGTGACAGTTTTATAAATGCTAACTATTTTTGATTTCTCAGAGAATCTTTTCCAACATCCAGTAGATCCATCAATTTTGTTAGATGAACAAATCGATTTGCCTATGAAAGTTGACATAAATATATAATTATGAAAAGTTTTCTAGGGAAAACCTAATACAGGTAATTAAGGAAATTTCTGAATCTGACAATACGTTGATAAATTTCCCGAAGCAATAGCAGATATTATTAAACTTCAGCAAGCATTGGATATTGTGCTATTAAATATTAAATATAGTACAGTAAAATATCTCTGTACACATTGGAAACTAGACATAGAACATGGTTAGTTTTGGGAGGTATTGGTGCAGTGATTACTATAATAATTGGACTGATCGTAGGTATTCAAATCGGCCAAATTTTAGTTGCTGCTGGTTTAACTGTGATTCTAATATTAAGTGGTTTTTTTTTCAGATCTAAATCAGACAAAGAAAAGTTCAGAGAATTCTGATATGCAATTAATTTTTCGAACATGAGATTGGAACGGCTGTTCCAATGTCGTTCAATGACTCCCCTTAATAGACTAACTAATAAAATTAAACTTATGACCAAATATGAAACGAAAAATGAGAACAACAGAGGCAAAATACAAATTATCGCGGACATCATAGACCTATGCACTTCTAGCATAAGAAAGACGCACATCATGTACAAAGGTAACTTGAGTTATGAGCAGATCAATAGATATCTGGCGGAATTATTAATTAAGAATTTGATAGAACAAAATATAGAAGACGGTGTTGCTGTTTATAGAACTACAGAAAAAGGCAGATCATATTTATATTATTATAATCTAATGATGGGAATATTAGATGAAAATTTACCTAAGAGTAATGAAATTATCATTATGCAAAAATGATCTATTTCGAGCAAGTTCATATTTTCCAGGCTCATGCGAATTTAACATATCATTCGTAAATAGAATGAGCTCAGGAAAGCCATGAACGCTATGATATAGATTTAAATCGGATCGAGATTGCTAGTGATTATAATGAATTCGTATAATGAAGACAGAAATCTATCAGATTGATGAAGTAAATCCCCAATCTTTCTACATAAAATTAGCTTCTGATGTTATCTATGGAGGAGGCACAGTAGCATTTCCAACTGAAACTGTGTATGGAATCGGGGCTAATGCGATGGATTACAAAGCTGTAAAGAAAATATATGAAGCTAAGGGTAGGCATTCAGATAATCCATTAATAGTACATATACATGAGGCTAGCCAGCTAAAAAAAATAGCTGTTAGTATACCTCCAATTTCTGAACCGCTTATGAGAAAATTTTGGCCTGGTCCGATTACTCTGATTTTTAAGAAATCGCACGCAGTGCCAGACGCCACTTCTGGGGGCCTTGATACCGTAGCTATTCGTATGCCGAGAAGTAACATTTCATTGGCTTTGATTAAAGAATCGGGTTGCCCGATTGCTGCACCCTCAGCCAATATTTCTGGTAAGCCTAGCCCAACATCAGCAGACCATGTAATTAAGGATCTCGATGGTAAAGTTAACATGATATTGGATGGCGGAAATACCGAGATCGGAATAGAGTCCACAGTGATAGATCTAACTGAACAAATACCAGTGCTACTAAGACCTGGAGCAGTAACATTAGAGGCTATCCAGAATACGATCGGCGAGGTTAGCATTGATCCATCAATATTAGGCAATTACTCTGAATTGTCACAAAAATCTCCCGGAATGAAGTATAATCATTATTCTCCGAATGCAGAGCTTATTTTGGTCGAGGGTTCTGAATCCAATAAAAGAAAAAAAATTGGTGAGCTTGTAGAGAAATTAATAATTAAAAACAAAAAAGTAGGTGTTATGACCACAGACAAAAGTTTTCAATGTAATGCACATTTGATCAAGTTTATGGGAAGTAATTATGAATCTATTGCCAGAGATTTATTTGGAAATCTACGTTTTGCTGATTATTATGGGGTTGATACCATCATAGTTGAAGGTATCGATGATAAAGAAATGGGATTAGCAATTATGAACAGGTTAAGAAAGGCTGCAGACATAAAAGTGGTAACTTAAATTTTATCATTTTTAATATCCAAAAAATTAGTGATTAGTACAAAGATTATTTACATAAATACTCTTGTATAAACATGAACCTACCGCCTTGTATCTGTTTTCTGCCACGTCTGGAATAATTGAAATGATCGGTATATTGGTCAGATGATGAACATATTCCGGAGTTTTTTTTTCAACTAGGGATGCATTTTTGGGCATTTTATTAAATATAATCCCATAAAGTTCAAGGCCAAAATCTTTAGCTGCCTTTATAGTTAAGAGGATATGATTGATCGAGCCAACTCTTGATTGGGACACTATTATCAAGGGAAGACCCATCATCTTTGCAAAATGTCCGAGCATTTGATTTCTTGTTATTGGAACCATAATGCCGCCAATTCCCTCAACTATAGTGAAATCATATTTTGTTTGCAAAGTATCAAATGAATTAAGTACTTCGTCCTTTCTTATGCTAGCTTTCAAAATGTCGGAAGCCATCAAAGGTGATGCAGCGATTGGGAAAAAAGATGGATTCAGTAGATTATCGGCATCACATATATTCGCTGCTTCTGCCAACATGGCTGTATCTTTGGATTTGAATTTTCTGGAATATAATTTGTCTCCTGTTGCAAAAGGTTTCATGATTCCAACATTTATACCCTTTTTGCGAAGTATCCATGCTAGCCCACAGGCAATTGTAGTCTTGCCAATTCCAGTATCAGTCCCAGTTACAAAAACACCTCGTAGATTTTTCTTGTTCTTTGGTTGGTTCTTGGCCGTAGATATAAAATTAAATCGGTCATTAATAACTTGTCTTCCTACCAAATGTGAGATTCAAATTATGAATTTAATAAGATGATAAAAGTAAAATAACTCGTAGACGCACTACAGTTTATTTATGTTGATTATATATGCGATATCGGCAACTATTTTATTTTCTTTCCTTGCAAACCCACAAATAATAAATTCATCATCAAGCGAAGGTCAAAGTTTCATTAATAATTATAAAAGGATACCTATTTCAATAAATGGTTATAATATTTCTGCAGCTATAGCCTCAACAGATGAGGACAAAGTAAAGGGATTGTCAGGACTGAAAGAATTAGGGATTACAGAAGGAATGTTATTTTTGTTTCATCACGCTTCAAGACAGGGATTTTGGATGAAAGATATGAATTTTCCAATTGATATTATTTGGATTGATGCTATGAAGAAGGTTGTCCATATAGAAAAGGAACTAAAGCCATGCGATTCGATATCTATCTGTCCGGTGTATACTCCTAATGCGGATGCACTATATGTGTTGGAAGTAAACTCAGGATTTTCAGATCAACATTTGATAAGTGAAGGAGCGACAATAAAATTCAATTTAAATGAATTGCCAAATCCATCTAAATAATCTAATAATACTATATTCAAAGATCTATTTATTATAATATTTATTGGTTGGTTGTATGAAGAATTAGTATGCATGTTAAAGAAATCTCTTTGAAATTGGACAAAGGTGAAGTTATATCTGGTGAATTAGTTAGGGGAAAAATACATATTGGCTATACAGGTAGATTCGATAGTATAGTAATTAATTCTCAAATCGAAAATACGAGTGATATATTTAGCTTCGTTGAAATCGATGAAAAGAAGACAAATTACCAATATGCAAGAATCTCTATATTAAAATCAGAATTAAAAAATAGTAATATTGAATTTACTGTAACGACTAATCATATTCCAGCTAGCCCGTCTGTTAATGCGAAATTTAGAGTGTCTGTTATTCAAGAGCATAAAGAAATTGCAAGTGACGTTGCTTATGTAAAAGTAATAAAATATTAGATCAATAAAGATTCGCACAATAATCCTTAGATGGATACTATATTGAAAAAAGTGGATTTGGTAGTTTTAACCGAAATTTTCTACAATTACTACTTTGCCTGTCATCCAAGGATGCGGTTCACAATGATAAGGATATTCACCTTTTTTTGTAAAAGTAAATTCGAACGTTTTCTGTGGTGGTACCAAACCGATGGTATTCATCGAATCAAATGGTCCATTTATTTGATCACTAGCTTGAGTATCTGACGTAACTGAATGTGCTGTTACATCATTATTCGTCCAGATAACCTTATTATTTATCCCCAATGAACCTCTCGAGTCCTTAGGATCAAAGTTCTTTTGTTGTGATGGTTGTGATGAACCCTCCAAAATAGATACTTTGAGTGACTCTGCAGGTTCCAATACTTCCTTCGGGAGTTGAGGTTTTGCATTTGCTTGTGGTAGATATACAAATTGATAGTATCCCATACTAATTGCTACTGTTAATATAAAAGCAATCATGCTAATTCCAGCGGCATAATTATCCATCCTCAGTATACCCCACTATACAGAAAAGACGTAATATATAAAATGTTATCATTCATCATATAAGGTAATTTATATCAAAGGAAAATGTATTATTCTATTTAGAGTCAGTTTCTTTTGACCCCTGAAGAATATTAGATTCTATGCTGGAATCAAGATTAGCTTCTGTTTTCATAGAACTCGAAGTTCCCCTTCCTGTACCTTTAGCAACTGGCGGTGGTGCTAATGGCTTTGGAGAGGTGGTATCCAAAGGTTTAGCCACTTCAGATGACAATTCAGGCGACGATGGTTTGGATTTGAGTGGAGTTGGTGGAGTTGTTGGTTTTGGAGGAGGGGCCTTTTCCATAGATTTACCGTGTCTAAATAAGTGGAACATTCCCGCAAACACTAGCATCATTATGCCTACTATGAAAAGTGAGTAATTTTTCATACCATTGAGCACGGCATAATATGCAGCGATATTCAAGTACACTTGAAATGCTACAAGTGCTATAAATATTACATAAAGCCAAGTCTGGGATATATTGATGGAACTCTTTGTTACGCTCTTCTTCGGAGCTATCTTAGCGTTTGCCTCAGCGTTTTTAGCTAGCTTTATCATCATATAAGTAAATCCGAATGAAAGTGGAACTAGTAAAATCATAACTATATAGAGAAATATCGGATCGATCACAAGTCTTTCTAGCAAGGACTTTGTTCTGTCGGGATCTATATAGAATCCCCAATAAGTTGTCACAATAATTTGAGCCAAACTAGTTATACCAATTGCAGTTATTATTGGTCTATCCTTCCAAGAGAATTTCTTATATCTATCAATAAATGGAACAATAAGCAAGGAAAATATAAATAGTCCAGGCCAAGCTACGCCAGTTGTGAATTTGTCATAGGCACTACGAAGGAAGGCATATAATCCCGTCAAATACCATTCTGGCACTGTAATTCCAGGAGGAACGTTTGGATCGAATTTCAGCCCAAGGTCTACAGGGAATACACCTCCCGTTAGCATTATAGCTCCGGTTATAGCCATAACCATTGGCACATCAAATACAAGAAATCTTGGGAAGTGAACTACCATCAACCCTAATAGTGCTATTGGCAGGAAGAAAACATGAAATGCATAAAATCTAAGAATAAAATCATGGAAACCAGCACCAAAGAATGCTTCTCTCATCTGCGGTCCCATAATAGGTATCGAGTTTGTCAATGAAGCAGCAATTGAAATGGCTAATTCAGCTCTTTCACTGAAGATAATATCATAGCCCGTGAATGCTTCAAGAATAGTAAGAACGCCCAGTATTATACCGGTCACCCATAAAATTTCATTTCTAATTTTATATCTGCCACTAAAATACTGATAATACATATGAAGTAGAGCTAGCATAACCATCGCGTTAGAAGCATGATAATGGATATTTCTTAAATGGAATCCGTATGGTATAACATTATTGATATTTTCTACACTATCCCATGCCCTATCTAGGATTGGTTCGTACCATAACATAAGAAGAGCTCCAGTAATACCTAGTATGATAAAGACTACGAAGGTGAGCATGCCAAGAAAGCCTAGCGGACTCACGAATCTGCTGGGGAGTGTGAATTTCATTGCCATGAATATAGTCCTGTCTACTCCGGCGTAAATCCACCGGAACAGCCTAACTAAACTATTATCTTCATGCAAGGAAACGCCCAAATCCCACTATCCCATTCCCATTTACACTCCAATTAGGAGGTTTAACCCACACATTACCTTCAGAATCAACTTCCAAATCTAATCTAGGAAGCACATTAGATGGCGGCGCCTGTAGTGAAGCTGGACCGGCAAATGCCATGCCATTAATAGGGTCGTACATACTTCCATGACACGGGCATTCTCCTCTCTTTCTCCCTTCGCCTGGCCAGTACTTCCATAGACACCATAAATGTAGGCACACCATGCTATACATTCTAAACGCTGAAGCATCATTTTTATTTCCGCCCAGTTCTTCTGGCAACCTAATAAATTGCCATGTCCTGAACGCCTCTTTATTAAGGGCCAGATCCTCCGATTTTGGATAAATTATAGCTTCAGAATGATTTACTGGAAACGTTTTTACATTTGCTTGAGAAGAATCAGGAAGTTCAACTTTTTGTCGTTCGGATACTTGTCCTGCAGGATTTGGAAGGAATTTACCCCAATCCACAAATGGAGCAAAAGTCATAACAGTGCCCGCAGCAGCAATTAACTTCAGAAAATCTCTCCTCGAAACTTTTCTCCCGCCAGGAGAAGGCTGCTGAGCCATATTCAACATAATGACTCCAAAAATATCTTATAAACCTTTATGTTCAAATTAAAAAGTATATTACAAATTCTGTTCTAGTTTTTTTACTTTTTCAGTGAATTTATCTCTGAATTTCTTTATATCAATCATTACCCTCTCATGTATTCCTGAACCAATGCTTTCAATTCTATCTCTTGCTTCGACTTCAAAAGTAATCCTCCTATCATTTACTGCTGTTATTTTCGAATGGAGCTTCACTTCAGTACCAATCGGCGTTGCTGCAACGTGCTTAATATTTACAAGAGTACCCACCGAATCCCATTCAAGATCTTTCAGAAACTGTTCTTTTAATAATAGCCTACAAGTTTCTTCCATTTCAGCAATCATCGAGGGAGTCGAAAAAACATTTTCGCCTTTCCAGAGGAAACTAGTAGTTTGATTCGAATTTACAATAATATTTCTTTCAAAGGTAGATCCAACAATTATCGCCTTTTCCATACATTTTCTTCAAGATGAATATTTTTTAACTTTTCATTGTTTATGTTGTTTCGATACCATGAGCTAGGTTGTGATTGATAGAAAAAAAGAAAAGAAATGGCTGCGCTTACTTACGACGTCTTAATCCAGATATTATGGCATAAGCTAATCCTATTGATAGCCCGAAGGTTAATGGAACCCATACCCCAAAGGCTTGTTGATTGAATACCATTTGTTGGATTAAGTTATGGACGACACTTTCGAACATTATTAATGTTGATATAACATAATAAGTATATTAGATTTTCTCATCAAATTCTCATAAAATGTCTTCATGGACTGTGCAGTTTGCAGATATTGATCTAGTCTAACAAATTCAAATAATATAACACAATACGATGTCCTTAAATTACCCATATTTTTCATTTGTTACATAATGAAGATGCAGAAGGAGCTGAAAAAATTTTGCCCCAAATGTAAAATTCATACAGTACAATCCGTCTCTATATATAAGAAAGGCAAAGATAGGAAAACAGCTGAAGGGGCAAGAAGGCATGCTGAGGACAAAAAAGGATATGGAGGTCAAAAATTCCCAGAATTGAAACGTACAGCTAAAACAACGAAAAAGATAACGCTTCGTTATACATGTAAAGATTGCCAAAGAAAAACCATGAAAGAAGGCATGAGAATGCGAAAATTGGAAATACAACCATAACGTGGTGATTATTGTGCGCAAAGAAAATTTATTAATTCCAAAGCCAAAGAGCAATTTTATTTCGATACAATGTAACGAATGCAAAGAAAAGACTATTATCTTCTCGCATACGACAACAGACATTTTTTGCAAATCTTGCAAAAAATTATTGGTAAAAAGAAGTGGAGGAAAAGCTAAAATTCTTGTCGACATTTTATCCGTAGTTGACTAGTAAGGCTTTTTTTAACATCAGAAAGTCTTTTTTAGTATTAATATTAAATGCTATTTCTTTCGCATTAAATTTCAGATAACTTTCTTTTGTTATCTGTCCACATTTTATTACTTTCGAATCGAAAATTGACACTCCGGAGTGAGAGTATGTTCCTCTTCCAATTCTTACCGTAACACTTGGTTTCAACCCAAATTGTGTGACGAATTCTTTATCCAAGATTATGGATAAACAAGGGGGATCATTATCCAACTTATTATACATTTTACATATTTCTTTTATTATGTCTGATGTTAACAGCGGAATGTCCGCTGGTACTACAAGACATCTTCCTGGTTTAATTATCTCCAGAATTGAACCTAGATCTTCTGAATATCCCGTTCCAGAAGAATCAAATATCTCGATAATATCGACATTATGGTAACGTTCTTTCAAGAAACCGTTTGTACTCACGGTATTATCACTTGTAGATATAATGATTCGCTTAAATTCCCTCGATTCAACCAAAGCATTAATGATATATTCTATCATCGGCTTACCATTCAGTAGTATCATGGGTTTTTCTTTAGGGCTTTTTATGCGACTTCCTTTCCCTCCACTCATAATAATCCCAAACAACATGTAATCACCACATAATCATAGTAGGTAGTATTAACAACGAGGATATTCGAATTATTTCGTTTGAAGCTCCGAGAACATCGCCAGAAATTCCTCCGATTTTCCTGATTGAAACATAATATATCAGGAATCCGATAAATAACGACACGGGTAGCATGACGAAGCCTTTGAAACCTCCCAGGACCCAGACAAATATGATAGTTATTATAGTGCTTGTAAGAAGCTTTCTTTTATTTTTCATTTCTTGAGTAAATGGAGAACTAAGTCCATCCCAGGCTGATCTACCCTTGTATGCTTGTACTGTCATTATATATTTTGAAAGTATTTCGGCTATGACTATTCCAACAAACATTTCTATTGGTGAATTAAAATTAGATAAAGCTACAATTAGCCCGACAATATATAAAATAAGGCAAACAGCACCTGCAGAACCAATTCTAGGATCTGACATTACTCTTTTCCGTATTTCCTTGTTACCCTTCACCATTAATCCATCAGAAAAATCTGCTAATGCATCAGTATGATGTAATCCAGTAATGACAATAAGAACTATTGTTACCAACAAAGCGCACACCTCTCTGGCTAAAAATATGTATGTGAAATATGCAAAGATTCCAACTATTAGGCCTATTAAGGCACCTACTAGAGGGAACAAATACATACTCTTTGCCACATTGTTTATATCGACATTTGTAGATTTTGGTATAGGAATTATTGTAAGAAAGGATATAACTCCTAGAATTGAATCAAATCCCAAATAACAAATTCCACCATCCTACTAATGATAACAATACCATGATTGGAAGAGATACAACAATGCAAAATAGTACTGCAGTAATTTTCATTATACCGATAGCAATTTGAAATTTCTTGATGCTAAGTGAATCAATTGCTAAACCTACTTCATATTGACCAAGCTTTTCTAACTTTACTCGTAGTGCACCTGCCATAGCCGATATCGGATAACCTGCATTAATACTAGTCGTATTGTGACAATGTTCACGCAAAATCCGTATAGAATTTTTTGAATCAGCTCCTATAATCTTGGCAGAAAGAACAATAAGTATAGCACAAATTCGGGATGGAATATAATTCATAAGTGTATCTGTTTTAGCTGTCATCCATCCAATATGATAATTATAGCTGTCGGCATAACCAATCATTGAATCAAGAGTATTGATAATTCTACACACTATTGCTCCTGTTGGTCCAAAGAATGAGAAATAAAATATCGGTGAAATAATACCATCTACAGTACTTTCAGCTATGGATTCGATTGTTCCTGACATAACATGTTCTTGATCTAACGATCTTGTATCTCTGCTTACAATGTACGAGAGATTATTTCTTGCTTTTTCAATATCATTTTTTTTAAGTGAATCTGCAATAATATTCACATGTTCTTCCATAGTTGATATAGCAATTGAAAATTTTACGCACAAGATTGAATAAAATACAAATCCAACTAATCCAAAAATTATATGAAATTGTATCGACAAATAATATGTCAATAGAGACAATATAATTATTATGAACAACAAGAAAAAAATCCCATTTAATTTTTCTAATAGTGAATTATCTGTTTTACTTTTTAATGTTGGGAATAAGAATATTCACAAAGGATCCAAACCACGCAAGTGGATGATATTTGTTAGGTGGATCCCCAAAAAATAAGGCCCATACAAATCCTGTAATTATACAAAGTGGCAGAATTTCTATGGACATAACCCTACTATATCTTTGATATATGATAAATCAATACATTTGCGTACAGATGATGCTAGAATATCTATTTGACTATTCATGAATTTTATGGATTGTTCATTTCTCGTCAAGTGAATCTTATCCAAAGAATCTTCACTAGGCAACTTAAATTTAATTTTGGGAATAATTCCAACGATCTTCTTTTTTGTTATTGTTTCTATTGATAGTAAGGCACTATCTAATACAGATCTTTCGCCACTAAATTTGTTTATAATTATTCCTTTAATCAATCCTCTTTGTTTAGGAGTTACTAATTTGAGGGTACCAACAATACTTGCGAAACACCCGCCTCTTTCTATGTCAGCAACTAAAATTACTGAAGATTTCGTATTTTCAGCAAGTATCATGTTAGCGATATCATATTTGGCGATATTTATTTCGGCAGGAGATCCTGCACCTTCGATAATCACAATATCATTTTCCCTTCTAAGTGATTCAAGGTCTTTCAAAACCTTGGGAAGTCCTTTTTGAATTGCAAATTTCTCATAATATTCATTTGCCGTTAGGTTTGCAAAGGGAGTACCTCCCAAAATTACGTTACTTATGGATTCCCCAAGTGGTTTTAAAATAATTGGATTCATCCTTGTGTCTGGATTTGTTCTAGATGCAATTGCTTGAAGTGCCTGTATCTTTGTTATAGTTTTCGATTTGTTTGGTATAAAGTACAAATTAGATGTCATATTTTGCGATTTGAATGGAGATATTTTATACCCAAGGTCAGAAAAGATCCTACACAACGCAATTACTAAAGTGCTCTTTCCAGCTCCTGACGATGTACCTTGAATCATTAATATTTTTGCCTTCAATGATCTAGCATCTTAAGTGAATGTAAGAGAAGTAAATTATCTTTATGAAGCTTAACTGCAATACGAATGTATTTTTTGTCAAGACCTTTAAATGTGCTACAGTCTCGAACTAGTATGCCACTATTTTTTAACAACAGATCATGAATTTTATTTGAACTTAATTTTTTCGACTTTATTAATAAGTAATTGACATCAGATGGCAAACAAGAAAATGAAGACATATGACGAAATTGGTTTTGCAAAAACTCGCGTTCCATTTTTATGAGCTTGATTGCTTCACGCAGGTAGGTCCTATCGGTCAGCGCAATTGCACCAGCTAATTGAGCTAAGCCATTCACATTCCAATATATCCTGTTAGCTAATAATTTTTTTGAAATACTCTGATGAGATACACAATAGCCAAGTCTCAATCCTGCCAGCCCAAATGATTTTGTCATTGATCTTAAAACAACAATGTTCTTGAATTCATTTGTTTTTCCTATGAAGGAAGTTGTTTTATGTTTTGCATCAATTAAATCGAAAAAGCTTTCGTCGATCAATATTTTTTTTGAACTGTCTGTATTTTCTATGATTTTGGTTATTGACTTTGAAAGTAATCCTGTTGGATTATTTGGATTACATAGGAATATTGCATCTGATCTCTTTGATTCGTGTATAATCTCATCCGCATCGAAGTCCCAATTCTTTAGCTCTACTGAATTTATCTTTGCACCCATCCTTTTTGAAGCAACTTGATACTCACAATAGGTAGGAACAGGAATTACAACTTCATTTTTAACAAATGATTGAGCAAAATTATGAATGAGTTCGTTTGCGCCATTTCCTACACTGATACAATCAAACGATACATCCTCATTCAAATGATTCAAATGATCAATTAAACTTCTTTTAAAGTCAGTACATTCAGGATCGGGATATTCCGATGAAATTTTGACAAAATTCTTCTTAATGACAGCTAAGACTTTTTTTGAGATGCCTAATGGGTTAATGTTTGAACTAAAGTCTATTTTTACTAGACTTGGGATCTACGGAATAAATTCCCCCGTGAAAACATTGATTCTTCAATTGTCCCCTTTTATCTAAACACAAAGTAAAATTCTTTTCAAATATCATGAACTTCCGATTCTCGGAAAACGAATATTAATTGCATCCCGTATAACGGCTGATCATGCTCAAAGTTGCACTTATAGGTGCCACAGGTGCAGTGGGTCAGGAGTTTGTAGTAGCACTTGATAAGCACCCATGGTTTGAACTAGTGCAAATTGCATCATCAGAAAGATCAGCTGGAAAAAAATATGTAGATGCAATTAGAGACCCCAGTTCTTCAATACTACGATGGCACAATAGGGAACAAATTCCAGATTATGTGAGGGACATGACAGTAAGTAGAGTGGATGACATCGATCCGAATAATACAGATTTTGTGTTTACAGCACTAGAATCAGAGGACGCAAAAATTATTGAACCTAAATTTGCAATTAATGTACCGGTAATAAGTACAGCAGCGGCATTTAGATACGAAAATGATGTTCCTATACTAATCCCAGGAATTAATGATGACCACTGCGAGATCTTCAATTTGCAACAAAGGAATCGAAGATGGAATGGATTTATCGCTCCGTTGCCAAATTGTACCACCACAGGAATGGCTATTACTCTTAAGCCGATAATGGACAAATTTGGAATAAAGAATGTCTTCATGACGTCTATGCAAGCTATCTCAGGTGGGGGTAGATCGCCCGGAGTTATTGCATTAGATATCCTAGACAATATAATACCCTACATTCCAAAGGAAGAGGAAAAGGTTCAAATTGAAACAAAAAAAATTTTGGGAAAATATGATGGTGGATCGATTATATCTTCAGAATTTAAAGTGAGTTGCACTTGTACTAGGGTCCCAGTATTGGATGGTCATACAGAAGCAGTATTCGTTGAAACTAAAGATTCTACTGACGCTGAAATGATAAAAAATGCGATGAACAATTTCTCCAGGTTAATTGGAATAAGAGATTTACCTTCAGCTCCGAAGGACTACATTATTGTCACTGATGATCCAACTAGACCACAACCTCGCGTTGACAGAGAGATAAACGACGGAATGACAACGGTGGTTGGTAGATTGAGAAGAGACACGGTATTTGATAATGGAATAAAATACGTTCTCTTATCCCATAATGAAAAGATGGGCTCTGCCAAAGGAGCGGTATTGCTTGCAGAACTTCTTAAATCTAAAAAATTTATTTAAAAAGACAAATATTATCATGATTATTATTATAAAAATAGATTTAAAGCTGCAATTAATACATTTATTAATCTCTAGAATAATAAGAAGATGAGATTTGTATGGATAGGATAGATGACTTGGACCTTAAAATTTTAAATGAACTTTTGAATGATGCTTCGATTTCAATTCCAAGACTCTCCAAGAAGATCAATATTAATTCTTCAGTCGTTTATAGTAGAATTAAAAGGCTCATTAGAAAGGGATTAATTAAGAAGTTTACCATAATTGTGAATGATCAAGCATTAGGACTGGGGGTTAAGGCACTTACAGGAATAAATATGGACTCTAAATTAAGAGAGAATGTTTTAAACGAATTATTTAAAATCCCTGAAGTAATAGAAATATCGGAAGTCACTGGCAGATTTGATATATTAGTAACAATGAACTCTCATTCATTAGACGAAATGCATCAATTAATTTCGGAACGCGTAGGAAGAATTGAAGGTATTCAAAAAACAGAAACATTTATTGAAATGAGAAAAATTGCTAGAGAAACTTCATTTCCTTCGATAAACTGAAGTATAATGTGGATTATGGATTTTTTAGCGCGATAAAGAGTTAGGTATTCTACTTCTTCTTAAGCACAATATAGATCACCCAAACTTTAGCTCTAATTTTGTCTTTATACTCAGAAGATTATGCGATGCAAACTTTTATGTCGGTATAATTCTTAACAAAAGCTCAGGATTGCCCCGAGCTTGTTTGTCCTTGTCCAACCTTTATCATTTCGTTAATTTTATTTTCAACTTCCTTCAAATTTTCTTTCACTCTCGTTTCCTGTTTTCCAAGAACCATTAATCTCGTATTTGATAGTTCTTTTTTTTCTTCAAGTTCTTTTAAAGTATCTGCTTTCTTAGTTTTTATCAATAAGGGTCCAACATTCTTGTATACAATATCAGCTTCTTCAATTTTTTTGAGTTCTTCAGTAGCTTTATCTATTTCGATAGATTCGGCTTCAATTTGCTGCTTTTGCATCATAATTGCCTGTAGATTTTGCTGTAATTGTTGTAACCTTGATATTTGTTCTTTAAGCCAAGGTGGAATTTCTTGCTCATTCATGACCAGTACTAATTCATAACCATCATAAATTCATAGCGTTAATCAGTAAGACTACGAAATGACGCGTATATTAGTCTCATATTTGAATTTACGATAGATCTTAGCGTTACAATGTCTTGACTAAAGAATTTAATTAGAAGGTGAGGGCCAGAAAATGAAATTTCCGTAACCTCATCCTTATTAGTGAAACTTATTTCAGGATTCATAGATGATCTTATTGCCTGAAAGATTTTGGTGGCAATTTCAGGCGGTATATCTGCTTTTATCTCAATTTTAACGCAATTTTTTTTCGATGTCTGCGTCATATGCTCCAGCAGCTACTTTGTATTCACACTTTGAGCAAAACCAAATTCCCATAGCTTCTCTATCGAATTGGATTGACCCACACTTTGGACATATTCTTCTTTTTTTGAATACCTTGTAAACCGATCCGTATCTTTTTCTTAGCGTTGCACCATACTTAACTCCTAGCCCCTTAAGGCCGGATAACTTGTGCTTTCGTCTACTGACCAAGATTTATCATCTCCTTAAATTTGCGTCTAAGTTCCTCTCCTTTAACTTTTGCTGTTTCTGTCGCATTTTTTATTTGTTCCAAATTAAAGAATCCACTTGATCCCTTCTGTATCGCTGTAAAGAATTTATCAGAATTTGTTGTTACAGTAATCCTGGAGTCCATACATGCCTCTTCTTCTGACGTAGGGTCAATGATCAATGATTCGCCAAGTCGCACCGTAGTAATTGAAATTGGCAAAGTGGTGATGGGTGGCTCCTTAGTTTTTCCAGTATCAATGACCACGCCGTCCTTCATCTCTAGGATTGGAATCTTAGCTGTAGACAACGCTGCAACTGCAGCATATGATGTAGCGTCAAATAAGTTACCATCAGTATTAATAATACTACAGTCTACAAATATTACATATACAGTTTTACCAGGAACTAGAACCAACTTTTCTAAATCGATCATTTCTGATTCTCTGATTCCTCTGTCTACGACTCGGGCTAGTTCGATTGTTTCTTCATCTGGTGGCCCTGGTTCTACAAATGGAGATGCTGTAGGTAGAACTTCTGCAGAGACTATTAAAGCACCCTTATTTTCTAACCCTTCGAATGGTTCTCCAGTTTCAACTTTTACGCCTGCTACAACCTCAGTATTACCAAGTTTTACCCAAGCAGAACCATTGGCCTTCTTAATTACATCTACTTGAATATTCAATGACCTGGACTCATCGAATGATCTTCCATCTAGTCTTTTTCCGCTTGCAATTACTTCGTTCATCTGTTGTTTTCTTAGATTTTCAATAATTAGGCTAGATTTTCTTGTAGAACTCATTATTCTTCCTTCAACTCCATTTCTTTATCATTGCCAAAATATTTCTGCATAAGAGCAGACCTTTGTATCTCATATATTTTTAAGCATCCTTTGATTGCATTATCTAAGCAAGAATTAAACTGTGTAGAGTCCAATTTTCCATCCAATTGCAGGAGACTTACTTGATTCAAATTTGGCAGGTATGCAACAGGCATATCTGCTCCACCTTCCTTATCCTCTGTGTCATTTATGTCTAGAACTATTTTGTCATCTACTTTACCTGCCGCACAGGCTGAAACCAAATCACGCATATTAATCCCTGCGTCAGCTAATGCTACTGATGCAGCATCGATACCTGCACACCTAGAACCACCATCGGCTTGTAAGACCTCAATAAATACATCTATTGCTGCGCGAGGATAGTCTTCAAGAATTATTGCGGGCTCCAAAGCTTCCCGTATTACTTTTGAAATCTCAACCTCTCTTCTTGAGGGAGCAGGATTTTTTCGTGTATCTGTAGAAAATGGGGACATATGATATCTACATCTTAGAACACATCTGTCAGATAGTGCCATATGCTTAGGATGTACTTCTCTTGGTCCATAAACTGCCACAATGATCTTGTTTTTGCCAAATTCGATGAATGCAGACCCGTCTGCGTTTTTGATAATTCCAACACCAATTTTTACATCTCGTAATTCATCAATAACACGTCCATCAGTTCGTTTTCCATTTTCATCAATTAGACTTCTAGTTTGTACCATACTTTATCATTCCAGTCCATGTTCTTTATCGTCAACATTTTCAGTACCATTATTTAAAACATTATTTGAATCGTCCTCTTGATTATTAGCCTGAGTGTCTGGTTCTATCTGAGATGGGTCTTGGACATTTAACAATTGCTTTATCCGTTGAGTCAGATTAGATGTATGTGCTTCCTCCTCCACCATATGAATTGCATTGATAGCTAAATCAATGCCATCATCAGTTTTTCCAGATACTACAATAATTCCATTCTGACCAATGGTTATCCGTGTCCCAGTCGCTTGTTCTATAGTTTGAATCATAGACCCTCTCTTGCCTATAAGCCTAGGAACACGAGTTGCTGATATCTTTAAAATTACCCCGTGTGGAATTTTTCCTAAATCTTTGTCTTGAATTGTTAGAACTGGGTCTCTTGTTCGATCAAATGTAGCAATTCTGGCAATAAGGACATCGCCAGTAGATAACTGTCTTCCCATATCATCTCGTGCTGGCGAAAAATCCCTGCCAAAGACATCTTGCGCTGGTAAATGAGCCGTAAAGCACGAATTAATATCAACATCCCAAGATAGAGAAGAATGGTCTTTAATTTTGCCTATGACTATATCATTTACCCTTGGAATATAAACGCCAGATAGTGGGATTACCTTTGCTCCATCCCTTCCCGCCTCTGCAATGCCGATTCTAGTAGCAATGATTGCATTGCCCGACTTTAGAGCATTGACTAATGGTCTAACATTTCCTTCAATTATTATATCCCCAGGAATTACAAATTTTCGTTTAATCTCCTGCATACAATATCATTACCTCCATAATTATTGTTTTAGAAAAAAGTGAATCGTTCATGATTTTTCTACCTTCTTGGTTCAGTTTAAAGAGACTTATAAAGTGTGGCAAAAGAGTACTATTTTTCTGTAACTTGAGCAGCGCCTTTTGTCGCTCCTCCAATTTTTTCCAAGAAAATTCCTTTTATTCCTGCATTTATCATGACTACAACCTGTAATGAACCATCTGAAAGCCATTGTTCAGATTTAAATTCTCCCATATGCTTGAAAACGTTGTATGATTGTGCCGAATATTCTGGTGGAACTCTTACAATTAGTTCCAGCATTTCTGATTTCAGAGGTAATATTTTACGTAAGCTATCAATGATAGTCTTGGTTTGTTCGTCTACTTGTTTAAATGGATCAATTGTGACTCTTGCCTCATTCATTGCAGCTTCGATCCTCGTTATTGGGTGAGGCAAATGCGACCTTGGGTCCACAAAGCTTTTATTAATATATTGGGATATCTGCTTCTTCTTTTCCTCTACTAGCTTTCTACGCTGATCGGTATTTAGACTTAAATCACCTTTAATCAAAATTTGCTCTGCTATCTCCATCGAATTAGTCGTTTTGAAATATTTCAAGAGCTTTTCATTTGAAGCTCTTGAACCTTTATTAGCATCTGAATAAATTTCATCTGAAATCATTATATTTCCCACGTCTGTTTTTTTTCCATTTTTAAAGTCTAAGGCAGGATCTGGCTTTACCAATATTTCAAATTTGTCCTGACCAATACTTAATCTGACTATTGTAACTTTATCTTCCATATTCTGTGATCAACTATTCTAACTTTATATTTAAAGATGAGATACCAGTAGCATGACAAAAATTTAAGGGGAATTTTAAAATTTTATTTATTCATTTACGTATGCTCGTTCCCCATGTTGTGCAAGATCTAGACCTATTTCTTCTTCTTTTGGAGTGACTCTAATACCACCAGGCCAAACTTTGTCCATGATTTTAATCATCACAGCAGTTAGACCAACTGCCCATGCTAGTGCCGCAAATGCGCCTACTGCATTTTGCAATAACGCAGGTGGGTTACCGAACACTAATCCGTCGTGTCCCCAAGGAGTGAATCTTTGTTCTGCAAATAATCCTGTCATCAATGCACCTGCCAATCCACCAACCCCGTGTACACCCCATGTATCGAGCGCATCGTCCCACTTCCTTCTATTTTTGAACATAACTGCGCCATAACATACTATCGAGGCCACTATTCCTATAACCATTGCAGACATCGGAGATACAAAGCCTGATGCAGGAGTTATTGCAACTAAACCAGCGACTGCGCCTGATGCGGCTCCAACTGTAGATGGTCTTCCGGTATGGGCCCAAGAAATTAGTGCCCAAGTAACTGCAGCCAAACCTGTTGCTATTTGAGTCGCCACAAATGCGCTAGTAGCGTTTGTTGCTGCAGCTCCTGCAGACCCGGCGTTGAATCCAAACCATCCAGTCCACAGCAGAGCAGCACCCAAAACAACAAGCGACAGATTGTGTGGTTCCATTGGAACTTTTCCATATCCGATTCTTCGTCCTAACATTAAGGCAATGACTAGTCCAGACCATCCAGAGGTGATATGAATAACGGTTCCACCCGCAAAATCAAGTGATCCGTAACATCCAGTCCATCCAAAACCACAATATCCAGGATTCATCCCATAATTATCTGCAGCCGTAATTTCCCACGTCCAATGGGCTGCAAAATCATACACAAACGTGGCCCATATTACAATGAAAATTAGAAAAGCACTAAATTTCATTCTTTCTGCTAGCGCAGCTACTATTAAGGCAGGGGTAATTATTGCGAACATCATTTGAAATATCATATAAGTCTGATGGGGTATCGTGTATCCGTCTATTCCCCCATACGCATTGGACGGAACATCATGTAAAACATTATTTAGTCCGGCCCAATCCAACGTGCCTATGAATCCATATCCTCCTGCATCTGGGCCAAAAGCTAGGCTATATCCAATTAATGTAAACTGTGCAGCTATCACACCCGTAGTAATGAAAACCATGTGTAAAGTATTTACAGCGTTCTTTTGTCTAGCCAATCCACCATAGAAGATTGCTAAGCCAGCTGGGGTCATCATAAGTACTAAAGCAGCAGAAGTCAACATCCATGCATTATCACCATGATCTATAGCACAGGGTATGAGGTCACCTTCTGCTGTTAAATTGTATTTGGTGCCATTATCATATTGCTCGAAACAATGGTATTTTACCGCCGGATCATCTGGTTTATATGCAAATGAATTATTAACCAAATTGCTTGACGAAAATGTTGTAGTTACAGCTATCAACAAACTAATTACTATTAGGGCAGTACTTTTCTTCGACAATATTGAGCAGTATTTTGATAGAAATATAAAAAATATTACAACACTGTTGCATTTTTTTATGTAATTATAATTTTATATTGAATAAAATAATATTATTTGCAAATCATATTCAATATAAAATAGAAAAAAAATATATTTTTTGATAATATCATAAAATACAATAATGGGTATGACTTATTCAAGGCTGATTGTTTTAAGAAGATTATATAATCGCCAGAATTTAACCTAATCATGAATTCTATACAAGCGATGGAAAAAGAAATAGAATTTCAAAAGACATTTCTTACCAATATTAGTCTCCCCAAATCTATGAAACCAGAGGATTGTTTTTTTGTAGGTAATGGAGATTCTTTTGTTGCGGGTCTTATTTCGTATTACGCCTCGAATTCAATTGCTCAATGTTGTACTCCATACGATATTATTTCAATTCCAAAAATAGTACACACGGATCATGTATTTCTGATTTCTTTATCAGGCAACATTCGTAGTAGTGTTTATGCAGCAAGAATTCTAAAAGAGAAAAGTATAGAGACGACTGCGATAACAGCAAACAGAAAGAGCCAGCTAGCAAAAATATGTGACAATATATTGGAGTTGGAATATCCTAGTATTGGAATTTCTACTGCGGGCACAATTGGTTTTACTACTACAACATTGACCTGTCTTGCGCTTATTGGTCGTTATTTGGATAAAGATATCTCCAAAATCTATGACAAAGCTATGAAGATTTCTAAGAAATTTAATAGTATAGTCTTTAAGGATCGCTTCTACATATTTTTGGCCGAGAACATGCTGTACCCCTTATGTATATATGGCGCTTTAAAAATGAATGAGATTTTTGGATTCCATTCTGGATTTTACCATATCGATGAATTCGCGCATGCTCCGTTATTTGGTATTAAATCAAATGATTACTTGTTTGTACTTGGCGGTAACAACGTTAAGAAAGCAGAAATAAAATATCTTGTTGAAGGTGGTCTTAACGTAGCAATGATTGATGTTAAGGGAAGTCCCCTTGAAGTCCTTCTAGCGTCAATATTTATTGAACAATTCATATTGTTATATCAGGCCAAAAAGAAAAATTTAAGGGAATGTCATTTCTTGAAAAACAAGAAATATCTAAAAATTAGTTCCAATATTATATATTGCAAGTGAATGAATGAATGAGGTTTCATGCTTACATATTGTAAGTCTTTTGAAAATATGCACTTAGTCCAAATCTATTTATCTTCGAAACGGACATTGTAATGCAATGGGCAGATTCTTTGGGAGAGATAAAGATAACGGAAAAGACTCTCTCAATGATAAAGAGACAAAGTCAGATTATCACATTTTTCAAGCACGTGATCTATATAATAAGGGAATAAATCATATGTCAAATGACAAACTAGAAGAGGCTATTAGAAATTTTGAATTAGCTATTAGAATGGATCCTAATTATGTTGATGCATGGATTAAAAAGGGTTATGCCCATTTTCATATGGAAGAATATAATTCGGCAATTACTGCTTACGATAAGGCTTTGGATATAGATATTGATAATTCAGAAGCTTGGAATTTAAAAGGATTGGCATTTTATAAGATGAAAAATTATGATAAAGCCATTGAATGTAGTGAAAAAGCAATTGATTTGAACCCGAATGATGGAATGGCATGGTATAATCGGGCATGTTATTTAACTTTGAGTGACAAGGTTGATGATGGTATGGAAGCATTGAAAAGAGCGATAGAAATTGACATATCAAATGCCAAAAAGGCTGTTAGAGACAGAGACTTTGAGAATGCACATGCTGAAGAAGGATATATGAGAATATTAGAAGTAGTTGCTTTAGAATCAATTCGACATGGTAATGATTATGTAGGCAAGATTGTATGGGTCACTGGCATGGATAAGCAAGATGTCGAGGACGCATTGCTAAGATTGGACATGAAAGGGCTTGTGATTAGGAGAGAGAAGAGGGGATTTACTGGTAAAGAGGAATATTACGAGCTAGCAAAGGATCTTTCCCACAAACTTGGTGAAAACAGGAGAACAGGATTTCTAAAATATAATCGTGAATTTTCAGCTCCCTTGAATGAGATAAAAGATATTCTTGAAATCTTGAATAATTCTATAGAATATGTTAACAATGGAGATTTGACCCAGGCGTCCAGTGCGATTGACGAGTTAGTAAATCCACTAAAACATGGCAATACGATGATTGAGCAATTTTTTGATCAACATCGCGATCTAAGATTATATTACATTAGAATTAATGAAAAGGGACAAGCATACCTTAATTCACACAAATCAGAGATTATAGATTTATTAACGAGCATCATAGAGAAAGTAAGAACTGGTCCTTTATCTAGGACTATGCGTGATTGATTAATTAAAAGATAATGATAACTTTCTGTTGTTACCATCACAAGGATTTTAGATGTTATAGTCTAGATTAGTTATGTATTCGATCTAATCCGTGTTTTGTCAATATAAAGGAACAACGAAATTGAATACAATTATACTTCGATTTGGTATCAAATTGTTTTGTCAGCTATAAGACTCGACATGGATAATATATGCTAGATGATTCAGTTTTGTCATGAACAGTTTCTACCAATAATGTAATTGGAGCCCACAAATTCTTGGAAAAATATTAGAAAATACCTAATGTCAGGAATTTTCATGAAATGCTTTGGTCAATGAAATAAGTATATTAACGCCAATGTAGGAAATATGATTATGGAAAAAATTTTTGCTGATGTAAGTGAAAAAGAAATTACAAGGACAATAGCTCAAATGTTTAATGAAACAATCTGGGAATATTCTGATTCCGATGTAATAGTAATCGGAGCTGGTCCAGCTGGGCTAATGGCTGGTAGAGAATTGGCAAAAGAGGGAGTGAAAACACTGATAGTGGAACAGAATAATTATTTGGGTGGTGGATATTGGGTCGGAGGGTATATGATGAATCCCGTTACAGTAAGAGCACCGGCTAACAAAATTTGGGATGAACTAGGCGTACCGTACAGAAAAATTTCAAATTCCCTATATGCAACATGGGGTCCTCACGCATGTTCAAAATTAATAGCCGCAGCATGCGATGAGGGTGTTAGATTCCTACAATTGACAAAATTTGATGATCTTGTATTGAAAAATAATAGAGTAAGTGGGGTAGTTGTAAATTGGATGCCTGTTTCAGCCTTACCTAGGAATATTACCTGTGTTGATCCTGTGGCATTAGAATCTAAAATAGTAATTGATGCGTCTGGGCATGATTCGGTGGCGGTCAGGAGACTAATGGATAGAGGATACGTAGAATGGAAGGGTATGAATCCAATGTGGGTGGAAGGAGGCGAAGATGCCGTAGTAGAATTTACTGGTCAAGTTTATCCAGGCTTGATTGCTGCAGGAATGTCGGTAACTGAAACACATGGTCTTCCTAGAATGGGACCAACTTTTGGATCTATGTTACTTTCAGGTAAAAAGGCGGCAAAAGTAGCTATGGACAAGTTGAGCGAAATTCAGGTTAAGCCCAAAATAAAGATGAAATAAGCATATTTTTTCATTTTATTTTAAATTTATTGGTATTATGTGCCTCAAATATTTACATTTCTGAGGAATGTAGTATTTTAGCTCGGACGAATCTTGGCAACCATTATTAATTAAGATAATGCTATTGGTAGTCCGAACAAATTATTAATTGGTAACATCTCAATCCATTTAATTCCCAATGTTCAACAAAAGTGATGATGTACAAGATAATAAAAAGATGTACGACGTAATCAAAAACATATATGATGTTATTATAATTGGGTCAGGGCCTGCCGGTTTAACTGCTGGCGTATATACATCCCGGGCAAAATTAAAAACCCTGATCATTTCTGGAACACTTCCTGGTGGCCAATTAATGACAACTAGCGAGGTTGAAAACTATCCAGGATTTCCGAACGGAATATTTGGTCCCGAACTAATGATGAACATGAGACAACAAGCTGAAAGATTTGGTGCTATTGTAATTGACGATGAAGTCACTAAAATTAATTTTAAGGATTATCCTTACTTGATTACTACCCATTCTGAGAGCTATGAGGGGCAATCTGTTCTGTTGTGTACTGGAGCGTCGCCTAGAAAGTTAGGGGTAAAGGGAGAACAGGAATTTAGTGGTAGAGGGGTTTCTTATTGTGCTACGTGTGATGGACCTTTCTTTAAGGGTGAAGATATCATTGTGGTAGGTGGGGGTGATACGGCAATAGAGGAGGCAACCTTTCTGACAAAATTCGGAAAAAGTGTAAAAATAATACACAGGAAAGAGACATTACGTGCTAGTAAAATTCTTCAAGAAAAGGCATTCGAAAATTCAAAGATTCAATTTGTATGGAATCATACCGTTGATGCTATTGATGGAAATAAAAAAATTGAAAGTATTGATATTAAAGATGTCACAAATGGAAAAATTCAAACTATAAAGGCAGGCGGTTTATTTATTGCTATAGGTCATGAACCTAATACTAGTATTTTCAGAGGAAATTTAGAACTTGATGACAAAGGCTATATTGTGATAAGGGATAATACTAAGACAAGTATCGATGGAGTATTTGCGGCTGGCGATGTACACGATTACAGATACAGACAGGCTGTAACTGCTGCTGGATTCGGATGTATGGCAGCTTTAGACGTAGAAAAATGGCTCAGCGAACGCAAATATCATTCGATGTAATATACTAATCTATGGGTTTAATATAATCAAGGGTTGGTAGATTATTCATTGCTGATAAGTATTCGTCACCTGTGAAGATTTCTTGTTGTTTGTATAGACTTCTGAACTTTCTCCCGTCATCTGCAAAAATACCGACAAGTACGCCTTGTTCGATTGACTTTGATACCTTCAACATACACGACAGTACTGATCCTGATGATGGACCTACGAACAAACCTTCCTTTACTAGCAAATCCTTTACAGAATCAAAAGACTCTTTATTGGTTGCAGTGAACCATTGATCTACTACACTTTCCCTACGCTTGAACAAGTCAGGCATATCTGATTCTTCAAAGTTTCGCAATCCCTGCAACAAATGATTTTGTTGGGCCTGGATGGCCACTGCCTTTACATTTCTATTTTTTTCCTTAAGAAATGTAGCAGTTCCGGTCATTGTACCACCGGTACCGCAGCCAGTGAAGAAGTGAGTTATCTTTCCATTTGTTTGCTCCCATATTTCGGGCCCGGTACTTTCGTAATGAGCTAAGAAATTAGATTCATTTTCATATTGATTTGGCATATAATAAACACTGGATCGTGGTTTTGCAATTGCCTTCGCCAAAGCGATGCTTTGATCTGTCCCTGCACCTACCCGGGGGCACAAATCATCTGATGTCTCATGAAGTATAGCACCAAGATCTTGTAATATCCTCTTTGTTTCTTGACTAACTTTTTCTGGTATTACAATTTCAACCTTATATCCCATAGAACTCGCAATACCGGCCAAAGCTATACCAGTATTTCCTGACGACGGCTCAATAATAATACTTTTATTTTTTGTAAGAAAACCGTTCTTTTCTGCATGTTTTATCATCCAATACGCAGCTCGATCCTTTACAGACCCAAATGGATTGTACCATTCTAATTTGGCAAAGAATTTGATATTTTCAGTGCTATAACCGGACAACTCAAGTAATGGAGTATTACCAATATGTTGTGTCACATCAGAACTAGTTGTATATGTCATTTATTTCGCCTTTTTAATTAGAAATTCTAGATCCTTCTCTTTTTTTTCTAATGATATCAATTCATGTCCACTCCTTTTTACCCATCGGGAAATATCTTCTTCTGATTCTGGATCATCAGATACAACTTTAAGTTTATCACCAATTGTTAACTTCTCTATTTCTATCTTTGTTCTAAAAACTGGTTCAGGACAATATAGACCTCTTACGTCTATCATCTTAGCAATTTCCTTATCACTGTCATTCATTTTTGGATAAACAATCTAAAATTTGTAGGTGTTTATATTAAATGTTTATTGAAAATAAACTTTTCCATAGGGGAATAATTATAAACAACTTTTCTGTAAAATAGTTTCGTCTGACCTAAATAGATCATTTTCCTTCGATCTCAAGATTTTTGATATAGACCCACTAGTTCTTCTAAACTTGTATCCTCTCAATATCGCAACAGGTACTCTATTTGACTTTCCCATTACTATTTCTGCAGCTGATGCTATTTCATCAGCCACAGCTATTTTTGTGACTCTCAGTATGTTACCATACATATCTTTTTTTCCAATGTAATTCTTGATAGGATCCATCCCGGATACCCCAATAGCCATATTTACTTGACCGTTCCTAAAGGGCCGACCAAATGTATCGGAGATGATTATTGCTACATCTTTATTGGTCTTGGCTTTAATTTTGAGTCTAATACTATTCGCTGAGAGATCAGGATTCTCAGGTAATAGTAGTACATGATTTGACTCAATGTCAACATTACTGCCATCAATTCCTGCATTGGTACAAATGAAGCCGTGTTTTGTTTCAGCAATAATTATTCCTCTTTCAAATTTTAATAGACTTTTTGATTGTGAGATTATAAGCTCCACCAATCTTGGATCTTTCTTATTAGTTAATGCAATTTTGATTGCGTTATCTGAGGGGGTTATATTATCAAGATCGACTATTTCTCCCTCAGCCTTGGAAATAATTTTTTGAGCAATAATTACTATATCGTTGTCCATCAACGATATATTTTGCAGATGACTACTCTCAATGATAATTTCTGAGATATCATCTTCTTTCTTTATGTCATTACTAACAAAAATTGGTATTATCTCTAAATTATTACATTTTTTGGAATGATTCATCTCATGACGGATCATGGGAAATTAATTTGGCATTTAGGATAGTTTTTCCGAATTTTTTTTCTAATAAACTGAGTAGAAGACTAAGATCTCTCCTTTCAATCACTACATCTGCTTTCTGTCTTACAATATCTACAGGACAAAAACCAACAGTATAACCTGCTATGTCAAAAAGCTTAAGATCATTTGCCCCGTCTACAACTACCACTATATCTTCTTTTTTCATTCTCCATTCTGCAATAATATTTTTAACTGCCTTCGCCTTGTCAGAAGTAACATTTACAATTACATCGTAAAGCTTTCCATCCTTGAAAATTAATTCGTTTGAATAAATTTTGTCCAGTTGCAATTCGGTTTTTAGTCTATCAGTTATTATCGTAAATCCTCCCGATACGGCTATCATTTTCCACCCTGCTCTTTTCAAAGCATCGCAAAGTTCTTTAGCGCCCGGCATTAATTCCAGGTTTTCTCCTATTTCAAATGCGTCTTCAAAGGATATGCCACGTAATGCATTAACTCTATTACGGAGCCCTTCTTCCCACTTAATTTCCCCCCTTATGCCTTGTTTTGTAATGTCCCATATTTCCTTCTCTTTCTCTGGTCCAAACTTTTGCGCTAAGATTGGTAAATATTCGGCATTAAGTAGAACACCTTCAACATCAAAAATTATTAACATTTTAACTAATACTCGAAAAAATTATGTTATCTGTATATTAAGTTTGTTTAGAATTATTCTCTAGTAATTGTTAATTGCGACTCCATATTGAATTGTCAATGCCAAAATATGCATAAATGCCTACGCCAGCTATGCCAAGGCGATCAGAAATTGAAGATTGTACCAGCATATTAATTATTATTTTTTAAATTAGATATATTGTAATAGTATATGTATCGTGCAATTTCTCTAATTGACTCATTACCAATTATACTGTCAATCGAACATAATACTTCCTCCTTTATGCTTTCCTCAGATAAATTAATAATTCCAATTGCATTCAGCTTATCATAGACATTATGAACATCTTTAACAATTTTCACAGTTTTTAGGAAGTTCTCGCCTAACGGTGTTAGTTGATATTTCTTGCTTTTCAATTCAATTAAACCCGCCTTCCTCAATTTAGATATATTATCTTGGAAATCAATATCTCGTGTGGGACCATTCATTAAATGATTAAAATTCGCGCTGTTTTTCTTAAACAGACTAAAAATTTTCATCATCCCCTCATTTTGGAGCACAAGTACAATATCTTCTATACTGGAATTCATCGCGTACTTTCAATTTCCCTTATAAATTTACTTACTCTAATTTATATAAAGATTAATACTTGATATAGATGCATGACTGCAAGATTAATTGTAATTGTCGATATTACGAAGTACTAAATAGCTAAATATTATTACTATTTGAGTAAAAAGAAAGTTTTTGATTAATTTATAAATAATTAGTTACAAAAAGGTAGATGCGACATAAAAAGTCTAAGTTAATTGCTAATTTTTGTTGCAGTTATAGATGTTTATCACTAACTCTAATTTGTTTTATTTTGTTTTCTGCTGGTGAAAATAACAAATATGCTTTATTTAAGTTTGTGAATGCTCAATACGACCCCTTCCAGGATTTTTCGAGTCCACAAAAACCATTGAAGGCAAATACAAATAATGAGACTAGAGTAAATACGAATACTGAGATAAACCCAAAGATTTACCAAAATCCTCAAGCATGTGCCAACCTGCCAATCTCTAATGTATCTGCAAGTGGAAGCCAAGCTGGTTTTCCTGCTTCAAAGGCAGTAGATAATAATACCAATACATATTGGTCCAAATTTGGATTAGGTTCATGGATTCAACTTGATTTAGGACAACAGAAAGTTGTATGTAGTTTGGATATATCTTGGTATAAGGGAAACGAACGAATTAATACATTTACTATTTCTGTCTCAAATGATGGTAATAGTTTTACTAATATTTACTCTACAAAGAGCAATGGTAAGACAATTACAGAAACTTATGATCTTCAAGATGTTGTTGCTAGATTCTTGAGGATAACAGTTAATGGAAATACACAGAATAATTGGGTAACTATTGGTGATATTAATGTTAAAGGATCTGCTCCAGGACCTACTAATTGCGCCAACCTGCCAATCTCTAATGCATCTGCAAGTGGAAGCCAAGCTGGTTTTCCTGCTTCAAAGGCAGTAGATAATAATACCAATACATATTGGTCCAAATTTGGATTAGGTTCATGGATTCAACTTGATTTAGGACAACAGAAAGTTGTATGTAGTTTGGATATATCTTGGTATAAGGGAAACGAACGAATTAATACATTTACTATTTCTGTCTCAAATGATGGTAATAGTTTTACTAATATTTACTCTACAAAGAGCAATGGTAAGACAATTACAGAAACTTATGATCTTCAAGATGTTGTTGCTAGATTCTTGAGGATAACAGTTAATGGAAATACACAGAATAATTGGGTAACTATTGGTGATATTAATGTTAAAGGATTTTCCAAAGAACAGGGATCTGCTTTTAATTTTGTGGCAGTAGGAGATTGGAGTTGTAATTCTAGGGCATCAAAGACTATAAATCAAATAGTACAGAAACAACCGGAACTTGTACTCGCCCTAGGAGACTTAAGTTATACTAAATCTGCAAAATGCTGGTTGGATGAAATACAGCCAATCAATGACATTACAAGGATTACAATAGGAAATCATGACTCTGAGGAGGAGGAAAGTTCTGCACTTGAAAAAGAATACTTGAGTCATTTTAATCTGGCCAGACCATTTTACAGTTTTGATTACCAAAACGTTCATTTTCTCATGTTAAGCACACAGCTTAAAGGAGTCAAGGGAGATGAGCAGTACAATTTCGCCGAAAGTGACTTAAAACAAGCAACATCGAATCCGAACACAGATTGGATAATAGTCGCATTCCATAAACCCTTATACACATCACCTTCCACTCATCCAGCTGAAATAGACTTTAGAAACGTGTATCACCCATTGTTTGATCAATACAATGTTGATTTGGTATTGCAGGCACATAACCATAATTACCAGAGATCTTATCCGCTATCCTATAACCAAAACGGGGATCAACCTTCTATAACCGATATAAATAAATCAACTTACAATGATCCGAAAGGCGAAATATTTGTAATAGCAGGAACCGGTGGCAAGAGTCTGTACGACATAAAAAGTAAGTCACCATTTACAGCGAGTCAGTTTGAAGATTACGGAATTTTAGAAGTTGCGATTTCAGAAGCATCCCAACTTACAGGAACATTCTATACTAACGATGGAAATAAGATATTAGATTCCTTTACAATAGTAAAATAGTAAAATGACCCTTTAGTCTAATTCGATTAAATATTTTTGGCTTCGATTCATAAGGACAGTATTTATGAATTAAGTTATATTCGTATGATTAGTTCATTGCTGACGAATCAATCAATATTGATACTAATATTAGGACATGTCTATTGTCGATTGATTGGATTTTTATTTTTAATTCAACATTTTCATTAGTAAAATCAAGATTAAATGCTTAATTTATTAAAGTATCAATTTTATCCCTTCACTATCAATATCATTTGAAAAACGTCAATTTCATTTGCTTATCTGCTGCTGCTGCTTCCCTACCGTGAATTGTAGATTTTGCCATTCGTAGAATATTGTTATCTTTGGTATCCTTTACAAAAATGACATATATTAAGGCATAATCTTTTTTGGTTGTCTTTCGAATTACTCTTCCAATCCTCTGTGCTATCTGATTATTATTAGAATTGTTAGAAATTATGATTGCGATTCTTACGTTGGGTATGTCGTATCCAATTTCGAGGGTATGTACCGATAACAAGGGGAAGAAATTCTTTCCCCATTCTTCTAATATTTTTTTTCTGTCGATCACTGATATTTCATTATGAATGCATCTTGCTTCTATGCCGACTTCCCTAAGCATGCCTTCTAGTTTTCTAATAGATTTTATTGTTTCACTGAATATCATAATGGGTTCTGAATTATGCTTTCGCACAATTCTCACTGCTTCCCTCAATTTGTTTTGTGTTTCACTTAATAATTCTTTTCGTTCCCTGACATTTTTAAACCAAGCCTTTGCTAATCGTGATTTATATCCACCAGACTTTAAAAATGAAGATATTTTTTTTGGATCAAAGTCACCCAATTGACGTGACAGATTGGTTATATTCGTAGAAATATCTCGATACATTTTCTCTTCAATCGGAGTAAGATTAACTGTAATAGGAACAATTCTGGGTTCTGCTAATCTGCCGTCAGTAACTGCTTCACGTATCATATATTTTTTTACTGGCGGAGCTATGGCCATTATAGTAGCAAAGCGCGGATCTTGCTCATTTATAGTGGCAGTCAATCCGAGAATTGCTTTCTCTGGATCTCTGCCTATAAGATCCAAAATTCTGTTATACTCTGTTGCAGTCTCACTGATCAAGTGTATCTCATCCATAATTATCATATTTGATGCCTCGACTAAGCGGATATTGTGGATAGCACTTTGATAGGTACTAATTGTGATTTCCCTAATATCTTTTCGGTCTCCACAATAAACACCTATATCATTTTTTGAGATTCCATATTTTATCAATCTCTTTACATTTTGTTCGATCAATACTAATCGTGGTATAAGATACAAGATTCTAAATTGGAAATTATTCGATGTGTTTGCATTATTATTTAATTCAGCTACCTCGTGCTTGTGCTTGAATATTTTAGCGGCATGACGTGCACATTCAAAAGCTATTTCTGTCTTTCCGGTTCCGGTACTGAAGATCACGGAGCCTTTGCAATTATTATATATCCAAGAATTTACTGCCTCAATTTGATCCAATTTAAGTTCGAATGGAAATTTTAGATTAGAAATGGCATACAATAATACCTCATGTTGTATATTCAAGTAAAAACTTTTTCCAAGCAAACTTCATGGATTCACATTATCCTGTTTTCGACCAGTATACACAATATTAAGTCATACAAGTAGGAAAATTTCATCTATCCCCCAAAATCGCATAATATACCTGGATATCTTAATTTTCTTCACGAATAAGATGAGGAGATGATGCTTTAAATATTACATAAATATGATCACCGGCTGTTATATTTAATTCGTCAGCAGCCCTTCTCGTTATTCTGGAAATCAATGTCAATTCGTCTGATTTCAAGTGTACATCAACATTATTTGATATGCGGATAATATTCTCAACCCTAGCATAAATCATATTACGGGCGCTTGTCTTAACTTTATCCCTTGCTAATATTATATCCTCCTTCTTTACAATTACACCGATTCTAGATTTAGGTATAAACTTGCCTACTGTATATAACACAGTTGAACCTATTTTGAATGAAGTTAAATCATCCTCACTATTAATAACTAATCCAATTAAGTAATTACCGATAGCAGTTACTTTATTAAGAAACTCAGATGAAATTGTGTTTTGAAACTTCAATATTTGTTCAATATTCCCACTTGTTTCTATCTTGCCCTTGTCCATCACTGCGATTGAATCTGCTAATGCATAGACGTCTTCTTCAAAATGACTTACATGTATTACAGGGATTTTCAATTTTCTTAAAATATTTCTTAGCTCGATACGTAACTTGTCTCGTGTCGGGAAGTCTAGATTTGCAAGAGGCTCGTCTAATAGTATTATTTTAGGTTGCATGACAAGCATTCTTGCCAATGAGACTTTTTGCATCTCTCCACCACTTAAGTAGTCGATTTTTCTATCCAACAAGTCACCGATTCCAAGATCGTCTATGACTTTTTTAACTGTAGACGCATTTTCTGTATCTTGTTTCCTTCTCCCTAGCCCAAATACAATGTTATTGTATGTCGTCAAATGGGGAAATAATGACGGATGCTGAAATACATATCCTATTTTTCTTGACTCAGTTGGTTGTTTGGTTATATCCTTACCTTCCAGCCAAATATTTCCTTTGTCAGGTTTAAGAATTCCTGCAATTATATTTAATAATGATGTTTTGCCACTTCCTGTGGGCCCAATTATGACCAAAATCTCCTTGTCGATATTGATATTCAATGGTCCAAGACTAAACAGTCCTAATCTTTTACTAACATTACATATTTCTAAGGTCAATTTTCATTTTCCAAATATAATAAGAGTATGATGTCTTTTTACGAAAAAGAATATCATTAGAAACACAATAGAAATAAGGATCACCCACATGATCCCAGGTACAGAATTTTGAAGTCCTCCTATGGCATTATCTTCAAAGATTTGAATAGAGATGGTATGTGGATTGTAGGCCATCATCATAGTGGCACCCAATTCTCCAAGCGATCTTACCCAAGTCATTAACATACCTACTACTATACCTGTTTTAGCTAATGGTAAAGTTATTCTAAAAAATACCTCCCACCTTTTTTTTCCCAAAACTCTCGCTATTATCTCATATCTTTCTGGAACTGACTCAAATGCCGCCTGACTTGAGAGAATAATGAACGGGGAAGCGACATAAGTTTGAGCAATAATAATACCTAACGGAGATTGAGTTAAGTCTACTGTAACTCGTTTTCCTATAAATGAATATGGTCCGTATGCATTCAGTAGTATTGTGCCACTGATTAATGGGGGAAGAACGAGTGGTACGATGATTAAAATCCTAATCATGAATTTTAACCTAAAACGAAATCTTGCCAAGACATAAGCAAGAGGTATGCCAAATATACAGAGGATTGAGGTGGAAATTGTTGCAGTAGTAAGACTTAGCAGAAGAGATTTGATCAAGTCCTGCTTCAGTAATGATTCTACAAATTTCGTATTAGCTACGTTATAGACTAGTGACAATAGTGGATATAGGATAAACATAACTAAAAATCCAAGTAAGATGATGAGGATTAAGTTGAATCCTGATAGCTGCATTTTCTTTGAACAATATTTGTCGGAAGTTGTTATCCCCATACTATTTAGAATTAGTGTTACTTTGTGACTATTTTAAATTCTATTATTCATCTTTCATTGTGGATGAATAGCATAATTGGAATTTTCGTATGATAACTATTCTTACCATAGCGACGGCAAATGAATTTGGAAATTATAATGCTTGGAAATGTCTGCTTGTTTAAAAAAATAGCTCTAAAATTTCAAAAATTTTCAAGTTGAATGTATATATAATTTGATTTTAGTTAACAATTGGGGCTATTCTACGCAAAGCGCCAAGAACTTGAAAGAACTTGAATGACGGGTTCTAGTCGATGAATCTATATTTCTTTTAGTTTTAATCAAATAAACCTAACTTAATTTTGCATAAATATGTCGTGAATTCAAAAATACAGGATCATGCAACGACGCTATTATATCAATTTGATATCCACATGTAGAGCTTGTTGGTAAACACGGTTGTTCTCTCAAGATTATTAATTTTCAGATCTAGTAATTCTTGGGATTTTTCATTTTTGTCATTAATTGTATCAAGAGACGTAGTTTCAACACTCTCATCATCTATTTTAGACAATGGCTTATCCTTCGTTTCCTTAGCACTTTTGTCCCATACGAATCCAGCCACCTTTGAATTGGTATTATCATTTTTGGACGTTTCGATATTTTTAAAATCTTGGATCTTTCCGATATTCTTACCTACATTCTTTAATACATCTTTTAGTCCATTTTTTAGATCCATATTATCTATTTTGGAATTCATTACAGATATGAATTATTCTTTTATATTTAATGAAAGAAGGTGAAAAACATTGGTCATTTATAGCGATAAAATCCAATTTACTTTAGTTATATTATTATAAACAATAATGATTGGTTCTGACTTGATAAGTGCTTTTCTCTACGTGTATAAAAAAACTTAATACTTTACCTTTACGAACTTGAATATGACGTTTCAAAATTGAATTTGAAATATGAGGCATTGGAAGATGTACGAAAAGATATAATATCATGTCGATTGTGCGACCTTTGTAAATCTAGGAAAAATGCAGTGCCTGGTGAAGGCGGTATACATGCTAAAATAATGTTTATTGGGGAGGCTCCAGGAAGACTTGAAGATGAAAAGGGAAGACCATTTGTTGGAACTGCAGGTAGAATATTGGATGAAGTTCTAGACAAGGTAGGCATACGTAGATCAGAAGTATTCATTACAAATATAGTAAAATGTAGACCTCCTGCAAATAGGATACCGACTGATGAAGAACGTAATATGTGCAGGCAATTTCTTGATACTGAAATAAAGTTGGTCTCTCCAAAAATCATATGCATTTTAGGAAGAACTGCACTTAATTCTATAATTGGAGGTGCAGGGAAATCGATTATGCAAAGTCGGGGAAAATTTATAAATCATAATTTTGCAAAATATTTTTTAACTATTCACCCCGCGGCAATAATATATAATCCCAAACTTCGTATAGTTTTGGAGAAAGATCTGGCAATCTTGTCTGAAGAATGCCAAAAGATTGGACTAATTTAGATAGTAAATTTGCGAATTGTAATAATGTACTATATTGTAAGCTGTTCTGACTCGGCCTTTTCTTTCAAGGCATTGTTCATTTGGTTAAAATTATTTTTTAGATCCAGTTCAAATTTTTTTCCCACAAATAGAGTTCCAAATCCGCTAAATATTTCCTTATGAATAAAATTAACCTGGTGTGTGTCCTCTTCAAGCATGAATATTCTCTCTCCATCAAACATGGAAGGAATCGATGATTTACCCTTCCATCTGAGTTCTCTAAATGGTTCAAATTTTGTTATTGTTGGATGGTAAATTCTATTTTTTCCCGAAGAGGTACGAATGCTAATTTCCAAATCTGCATTCATTATTGCTTTACCTCTTATTTTCGTAATAAATGGATTCCAATTTTGATAATCTTCAAAATTCGTGAGAATTTCCCATATGCGATGTGGATTTGATTTTATCTTTATTTCTGTGCTTATTAACTTCAATGATTATACTTAATCCTACTAAATAATGAATATTTGTGGAACATTATACTATTATTAAAAATCATTTGATTTTATTTAGAAGTGTTTGAGGAAAATTGTGGAATCTAATTGTAATATCAATTTTACCTATAATTTCACATTGATAAAACAGTTTTTAAGGACTGTAGATACTTAATTTGATCTAATTCTATAATTAACTCGTATAGAACTACATCAATTTCATAAATAATTTGATATATTACCCCTCAGTGGGATCATTATGATATTATACAATTTCTCATGCAACGTAATTTCCAAATCAAGACTCAGACGAGGAAACCAATTAGACCGCATTTAAGTTGGCATACAATTAACATAAGATTATAATATTTAATACTTATTACCATTTATCGTGGCTGTATTTGATAATATTTATTTCATGTTCATTATCATTTATTTGTCTGTTTTGATATGAGTTATGGAAATAATTTGTGATAGTAGTTTTCTTATGGCATTAGTCTCAAATCCAATCAATTGTATGGATAACGTTGAATCAGAAATTGGAAATTTGAAACTTATAGTACCAGATTTTGTCATACAAGAATTAGAAGCAGTGAAGAGAAATCGAGGTACAAAGAGATCAATGGCGGCTAAAACAGCAATAGAAGTGTCTAATACAAGATTTGAAATTAAGATAATGGAGAAGAAGAGCAGTGTGGATATGGATATTATAGATTATGCAATTTCTAACAAATGTGCTGTAGCAACACTTGATAATGAGATGATAAGAAAATTGAAAAAGGCTAAGATTTTGGTTATAACACTAGAAAAAAACAAGTTGACAGTCGCTAATAAATATGGGTAACTTTAAATTTTCTGAATTAATTATCTTAATTAATGTTACAATACAATGCTGTTAATATCCACTGGACTGGACATGCAGGATTTAGAATTGATTACGATACCATGATCATATACATTGACCCCTACAAGCTCGGTTCACAGTACAATAGAAAAAATGATGCAGACTTGATTTTCATAACTCATAATCATTTTGATCATCTATCTGTTGATGATTTGAAAAATATATCCACTAAAAATACTACAATAATTGCAGCACAAGAATGTGTATCCAAACTCAAGTCATTAGAACTAAAAGAAATAATAGGCGTTGAACCAAATAAAAAATATTCCTTGCACAACGTGCAAATTGAAACTACGCCGGCATATAATACTAATAAGGACTTTCATCCGATGAAAGATAACAAAGTGGGATTTATATTGACAATTAAAAATAATCGAATTTATCATACGGGGGATTCGGATATTATCCCGGAAATGAAAAATGTTGATGTAGATGTAGTATTGGTGCCAGTTTCTGGAACATATGTGATGACTGCTGATGAAGCAGCAATGGCGGTGAATGATTCCATTAGGCCGAAATTTGCTATACCGATGCACTATGGCGCGATAGTTGGTACAAAGGATGATGCAGTACGATTCTCAAAATTAGTTACAGTATGCGAAGTTAAAATATTAGAAGAGGAATAATTAAGTCGATAATTAATATTTATATACGATCCCTTTTCTATAGTCTTGGGAATGGCCGCAAAGAAAAAGCCAACAAAGTCTGCAAAGAAGGGATCGAAAACTACTAAAAAGTAAGCGTCACGTTGCTTTCAATAATTACACTTCTCTTTATTTTGTTAATTTGAATCTCTTAACTTAATCTGTATTACCTAACAGTAGGTTAAAATAAGTATTAAGAATCAACATGATAAATGGGTTTTAAGGATTCGATCCTTTTTCGTATTGGTAATCAAGAATTTCATGTGCGTCATTTATTAGTTATTGGTATACTCGTTATAGCGTTCACAACAGCGTTCATTATGCGTTCTTTTCCCATCAAATACGGATTTTACCTAAATGAATTTGATCCATATTTTGATTTTCGAGCAACAAAATACATAGTTGATAATGGGTTGGATGCTTATTGGAAATGGCATGATAATTTATCTTGGTATCCAGAAGGTCGTGACATACCAGGAACCTCTCAGGCTGGACTGCATATATCCTCGGCTCTTCTCTATAAAATATTTGGTGGAAATACCTCGCTATTAGATTTTACAATCATCTTACCGGTCGTGGTTGGTTCTTTAACAACTATCATAATTTTTGGACTAGTAAGGGCTCTCAGTAGTACTACTGCAGGGATGTTCTCAGCCTTGTTATTTGCTTTTACACCGGCTATCATTCAACGTGGAAATCTAGGGTGGTTTAAATCAGAGCCATTAGGATTATTTTATGCATTATTGGCTCTATATCTTTTTGTTTCAGCATTAAAACATGGGCCAAAAAGTGCTATCATTAAAGCAGTTATTGGGGGGTTACTACTTGGACTTGCAAATGCTTCTTGGGGGGGAATTCAGTACTTTAGTATTCCAATTTCAATATTCTTTATTGCAGTAACTTTCTTCAGAAAGGACATCAAGATTCCATTATTGGTAGCAATATGCTTTACTATCGCTACTCTAGTTTCAGCAGGTTCTTTTCCTAGACCGGGAATTTCATTTGTTTTTGGCTTGCCGGGTATTGCGTTAATAGGTGGTACTGTATTTTTAATACTATCCTACATAGTTAAGAGGTTTAGCGAAGAGAAAAAGTTTAGAAGAAATAATCTTATTTTACTAGGGATATTTGTTGGAATCGGAATCACAATAATCTTGTCGGGAACTTTCCATACGTCATCGTTTAGATATCTGAATGCAGTGAATCCTTTTCTCTCCTCGCAGAATCCTCTCGTCGAATCAGTAGCGGAACATTTCACGCCAACATTAGTAGATTATTTCACTGATTATTCAGTTCTTTTGATATTTGCCGGATTTGGAGCTCTTATGGCGTTTAAGCGTAGAAATGACATGGCAATATTAGCTCTTATCATTGGCATAACAGGAGTATATGTTAGTGCGACTTTTGCAAGACTAATGGTATTTTCTTCAATCGGCATAATTGTCCTGTCTGGTATTGGGCTATACGAAGTGACCAAATCGGTAATATCTTATAAAATTAGTTCAGAGCATAATCCCAGATCTAAACGGAAATTTGAAAAAGCTGGAGCACCCCAACAAAATAATACCTTAAAAATAGTATTCGCTGTTGCAATAGTACTCTTAATTTCTATTCCAGTTTTAGACAATGCAGGAATATTAATTCCTTCTAATTCTAACTGGATTAGCTCGGCGGATATCCCTCCCTCAATTTCTAACGGGGGCACCGGTTATAGACTCAAAGTAAATGATTGGATAGATGCCTTGCATTGGATTGCAAATAATACTCCTAAGAATTCAGTTATAGCATCATGGTGGGACTATGGCTACTGGATTACCACTTTGGGGAACCGAACAAGTTTGGCTGATAATGCTACAATTAATCAAACTCGTATTGCAACTATTGCTAAAATGTTTATGGATCAGACTCAAAATGGTCTGAAGGTGGCAAAAGATCTTAAGGCTGATTATATAGTAACATACATAGTAGGTCAAAGAGTCGATCAAGGTTCGATTAATGGAACCGAACTGTATGCCTTAGGCTCAGGAGGAGATGAGAGTAAGAAACAATGGTTTATACGAATAGGAGGTTTTAAGGAAGACAAGTATCTTGAAGATGGTTTTACTCCAACTCCCTTCTTTTGGAATACTACATTACTTGGAAAATTAATTCCATTTACACCAGTATTGTACTTTTCACAAAATGGTAATCCGCCTTCAAGTCAATATCAACCTGGAAGCCAAGCTGCATATATAAAAGATATCAAATATCCAGAAAATGGCGGGAGTGATCAACCTCTAAAGCTAGTGTATGCTTCAGATAGTTTCAGGAACGTCAAACCAGGAGGTTTATTTTTTGCGGTGTTAATCTACAAAGTTAACAAGGATTATGTTCCGACGCCCACCTCTGATCCGTACAATGAAACATCTGTAGATACGCCTGCTTCTAATGCATCTAGTTCTTTATCTGAACCATCAGTCACAAATACAACAACATCTAAAGAATTAGGAAGGATCAACACTGCACAGGGTAATATAACAGTAGAATTCTTTCCCTATGCTGCACCAAATCATGTAAAGAACTTTGAAAAACTTGCCAAATCTGGATATTATAATGATACAATATTTCATAGAATAGTAAAGAATTTTGTTATTCAAGGCGGAGATAATAATACTAAACCCAACGGGACAGATCGACAATTTTGGGGTACAGGAAGTCCTGGTTACTCAATTAATTCAGAATTTAATGATATTCCGCATACTAGAGGCATACTATCTATGGCAAGATCAAGTGACCCTAATAGCGCTGGTTCACAATTCTTCATAGTAGTAAATGATTCGAAATTTCTGGATCATCAGTACACAGTCTTTGGTAAAGTAGTAGATGGCATGGATGTGGTAGATAAAATAGCTTCATTACCTGTTATTCAAAATGATCAACCAAAGGATCCTGAATTAGCCAGAATAAGATCTATAACAATTGAAAATAAGACATCAAATTGAATTATCACTAACTCAATCATATTCTGATAGAGTCAATAAACTCAATCAGTGATGTGTATGATTTTCGAGAAGAGCAGAGTATATAAATGGTAACAGAGTCGAAACCTCACCATGAATTGTAGTTTGCAATGCTTTGTCTTTTACTTTCCCCCATGATATGGCTTCAGTAACAAGGGCACCACTTAGACTTCCATCCCATTCTGACGCTGTCGTAATATATACTGCATAATCCAATCCTCCTCTAAATTGATTCCACCATAATGTATGGTGCTTTGAGATACCACCACCCATCATGAATGCTCCCGATTTCTTCGCTTCGTAAACTAAGTCTGATAATTTCGTCTCATCAGAAAGAATATTTATACTAAAGTCTTTATGTCGTTGATTAAAAAGCCAAAGTTGACTTCCTACAGCACCATCCACAATTCCGGGTACGATTACAGGAATGTGGTTCTTACTCGCCCAATAAAGGAATGAAGATTCATCAAGCAAACCACCCAAATGTTCTAGTAGTTCATATGTCGAAATATTTTTTTGGCCTTCATTATACAATTCGCGCAGACATTGATGCATTTTTCTTTCAATAACCGGTCCATAGCTGTCTTGTGGTACTAGCACATTACCAAGCCTATGAATACCTTTCTTTAGAAGTAAATGATCGTCCATTCTGAGATCACCTGAGTAGTAATTTGCACTAGTCCTTGCAATATCATGATCAATTGCACCACAAGTGGTAATTACACAATCGAACATCTTGTACCTCAACATATCTCGGATTATACCTCTAACACCGGTAGACATAATTGCACCTATGAATGACAAAAATTTAGTACATTTCATGTCCTTCATCATTTTCTGTAGAATATTAATCCCAGTAGACAAATTAGTTGATTCAAAACCACCAGAATGCATCATATCGTTTATTAGTAACGATAAAGAACTTGACTGTATATTATAGTCCTTTACTTTATCAACCAGAGCATCATTAGTTTTTTTTTGTTTTTTTATTCTCAATTAAAGCTGAACAGGAAGTATGTAAAATATAATTCTTTGACCATTTTAACGGCAAACTAACCACCGGTGAGTTTTGCAAATTCATTATTATTAGAAGTCTCTGATAAATAATCTAGATTTACTAGCGCAATAACTGCTGATTCCCTTACTTCTTCGCTTTCATCGTTCAATGCTTTGACAAGTATTTCTCTTGCTTCTTCTGAACCTATTACACCTAATGCAACAGCGGCTTCATGACGAACAAAAAAACTAGGATCTGATCTTACCGCTTCAATAAGAGGACCTATTCCATTTTTTAATCCCAATTGACCGAGTGAAAATGCTGCCTCGTGACGAACAAGGGCATTTTTATCATTTTTTAGTACTAATCCAATTGGCGTAATAGCTTTTTCACCAGCAAGATAGGCCAAAATACAAACAGCTCGCGTTCTAATGACGTTATCTTCATGACTCAACAAATCTTCAAAAAATGAGATGTTTTTTTTGTCAAATTGTTTTTCCATTTCGGTCAATAATTTCATTCGATTATGAGATCTACCTTCAAATGCATTAGATATCAAAGACATTTTTACCAAATTATCATGGGGTTTATTTTTTCTTTTTGTTTGGTCGCGACATTATTATTATGTCACTATTTATTTCTTGTTGTGAGAATAAGATACTGGAGATTGAATATTAATGATGTACGTGATGCTAAATATCCTATTGATAAAGCAAACAACTGGGAAATAAAATGCATGCAAGGAGAGTACCAGCATTTTGGAGTATTTTGGTTCAAATATGGTACACCATTTGATAAGGAACCAATATATGGAATCTGTTTTTATTACAACGAGATACCTCAAGATAAAGTTCAGACACTTATAGAATTTTTACAAAACAAATATGGAGGAACGGTGTTGTCGAGACAAAGTAGAGTATTTCTTCAAGGTTCTAAAGAATTTGCTGATCCCGTAGAAATAGCAAATCTTGCAAATGAAATTAGTGTTAAATTCAATGGTCCCGTAGAAATTACAATAGAATTCGAGAAGGTTACAAGCGAAGAGCAGGAACAAAATTCATACAATCTCCCTTCAAACAAGTCGTTACCTATAGTAGGTCCTGACTGATTCTAATTCAGTTGTATTCATTTACTCAAAAATAAATCTTAAATTTGCTGACTATGAGTTTGATCGTATGTTACTAAACCTTGGTATTCACATAATTGCTTAGTATTATTGATTTTATTTTTGATCTTAAAGTCGATATACTAACAGGTTTGGTTATAAAATCAGTCACGTTAACTGATGGAATTACCTTGCTGAATTCATCCTTATTTATTTCAAAAGCAGTTATAAATACAATTTTTAATGAAGGATAGTCTTCCTTTATGCGTCTATATAATTCAAACCCGTTTAATTTCGGCATCCTGATATCCGTAATTATAAGATCATAGTACCCCGATGGGTGTTTGGCCAAATTAGCTAATGCTTCTTCGCCATTTGAAAATACGTCTACCACAAAATCATTTTCGGATTCCAAAACTCTTTTAATAACCGAGAGAATATCTGCTTCATCATCAACAACCATAATTCTTGGCGGTAAATTATTCTTGATATTTTCGGTCATGTTATGCGTAATATATTATATAGATATTAAATGTTTATTAGTTCTATAATTTAAATATATTAGTTTATTTAGTAAAAAAATAACAACGGATTAGGGAACATAAGACATATAAAAAAACGGATTTAACTATTGCTAGAAGCAAGAATGACATCTCAAATAGATTGGTATGAGCTATTATCTAATTCTAAAATTGAGGAATTTAATAAATGGAGATTAGCAAATCTTACAACTAAACTGGATATCAGTGAAAAAAAAATTTCTGGGACTGATCTTTCAAATGCATTTTTGAGTGGAATTAAATGCACGAATACCGATTTTTCGAAATGCAATATGCGTGGAACTAATTTAGTACAAGCTGAAGCATCTAACGCCATCTTCGAAGGTTCCAATTTAACTGATGCTTTATTCATGTACACCGATCTAAGAAGTTCTAAATTGACTCATACTAATTTGACAAGAGCCAATTTCATGTGGGCAGATCTGCGCCATGCTGATCTCTCTTATTCACAACTGATGCAGACGATTTTTGTTGAGGCTAAAATGGAAAATGCTATATTAGAAAATATAAATAAAGAAGAAGCCTATCTTAAGTTTGCGAAGCTCGAAGGAACATCATGGTCTGTTGACGACCATAAATAAACTAAATTTTGATAATAGTTTAATACAATCATATCTCAATATGGTAATATTTGACAATAAATACAATTAAAACAATAAAATTACTTGGCAAATGGGCAGGTAATAGGGTTATAGGCAAAAGAAGGCCATTAATTGCCGTATTTAGTATGACACATTATTGCAATTTTTACTGTCCAATGTGTCCATTTGGTGATCCGGACAAGGAAAGTCAATTGCAACTTGTCAGATCTTCAGATTTGAGTACTGAACAATGGAAGTATGTATTTGATAAAATTTCAAAATATTGTATTTGGTCGATAATTGAAGGTGGGGAACCTACAAGTCGCCCCGATTTCATGGAATTAGTAAGTTATCTGCATAAAATTGGAGTACCCGTCACTTTAATTACAAATTGTTCACTCCTACACACAATTGATTTACCAAAATTAAAGGAGTATATTCAATTTATCACCTGCAGCATTGACTCTGTTTATGAGGAATCCTACTGTAAGGTCCGTGGTGTTTCAAGCAAAGTCTACCATACGGTTTTGAATAATTTAGAACTATTGAATCGTCATGCAATTCCACATTATTTTAATACTGTAATTACAAAATTTAATACCAATGAATTCATAGATCAAAGCTACTTCGATAAGGCTAAAGAACTAGGATCCGACGCTGTATCATTTACCTTCGTAGAAGATCGAGCTGATGTACCATATTCATTGCTACCTGATAGAAAAACCATAATAAGAATATGTGAAAGTATTTTAGATTACGGGAAGAAACATTCCAGTCCACAAATAATGATACCTCCCCAATATTTTGAACAAATCATCAAGCACGGTAGAGGTGTATATGATGAATGTGGGGTATGGAAGAGTATTTTTATTAATGCTAATGGAAGCGTAAATGTACCATGTTGGAAGTTCAATACCCCGGAAAATACATTCAATGTTTTGGAGCAATCTGTGGAAGAAATTTGGGATGCGCCCCAATGGAATATTGCAAAAAAGTGTCATGATTGTGAGGTTCTAGGTTGTATATGGTACTCGTCCCAGCCCATGACTACTTTTGTAAGAAATTATATGAATGGTTTATCAAGAATAATTAGCAAGCATAAACCTGAATTAATTTCTGATTTCAGCTAAAACTCATAAAAGAGAGCGACCTCATTTCAGATCTTTTTCAAACAAGCATGTTTTATTTGTAGTCTAAAAATAAATGAAAGTTCGAGAAATAAATAAAATCACTAAAACTTTTCTGATTATAGTGAGAAATCTGATATCATAACATAATTTAATATAATTTAATATGATCAAAATTCCAAGTTAATCTGTAATTGCTTTATTATTAACATGAATCAAATTTCGAAGACTTCTGATTCCTTAATAGGTTGATTCTTTTCAGGATTAATTTCATCAATGCTACTTGTTAATTGAATTATTTTAGGATTGGTTATCATTTTGCAAATTTGATCCAATTCAGACTGAGATTTAATGACAATTCCTCTTCGCTTAGTGGCTGCTCCTGAAGAGTCTACTGGATTAATTTCAATCGCTATGGATGCAGATCTACTTTTATATGCAGGCATTTTAAGCAAGAATACACCAGGCATGCTAGTAGGTTTTCTTTCCCAATCTTTGCCATCCTTCAAAAATTGTGCTAATCTTTCATCGACCATATTTTTAAATGAGATTACAGGTTTTTAAAACTATGTATTTTACATGTGCATTAAAATTTGGTTAATACCCCTACTTGATATATTATAGTAGTATCAAAAATATTGCGTACGTAGATTAAGAGAGTTAATAACTTGTATTTTGTACATGTATGGTGCAGAAGATTCGATGTATTGAAAAGAATTTGTCATCACAAGTTTGGTATTGCTCATGATGATGAGATTTGCTAATTGCTAGGGAAATTGGATTGTTGTAGATTCTAGCTCCAAAATTGGTAGATATATAGAATGGGTATCATTTCCAATTTTATCTACGTATTGGAATTCTCCCGTCAATTGTTTTAATTCAATTAACTTTTTACTCGGCTTTTCTTTTTCTACAATATAGTGAACTAAGGCACCGCCCATTGCGCCAGTTTCAATAAACAGTATTTCTCTTTCATCATTTTTGATATAATATAGCATCGGAGTAAGGCCTAGTGCCGATTGAGCAGAGAATAAGATCACCTTCAACATATCTTCAAGATTCTTATATTGAAGAAATGTAATTTGTGATTCATCTTTTGTGGATTCATCATCTTTTGTGGATTGTATCATTATACTAACCAAAATATCTACTTGAATTTCATCGTATCGCTTATTTTAAAGAAATTTAGCCAATTTTTGATCAAAAAATGTATAAACTTTAAATACTTAGTTGACTTTGTAGACAGGCTTCTTGTTTCTAAAAAAATTCAATATGTTATATACAGCTATTTCGGACATCTGGGATCGGGTACGATAAGTAGCACTACCTATGTGTGGCAATATCACCACATTTGACATTTTAAGTAGGGGATTTGAATGTAAAATTGGCTCGCGATCATATACATCAAGCCCTGCCCCAGCAATACGTCCATTTTTTAGTGCATCAATCAAATGATTTTCATTTATTATTTTTCCCCTTGAAGTATTAATTATAAATGCAGTTTTTTTCATTAATCCAATCTTTTTATTATCTATTAGATGGAGACTATCTTTATTTAGATCAACATGAATTGATATAAAGTCACTTTCTTTCATTAGCCTCTCAAGAGAACAATATTTTATTCCTATTTCGAGTTCTAGATCAAAATTACGACTTCTACTATAATAAAGCACATTCATATTAAATCCCTTTGCTCGTTTAGCTACCAAGCTTCCTATTTCTCCGAGACCTATTATTCCCAGAGTGCTACCGTACACGTCATAGCCGAGAAAAAGTTCAGGCATCCATCCAAATTTCCATTTTTTTGTTCGTATGTATGTATCTGCAGTAACAATATTCCGCGCTACTGATAGTATTAACGAAAAAGTAAGATCAGCAGTAGTATGTGCTAACACATGTGGGGTATTGGTAACAATAATTTCTTTTTTTGATGCGGCACCTATGTCTACATAATCATATCCTACACTATAGCAGCTAATAATCTTCAACTTGGATCCAGCTGATTCTATTAATTTTGAATCGATCCTATCTCCTAACATGCAGAGTATCGCGTCATTTTCCTTCATTTTCTTCATTAATTCTTGCCTCGGTACGACCATACCAGAATGAATATGAACATTACAATTTTGGTGCAGTATTGACAACCCAGGCTCTGGAATATTTCTGGTCACAAAGACCTTTGGCTTAGGTCTCGACATAAATCCCGTAGGTAGATAAATAATAAGTATTTAAATATTATTATTAGAAATGGTAATGGATGCTTGTGAAATGGCTGAAATGAATGCTTGTGAAAGAATGCTTGTAAAGATGCTGTGAAATGAAGAACAATATTAAGGCAATATCTACAAAATCCGACATACTAATGCTCAGATTCTACTGGCATAACAAATGTCAGATGTACATGCTGCAATAGACAATAAATTATTCTTTAGTCCCAGAAGCATCCAAGACGGATGATTATTTTTTCTCCCATCAATCTATAATTAATCTACAAATCCATATTATTGATGAAATGAACGGTACCTAAACTAATATAGAATTTTTATATTGTAACTATTTTACATGTATACTTATGGCATATGATAAATATTTAGAATGGCAGACAGTATCTAAAACAAAAGAAACGCGTAGTGCCTTTACCTATAAATTTGAACCGGTTTCAAATTCTCAAAAGTTTGATACATCTATAGGCCAGTTTGTAATGCTTGGTAGTGATCTTAAACGGCCATCAAAATCGGGAGAGCAAGTACGGGATTTTGTTCAAAGAGCATATTCTATAGCATCATCACCACTGAGAGAAAATATTGAAATTACAATCAAGGACGAGAAGCCATATGGATATATTAATCCGAGTTCTGGAATGGCTGATGGTTTCGCTGCATATTTTTTAGAACAAATAGAGATTGGAGACGTCGTAAAAATAAGACCAGATACACGGAAGGACCATTTTATGTCTAAAATAGCTGAAGGAAAAGAAAAAGATATAGCATATTGGTCTGGCTCAAATGGAGCGGAATCAGCCAGGTCGTTGATTCAATACCTTGAAGATATAAAGGATACAGAATACAAGCTCATTCTATTTTATAGTAATCCTAATTTGTATATGAATGAGGAGATTAATGTAATTTATTATAAGTGGCTTTTGGAGAAGGCAGATAAATTGAACAATTTCAAAGTTGTATTTACTTTTACTAGAGATGAGGAGGTGATAAATTCTAATCATCCACGAATTTTTTATCGAAAAGGGAGATTCTTTTCAAATATTGACGGTACAGCGGAAAAAACACTTTCAAAATATCATGGAAACACAGAACAATGCTTTAATCCTATTTGTGGTAGTAGCGCTTTTATAAATGGTACAGTGAAACTTCCCGACGGCAAAATTGAAAGAAGACAGGGAATAATACAACAGCTTATTAATATTGAGAATATAAAACCAGAGAAAATAGATAAAGAGCAATTTTACCTGCAGTTCGCAGGAGAATGAGAATAAGCGAGGATCATTATGCGACACCAGTAATTCTCATTTTTTTGTACTATTATAATAAAAACAATTTTTGAAGAATGACCCATCAATTATTCGTGGTAGGTGATCTGATATCATTTTTAATGCCTATAGATATGCTAATAGAAAGTAGTTATCTGACTTAACAACTCTGCGATCAATTACTTAGTGTAGAAATGAAATTATATTATGAAGTATAGGAGATTATACCGCAGGAACGCTGATCAAGCTTTTGATACGTACTAAGGATAGTAAATTTGTATCACATGATGGTATAGATTCATAGATTATTTTGATACTCTTATTTTAATATATTCATATGCCGATGTCGAATTATCAAATGAATACTCTATTTTTTGATATTGCCTACGAAATTCCGATACTTTTTCAGCTACAATTTTGGGATCTGCTTTATCTATTACTACATTTTTAATAAATTCTGCCACCTGTTTCATCTCACTTTCTTTCATTCCTAATCTTGTAATTTCCGGAACGCCTATTCTAATACCACTAGGATGCATATAATGCCTTCCTGCTTTAATATCACCTGGCAATAGCTGCCTATTAAGAATAATATTAGCTTTTTCCAGTGTCTTTTCAATCGTTCCGCCATCCCCAAATTTAGAAACATCTACAGCCAGCTGATGTGATTTTGTATAACCTCTTTTTTCTCCTAGAACTCCAAATCCATAATTTGCAAGAGATTCGGCAAGGATTTTGGCATTCTTTATAACTTGCCTTGCATATTCTTGTCCAAATTCTATAAATTCAGCCAAGGCTATAGCCTTTCCCGCAACATGATGAAGGTGGTGACTACTTGTATTTCCTGGAAAAATTGCCTTCTTTATATTTTCAGCATATTTATCTTTAGAAACAATAATTCCACCCTGTGGTCCCCACAAAGTCTTGTGCGAACTCATTGTCATTGAGTCTGCACCTTCTTGAAGCGGGTCTTGGAATTCTCCACCAGCAATTAATCCTGCTACATGTGCACCATCGTAATTTACGTAGATGTCATTATCATGCATAAATCCAGATAGTTCTTGAACAGGATGTGGAAATAAAAACAGGCTTCCACCAAACATCGCAATAGCAGGCTTCTTATTATCCTTTATCATTTCTGATACTTTCTTCTTAGTTGCATCGACGTCAATTGTCATTTCTTCTTTTGAAAATGGATAATGTTCTATGTTAAGGCCGTGAACTAAGCCAGCAGTTCCAGAGTGTTCTTTTTTTCCGTGTGAAATATGTCCACCAGTTGGTATCGAAGCCGCCAACATATAGTCACCGGGATTCGAGAATGCAGAATATATTGCTAGATTGGCAACAACACCCGAGGTTGCTCTGCAATCGGCAAACTCTGCTTTAAAGAGGTATCTTGCTAATTCATTACAAATTAGTTCAACTTGATCGATGTATATGCAACCAGCATAAACTCTTTCTCCTGGCCATCCTTCGGCATATCTATTTCCAAAATCAGAAGCGATGGCTTCCCTAACGGCAGGACTGGGAATATTCTCACTAGCAATAAGGGGTATAGATTCACTAAACCATTTATGATGTTTTTCAAGAAGTGTAAACACTTTATTATACGATTCCTTTGCATTCATTACGGTTTTAGTTTCTTAATTGCTATTCCTAATTTAAAATATCGCATGAATTAATAGACGCAAAATTAATTGACTGAAATTAAGCATCTTAAAAATATTAGCACATTCAAGATTGAGATTCGATTCATAACTTTTAATATAGACTGAATTATGCAAGAATTGTGGACAAAGATCGAAAATGCACCTTATGTGGAAAGAAAATTACTTTCAAGTATCAATCAATGGTGCAATGGAATATATCAGGAGATCTTTGCGGTGACTGCTATTGTGAAAAATTGAAACAGTACTATATTGCTGAAGATCGCAGGAATATTGCAAAAAGCTAGCTCGACTATCTAAAATCGAAACTAAAAATATAAGTAAGGGACCCTAACGATAGGACTTTTGCTTTCTTCTTCTCGCTCCAGGTCCACCAAACTTCTTTGATTCTGACTGTCTTGGATCGCCTGCTAGAAAATGTCGATCAAATTCTGTTATTCTCTTTCTAATCTCAGTTCTCACTCCTTTTGTTAAAGGATGATCTTTTGGATCTTTACCCCCTTTTCCATCCCCAGTTAGTGCTCTTGAGATGGCTACACTGCTGGCAAAGGATTGTCCCATATAGCCCCCACCGTGCACCTTAACATGGATATCAACTTTATTTCTATAATCTCCGACTAATCTTAGTGGAGTTAATACCAGTTCTCTAGCAACTTCTGGAGATATCAATTCTGCAGGAATATTATTGATTCTCACTTTACCATTTCCTTTTGAAATTGTAGCCACAGCCCTACTTGTTTTTCTTTGTCCAGGATATAGATCGATTTTATTCATAATTGTCTCGCCCGTTCCAACCTATTTCCTTTGCGACTTCACCAAGAGTAACAAAATATGAATGCGGTCTTCTAATCTTTGAGTCTTCAAATGATTCCATCTTTGCATTCTTCAGCTCCGGAGGTACTGAAACATATACTCTTAATCTTTTTAATGCCGTTATACCACTAGGTTTTCTTTTAGGCAACATTCCCCTTATCATTTTGGTCAGAATTTTATCTGGCCGTCTAGGATGAAATGGGCCATGTATTGGATTAGTGTTCGAGCTGATTTCAAGAAACTCCTTATACATTTGTATAGTCTTTGCCCTATGACCTGAAAGCATAGTTTTCTCTGCATTAACAATTCTAACATGATATCCTTGTTGTAATAATTTTGATACACGTGAAGACATTCTTCCAGCTATGCAATCTGTAGCATCGATTGTGAGTTGTTGATTATTAATATTCTCAGCCAATTATTCTCACTCCCTTTCCATTTGGATATTTTTCAATTAACTTATCAATAGCTATTAGCTTGCCTCCAGCGTTAGTTATCTTTCTTGCTGCAGCTTCAGAGACGCCAAAACACCATATTGTTAATTTATGTGTCATCTCGCCTGATCCCAGTATTTTTCCGGGTACAATAATTACATCATTATCGGTCGTCACTTTTGATATTCTGCTCAAATTTACTTCTCTCCTATTTGATCTGGATTTAGAAAGCTCCTTTATAACTGCCTTCCATATCTTTGCTTTATCTTTTTTTATAGCATGACGCAAGGTCCAAATTGTGTTATTTAAGGAATCGCTAAACATGAAGTATTACGTCATTAATGATGACCCCAAATAAATGTAACCAACCAGTCGTGAATATTCTTTTATTTTGCACGGTTTAGAGATTCAACTAAATTTTCAAATTTGCTAATCTTAGAAGACAGCTTCTTAATCGATTCCATTATAGTCTCCTGTGCAGTTAACGATCCATTGGTTTCTATAACAAGTATAGATTCATTTTCATCCGCTCCATCTTTTACAACTGCGACGGAAGTGGGTTGCCATTTAGCATGATCTTTTCCTATCCCTAACCTTGCATAAGCTTCAAATTTTATCTTTTGGCCAGGTGCTAATGAGATAATTGGAATTTTTTTGCTTACGGGTTGTACTATTTCATCTTCTGATATCAACTCGCCAGACAAGACTACTTTTGTTTTGTCGTGAGTTTCAGAATCAAGTACAAATAATACTTTGCATTTGGAACACCCCAGCGTGCTGTTGCAATCACAATCATGGGGCATCACGAATCGTTCTAGATCGGTTCTCAAAGGGATTAAACCTAATCTGTGAGCAATTGCCTCATCATGCATGACGGATGAATTTTCTAATATGACCAGGTCATCGATCGCAAAAGTTGGAACTTCACTAATAGCTAACCTTCTTAAGGCATTTACATATTGTCTAGATACATTGTTAAATTGAATTACGGCATTATTATCCGTCTTTTCAAGAATTTTAACTGCTACAGAATTCAAACTTTAGATCACCCATTCATAATGAAATAGTCTTAAAAATCTACCGAAAATCATGCAGGACAATTATTTCAAACTAATAAAATATATCAACAAAAGGATTTTTTACATATAAATTTGTAAAATCCCAATGGGCATGGTTGAAACTGCAAATTTAAAGTATTACGGAATATCTCCTTTTGAAATTGAAATTATTTATAGTGTGTTATCAAGTTTATTTTTTGTAAGCGAAGATACAATTGAGGGCTTGGAAGGATCAAATGTACTAGAGATACATTTTCCTGTTGCTTATGGACAAAGCTTCTTTGGGATTCTTGGTAGACAAAAGTGGCTAAAGCTAAAAGGGATACTGAAAGAAATGAAGCGTCGAAGAGGAAATAAGGGGCTAAAAATTATTCTTTCGTTTGCTGACAAGACTCAGGATACAACTGAAGTTACATTTTCTTTGACGAATTTAGAAAATTATGCATTTGAAGTAGCAATTGAAAAACTAGAGTATATGGTTGATATTATTCTATCTGAGATCAAGAATTTCATAAACTTAAAAAAATTAATTTATACATACGATAGAACCTCTTCGAAATGGATTGTCTCGGAAACCGAGTTCTAAAGAAAGTATATGTATATGTTGTATCTGCAAGATCCAGATTGTCAAGGGAAGATATTGTTCGCATCATAAAACGGCACTGATCTCGCTAAAGAAACATTACAAAATTTGGCTAGAGGCCTATGGTACTTTGGAATGGAAGAATTATTTGTTAAAATTAAACAAACTAAAAGAAACAGGAAAATTTGTTAAAGAAGTAATAGATGTAGAATTAAAAAAATAGTGATTTTATAATCCACCAATAGTCTACATTTCACCCATACCAGGAGGCATACCACCCATTCCTCCTCCTCCACCAGGTGGTCCACCAGCTGATTTGCTGGATGCTATCACGTCATCGATTCGTAGAATCATAGAGGCTACTTCTGTAGCAGACTTTATTACCTGCTCCTTTACACTAAGCGGCTCTACAATATCCAGTTTCATCATATCGGTAATCTTTGCACTTCTTGCATCAATACCGCTCCATTTTGAAGCCCTAATTTGTTTAGATCGAAGATCGGTTAGAGTGTCTATTGGGTCCATCCCCGCATTCTCTGCCAAAACAAGAGTTATTGACTCCAGTGAGTCAGCAAATTTTTCTGCTGCTAATTGTTCTCTTCCAGAAAGGCTATTTGACCATTCTCTTAATTTTCCTGCAGTGTATGATTCAGCGGAACCACCCCCTGCAACAATGGCTGGTTTTTCTAATACATCTTTTGTAACCATTAAAGCATCATGTATAGAACGTTCTGCTTCATCTACGACTCTTTGTGAACCCCCTCTAATTAATATAGTGACAGATTTTGGATGTTTACAACCCTCAACAAAAACCCATTTATCGGTTTCTACCTTTCGTTCTTCTACCAGGTCGGCGGCACCTAAATCTTTCGAAGTTAGATCATCAAGGTTGCTTGTTATGCGCCCCTCAGTAGCTCTTGCAAGTTTTGACATATCGCTTTCCTTTACTCGGCGGACTGCCAGTATGTTTGATTTCGCCAAGTAGTGCTGAGCAATATCATCAATCCCTTTTTGACAAATTACTACGTTAGCACCAGCAGAGATTATCTTATCAACCATAGATTTTAACATCTTGTTTTCTTCCTCTAGAAACATTTTCATCTGGTCGGGAGAGCTTATATTGATTTTGGCGTCAAATTCGGTCTTTTCAATTTCTAATGCAGAGTTTACGAGTGCGATTTTTGCGTTTTCGATTCGCTTTGGCATTCCACCATGAACAACTTCTTTGTCTAAAACTATTCCCTTAATTAATTTTGTATCTCTAATTGAACCACCTGCCTTCTTTTCGACTTTCACATCATCGATGTCTACTTTATATCCTGAACCAGCTTCTTCTGAAACTTGTAATGATGCAGTAACTACAGTTTCTGCTAGCTCATGGGATTCTCTTGATACTAGCTTTGTTTGCATCGAGGTCTGTGCGACCTTGATTAATTGTGATTTATCTTTCGGGTCGACCTTTTGAGCAATATGATTTAGAATTTCAATAGCTTTTGTGGCACTCTTTCTGTACCCATCAACTATTATCGTGGGATGAACATCCTTTGCAATTAGCTCCTCTGCCTTTTCTATTAACGAGCCTGCAAGTACAACTACAGATGTTGTTCCGTCTCCTACTTCATTATCAGTTGCTTTACTTATTTCAACCATCATTTTGGCAGCGGGATGTTGTACATCAATTTCCTTTAAGATTGTGGCACCATCATTTGTTATGGTTACATCTCCAAGACTGTCCACCAGCATCTTGTCCATGCCACGTGGCCCTAATGAAGTTTTTACTACGTCTGAGATCAATTTTGCAGCTGCGATGTTATTCTTCTGTGCGTCTCTGCCTTTTGTTTGGGTTGCACCTTCTTTCAATATTAATACTGGAAATCCACCAGCTGAACCTTGTTGAATTGACATATATTACTCATTTTCTCCTAAAAATTTGATTTAAAAAGAATTACAGGGTTATTTTAAACTTACTAAATTTATCGAAAATGTTAGATGGGTATGCAATTGGGTCATACGCTCTACTTGAACAAATGATCAAATTTTCCCTCATCAATGTCAGAATAGATCTCTTTTGCTGGTTTATTTTCTACTTTTATTCCGTTACTCACACAAGAACCTATTACTTCTTTGGCTGCTGATTTAATACTATTTGTATACGAAACATCAATCTTCATTTTTGCAATTTTAACGATTTTCTCCATTGTTATGTCACCCACATAATCTGTCCCCGAAGTACCAGATCCTTTGGTAATATTCGCCTCTTTGGCTATGAGCGCTGCGGTGGGCGGGATTCCGACTTCAACTGTGAACTTTTTAGTATCTGGATCAATTTCTACTTTTACAGGCACTTTCATGCCATGGAATTCTTTAGTTTTGTCGTTAATCATGTTTACAACTTGCAATACATTTATACCCATTGGGCCTAGAGCAGGACCTAAGGGCGGACCGGCACTTGCTTCACCTCCACTGACAAGTGCAGAAATGGATTTTTTCTCTCCCATACCGAAAATATCAAAGAATAGTATCCTTATTTAATTCAATACTCCCAATCTAAATGACAGGATTGAGATTATTATTATTTTTATTTTTATATGCCTATTAATGGATTTTTTTTAAATAATTTGCATCCACCGTGACTGGGATCTGGTATGGTGAATCGAGTAGTAATACGGTAGCTTCCTGTTTTTCGTAATCTACTCTGGTGATCTTTGCTTTCATCGATTTGAAGGGTCCTGCTATGACTTCAACCGTATCTTCTATGTTTAGTTCTGAAGCCACAGGTCTTTTAATTAAGAAGCCCTCAATATCCTTATATGGCAACTCCCCACGGATCTGCCCTTTCACATGCCTAATACCTGCCAAGGCCTCATAAGCAATATTTGAATCAGGTGCTTCAATTATTATGTAACCTTTAAAGCTATCAAGTAATATAATAGAACGTACGGCAATATTCTTAGAAGTAATTTTATTTTTTGCTAGATTTACAACTACTTGCTCCTGTCCTCCAGTAGTTCTAATGGCGAAGAATTTTGAATCTGACTGTGGTTTGTCTGATTCTGCATTAGTGATCTCAATCTTATCTTCTTCTGTAGATTCTGATTCATCTGATCCTTCTTCATTTACCGTTTTGTTGTCGGGAGCATCAGTATCATTAATATCGTGTTTATCTGAAATATCATCTAATTCATTAAGATCATCATCAATATTACGACTGCTCACTATATGTTCAATTTAACGATATTTGATTGCAATTTATAAATTTACTTGCTAGCATGAAGAAATATATTATAAAATTAAAGTAAATGTATAAATATATTAATAATTCTTTGAAATAAAGATTGATTTATATTATTTTCTTGTATTTCTTTTAACATATAATGAAGAAATTATATAAAGAGAGAAACCTCCGATTACCAGAATCAACCCATAAATTGATAATGCGCCTCTACTTGTATATGTGCCAACTCCTACCACTATTGCCCCAATAATTAGTAAAGCAATTCCCGATCGTGCAGACATCGGCATATTTATTTTTGCTCTTGACAATTTAATCTCCTGCTACTTTTTAAGCCACGATATAGCTGCACTATTAGCACTAAATTCTTCAGTTAATATCAATCTTTTTATTTAAGATACACATTTGTTAATTACAAAGGTTACCACATGAAGATAGCAGTTGTTGGAATAGGAGTTGCAGGAGCTTATCTTATTAATAGATTAAACGGTGATCATGATAATCATGTTAGAGGTTTTGAAAGAATGCCATACGAAGCCCATGACGCAGTTTGTGCTTGGGCTACATGTGATAGTGTAATGTCAGATTTGATTAAAAAATGCGGCTTGAATTTTGAAAATTATGTATTGCATAATGGAAAAAATATGAAAGTCGACCTTGGGAATAATTCTTCAAAAGATAATATTGACATTAGATTAAAGGGAATGGTTACATATGATAAGTTGAAGTTAATCCAAGATATGATAAGTGGCACGGATATCCAATTTGGTAAAGTCCCCAAAAAAAATGATTTAGAAAGTGATTTTGATTTGATTATTGATTCGACAGGCTTCCACAGGAATTATTTGCCAAGGCCAAAATATGAAATGTGGATACCATGTGTACAGTATAAAGTTCGGTATAAACAAGGAAGGGAACCGTATGATGATTTTTATCTCAAAGCATTTCCCTCCATGGCCGGATATTTCTGGTATTTCCCACTTGGAAACGGATTTTCCCATATTGGAGCTGGTGATTTTGAACGCAAGAATAATAACGCATACGTGGAAGAATTTTTGAAAAAACACGAATGCGAAGTTGTTAAGAAAGTTGGTCGGCCTGTAAGAATAAGTCCTCCTAGAGAATCTGAGCCTTTCACAGATGGCAGAAAGACTATCGGCGTAGGGGAATCTATTGGTACTGTTTATCCGTTGCTTGGAGAGGGAATTATTCCTTCTACATGGTGTGCAGAGTTATTTATAGAGAATATGGATAAATTTGAGACATATAGAAAAGCTGTGCTGAAAAAATTTAATATTTATTCACTAATATTCAAGTTCATTAAAATGAAAATAAGTGGAAAATTTAACGTTGTAAAAAATCTGATCGATCTCTTTCGAATTTACAACCATATGAAGGGTCAAGAAAGTAGATATGGCATGGAGGTAAAAATTGCGGATTTGATAAAGGTTTCAAAGATATGATTGAATATTCAAGATGCAAATTAAATATTTTGTGATATAAATGGTAAAAACAACAGAATCAGAATCCGACTACGGAAATAAATTGTGGTTTCTTGATCTTAAGGAACTGAATAATGACGAACTGATTAGAATGTATAATATGATAAAGTTTGAGGATTATGAATTTGCCAGGAATGCTTGGTATATTCCTCTAGAAAAGGATCAAAGATGTCCAATTATGATTGCTAAAGGATACCATACGCCCGATACTCCAAAAAAAATTATTGAATTTGAAGAGATAGCTGAAATTCTAGAAAAAAAATTTAGAAACTTTATCGATGCATGGGATTTGGGTCAGGTAACTAAATTAGATGTGTCCACCTCTATATTACAAATTTTAGAGTCAAGAAACATCAAAGTACTAGAGAACAGTTGAGGACTGGCCATCATTTTAAGTCAAGATACTTCTGTAAATACATACTTTTTAATTTACTCAGGATTAAGATCAAAATTATTATTGTGCCAATAGCCAAGGCTGCTTGAATTATGGAGGTAAATACTCTGTCTGTACTATTTTGAAAAACAGACACGTGTAATGGGGCTACAATAACTATCAAGAAATATGAAACCAATAGGATCATTCCCCACATTATTGATATTAATCCAAATAAATCCAAAATTTTCATATTGAAATATTTCCGAAAGTAAAATAGTATTGCAGAATTATCGAAATGAATGCTAGTATGCAAGAAAAAATGGCTAATTTGAATATCTTCTTTATTATGTCGTATTCAGAAAGTGGTTCTTTAGCAAGTATTATTCGCACAAGCGTCGAAGGCGCATTCTTATCCGCTGATGCTTTAAGTTTAAAATTTTTATCAATTGTTACAGGTCTAGTTTTAATTTCTCTATGTTCAACGATTTTTTTTACACTGGAGAGAAATAAAAATGAGTTCATTACAGCTGGTAATAATGCAATAACCCCTATTATTTCAGAATTCCCTGCTATCGATAATGCACCATACATTGACCCTAATAATAAGGTCCCTGAATCGCCTGGAAAAATTTTGCTTGGAAATCGATGAAATTTATATAATGCCAAAGTGCCAAAAAAGAGGATAAGACCAATAAGAAATACATCTATACTTCCAAAAATTGCAATACTAAAAAGTAACGGAATCATGGCAATAAGTAGAAAACCCGTGACAACTCCATTGAAAACATCGATAGAATTTATAGTGTTTCCTACTATTGGTATAATTAGTAGAATGAGTGGAATGTACAATATAGGAATAAAGGAGTTACCAAAAATAAGATTTAAATGTTCGCTATGAGCACCTAGCAATACTAGCGGGATACCTGCTCCAATCAATGCTACTGGTTTAAACCATCCAGGCATTACTCTGATATCATCAATATAGCCTACTACAAAAGCTATAATTGTAGTAAGTAATATTGCTATTATCTTAATGTCAGGAAGTAGCATATAAAGCAATATTCCGCTCGCCACGATCCCTAATAGTAATATTGGTCCAGCAGGCCTGGGAATACATGGCCTATTAAGTTTATGATAATCTTGAACTGTGTTACCATTTCTTAGTAAAATTCGAATCGTTAATGGTGTAAGTAAATATACAAGAAGGAAAGAAACGGCTGATACGATAATGCCGTATATGATAATTGTCGTTATGTCTGTAGACACTCCTTTGCATCATCACCTTTTACATTATCTAAATGTTTTTTCTGGTCTAATTAGCATATTTATAAGAATTTATTTGATTCTTAATTTGTTTGGCTAATTTTGCGCCTATTTTTGGGATTCGTGCTAGTTTATGTTCTGGTACTTCCAAAATTTTTTGTAAATCCATCAGTCCTGCATTATACAAGGATCTAGCTCGTATTCTTCCAATGTCTTCGAGTTGTATAATAGGTATCAGCTCTTCTTTTATTCCATATCTGATTCTTTGTCGAAAGAAATAGATTTCTTTTAATAGGTCAGTTCGTCCCAATAGTTTTGCTATTTCGTAGAGACTGTAAGAAAGCCAATTGGCTGATTCAGTCATTCTATATAAATCTCCAGGCTCTATTCCAATCTTTTCATTTAATACATTCTCACTTGCTTCTTGCATCCAATATAGCAGTCCAAGGAGACTTCTTGATGACGAAATCTCAAATAGAATGCTAGTATCAAGACTCAATGAGTTGGGATAGTGGATAATTTGTTTCATATCGGAGCTACGCAGAGTTAATTTAGGATAAAAATCACTTGCATCACAGATGTATTTTAGAAATTCAATAGCATGATCAGACGTAGTTTGATGTGATTCTAGATTTTTCTTGAACTGTATGGCGGTATATGGATCTATATATAAAAGCGAAATTCTTTTTCCAAATTTGCTTGCAACATAAAAGTCTCCCTCCAATATTACAAGTTCGCCGCTAATCAAATACTCTAGAATTTGGTCAATTTTTGATTGAATATAATCGGATTCGACATGGAAGGCCAGAAATGTTTGATTCAGTATTTCGTAGATTTTTGTTTTATTGATGTGTGCTGAAGTGGCAATGATACCTAGTAAGTGAAATCTTAATGCTTTCTCGTTTATTAGTTGCGACCTAATTGGTTCTGAAGCTCCCAATACATAATGATCATACAGTTCATACGAATCTATCCTTGAATCTGCAATTATTATTGCTTCACCATACTTATCAAAATTTGGCCTGCCTGCACGACCGCACAACTGCTTGTATTCCAAAACACTTAGAGGCATACTTCCTCCGTATTCAAAATCATATCTAAAAATACTTGCAATAATGACCCTTCTAGCAGGGAGATTTACTCCCATCGACAAGGTTGGGGTAGCAGTTAGAATTTTGAGATCTCCATTCCTAAAGCCATGCTCTATTATTTCTCTTGTTTTTCCGTTTAAACCAGCATGATGATACGCAACACCATTAGAGATTGTACTTCCAAGGGCTTTATTGATTTCTGGATTCTCCTTGAGAATTTGGTCTGATATTTTCTTGGTCCCGTCTTTGTTTTTATTAAAATTAATTAATTTTGGTAGTTCATTTGAAGCTTTTACAGCCAAAGATATTGCACGTCTACGAGTTTCGGCAAATATTATTACCTGCCCCCCATCTTTTACAGATTGCATAGCCAGATTAATTGATGCAGGGGTATTACTGAAATCTACATCAAAAGTGCTACCATTATTCATTCTAACTTTTCCATAATCATAGACTCCTTCAGATAGTGGAACTGGTCTCCAATTGCTCTCGACTAGTTCGCATCCTAACCATTTGGAAATCTCGTCTGAGTTCGAAATTGTTGCGCTAAGTCCAATTATTTGGGCTTGATACATAGTTTTGATTTTGGTTAATATCATCTCTAAAGTGGGCCCCCGTTCGCGTTCAGTTATCAAGTGAATTTCGTCAATTATAAAAAGTCCAACTTTTTTTAGCCAGTCTCCGCCATGTCTGATAATTGAATCCATCTTTTCGTTTGTTAAAATAATTATGTCTGCATCCTTTAGATTTGACCCACTAGAATCATAATCTCCAGTAGAAATTTTTATCTTTATTTTTCTTCCAAGTTTTGTGGTGGCGTCCAAGGTTTTAAACACGCTAAAATCATTAAATTTTTCCTGTGCCAAAGCTCGCAGCGGAGATAGATATACGATCTTTTTACCTTGAAGGAGGACATTGATTGTGGCCATTAATCCAATTAGTGTTTTGCCGCTCGAAGTAGGTGTTGTAACTAATATATTTTTTCCATCAAGTAATCCTTTTGATATTGCAAGTTCCTGTGCAGGATATAGTGATTCATAACCAAATAATTCTAATAATTCTTTGTCATAGTTCATTAGTACAATTGAAATCTTGTTCAATATAATAAATTCGTATCATAAAAAAATGGTTAGTAGTTATGATAATTTAATTACTCTTTTTGAATATCAATTGAAATTGATTTATCGTGAGAAAATTGATCTAATAATTTTTTTCGGATGGGTGATTGTCAGCTAAAATATAAAATATCAAAAATTAAGCTTGTTAATTTTTTTACTTGCGGTAATCATGAAATACTGATGACGATATTGGAGGTTGCCCCTTTAATTCATATGGCATTTAATTTCTTATTGCAAGAATTTAATAAGATTGAAATAGTTATGTCGTATTGAGTAGTTTATTTCTTGCTCAATTCAATGCGTCTATCAAAATCTTCTGCCGTATATTTTCTTATAGTATTTGCTCCAATTGCAGTAATCCTTGATCAGGCACACGCCGATCATATTATTTTATTTGCCCTGTCTATTATAGCTCTGATACCTCTAGCTAAATTAATAGGAGATTCTACAGAGCATCTAGCCACTCACTATGGTACTACGCTTGGTTCTCTGCTAAATGTAACTTTTGGAAATGCCGCAGAGATAATAATTTCAATTGTTGCTATCAATGCGGGTTTAATTGATCTTGTAAAGGCTTCAATCACTGGATCCATACTTGGTAACATAATGCTTATTTTTGGATTAAGCATAATTGCTGGCGGTCTCCGGCACAAAGAGCAAATTTTTAATAGAGAAAATGCTGGATTACAGTCCTCATTAATATTCTTAGCAATTATAGGCCTGGCGATTCCTACGATACTTTCAGCTACCCTTCTCAAAAGCACGGATATTGAAAATCAGGTAAAGATACAAATACTGAGTGATTTTGTGGCAATATTGCTACTTTGTGTTTATGTTGCGGGTATAATATTCACATTTTTCACGCATAAACACCTCTTTGTAACTGCTAGCGACAGTGAGGTCGAACAAACGACGATGGAACAAAATCACAGGCATTGGAGCAAAACCAAATCTTTCGTTATGTTGGCAATTAGTATGGTCGGGGTTGTTGTGGTAAGTGAAATCTTGGTTGGTTCAGTGGAGGAAACTAGCAAACAATTTGGTTTTGGTGAATTGTTTGTAGGAGCAATAATAGTTGGTATTGTTGGAAATGCCGCAGAACATAGTAGTGCCATATTGCTTGCAAGAAAGGGAAAAATAGACTTATCGATAGGAATAGCAGCAGGGTCAGGTACTCAGATAGCTCTCTTTGTTGTGCCTATTTTGGTTTTTGTAGGAATTATTTTGGGCCAGCCATTTACTTTGGAATTTACCTATATATGAGCTGGTGACTTTATTTCTGGCAGCAATAATTATGAATTTGATAGCTCATGATGGGAGAAGTAACTGGTTTGAGGGGATCATGCTTACGGCAGTGTATATTATAATCGCCCTAGGTTTTTACTTTATTGGCTAAATTTACCATCTCTGCTACTTCTTATCAACGACATAAAGTTTGTAATTGATGAATATTTTTATGCAATAGGATATTCCAAAATGACATTGAATGAGATTAAAGATTTACTAATTACTGGTTCGACGAATGTGAAACTGTCACGATGGGATCCAGATGATACGTTTAGCAAAAATCAAGAAGATCTGACAATAGAGCTTTTGAAAATTCATGAAATTATGGCAGAGCTTCAATACAGACTTTATATTGAAAATAAAAAATCCGTTTTAATCATATTACAGGGTATGGACACTTCAGGAAAAGATGGAACCATAAGACATGTAATCAAGGCATTCAATCCAATTAGCTGCAAAGTAGATTCTTTCAAGGTGCCATCAAATGAGGAGATAGCACACGACTTTCTATGGAGGATACATATGAAAGTTCCACAAAAGGGATTTATCGGAGTGTTTAATAGATCCCATTATGAGGACATTATTGAGGTAGGTGTCCAAAATTTATTCCCTAAGGCAATATGGTCAAGACGGTATGAGCAGATCAATCAATTTGAAAAACATCTAGCTGAGAATAATGTAAAGATAGTAAAATTATTTCTATATATTAGTAAACAAGAACAAAAGGAAAGGTTAATGGAAAGATTGTCCCATCCATCAAAACGCTGGAAAGTTAATGATGAGGACTTTGAAAAAAGAAAAAAATGGAATGAATATATGAAGGCCTACGAGGAAGTCATTAGGCGCTGCAGCACACATTATGCACCTTGGTACATAATTCCAGCAGATAAGAAGTGGTTCCGCAATTGGATAATAGCAAGTATAATAACTAACGCATTACAAGAAATGAAGATTAGATATCCGAAATATATCCCATTAAAAAATACTCCAACTCCAAAGGACACAGGCATAGTTAATCTTACAAATTCATTCTTATTCCATACTAATTGTATTAGTTACTGCCTTGCAAGCAAATCCTATTATACTTTTTGTTTATCGGGTCAATGATTTCTAAGAATTTAAGATATTTTTCTTTTGCGATGTGCTAATCGATCTGTACACCGATGAGTTAATTTTAAGGGCGAAAAAATCAGGCTTAACTCTGATATTTTGCAGTGATATCGGAATAAATCTTTTCCACATCTTTTGGGGGTTGACCTCTAAATACATCCTTGGAACAATATTTCATAGAAAATAATGCCATTTGTTCTAAAACTGGAGTCAAAGCCATCGCCTTTTCTGTGAGGGTATATTCTATTCTGACAGGAACTTCATGGTAGACCTTTCGTTCTATTAGTCTATCTTTTTCCATCTCCCTTAATCGAATTGACAAGGTTTTAGGATTTATATCATCTATTGAATCCATGAACTGGTGGAATCTTGTTTGATTTAAAATCATCATATTTCGTAATATGAGGATAGTGAATTTCTTCCCGATAATATTAAAGGTATTGCTGATTGGACAGCATTTCATATTTGTACATAAGTTATTGGGCATTCGTTCACCGAAGTGCTCATTTTCCTGATACCACTTAACCTGACGTTATCCACTTACCAATTTGAAACTTTCTAATTTATATACTTACCTTTCTATAGATACTTACTAGAGGTAATAGATACATTGGGAAACAAATGTGAATGTGAAACTGACGGAAGCAGCAACTGCGGCTGTGAAAGCCCCAAATTCGAAGGAACAAATGATCAAAGATGTGGACATGGTCCTAGTAGTGGAGGTAACTGTTCAGACCCGGTAACTATGGCACAGATCATGTTTCAGAAAGCATTTTTTAAAGCACTTTTTGAAATAAAGGTTGAGAAACTTAAGAAAAATATTGAAGAAAAATGGGGAGCCAATTTAGATGAGGCCGCGAAGGCAGTAATAGAGGCAATGGAAAAAGAATGGCAAGCAATGATTACAGGCGGTCAAGCTAAGCAAGAACTGCACAATAAATTGGCAAGTATATTGACTAAGAAAAAGTAAAGAAAAGTAAAGAAAAGTAAAAAATTCATTGAATTATCCATCCATTTTTTTTAATCGTATTTGATACCATTTATGGTTCTCTAGCACAAAAATGAGTTGTCCAAGACAGATTCTTAATGTTCTATATGCCGAACATCTTATATAACGTAGATCTGTTAACGTAGATTGTGAGTACAGAGACTTTTAAAGAGATTGAAAAGAATGCACGAGCTCTTCTAAAAAATCTACAACAAAATCCGGGAGAGCCAATTTACACTTTGTCACCAGACATGGCTCGTTCGGTATTGTCTGGCCTTCAAGCCAATTCTCCAGTTCAAAAGCTTCCAGCTGATATAGAAAACCGCAATGTACCAGGCGGTCCTAACGGAAAGGAAGTGTCCATAACGATAGTTCGACCCCAAAACAGTGAGAATGAAACATTTCCAGTTGTGATGTACTTTCACGGTGGTGGGTGGGTGCTTGGTGGCTTTGATACTCATGAAAGATTGATAAGAGAAATTGCCAACAAGGCGAATGTAGCCGTTGTATTTGTTAATTATTCTCCATCTCCCGAGGCCAAATATCCAGTTGCTATAGAAGAGTGTTATGCTGCAACGAAGTGGGTTGCACAAAATGGACAAGTCATTAATGTAGACTCATCGCGCTTGGCAATAGCAGGTGACAGTGTCGGTGGTAATATAGCGGCTGTCGTTGCAATTCTTGCAAAAGAGCGTGCTGGACCCCCTATAAAATTCCAATTACTCTTTTATCCAGTTACAGATGCTGACTTTGATACACCATCATACCTAAAATATAAAGAGGGCTACTGGTTAACCCGTGAAGCCATGAAGTGGTTCTGGAATAATTATTTGGCAAATGAAACTAATGTTAAGGACCCTACTGTCTCTCCACTCCAAGCTTCAGTTGAACAATTAAGTGGATTACCACCTGCTCTTATCATAAACGGAGAAAACGACGTATTACGTGATGAAGGAGAAGCTTATGCCCTTAAACTATTAGAAGCTGACGTTCCAGTTACTGCAGTTAGGTATCATGGTACTATTCATGACTTTGTAATGCTAAATGCGATTACTGATGATCCTGCACCACGAGCGGCAATTGATCAAGCTTCATTTATGCTAAACAAGATACTCGCAAAGTAATCATACTAAAACTATATGGAATAAAGCAATTCCTCACACAAGTATCATAGGTATCATAGATATTTAACTAAAAGTAAAAGGAAATCATAAAATTTGTATTATAAGTAGATAACAAGTGAGAAGGCATAAAAATGCCACTATTTTTCTCTTTCTCCAAATTCAGCTTTAAAACAATCTAAAGTCTCATCATCAATAACACAAAATTCTATAGTATCTATCGAGTTCATCTTATTTTCTTTTAGAAATTTTTTTGATTCTTCCAGTAAGATTTTTGCACATGACCTTTTGGGAAATCCAAATATGCCAGAGCTTATTGCTGGAATTGAAATTGATTTGAAATTTTTTTGTGATGCAAGTAATAAGCAGTTTTGGATAGCCTTTCTTAACTTGAAGGTTTCATTTCCCTCTCCCATTCTGGGGCCTACTGCATGTATTACTGCCTTGCATGGAAGCTCTACCTGCAGTAGTTGTCGACCACAGCCGAACCGACTGGAACAAACCCTATTTTTTCACTTTCACGTTGGATAATTGCTCCACCTTTTCTTACAATAACAGCAGCGACTCCTCCACCATGCTTAAGATGAGAATTTGCTGCATTTACAATCACATCGGTATTTCTTTCAGTTATGTCTCCTTTTACGAGTTGGATAGTTTTGGTATTTACATTATTTATTTTTATTTCGCTTAAAATTAAATCTAATACACCCAAATCTAATAATAGAAAAAACTATATCATTTTTTCGTATGGTTTAACTTGGCATTCATCCTTTCCATGTTATGCTATATGATATGTGCTTGGCATGAATTTCAGTCATGATTTGTACGTTAGATCGGCAAGACTCGAGAGTCAATATTCTTCGATGGTTATCAAATCGTTGGCCATTGGCTGATTAGTATTTGGATAAATTCTCAATTGAGAACTGTGAATTTTTTATTAATTATTTAAAAGACAATTAAGGAATGATTTGCAAATAAATTTAACTCTGTTTCAAGGGAGGAAA
>CAVPGE010000018.1:0-60186 GCA_963703885.1 uncultured Nitrososphaerales archaeon
TCGAAGAAATTCCTCTTTGTTGAAAGAAGCTATTATTGCAATGTGCCGGGCGCAATTTATCCTATTTTAATTTTCCAAATTCTAAAATCTATTAAATTAAAAGTTCTCAAAAGATAGTTTTACTTCAAAAGAGAATACCAATTGTAGGCAATAATTTGAAATTATAGACGTATATGAACCTTAACTATTAGCATATTCGAAATTCACTATGCTAATATTGTTAGCATTCCAAATCGAATTTCCAATTGAGCCACTGCTTATTTAATAGGCCTCGCGATTCGACTAAAACAGTGATTGCTTTGAAGGCAAGAGCGTATATTCCAATTTTAATCGATTCGACTTGAAAGAATATAACATATTTGACACCGAATTCGAAGTATACTATGGACGGGACTGAGATACATGGATTCCGGTTGACTGTCGACTGAATGACAAGTTCAACCAGAGGAGTCTGAGATAACTACATTTATTATGAAATTTGAAAAGCCTAATACTTTTCGGTATATATATGTAATTTACATCCATGGATGACTGGCACGTAATCTTAAATTAGTTAAATTAGACTTATTGTACTTGCAAGTTATTTATTAGGTTCGAATAAAGTTTAATTCAATTACTGTCTGAATGGCATTTAATCTACTTTAACTCAATTGAATAGGTATTCGAAATATTCGAACATAATTAATTCTTAATCTTTCTCCGATTTACCCTCTTTCATCTCATCCCTTAACAAGAAAGGCGACTTTCAAACCGGTATTGCTATTAACAAGTATGTAACATATTCTTGTTTATAATTGCCAACCTTCAGATTCAGATTTGTTGTCCAAGCTCCAATACAGGATGTTTGGAAATTTTACACTGATGTAAAACATTTGGAAATAATTACCCCTAAGGAGATGGATCTTAAGATTATCAATAGCAGTAGTCAAAACATTATACAGGGCCAGGAAATTTGGCTAAGTGGCAAGATAATGGCAAATAGAAGAAATAGATGGCATTCAAAAATTACTTTTCTAAAGAAATACGAGTATATAGATGAGATGTTAACTGGTCCGTTTAAGACATGGAAGCATTCACACAAATTTGATGATCTTGACGGGGGCAGAACTGAAATAATAGACGAAATTCAATTTGAATTGCCCTATGGCATTTTTGGACGATTATTTGAAGGATACGCATCCAATCAACTAACGAAAACTTTTCACCATAGACAGATATCCACATGTAATGTCTTAGAAAAAAAATAGAATTATAGGAGACAATTTTTTTAGGAATTATCGTACCAAAACCAAATAGGAGGGTTAACTGTGACACGCGATATTTCCAAGATATTGTCCAAATTTTGGTATATATACGTGCATACTAAGCTCCTACAATGTTACATCTTTGCAACAGAATTTTATTACAGAGTAAATTACATCTTCGGTTACATAATGAACCACATACGATCAAATCAATTTGATGAATTACTGACGTTGGATGATAAATTCTTGGTAATGTTCTATGCAGACTGGTGCCCGTTTTGTCAGAATTTTAAATCAATATTTGATTCGACAGTACTTGATTTAGGTAACAATAAGAAAGTTTATGGGTGCAAGATTAATGATGATGATGACCCGTTATGGGATAGATTTTCTATTAATGCAGTGCCTACTTTAATTGCATTTGAAAAAGGTCAGATCATTTCAAGAAAGGATTCCAAATTAGGCATAGGACTAAAGCAAACAGATATTGACTCCATTTTAAGTGTAATATGATATGATAGGACGACATTTGTGAGAATGCTAATACACCGATTTCTACATCATAATTTTCTGCCAACGAAGATACTTTCGTACAGAGACTCAATTCACAATATTTAATACTAATATTACTCATCCACGGGTAGGTTAATGAATTGACAGCAGATCGGAAGTTTTTAAGTATTATGTTGATGGTGCTTCTAGCTGGCATTATTTATACTACCAGTAACGGATTTTTGGCAGTCTATGGCAAAGTCAAGGATCCTGATTTAGCATCAATGCAGTCCATTGTGGGAAATAATCAAACAAATCAAACAAATACTCTCGACAACATTACAAACGAAAATGTCCTTCCACCAACGCAGGGAGAAACCGAATCTGAAGATAATAGTGCAACAAATCTAGATGAGAGTACGCCACAAACTACAGATACACAGCAATCAGGTACTTTAGATAAAGAGGTTAGTTCTCAATCCTCAAATTCACAAGATTCATCAGATGGGACAGCAAAAGATGAAGATAAAAATACTGACACTGAAGATAGTTCAAATACATCATCTGCAACATACAGAGATAAGAATACAACTACAGATGGCAATAGCACTAATCTATTAAGTGGTATTATACCGCAGAATGAATCAAATACTGCTGGAACTCCAGAATCAAAATCGAAAGGTCAGCAGCAACAAGACCAACAACAAAACACTGAAGATAGTTCAAATACATCTGCGATAGATGGAAAGCAAGTTAATGAGACATCAAATGTTCAGCCCTTGGTGCAAAATAATGAAAGTGCCTCTCAAGATAACGGCAATACCCTACCAAATGCTGAAACATCTCCTAATGTACCGCAGGTACGACTTGTTGAGTAATAACACCACTGAAGATCAGCCGCTTCCTGCAGATACAGAATCGAGTGAGAATATGTCAGGATTAGCAGGTACATCAAATGCATCTTTGCCTACAGAAGTTGGCTCTGACACATTGGGTCAAATCACATCTCCAGAAGATATTTTAGGTAATCAGACTTCTGAAGAAATTGACACAGCTGCTTCGGAAATTGCTGGATTAGCTAACATCAATTCGACTACGGAGAACAATGATATTTCAAATATTCAAAGTGTTATTAACGCTATAGCGTTAAGTAGCGGTCAAAGCGGGGGAAATGCAAATCAGGCTGCAGGACAGATTTCTAAAGAAATTGCAGCAAATCCCAAAGGAGAGGTAGCAAAGGCTATTCAGTCGCTTGCAGGGGAATACTCCAAAGGCAACAGTGATGAAATCAACATTGCAGCAAAGCAGATAGGAACTTTAATTGCAAAAGGTGATAACATAAAACAGACTTTGGTACAGGTAACAAATAATGTAGTAAACAACATAAAAAACATTAAGAACTCAATAGAGAACTATGACAAGATAATTGTACATCCGAAAACTTCGTCCGTGTATAAGGGTGATATAGACCAAACCATAAATCTATTCAAAAATTCAAAGCAAAGGGTAGATGTTCCCCAAGTGCATATCAAGTTTGATGACCATGAACGCAATTTGGTTCTCAGAGTATTAACTACAAATAACTACAGATATGACATGCCCTTCAGCAAGTACAATGGAGCCTTTACTCTTGATGATGATGAATTTAGAGTTAAAATAGTAAGTGGAGATGGATCTACCAAAGCTGCCTCAGTAGCGAAAATATTCAAAAGTGGCAAGGTTGGTGATAGGAATTTCTTAGATAAGGACATAAGAAATGGCAAAGTCTACTTCTCACTCGATGACATTGATGACGGAAAATACTTACTAGAAGTTTACGTAAAGCTCAGCAATGGATATATTGGAACATTTGCTAGAGGTTCGGTCTCTATCAGGTAGGAGAATCACTAGAAGCAGAAGTTTTAAATCTCTTTACTTTCTTTTCTTTTTAAGATAAAACGGAAATCTTTATTTAATTATAATTCAAATATTTTTGTTATATAGCCTTCACGAAGTATAAATTTTTCAATGTTATACGAGTGACGGACAATCATGACATTCTACATGGCCCTACATGCTAGAGTAAATCCTGAGAAAATATTTAGTGTAATTTGGCAATTGCGGATATAATTGAAGTGTATTTTATTTTGCAAATCAGTAAGATTTTTTTATACCCTTCATTACTCACAAATATGATTCAAATGAAAATTCCATATATAATATTTCTTGCTTTAGGAACGAGTTTATTAATAAGCGGTATTACTCAGTTTTCCTTTAGTCTGACTAACCCGGAATCTGATGGTACTATAAAAACAAGTTCGCTAAACTTGAGTGAACCTATATACCAAGCTCTTAGTGGAAAGTTCTTAGCCGCAAAAGATCTTGCAACCAAGCCATTGAAGGTCGCTGAGGAATCGTTTTTTGAAGAAGGAGTAATGAAGAGTGTAGGGAATGTGACTAACAACATGACGTTTACTAATACTTATTTGCCTAGAAGTATAATTCAGGCTAAAGGTAACGGTACTATAAAAGCTCAGGATGGTCAGGCGATTGATTGGATTTCATCTGACATAGGTATAATTAATACTAAAGGCATAACTTTTCATGGAATTATTTTATTTAACAATACAAATACAGAAAAATTTGCATTTCTAAATAATACTGTCGGAGTATACAAGGAAACTCCTGGAATCAAACGAACTATTTGGCTAATGAAATAATTAAATACGTGACTAGGAAGACTATAAAAAGTTCTATATGAGGTTATTACCAAGTCAAATGCCATTGCGGAAATTTTGAAACGTTACAATTAGCAATACTCATATTGTGTAGTGCCAAGTTCCCATGAATTGCAGAGACGTGATACAGGTGTAAAATATTATGATAAGGCTATAGAATAGATGGACTATTTAGTTTTTGAGAAGGAAATCCTTGGCTTGAGTAGGAACGGTTGATTAATCCGAATGCAAATTCGAGTCTGAAAGCAAGAAAAACTGGCTCAGATGGAGAATATCAAAGATTTGACATACATTTTACACACTCACAAGATAATAAACTTGGAATAATTGAAATATTCCAGTTACTAATATTAGCGTAAATTAGAAAAGTTCCTTTGCAAGTCTATTTAATACCTCGCTCATTTCCGAAAGAATCTTGATATCTTGTTTCCACCAATTTTTGTTGTCAGCTATGAGTCCAATCTGTTCATTCAATTCAAATGAGTACCTCCTACTGCTTTGCTACCTTCAACAATAATAACATCAAAAATAACAATTAGATCAGATAAGGATTTTTTTGCAAAGTTTTGAGACGATATTTGGGAATATGACCATAACTTGAAATTACCTTCTATTTCATTTTACTTACGTATTTCAGATTAGGAAGTTCATATTTTCTAGAAGGCTTCACTTTCTGATGACATATGAGGAATAATTAGCGTTGGCTTTTTGACTGTGTCAATCACCTTTCTTGTTGTACTCCCAAGAATCCTTGATGTGATTCTCCTACTAGCCATAACTATTAAATCAAAATTACTTTCCTGGGTTAGCTTGATTATCTCGTCTGCGGGATTACCAATTTGGACTTTGTAAGATACTTGCCTTACTCCATTCTCCTTACAAGTACGAATTTTATCTTCAATTATTTGTATCCCTTGTCCTTCAAGAGTATATTTTAGGTCCTTACTGTCAGTCTGAGCAACACTACCTTTATTGTCAGTCTCTTTACTGCTGACATCAAGAGATGTGACTTTGGCATCCTCGATATCCTCAAGTACATGTAATATTACAAGCTCTGCATCGCATGTTTTGGATAGCCAGATACCATGAGCCAAGGCTTTGTCGGAATTAGACGAACCGTCATGAGGCACCATAATCCTAACGTATTTAGGCAAAATAAGTGGCATCGACATATCTTTTTCTGTTATTACGGCATTTTCATCTAGTGATTGGTTTGGGGCTGGTGTTGGTATGGATGCTTTTTCCATTTCATCTTCAATACTAGTTGGAGAATTTTTATCATCTGTTGTTGATTCGGTCGACTCTGAGGTTTTTTCCGGAGCGGTAGTACTCAATACTGGCAAAGTTTACGGCTACGATGTATTTGAAAGTTATGTCTTAATTTAATTAAAAATATTTACAATTCTGCACGCCTCAATTGATGCTTTATTACACAGGTCGTCGTAGGTTGCGCTATAATTAGTAGAGATTATATTATTTGAAATTCATCAACTCGTAGCAGGTTGAGCCGTCGCTTGTAATATACATCAACACTAGATTTTTTACTTGATCATAACAATTTCGTCTGTATCTTGTATCATGTTTATTCGACTAAGTTTTTTACATTGTTGAAATTCATATATTAACTGAATCTGTAATGTCAGTAAATTGGCAAATAAATAGAAAAGTATAATTTTTTGTTGCAACAATGTATAGCTCATATGTAGATGAAATTAAGAACAGTACTTATCATAACATCAATATCGATATGTAGTTTTGCAGCTATTGGTAATAATTGTCAACTAGCATATGTAGATACACACAGTACAAATACTGATTTTGATTTCGATAAAGGTTTAAGAGATTCCCCAGTATTGAAAAATACGGTAAGCGTGATGTGGAACTCGCCTACCGAACATAATTTTGGTATCGGAGAAAATAAAAATAATTCATACACTATTGCGGCTGTAGGAGATTGGGGTTGCAATGAAAATACGGATAGGACTGTTGCAAATATTCTTGATAAAAGCCCTGAACTTGTTATTGGACTAGGTGATTATGCTTACAGTCCTGTAGGCGATTGTTGGTTTGAAAAAATTAAACCAATTGAGAGAATAATCAAAATTGCATTCGGAAATCATGAAAATAGAGATGGTTATCGCGATGATTTACCTACGTTATTTTCCTCCACCAACCAGAAAGAATTTTTGGAGCATTTTGGGCTAAAAGAGCAATATTATTTTTTTGATTTTGGAAATATACATTTTATAATTATGTCCACGGAAATTCCATTCGGATTGGATAGTGATCAGTATGCCAAAGTAAATGATGATCTGAGGAAGGCAGCAAAAAATAATAAAATTGATTGGATTATCGTTGCCAACCATAGAACTACTTATCCTGCCGAATTTTTCACTTACGGTACCTATCTTGAAAATAAAAGAATCAATTTTGATAACAAAATTGGAAATGAATATAGAGATATTTATCATCCACTTTTTGATAAATATGGAGTTGATTTAGTACTGCAGGCCCACGTTCACAACTATCAAAGAACATATCCACTGAAATACAATGCAATAAAGCCCGAAATTCCACTAATATCAAATGACAATGTGAGCGACTATCTGGATCCGAATGGAGCAATATTTTTGACCGTAGGTACTGGTGGACGAAGTTGGCATATTATGTCACCTATTCATAAATTTGTTTATAATGCCTTTGATACTATAAGTAATCCTGATCTTGGATTTGGAATCCTTGCTCTTGAGATACAAAAAGATGGATCCTACTTGAAAGGAACGTTTTATAACAATAATGATCCAAACAAGCCTGATGTAGGTGACAGTTTTACTATTAAAAAGGTGAGCAGATTGACGAATTAATATTGGCTTTTAGATTATATGTAAGGATAGTCTCACGAAATAAAAAATCAACCATGTGATGTTACAATAACCATTTGAAAAATATTGGATGTGACTAATTAATTTTAAGTATGTCGCAAGGCCCTGATTTTCAAATTATTTTTAAATCGGTACTAGAAACTAGATCCCTGTCAACGAATTCTTGAAATGATGGATTAAACCATTTCTCCATTTAAATATTATTTTTTCATATATCATTTATCTTACCTTGTCCGGATCCACTTTTCATCCATCGTAACCATCCAATCATTCCTTATCTCCTACCACCTTCCGTTGATCCATTTGATACACATATGCAAAAGTAAACACTGTGTGATAACTATATGCTACTTATCGAGTCCAATCATATTCTACATTACTTATTACTTTGATAAGTTCTGGTTGCTCATGATGAACTTGTAGAAATGATCGATATTAAGACTGATAAATTGAATGAGGATTTTGACCACACTGTAATATGGACACATTCGGATGAAATTTGTGCTCAATCCAAAATTTAGACTAGGTTAGAAATGTTATTGTATCTACAGACAGTAGAGTAATCCATGATATCATGTTGTCATAATTATTGGAACTAAAAACCTCTAAATGATATACAATGTAAAATCTAAATACGAAATTACATTAAGAATAATTAATGATTATCCTTAGACTACCTGAGAAAATAATATTGGTTATCGTTACACTTAGTATTCCCACGTTATTTGTGATGTTTGGTAATTTCCAAACAACAGCCAAACCTATTGACGAGAATAAAACCCCTTTGCTTAAATTGCAGAATGACGGTGGCTTGTCAGAATACTCATTCGATGCATAATTAAAGAAATAAAGTTTTACCAACTCTTTTCAAAATGGTTTTTCATTAATTAAATTCATGAATATTCTTATAATGAAATCTCAATTTCTCTAAACTAAAGAATATTCTGAAGCATAAAGAACATTGGAACGATTCTTGTGTCTCCATCCTATGTCATTTATTTAATGACTATATAGCAGTTATAGAAGATGTTACAACTTTGAATTTTGGATTCAATCTTCATTTATGTTAATTTATGTGACATCAAATTCAATAAATTAGGATTTGACCTCCACTTGCTAATTGAATTATCGAGTACTACTGCGATTATGTTGTTGCAAAACCATTAACGATTAGAAATCGAAAAATACTACTAAATATAGTTAATAGATTGGCTAGTGTATTGTTGCTCTAAGTACTATTGCTAACTAAGGTATTATTTAGCTCTTAAAATTAGTATGTTCTGTTGCGACAAGACTCCATTACATTACCTGATAATTCCCAGTCTGGGCTAAATCTGTAATATAAACAGAACCACAAGTAAATTTAAGACAAAAATAGCAGGCGAATAAAAATTGATCAAAATAGTAGGTGTGGGAAATGGAGTTGCTCCATATCTGCCATTCTGAATTGCTGATTCGCATTCGGTGAGTAGGAATTCTTATAACGTCTTAGTATTATTAAAGAGTAGCATAACATAGGTCAACAAAACTGATATCTTCAAGCGGATTAAAAAGTTACATCACAAATCTAGTCAGATCGGTGTCAGGTGTGCGCCAGATACATTATCCCCTGACGCCTGCTACACCATATATTTTCAGAATCCCCTCTTCACTATTTAAGATCGGCAATCTTCGAACACAAAATTGTGTTAATGAGTCACAGTTATCGATATATAATAACTATTGGCATTTGATTTCTTCTATTCCAGATTCTAAAAAAACATATGCATAATTACATCCGCTTACTTTCCTACATCTGCTATTGGTAAATTGTCCAACCCGAGCTGTCTACGGAATAAGAATTGGCAATATAACAGATAGATTAAGATTAATAACCAATTACGCAAGAGGAGATGAAATTATTAACTAAATAACAGGTGAAGGTATGAGGTCCTCCACCCGCAATCAAAATTCGAAGTCCTTGTCTTTCTAAAGCAATAGATCTTGTGCACTAAGACTATTAACTTATAATATCATATCACGGTACACAAATCACGATCGGTTTTTTATTATCTTTGTTCCATATATTAGTAATAGGAGATGCAAGAAAGGGGACACATTACTTGCTTCTGTCGAATCCTACATTCATCGGATCTGAATGCTAATTTTACTAATGTAATAAAAGTAATAGATGATAATAAAATTAAGTGCGATAGACAGAGGGGAGTGTACAAACCCTCTTATCCAAGTTGCTCATTGGATCTATTTTGTAACTCTACAAAATTAAGACATAACCGTAATGATACAAAATTAATTGGAAATAGTGGAGTGGTTGTCTCTTCTCTAGCATTCCGACCTTCGACACCAGTCATGAGGATTGAACTAACTCATTCATCTTGGATTTTAACGGATATAACTTATTTTGCCATTAATCTATAAGTCTAATGGTTCTAAATTCTTTGGTGTATATTGCACTCGCAGCAATAGGTACGACTGAAATACCAATTTTTGAAAATGCAAAAATTTCGGTTCTTTTTAGAGTCCTTGCAAATAACTAAATATTTTTACACCGATTCCACTGACTATGGAATTTTCTAAGAGTTCCGGTGATGGGTCACCGTAAATTATTACCGAGGTAGGCGAACCAAATTTTTCAAAAAGTATTCGCAAGGGCTCACGAACGTTGGATTGGTGGAATAGAGCAGCCTCAGAACTTTCATATGCCTCACGAATTTCACACTCAGTGCCATCACCACTAAGAAACCAGTCATATTGTAGAGTTCCAATCTCTTTCTCTTTTACTTGCCTGATACACTCCATTGCCTGTTGCTTGAATTCTTCCAACTTATCGTGAGGAATTTTCATTTTAGCACTAACCTGTATTTTACTCATTTTATATGGCATTAAACAAATTGAGCGTATATGGCATTAATGATTGTTTTAGCCTAGCCTAGTCTAGTCTCAGTCGTATAATTTAATTACTTTCCTATCTAATAACTAACTAATAATATGATCTGCAAAGATAACCAAGAACTAATAGACAACTTACTTAGATTGAAGGTAGATGGAGATAATGACGGAGACAATAACAAGATTGCTTCAATAATGTCCAAATCTCACAACGACAGAACAAAAGAAGAAAAGGAAACATTATGTGTACATGTATTAAACCAATTACTGGATAAGGATAAAAACAAGAATAAAGTTGCTTCAGTTCAATCAACTAATAAGATGGGAGAATTAGCAGAGTTCCAGGGTTTACTTAAGGCCTATATCCACTAATTTCTCTCTGAGTGTAGATCTTTATGAAATTATTAAAGAATAATGGAACTTAGTTAATACTCATTTTAATTACATTTATTCTTATTATCAAGTTGTCCTCTTGAAGTTTTAGGGGATGACGTATTTAGGCGATATTTGTTATTACTGGGATTTGCAAAAATCCTGAAAACTCAACAGGGCGTATAATGATAAATGCAATTGAAGTGAAATTTTAAAATTAAAATTAGCAGATGTGGAAGGAAAGTCGACTGTTACCCACACCTGCTGTGTTGCCCAATTTCTCAGAGGAATTGGGTAATAATGAAAGTGCAATAAGAGTATTAACTGATAATAGCAGACTTCCAGAGATTATTGAAGACTTATGCCTATATCCATTAAATTAACTCGGATTCATTAGTCTGCGAAGTCTTAATACTTCTTCCCTCAGATCTTTTATTTCGATATAACTAGATTCACCAGTCTGTGTTTTACTCCTCAGATAAAACAGAAGTGCTTCATGTAAGTTCTTTGTATTCTGATTAGTTAGCAAGCAATGGACGGATAGTTCACCGTCTATTATCTCGGGTTTAGTTAGTTGTCTCAAGACTTATTGAGGCGAGAAACTTAGTCCGTCCTTGGACTTTTCACGTGCCAGCCACTCCTCGTATTGTTGAACTGTGGGTTTGTACTGGAGTTTACAGATTTCAGTCCATGACAGCGATGAAAATTGGAGATATGAAAATTGATTTCTTGAGGGCATCTGCTGGTGCTGTCCAAATGGGTTATCCTCACTACCAAATTTTATCGTGAATACAATACCCTTGTCCTTATCAGTATGGACTGATTTGGCTATGATATCATCCACTGCTTTCTTACTATAAGGAATATAATAGATTCTCTGTGCTCTTGCAGTATCAAGTTCCATATATTCTATCTCGCCCGTCTCCTGCGAGAAATGTGGACGCGTATATTGTTTATCGTATTTACCTTCAATGTGTTCCATTACTGGGTTTAATGGAACTCCACGGAAGGAAAGACCTCGCCATTCCTCTTGATAGTAAATCCACTCTTTACGTTCCGGTACCTTTAGGTTATCTTTCTCCTGACCCAGATAATCTGGTGCCTTAAGCCTAACCATAGCAATAACTGACCTTTCAATAGGGCCTTTTGACACGTCAACCATATTCAAAAATCTATTTTCCCATCGACCAACTGTCTCTGGTACTTCTAAATCTAAATCCTGATATGCTTTGATATCTCTATCGTTCCATTCAATCTTGGGTACTTCACGGGTACGTACTCCGACCTGTGTCCTATTTGGGTGCTTATATTTGATAGTATTAGTATTATTCTCTGACATAATATTATAACCAGAACTTACTTAAGTACAGCAAGTATTTAGTATTTACTTGATAATAAAATAATGATTAGAAGACTGGATAAAAACACAAGCCATGTTGGTATGGTTATCGACTCTGAAGAAGAAGAGGATCTAATATTTTGTTCTACATGTGCCGCTAATGGTGATATGTCCAGACTGAAGGAAAGAATCTGGTTAGACGACAAAGGTAAACGACTTCCTGATCCTCCAGACGCTGATTCATGGCGTATGTGCTGGACCTGTGGCCTGATTATTCCTACAAAGGATATTAAATTATCTGAAAAGATATCGGGAATAACAGGCATTGAACCCGTTGATAATCCCTATGATATTGGCAGGAGTACAATACTTGGCAATGATTCAAAGCATAGGTACAGGAACCTGAAGAGACAGAAGGCAACACCCTGATTCAGAAGTGCAAAGAATGCTGGAAGATGGCTATGAGTTAAAGAGTTATTTGAGCAGTATGCCTCAATAAGATATTTCACAATTAAAAAGAAAGGAGAAGAGAATCAAAAACCAATTATGATTACTTCACATTGAATGATATAATCTCTTATAAGTATCATTGGAGTATTAAAAATGCCAGTTATTCCAGATAAGGAATTTTGGTGACATTTTAGCAGGTGTGGGATTCGTATTACAAATCAAGCCCACATCTGTTAATGTAGTTATTTTACTAATGCGGTTATATAATATTTGTTTACTCAGTAATCACTTATTCAACAATAAGTATCAGCAAGACATACCAGTTTCTAATAATGATTATTGAATCTTATAACACCTAAGACTTAACCGCATGGCGTCTGTCAAATCGTTATAGGAACTTGACTCCTTATCTAAAGAATATTCGTTAACCTGAGCAGTTCTTAACGCAACTACTAACTTATCAAATTGTTGTGGTACAGCAACTTTGTGATCCTCAAATAATGCCACTAAATGCGCAATCATTGTTTTATGCTCTTTACTAAATGAAATTGGAAGTACTTTGTTATTACCTGGAAGTACTTCATCCACACTTTGATAGTTAATATTCTCACCGAATGCTATTTTGAGACTTGTGATAAATCCTCTATTTACTGCATCTATTGGTATCCACAGATTAAAGTACTCTCTATGAAAGTTGAATATTCTATCAATCATGTCCTGAATACTTGGGTGATTTTCGAATTGTTCGGCATATAGAACTCGAATAATATCATGCTCTGGTAAGTATTCAGTAAGGACTAATCCAAATGCTGAACTACCGAACGCAGGATCCACACCTAACGAATGTATCGCATAAGGATTAGGTTCAATGTGCTTTAACTGTTCACCTAATGAAATTGAACTGTCGATAATTTTCTGTGATAATAAGTTTCCAATTCTCCCACTAAATTTTATGCAATATTCGCGTTCCCAAGAAGGAGACATTTTGGCTTTCTCTATCTCCTCAGTTGAGTATATTTTATTCAGGCCATAACGATAGTCCATGAATAATCTTTTGTAAATGCAAGTATCTTCAGGTTCCTTCTGTATCTTATCGAAAAGGGATCCTGGCATATTTGGAGTGGAACAGAACACAATGAAAGGATTTGATTTACCGATGTACCTTTCACTAACATGTCTAACATCATCCTGGTCTGACTTCCTTATGAAATCTAACTCATCTAATAGTAGGAATGCTGGATTAGTGAGACTTCGAAATGAGTCCAAATGATTAGAAGGGAATGCTTCCACTACACAACCATTTAGTTCTACAACTGTTTCCTTAGTATCAAATAGAATGTTAAGTTTAGGTTCAAATATTGCTTTAAGTCTCTGAATCAACTTAACTGCTAACGATAAATTAGGGCCAGTTATAATCACCATCTGACTATTTCTATAAGTATCATCCTTAGTACAAAGCCATGCCATCAATCTAAGAAATAGTTCTGATGCTCCAATACCTGTACTCTTTAGTAGATACAGGTGTTTATCCTTGAATGCACTAGACTTTAGTGCAGATTCAGACATGAGTATCAAAGATTAATTTCTGATAATCGAATAATGGGTACTCCCTCCCTCCCTTAGTTGGAGGTTTTACAATGTGGTTGAAACAACAATTCTGATTAGTTTCCTTTGCTAGTCTTAGGTGTTCAGTCTTATCCCATATCCAGAAAGGTTTGTCTCTCAGGATATCAAGATTAGAACTAGAATTAGAACTAGACAGTGATTTCTGTATCGATTGCCTTAACTTCTGGTGTTGCTGATAAGGTAGGACCATTGTTTATTATGGTAGGTGCTACGTCATACAAATTACTAAGTGTTATACTTAGACGATGTAACTCTGCTAATGAAGTTTGTTAAATCTGTGGGTTATGTTCATTCTTGTTTATAATTTCATGGTGCTTCTTTTGTAATGAAAGGATCTCGTCTATTCTCTCCTTGAACTCGTGGATATATTCATACTGGCCTTCTCTCATACTCTTATACCAATCATAAGACTCCTTCTTGATTTGCTGCTTTACTCGGTATAGTCCGAACCTTGTGAATGTACTGTTAGTTTGCTTCTCTATTTCCTTGATTATTTCACCGTCTGGAATTCGCTTTAATGTCATTGCTGCGACTAATGACTTAATAGAATGTCTTTCATAAATTGTGTATTTGGACGTGCTCTGAGTTACTCACCTTTATCAAATAAAGTTATGCTCATATCAGACAAGCAACTAGTAATAAAATGGGTTATTGAAACATCCTACTATTATCTCTATAAAATGGGTTCAGATCACTGGGCTAATCATGATGTCACCGTAATAGTGGATCAAGACACTATGAAATTCCATAAAAGATTTATGCAGTTGTCCTGAGTCCTATCCAGAGACACGGAGAGAATTGAATTGAAAGAAACCAAATACAAACATGTGTTTAGTATTATTTTAGTCGCAGTTATCTTATTAATTTCAATTGCTAGTAGTGATAGAATTTTATTAAATTCATATGGACAAACCTTGGACAAGACATACACCAATCAGAAGTGTGGCATTTCCATTCAATATCCTTCAAATTGGCAAAGTGAAGAAAATTTACCTGAATACAAACTTGGGGATATCATAAACTTTATTGTAGAATTCGAACCAAACAATGAAGAGGGGTTTAAGAATATTGTAGGAATTGAATTAGATGACATTTCAAGTTATCCACCAGACAAATCATTTGGAGGCGTAAGGGATTTTGAGGAAGAGTCTTTATCAGATTACGAAAAAGGTGGTTTATACAAGGTTGAAAAATTAGAAAGTACCCAAATGGCGGGCTATCCTGCAGAAAAAATAGTTTACAATGAATTGATGTATGGAGATAAATTGATGGATATATTCACCGTCGCATTCGATAGAGAATATAAAATAACATATGATGCCAGTTCTGGATACTACGACAAGTATCTGAGCACTGTCGATAAGATGGTACAGAACTTCACAATTAATCAGCCAACATTTGAAGGAATAAACTGTTAATGTAACATTTAATAAAAATAAGTTAAGGAACTCGTAAACGTTTCATATTATTTTAGAAACACCTCTAAGACTAGTGTAGTAAGGACAATAGTTAGGCAAATAGCAAACAGTAAAGTAATCTTAAACCATTTTTCTGTAACAAATATTTTTTGGTAATTCAATCTAATTTAATCATCTAGTCTCGAAACAGTACCTGCTTCAATCTTCTTAATACGCATATCAAATGATTCTTCTATATTCTTGATTCTTTGATCTAATGATTCTAATGTCAGTGTTAACTTTAGAGTTGAAGTTTGAGGTTGGGCCAAGTCACGACTGAACTTAATATCTTTCTTATTAGTTGATTCCCTACACTCGTGTAAACTTCCGTCTAAGTTATACGGAAGCCATAGCAGCACTAAACGGAATAGACCAGAGAACCATAAAGACTTTCAATCTCTTGTATAATCTCAGTATCAGACAATCGCTTTAACGTTAATGTAGCAACTAATGACTTTAGCAGACTTCTTTCATAAACTGTGTATTTGGACGTGCTCTGAGTTACTCACCTTTAGCAAATAAAGTTATGCTCAAACCAGACAAGCAACTAGTAATAAAATGAAAATGGCAGTAATTACAGGTAAAGAAAATAAAAAAGGAAGGGGTTTATTCTTCCATTGATGACATGTCTGGGAATTTGGGAAATTCAGGAAAACCTTTTGTTACCTCACTAAAGACATCATCTGCTGGTTGATTTGAATTTTCGTTGTTGCTATGACTTTTCATGTTTTCTAATGGACTCTGTACGTTCGCGTTAATATCGTCGCTTGCCAAATTCTTTAAGTAATCATTGCTGTAATATTTTGCCTTCACATCTAAATTGTATACAGCACCAAATTGAGCGATGCCAGCCCCTATATCAGTCAAATCAAACTTACCTGTAAAGGTGATCTTATGTTTTCCAGGAGACAGCGGACCAGTCAATATCCAGAACCCATCAGATACTCCAGTTCCCTTACCTGTAGGTGTAAAAAATGGATTGTTTTCTGCTGCCGTAAATTTAAATCCACCTTTTGGTGATGCTAATCTATATTGTTCTGGATGCTTCAATTCCTTTCCATCTATAATAACTTGGAGATCAAATGTTTTGTCTACAAATCCCTTTGAGCATTCGCGTTGCTCACGTTCATTTGCACCAAAGAAGGGAGGAGCATCATTAGTGTTACAAGCAACATTCAGTATTGGAAACAGAATTGGTGTTCCTAATGGGATAGAACACTTGTGCTCGACTAATTTTCCATTTTCATCTACCCCAGATCCTACAAGATATAACAGATGAAGTTTCTTTTGTAACCCAATGTCACATCCTGCTTGTCCCAAATCTGGGAAAGGATTTGGTTGTTTGGAGGTGTCAATAGCAAGACCCCATTGCCACCATTTATCACCTAATTTCGCTACTAATTTGTTCGGTGGTGACACAAAAGGATGTCCACCTACTGCAAACGCGGCCTTCTCAAAAAGTGCAGTTGACGATAATACCACAGAAAGTACCATGCCACCTACGAGAAGTAAACGAAGTCTATCTTTAGAGTAAATACTTGTACCACTAGACATTGTAAAATTGATTCATAATCGATTATTATGGAATTCTGTTAATCCTTACAGTTAATATTATTATTAAAAACTTATAGACCTAGACACAATTAGTAAATACGTTTAACTTTGTGTGACAAGAAAATTCTGAATATCCAATCGATAAGTTGATACGGTATGCGAATTTTACTATACAAAACCTAGAAACAAATTATTAGAAAGTGTAAATATGGCAAGTTATTATGAATAATTTGTCTCTCATTTAGGATCTAGCATAAAACTTGAATGTTTGACATAATGTAGAGGGGATATTGAGACATCTCCCTCTTCATAGAGTAATCGAATTAACTTAAAGCGTATAACCTTAAGAATTCCGCAAATTTGAAAATAGCCAGACAAAAAGAATAGATTCTGAATTAACTTTAATTTTGATTACGGAAAACTTTTTCGCGTATAGAAATTAATCAATATCTACAAATAATCTTGAAAGATCTTCGGATGAATTAATATTATATGCTGTTAATTTTATTTTTCTACTGGTTAGTAAGTTTATTAAATCTGGTTCTGCAGAAATAAAAAAAATCGCATTGGGCGGCTGCAGATGTATAAACATGTAAGGCCTGACTTGCGTTTATATGATAATCTTGTATTACTAACCTTGAAGCAACAATAGTTGTATTTGTAATTGGATATATGACAATATTCTGGTATTTCTGGGATTTTCCCTGCATCATATCTATTAATTCTGATAGTATCTGTTGCACCTCCGCCTGAGTTATTATCCCATTTTTTTGGTTTTCATCTAGTTTGGCAATTGATTCATTTATGACCCAGTCAGAGAAAATTATCTGGACTTTTCCATCCTTTGAGATAGAAAATATTCTTTCAACCGCTTCCCCTATTGGTTCTTCAAAAATTGTAAAGAAGGCGGTAATATCAAGATATAGTTTTTTCACTTTTTCCTTTATCCTTGTCCTTTAGTGAAGGATTTGCAAGAGATCCTACACGCCTGATAATAGAACGAGTCATTTCCATTTCTCCGTTAGTTTGTATTAGACCTAATCGTTGCCTTAATTCCTCAAATTCTTCCTGTATTTGTTCTTTTGATTTAGGTTCAAGTTTTGGGATTGTCATATATTTGCTGAGTTCAGAAGGAGCGATTCGACTCATAGTGTATTCTCAGGGTACATATTATTGAAGTTTACTTGCCTTGGTTAGCCGGCGATTTGTCGGCTAGATTCTTCCACTACAGGACTTGCTATGTAATTCCCTTGATATTTTAGAACGGACAAAATCTCCACTAATAACCAGTTTTCTGCCGGAAGTTTACAATTCCTGGGTAGTTATAGGTGAATGTTGTAAGAAATTATCGAATTTGGTTGAATTCGATAATAAAGTTATTTTTTCATCATCACGTGGTATTATTGGTTTATAGATTTTCTGTCTTGCATCGACTTTAGATTCCTGTTCTTCAATTATTCCGTTATTATGTAATTCGACAAGAAATATTTTTCTTAGATTATCCGTAGTGTAGGTTTTACCAAATTTAGACTTGTACTCATCCACTAATTGCCTTGTTGTAAGTGCGATTTCATCTTCTTCTTTAGTCCCATCTTTAGATTTGTTAGGTTCGATTTTTGATTCAAATAAAGGACAAAACACTTCCTTGAAGAATTTCATTTTGTACGCTGGAATACCGTTCAGGTTCTGAGTTATGCCTAAAACTTCAGACAAATCCTCTAGTATTGCAATTATACTTTTATGTCCATTTAGGTATAGTTTTGGTCTATTCTCTGATTTAACCAACGGAATAATATTCAACAATGAAAAGATTCTCTTGTTATTTCTTACATCGGTTCCTCTATCGGCCTTTAGTGCTTCGGCAAGTATTTCAGCGTATGGTATCCAGAAATCATTTTTGATTGATTTTATCTGTTGTTTGATGTAATTGACGCAATTTTTTGCTTTTTTAATATCTGTTGGAGATATGATTAGTTGGTTCTGAATAAAGGATGGTAAACCCTTTCGCTTTGCTATAAGTAAATTTGCCTCTTCATTTTTCACCGATCCCATATTTGGCGATGTTATTAAAAACCTGCTTTGAATCTCGGGCCAGTTTGACCAATTAGATTCATCTTTAGCACTACAGAATATACAAGCGGGCCATCCTCTAACTACAACTTTTTTGGTTTGTATGCCGCCACTCTCAGTTTTATCCACATATGGAAATTCAATCTCCATCGCATCATGTGATAGAATCGGTTTGATTTTGTTCCAAAGATCTATGTCGGGCGGCTCAATGAACGCTAATGTAATTCCAGTTAAATCGATTAATTTTTTTGAGGTTAGGAGCAATGCAGAAAGTTGGTTCTTTAATTCTCTTTTCTCTTCTTCATCTTTGCAATATCTGATTTCATACTTTAGACCGTCAACCTCGCTTTGTATTGGCTTGTTATCTTTATCTACTAACACCCCTTGATCTCGAACCAGTGACATAGTTGACATAGCCCCAATATTCCATACCAAATGTTTAGGAAAATACATCAAAGTTTCAATAACGGCGTATGTTTTCCCTTCACCTGTTGGTGCCATTATTCCAAGATTTATTGGATCTGAAGTATCAGCACTAAAACCAGTATACAATATTTGACGAATCAATGCATCTTCCTGTCTAACAGTTTTCTTTATGATTGAAACTAGGTATTCAAACTATTCCTTGTTGGGAATATCTGGGGCTTCAATCTTCTCTATCTCTGTATTGGTTTGTGGTCGATATTCATAGTTATCATGACCGTCACCGTCACCGTTTCCATCATTAAATCCGAATGTTTTACCCTTCAACTCTTCAAATTGTCCCATTATTCTTCATACCCTACCTGAATGTGGGGGATTACAGAACCTTGGCAGTAGTTGAAATCAATCGCTTCAAAGAATAGAACAGCAATTTCTTTGAGAAAGAATGCAATTTCCCTCTTTGTTGAAATATCTACAAATTCCTCAAACTCTTTCCTATATCTTGGAGATAGATCTGATAGGTTGATTATGAAGGGCGGAATTAGTTCGGTAGGCTTTGTTATGGGAATCCAGTAAATGAGTCTTCTAGCCTGGGCGTAGTATTTGCGCTGACTCAGATAATTCCTTTCATCACTTACTGAATCGGATCGATTTGTATCTATAATCCTGGCCAGACATCGGAAGAATTCGTCCCTGAACTTTGCATGTGTCCAGGCCTCTTTATAGTCTACAGAGGATTGCAATTAAAAATCTCTCCGTACGCAACAATGTCGAGTTCCGGAAGGATTAAGAGGAACATATTTCCCTGTTTGTTCAAGAAATTTGAATTCAATCAATGAGTCGCAGAATTTACATTTTATGAATTCCTTGTAACTAGAACTCAATTTTATGGGTCTCCATTTCTTTTGCTTTTATATCCGTCTTAGGCCCACACTTGTTGAATATTGCCCGTTTCTCGGGATGGTCATGAAGTGCGCTATTGTCGAAATTTAGTAAAAATCCATTTAACCAAAAGACCTGATCGCTACAAACGGAACACTTAGATAAGTTTATTTTGTTGATATTCTTACTATTTTCTAGTTTCATTTTCATCACTCGGAATTGAAACTCCACCGCCTACTCCGCCTGTTGCCACATGGGCGGAATTTTTATTCTTGAATTCTTCCAATATCATAGGATGCTTCTCATATAGGAACTGCAATAAATTACCATACTCGCTTACAGTCTGAATTAGTTTATGCTCGGTAGACATTTATTTTTGTTGAGGCTCAGTGGCCTTCTCCAAAAGTCGTCTTATGTATCGGGATCTGTTAACTTCACCACGTTCTAAATCGATTTTTTCTACGATCTTTTCTGATAGTGTAAGAGTTACATTAATCATCGAAACAAATTTTTATATTAATTATATTAGTAAAGTTGAAAAAACTGTGGGTGATTTTATCAACAATAGGAGCAGGCGCCGCAATGATACTTCCGATCATACTACAGTTAGTCGAATACTGATCGGCTCTACAAAATATGTTTACAGAGTACTAGGACCAGAGATATTTTGGAAAAATAAAGTACTGACAACTAAAACTTCCGATGAAAATATGGCTCAAACCCTTGGATATTATTCGGACTTAAGTATATTTACTCAAAAGGACCTGATGTCAAAATACAATACACAGGTTGCTAGAGACATAAATGATGATTATATTAACAAATCTACAGTGTCTAAATTATTTAAAAAGACGGATAGACTTAATATTACTAAAAAATTAACAGAAGATGATTTACCAAATGGTCCTGGGAGACCTGGCACTGATAAAAGGGAAAGATCACCTGGACGTCAACAATTCTATGTTAAAGTAAATTATCAAGATTTGAAAAGGGTTCTTTCAAACAATACTTACCTCGGATTAATTTTTTACTATTTACGGGATGCAGATGTACTTCAACAATGGTTCAAATTCAATTATTATAGAGACTTTATTTCAGATAAGTATCGGCCAATCGACGATTTGATAAGAATTGACTCTGCACGCAGGGTTCTGTCTGAAGGTGATTTAGAAATAATAAAGAGTAAACACATCAAAGAAAAGGAAGTAATCAAAAAGTGGAATTTAACCGATCAAAAACTGATGGCTATTGCTTCACAGGAGGCTAAAAAGCATATAGCACTTGAGGAATGGCGTACTGATCATTTGTATAAACAACTGTATAGGGAAGGTTATAGAGTATACGAAATTCCAGAATTTACAAATACAACAACAGAAACTACAGATTCGTGAATGAAAAGGGAATTATTGTTACAATCCTATCTGTTTTTTCATCTCTTCAATCTGTGCTAAAGCCATATCGACTTTAGACTTTTCTATAGTTAACACCTCAACTTTTCTCCTCAATCTATTCTCTTCATTGATTGTAAGATTATCAACTGCGACCAAATAGGAATCAAGCATTTCATCCTCACTAGGTCTATAATATGCAGAGGCTAGCCCAATCTTATGTCCTAACAACATTTCTCTTCTTGCTTCTGGATTCATCTTTGATTTTACTGCTTGAGTCATCCAGAACTTGCGAAAGCCGTGGGACATTGGGATAATTTCTCTATTTCCCGATTGATAATTATGATCAAGTTCCCTAAGTCCCGCTTTTCTCAGCAGCATTATTATAATATTCTTGATAGTGCTTAAACTCACCTTACGTGATTTTTTCCTAATTTGTTCAAAATCGTTAATATCAAATTGTTCTCGAATTAAATGCGATTCTCCGTCTACTTTCTCACCGCTGTTCTTTCTATAATCTAAATATAAATTTAAAACCGAATAACATTCAGGACTACAAAATGTGTAATACTCTTCCTTTGATTTCTCGTAAACTTTAATCTTGTAAATTTTCTCTTTGCTTATTTCTTTTAAATGTTTTAACTTGAGATCGGGTATTGCTCCTATTCTCATACCGGTTGAAGCCATTAATAAAACAATAGATTTTGTTCTAAGATCTGCAACATCAAGTATTTTTTTAATCTCTTCATGAGTATATGCCCTGTCTGTTTTCTTTCGTACAGATTCACCCAAGAATTTACCTATCTTCTCTTTGTTAATTCGTATATTTTTCATGATATATAGATGCTTTAAGGAACAGAATACTAAATTTATGAAAGAACGACTTTTACCTTCTCGCTTCAGTTTCTCAATATAATTAATTAACAATCGCTCAGAATCTTTCACTGACAATTTTAAAAGTGTCTCTAGTGTCAGGTTATTGTCTATCAAATAATTTTTTAGAGAATTTAAATAAATTGACTTTGTCTTTTCAGTCCTTAATGAATTAACAAAGTTTTGAAGAGCAATGTTTGAAAAGTCTAATAATCGGCTTTGAATTTGTTTCTCATGGATCATTACTAATAGCAAAAAAATCTTATTGGCTGATATTAAGCCTATTTAAGTAGGCACTAACCTGTATTTTAGACATAGTTTCTTTAGAAAACAAGGAACACATATACGTTAAGCTTTATGAATAAATATCGATTATTTAGTATCATTCTATTAAACCTTTTAACGTCACAATTCTTGATTTATAATTGTGTTTAGAAAAGATAGTTCTGTATTTATCAAGGAAACAGATGCAGGGTCTCAATTGATATTCAAATCAAGGTTTTCAATGAATTAGATGAGCAAGTCCATGCACGCACCCAAATGGGGATTTAGCATCCAGAACTTATCAAAGTACCCTTCCAAGACTCCAAACTTAAACTGGAAAAAATTCAGCAATCTTTTGGATGAGATAATTTACTTGGATATCATGATATGTGTTACAACAAGTGAGGAATAGGTTATGATAACAAATGACGTTTAAGATCTGTATTAAACACTGGCTCAGTTACAACTTAATGGCGAATGGTTTGATACTGAGGATATAAAACCTTATGGATTTATGACAAAACCGAAACATTAGAATGCTCCTGAAATTTCTGAAACCGCCCTAAAAACCAACCGAACATCAATTAATATATTCTTAATGAACACTTGATCCGCATATCATGTCCAATTTTATTCTTCCATTTCAAACCTATATAGTGCTAATTATGGATATTTTGTAATGTTAGGAGAATTAATCTACGAACAAAGAGGGAAAATCTCTGGCTTTAGGGTTCTAGATACAGAAGGTCCAATGATAGAAACTACCATATCAGGAACTGGAAATATTAATGGGGTTGAAGTGACAGATGTAGTCACTTATTGGAGTAGACCGTCTGTAGGTGATAGAAATGTGTTCTATGCAGAGGGTCAGGGTCTTATTTTAACGAAGGAAGGAGAGATGGCAAGCTGGAAGGGATATGGAATTGGACGTTACAATAATCGCAGCCGGGAGGACAGAGGGTCTGTGTTATTTAGTTCCAAATCAGATGGAAAACTGGCATCCATAAACAACATGGTTGGGGTATTTGAATACGAAGCTGATGAAAATGGGAATACTGTGGGAAAAATTTGGGAATGGAAATAAAAGTCTAAATTCATTCCCACATTATAAAACATGTTTTTTACATTAATTAAATCAATTTTTAACTCCGGTTAATAATTTATTTTTTGTATCACACTTTTAAAATCTTTTATAGTTGCATTACAGTTAGTTATTTCTATTTGTTTCAAATGGGGTTATTTCTAAATTTAGATAAGGTTCATTTTATAGTAACCATATTCTTGTTCCTAACACTGACATCTTTTTTGGTTTTACAGCCATTAATCCTTAATTCAACGTTCGGACAAATTGGATCGGGTCAGTACTCCTCATCAATCTCCTCCCTCACTGCAATAGGGGGTCTTGAAGCAGAAATGAGAAGGATTGAGAAGTCGGATGCTCCAGCCGATATTGCAACACTAGCATATATCTGGGGCTACCCTCTTATCAGCATGAAACGCTTGGTCGATTATTCTACCGGTCCAAATCATCCTTTAGGACCTGGTTATGGACCTATTAACACTTTTAATCATTTTAGGGATCTAGTTAATGCTAATTTTACTAATGTCGTACGTCCCAATCAGGACACTCTCTATAGTCCTGCATTTTTGGATCTCAAGGAACCTCTCGTGCTTCAGATCCCATCAATTTCAGATAGATATTATACCTTGCAGTTTGTAGATGCGTATACAAATAATTTTATGTTCATTGGGGCACGTACTAACGTTACCTCTGGGGGTTCCTATATTATTACCGGTCCCAACTGGAATGAAACTATTCCAGCGGCTATGGTCCAGATTAAATCTCCTACAAACTTGGCAATGATACTAACACGAATTTTGGTCAACGGCACAAGTGATGTACCAAACGTTAATGCTGTTCAAGATAAATTTAAACTGTCTACTTTTCAAGTTAATTTGAATACCACGACAACATCCTTGTCAGAATTAGGCACGAATTTATCATTAAATTCATTAAATACATCGCATGTATCTCCACAGCCTGAATTTATTCCAAAAACAGGTATCAAGATTTTTGATGAAATAGGAAAGGACATGATAGACAATCCTCCATATGATTATGATGATATAGCAATAGCCAAGTTTAGATCCATAGGTATAGGGCCCGACTTAAAGCCATCCCTGACAGCAAACATCACTATCAACCAGGCATTGAGAATGGGAATCATAAATGGAGAAAGATTGATAGGTCAAAAAGTGAATAATTTGGGAACAAAAATGAATGGATGGTCAGTTAATCTGGATACGGGCAATTATAAAAATGACTATCTTTTACGGGCGGCTATAGCAAATACAGCAATTCTTGCTAACTCGCCTCAGGAGGCTCTTTATCCTGCTACGTTTGAAGACAGCAGAGGAGACCGGCTCTCCGGTAATGGCAATAATAGTTATATGATTCATTTTGGAAAGGGAAAATTGCCACCGATCAAGAAGGGCGGATTTTGGTCTGTTACCATCTATAATTCAAAGGATTACTTTGTTGACAATTCCCTGAATCGCTACTCAATAAGCGATCGCACGCAGGGAATAAAGTATAATGCAGATGGCTCACTTGATGTTTTTATACAACGTGATACTTCTTCAAGTAATAATGTATCTAATTGGCTCCCAGCTCCAGTTGATGAATTCAGTTTGCTTATGCGTGTGTACATCCCGGACGAGTCAATATTAAGAGGAGAGTACCAATTTCCGCCTGTTCAGAAAGTACCCTAGGATTGCAAAATACTGATATATGATTGGTTTATTATCTCAGTAATATTAAATTCTTTTATCATCGTTCAGTTTTTTTATTTTTAATAATTTGTTGTGCTTTAATCAGCTCTTTGTCCCCTATTTATGTAAAATGATGATGAGCGATTTTAACTATAAGTCATCTGAGGATCAAGAAAATAGAAAATCAGGTTACTTCGTTTCCACAATACGTTCAGTAACTTATGAGGTTATCTAACGAGGCGCGTACTGCTGATACTTGTTGTACTATCTCAGGATTATTTTTGTCTTCAATCATTGTCCTAATAGCTTTAACATGTACTTCTATTTTTAAATGAAATGTGTAAAATTAAAGTATAGTTGCCACTTTTTTTCATTTTCGCAGATCTTCACTTTAGTAATATAAATAACATTAATTTTGCCTTCACCTAGATGATAGATATAATGTCAACTTAACGGTGATGAAGGGTATCAATCTTTATGTACAATCTCACAATCGAGGCTTGCGACATCGCCATCATATTATACATTAACCCAAACTTCATCCATCCAACCAATCCATCACAGCAATTAATAATAGCTTGACTGGAATCAGGCATAGTAAAATTAAGAATGTTAAGATTTTTTTATCGTCACCATTGTGTCAGTTATTTCTACCAAGAAATATCAATAAAACTTGGTTTATTTTGGAACTATCCTATAGATAGCACCTGTTTCGTCTGCTCTATTTCCAGAAACCACGTACAAATATCCGTCATCAGGCCCTACCTGCAAATCTGTAACTATTCCAAAGTTTTCCGCAAATACTATTGGAGTTTCATCTTCTTTTCCAGTCACGATCTTGTTCTTTATTGTGTTTGGTAACGATAAATCAGTTCTGTCTTCATTTAGTTTTAGGTGAAATATCTTGCCATTTTCCACAGATCCAACAAACATATCATTATTGTACTGAGAGCCAAGCTTTATTGAATTCAGAAAAATTAAAGCAGTAGGTGCTACAGTACTGTCCCATACAAGTTTTGGCTCATAATATTTCCCCTTGCCGCCAAAATCCACTAAGCCACTAGGAGCCCCCTTTATCATCTGCATTTTTTCACTTGTACCGCTAACTGCCCAAAAACCTTGAATCTTACTCCATCCCCCATTAAACCCTGGTTCAATCAAATTGATTTCGTCTCCAAAGTCAGGTCCATTTTCAGTATCCCATAGCTTCCCAGTTACAGGATCAAATCCTATGCCGAAGCTATTCTTAATACCATATGCATAATATAGGTTAAGTGGGTAAGCAGATCCGATTCCATTATCAACAGGCTTGCCATCTTTGGTGATTGTAAGTATTCCTGCTCTTCCGTCAGGCTCGACTCCATCTTCATAGTTTTGAGCCTGTGTGTTGTACTTTTTGTCCGTATTGAACAGTTTTGTTGGAAGCAAGTCGCCTATGACTAAATAAAGATGTCCATCAGGGCCAATTGTCATGTCCCCACCAGAGTGACTGGGACCTGGTAAACCTGGCAGCTTTAACAAGAGTTTAGGATTAGTCAATTTTTCTTCGTTTTGCATCCAGTCATATTTGTACACAAAATTATTGCATTCTAATTTGGATTGGCAAAAACTGTAATACAAAAATACATTGCTACTATTTTTTTGATTCTGATTCGTCGATGGGTATGCGTCCGTAGCTATTCCTAACAATCCCATCTCGTCCTTACTGCTAACCTTCACGTGTAGAACGGGGCCGAGATTCTTACCATCCTTAATTCTTAATACTTCACCGTCTTTTTTAGAAAGCAAGTAAGATATCATCCTTTCCTACAAACGCCATGTTGGTAGGAAAGCCTTTACCACTGTAAACTAATTCTACTTTGAGTTTGGGGTCAAATACTTGGGGCTGAAGGCTTGATGTAGATGGGTCTGGTTTTTGAGCTTCGACAGTAAAATGACGATTCGTTGTTATGGCTATATCAATGCTAGTAATAATGGTCAGCATCACTAAGATGCTTAGAATAAAATAAGCGCGTCTGTGAGACAATTACAATCACTTTAATACTATAGCACACGTATCTATTATATATTTTCGGTGGTATTATAAAACTTGATACACAATTTTATTTACGACTTACACAGACTAAGATATGATACGTACAAGCAAATTTCTCAATAAGTAACAACAAGTCAGTAATTATATAGTTGGTTGTCAATCGATTAGTTACTCGCCTATAGAAACAATATGCTTAGTTAATATAGACCAATCAAATCTATATAGACATCTTTTATTAGAGCTACGTTCTAGTATAAATAAAAGTTACTTGTCTTCTAGCTGTTGTGGGAATATGTACTCCAGTTCCCCACATCTTGAAATTGGTACATAGTTACATAGATATTTGAAATTCATATAGTCAAAATTTAATTGAATTAATTTCATATAACCAATCACTCGATAGAATCGACTTCGGCATTAATTGGCGGGTGTGGTCTTTTATGCTACTTATCCACTCTGCTATCAGTTAAATTTTAACTTAATTACCTGAATCAATTACTTTCTACTCCCAGGTAAGTCATAGTCTATAATTTTAAATAAATCACTACTCAACTTTTCAAATAGGCCAGAAATAGTCAACATATGTTGTTAATCACCGTATAAAGGTAGAGAATGGAAATGAAGTGGATGGATAAGAATATTTGTGTTCAGTGTGGCGAGGAATACAACCCACAGAATACTGTTAATAACTACTTAGAAATATGCAATGCTTGCCAAATTTATATGGGTATAGTTAGTGATGAACAAGTTAAGAATTCTGTATAAGTTGTAATATATTATGTTACACAAATAATATCATGACTTTAGAGACTGACGTCTTGGCTGCTATATCTTTAGCTGGTATTGCCATGACTGTCATTTTCGTAGTTGTAATAAACTTTTTTGTAGGGAGGAAAGACAACCCGAAAAGTGCAACATTGACTAAGTAAAAATTAACAAAATTTCAAATTTATACTGTCATTATCAAAATTTATCGTGTACCGTTCATTCTTTGATATTGGTATATGTAGAATTCGTTGCTTGTCGCAGTTCAAACAGTTAAGAATTTCAAAAGCTGATAAATTTGACACACACCACTTGCATGACTTGCATACTACAAGACTAATTTCAGTATCCTTATACCTAAGTTTAGACTTAACACGTTCCATTTTCCTAACACTATACGATACCACATAAAGACCTTGATATTAACGATGGCTTTAGATAATTTTTAAAAATTCATTGCCTAATTTTAAGGTCTATTTTTAGTTCTAGTTTAAAATATAAATATTACAAAATATTCTTTGTTTTGGTAAACTATTATAATAATTTTGGATGATAGGTGTGATGCAGTAGAAGACGGCAAAAAAGCTCGAATTTCTAAATCAATGAGAATAATGTTATATAACGTGACAGTATAAAACCAATAGTAATGATAAGCATCACTCTGTGAATCATGCAACAAAAAAATAAACTCATTTAGGTACTGGTTGTGGAAAGCTTCTTTGTCCAAATTGTTATAATTCCGAGAGGTCTAGACCTCAGGCAATGCTAATTCGCTAAGTAGATGAATGAAGTCCTAACTATTTGACCTTTAGAAAATTTGATAAAAACCAATAAATTATATCATTATAATGATTTATGTTTATGATATATCGTCATCGTCATGCGTTGTTAATGGGTACAATAATTTCTGTTTTACTTCTGCTTATTAACTTGTCTAACAGGGGCTTATCGGCAAACGACGCGAATGATAGATTAATTATCCAATACTGCTCAGAGCATGAATCTGATATAATCAACGGAAGCAACCCAGTAAATGATCTTGTTAATAATGGGACGGTAGAACGTTCTTATCAAGATAAGACGTGTAATGAGGTAAAGCATACGTACCAAGAAGCAAAGTCTACAGGCCTTATTGAGAACAAGTTAAAAAGTAATAAACAACTTAGATAAGTTGTTTCTACCTAGTATCTATCGATTACTATCATATAGAAAATAAAACTTGTCTATTTTCTTTGCCACCAGTTTTTCCAACTCTAGCGTCAGTCTATAATTCGATCAGATCCAAAGTGTAAATTTGATTCGAATTTAAAATTAGAACTAATGCTATTCAAAGAAGTATATTTTGTAACGCTCTTTCAAAACTATTTCATATGATATGCTGGTACTAGCGGAGTGTCAAGCTAAAATATCTGAGGGTACTGAAATCAAATAAATTTGAGATTCCCTAGATATAGAAACATGTATGATCTCTACGCTAGGTTACATGCTCACAATAAGTTGAAGTACAATAGTATTCGTAGACTAAAAATGTAGTATGGCCATCTGACATTGTAATTGATGTATTCCGGTGCATCTCATCAATATAACTAAAAAATAGCGCTAAATATTATGATGAAATAAGAATGGTGTTGTAAATTGCTTAAATATTTGGGTCTCCTATATAACATCTGTTTGAACTTAGACAATCTTGTGAGCATGTTCACACAAAAAAGCGGACTTCAGGGAACAATAGCAACCACAATAATTACTCTAGTAATGCAATATGTTATGCAACAAATAGGTACTGGTGGATTTAAAGGCGGATTAGGGAAACTTACCTCTGTTCTTTCTGGATTAGGTTCCAATTTAAATTCAGACAACCAACTGGTCAAGCAAATTCAGGAAAAAACAGGTATTCAAGACCCTCAAAAAGTAACAGGATATACTCAACAGGCAGTGGATTTAATAAAGCAAGAAGCAACAGCCAACCCAGAAGGGATAGAATCACTATTCAATAATGCTCTAGGAGGTGCTGCTGGTGACATTGGGGGAGAGCCAAAGAAAGGCATAGGAGATCGTATCAAAGGATTTTTCCGCTCTTGAGTAAACCTAGACGATATTAATTCCTTTTTTTTCGTAACATTTCTTGCATAAGCCCAATATGTAATTTGAAGAAGAAATTATTGAAGCCGCGCGCCCCAATCAAACACATTATTGTATTAGCTAAAATATTTTTATTATAGAAATATAAAATTAGTAAAAATCTATCTATCTTAGTATATTCTTGTCTTCACTTTCCAGGAGAGCATTCAATTGTGAAAAGGTAGTCTTAGTTTTTAAATGCCTCATGTTGACAGAAATCCAGCTCTGGAGCAACCAAATCCCATTCATACTCTGGCACATCATTAAGTTGATAATGATATTTTTCGATCTCAACCAGGGTAGGATCAATAATTTTTTCCTCATCGGTGATGCAGATTCATTGATTTTTTATTCGAATTCTCATCCTGTCAATGAATTCCTGTGATGGGAGTTTCTCGTGATTTTTACTGGCCTCAATCTTGCCATTCCCCCTTTAACGCTTTGTTTAGTACTCTCTATCCGATAAGTAAGGATTTGAATAACCAGCCATCGAATATTCTGAAACTGTTCCCATCCTGTCTAAATTACCTACCACATATTAAGCAGCTATCATAAGTCACTAAGATATCCAATAGAGCTGATTTGAATTGAGCGTTTACATAGAATAGGCATAGTAGTATTTTAGCTGTATTATAGGGGAAAAAGGGAAACTTGTTAGAAGTCTGTAGATAACATAGTTACGCTTTTCCATGCCGCGATAACATTTTCTATCCGAATAACATTAGTACCAAACATTGGTTTTGTTAGTGTTGGTATTCATCATCTCAGGATGATAATATATATAGTGATTCTTAAGACATATATTATGGAGATAGAAATGCAAATGTATAATTCAAATTTCTTCGGCTAATATAGCAGATTTTACAAACAAGGTACCTAAAATAGGCTGCTACCACCTATTAAATATAAAAATAAATACAGGGGTTATAGTATGAATCAGAACCAAAGGATCTCCTACAACATCGGCGCAACAGTATCGTTTCTCATATTAGTAATATTGGGTTCAACTTTTATATCTAATGGTATAGGGCTCCAGCTAGGTAACGCACAAGTTGCTCAAAACGTCACTGATCTTGTGAAAAGTGGTCTTACACTAAATCATTTTGGCAAGTATGATGAAGCAATAACATACTTTGACAGGGCCTTGAAAACAGATCCTAAAAATATCATCGCGCTAACTAATAAAGGAGTAGCTCTTGACGGCCTAGGCAGATATGATGAAGAGATAAAATATTACTTAAAAGTGCTCGAGATCGATCCTAAAAACAAATTTGTCATGAATAATATAGGTTCGGTTTTGCTTAATCTGGGAAGTCCCCAAGCCGCCTTACAATGGTTCGACAAAGCTATTACCATAGACCCCAATAATACACAAATAATTATCAATAAAGCCAAAACTTTGGAAAGTTTAGGTAAAATTGATGAGGCTGTTATTTTGTATAACAAAATATTAGCAGTTGACCCTAATGATCTAGCTGCCCTTATTAACAAAGGAAGGGCGCTTTCACAATTGCATAGATTCGATGAGGCGATATCAAATTACGACAAGGCTCTCGCTATTAGCTCCAACGATACAGAAGCTTTGATAAACAAAGCATATTCACTTTACAACCTTGGTAAAAAGACTGATGCACTCTCCAATGTTAATAAAGTGCTGCAGATAGATCCTTCAAACCAATTAGCACTAGGATTACGCCAGACTATAGAGATGGATAGCAAGAATATTCCAAGAGGATAAAGCTTTAAGATTAGTTAAGATTAGGATAAGTAAATTTTTGCATTAAAATATTTATAAATTCTGATAGTTGACCGGTTAATTTTACATAGCAATATGCCAACAGCAATTCATAAATTTTTATGACAATGTTACGTTATGAACATCTTCGGACATCTCCCTAGCTAAGAATTTGAGAAAATTTTAAAAATCAATGTAGATGAAGGCCGAATGATATTTTGAAATGAGAAGGATGTAAGACTAAAGAAATTAGTACGTTCTAAGAAATTGTAGCGTTTCGAAACCAAGTAATATTATGGCACAAATGTTCGATTACCACCACCTATTTTCTAATAACCACAGAAAGTAAATTAGCAAATCTTGAGTCAGAAACACTTTAGATAAAATCTCGGATTCAAAATAAGTTTTCATTTTTCACGATTAACTTAAATAATATGTTATCTAGCAATACTATGTATTAGCGTTGACACTTGATAAAGTGAATCAAACGATCCAATTATAAATAATAAAACTGTACCTATTTTATTTGTATTATTTTTGACTTTTTTGTTAATGTTTTCTGGAAGGTTGGAAGTTACCAGCGGCACTATACTAACTAGTCTAAACAACTCCAGTTCCTTTAACTCCACTGCAGCAGTCCCGCCTCCACCGCTACCTCCGGAATTGACCTCGACCCAAATTTATTCGTCAACTAACGGGACATGCTCACTAACTCCATCATTAATAGAAATTGAAGGCACACCCCAACAGATGGAAGGACCATATTTTGTTGATGGAATGCCCAATCGTTCTGATATAAGGACAGATCCATCAGACGGATCAATGCAACAGGGTATTCCATTAGATTTATTAATACATGTGTATGTCGTCGATAAAAAAAGTGGTTCATGTACCCCTCTATCGGGAGCGCAGGTAGATATCTGGCATGCTAATTCCCAGGGCGTATATTCCAGCGTTAATTCCCAAGGTACTGAGGGAAAGAAATTCCTTAGAGGTTTTCAAGTGACGGATGATAACGGTACGGTCAGATTTACGACGGTGTATCCAGGGTGGTATCAGGGCAGGGCTATCCATATTCATGACAAGGTGCGCCTATTCAATGGCTCCGATAAAGTTGTAGATTGGACATCACAATTATATTTCAATGATTCAATTAATGAACTGGTACATAAGCAATCCCCATACAGTGAGCATGGATTACCAGACACCACCAATGAAGAGGATATTATTTACACAGGACCCTCGACAGATCACTTGGTACAAAGCAATGCGGGAAAGCATCTTATGCTTAATTTGACTAGAGAAGGAGGAGGACAGCCATACCTGGGGACATTTAACATAATACTCAACTCCACGCAACACGAGCCTTAGAGTCATTTTAACTTTTATTACAATCACAACAACAATGCAGATTTTCCCTTCTACCTATACAATCCTATTAGAAGCAACAATATTGAATTACTTGCAACCTGAAAGTTCATAATATTAAGTTGAAGATAATATGATTCGACGCAAAGAAAGTGAATTCACTTATGTCTACCTGAGCCAAATATAGACAAGATACTGCTTACAAATAGTCCTAAGGTGGATGATTGCTGGATATCTTCTAACCTAGGGAAAAATTGAATCCCTAGCAAGATACCCAGAGCGATTATCGAACCATATTCTGTTATTTTCATTAACACAATCCTTTCGGTATCAAAGGGTGCAAGCAGCATACCTAAAATCCATATTCCAAACAACTAAATCATCACTTTACTTGAGATCTCTCCAGGTGCTGCAAATGACGCGCAAAAAACATCACTGTTACAATAAAATCAGCCTTCATCATTCTAGCAAAAATTCTATCAAATGATTTCAGATGAACAACATAATAGCCAAAAATAATCCCCATGATAGCTACAGCTGCCACGCTACCGCCAACATATGCCACATTGTCGTAACAATGTCAAAATAGAGTATCCGGGTCGATTCCTTTACAAAACACTGCACTAGAAACTATCGCCATCAGAAACCATTTTAGGGCAACGGTTGCTGTAAAAAGTGCCTTCGTTTTATTTCAACATATTCATTACCAGTCAAAATAACTCGTCCCGTTCACCTTAACTGACCTCCCTATGTTGTCCTATTTTATCAGTTTATCTCACAAATGGAGTTTTTAGAGAAGTAGCCAACTAAACATGGCTAATTCATCAAATTAATGAATCTCTAGTAAAATCGAGTTAAATTTAATTTGTTAATAAATATAAAATTTGACTCTTAATTGTAACTGTGGTAGCACTTAACTAAAAGGAAGAATGATATACCCCTCTGCCTAATGATCAAATGTGTATTTTAATTGACTTTAGTTTACGCTGGCGGCAATAATTGAAGATATTGATGGTCTCAACGGAGTACCCTCCGATGCAAGGTGGAGTTGGGCGCTACTGCAAGAAGCTAGTTGATGCATTAAGGCAGCAAGGTGTTGAAGTACTCGTGATCTGTAACGAGGACGGAGCAGGTGACCTTAAAGGAATTTCGCCCACTAACAAGAATAATTCAAAAGTTCTTCTAAAAATTGTACGAGAGATCAAACCGGATCTAATCCATGTCCAATATGAACACGGGCTGTACGGAATACGCTTAAATCCCTTAATGCCTACAAAGACATGCACCAGTATAGAAGAGTTTTATCAAGAGTGTGAATTTCCGATTGTAACCACGTTTCATTCAGCATACACATTTAGACAGTGGCTAAAGTTAGTCGTTCCTCTGAAAAGTAAAAGGTTTGGGAGAGCCGAAACATTTCTTCAGCTAGCATATGACTATTGGACTCACATTGTCAATTACAGATCCTTTAGTCTTCTCAACCGGAGAAAAATAGGTCCAAAGAGAGCTGGAATTGTTTTCTCAAAGTATCTGGCTAAACTTATTCCTGGATCGCATTTGATTTATCATGGAGCAGAACCTGCTATCAGTGGACCTGTGGACAAGAAGACAGCAAGGTCTATGTTTTCACTCCCTGAAAATACCAAATTTGCACTGGCTACCGGATTTATGACAGCAACTAAAGGCTGGGATATTATCAGAAAAATGAAGCTTCCAGAGGGGTGGAAGATAGTTATCAACACTTCACGAAATCATTACAATCAGGAAAATTCGAAACCACGTCTTGAAAGTCAGGACATAATCAACCTCAATAGAGGATTTCTCTCCGACAAAGAGCTGTCTGTCCTGTTTTACTCAGCCGATGCTCTCTTACTTCCATATAAAGTGAGTTCAGGCTCTGGTGTCATGTATGACGGTTTGGCGCATTCACTTCCATTCATTTCAAGTAATATCGAATTTTTCAAGGAATTTTCGGATCAGGGATTAGGAATTTCCAGCAGCCGACATCCAAGTGAATTCTCTAAAGAGCTAGTTAGACTTGACCTTGATTATCCGAAATATAAAGAGGCTGTATCAAAGTTTAGCAAGAATCTGTCATGGAAAGTAGTTGCCATGAAACATATTCAAATTTACAATTCAACAGTCGAGGCTCCTCATTCAACAGTCGAGGCTCCTCATTCAACAGTCGAGGCTCCTCATTCAACAGTCGAGGCTCCTCATTCAACAGTCGAGGCTCCTCATTCAACAGTCGAGGCTCCTCATTCAACAGTCGAGGCTCCTCATTCAACAGTCGAGGCTCCTCATTCAACAGTCGAGGCTCCTCATTCAACAGTCGAGGCTCCTCATTCAACAGTCCTAAAGAAAGATATCGCTCTCTAATTATTTTTTAAAATAACAAATAATTTTTTTCCATATTAAAATTTGTATTATCGATTCGAGATTGATGCTTCAGCTAGAAAAAGTCAAACACAATTAAAAATTTTTTGGACGAGTTTAACTGTAGTAAGAATACCCTAGTAGTTATGGCAATTTATTAGACATGTTAAGATTTTCTTGAAGAATAAACCAAGATAGGTAAAATAAAAAAAAATAAAAATAAAAGGAGTTTAAGTTCGTTGTTGTCTCGATAGTTCGTTCAGGGCTTGAAATAATTCATCTTTATCCAAGCCGTCACTAACATTGATATTTGTGTTTTTCTTAATGGTATCAAGCAAGGTATCAGTAAATTCATCCAATTTGTCAATATCTTTTATTCCAGTTATTCCTGACAACTGTTTCAAAACATCATATCTGTTTAGGTTTTGCTGTTGTTGTGTACTGAATTTCTGTTTATCATTATCATTGAATTGATCAGTAATATCTTTGGGGAGCGCTGATAAAAGACCTTCTGCTGCTTTCGGAGTTGATTTTTGAAGAAACATGGAAGTAAGACCATTCACTGCACTAGTTGCTATCTGTGGAGGTATTCCAAAAGATTGAGCAAGTGTTCCGATTATGTTTTGCATATATTGTAATGTCGAATCTAATTATTAAACTTTCTAAAATCTGGAAAAGAATCCACTTTGCGATTAAGCATGAGGTTAGTATTACTGGAAACGTGGAGGAAGGGAATAAGGCATGCTAGTGGAATGTTGAATAAATGAATAGCAAGAAAATGTAAAGATAACTCAATTAACTCTAAAAGGAGTTCGGTTAATTCTAACTATTTCAGATAATAACCATTTACATAAAACTGAACAGTTCAAGATTTTGCATTTCTAGTAAATCGAAATATTCCAAATTTTTTTGCAATCACGTTCACAACGGTGTAGGAGATAGCAGATGAAGAAAGAGAAGATAACATGGAAGCCTCGTATGCTTCTATTGCTATATTTAATAAATAATATAGAAGCAAAAAACGAGAAATAATATATACCATATTATATAATGAGCCTATCTCAATTGCTTTTTTGTATAACTGATTTATGATAACATAATTTGCTTTGCCAGTCTTTGAATCTGTGAACCGTTGGCGGATGTCGTAGTAGGACAAAACGACAAATATTGGGATTGATACTGCGAAACCTGAAACTATCGTCAAAATAGTATCTAGCAGATCGCTATTGAAATATCGTGAGGAAGCTCCGCAACAAGAGCACTGATAAAGAACGCCGCTGTACCAGAAAGTAACATTTTCTTGTTCATTAATAGGAACCCTCTGTATTTTTGAATGAGGAGTCTTATTCGTGATATCCACATTCTACCCACTTGACTAGTGATAGTTAGGCAACGTAAAAGTCTTTCATATAATATGCTACATTAAGTATTTTATGACAATTTCGACTTTGTATAATCCAAAACATAATTGCACTGAGTGATGTATATTATTTCCATTAAATCTTGCCTACATGATCTTCTATTTTCTATATATAATTCCAAGTCAAGTATCATCACGAATGTACGAAATATCATTGAATTAGATTTTTATGATTTATGCATAGTATCTTTTTCTTTGATTATGGCAGGGATTATCGCAATAAATACCAATATAGAAGATACAAAAAATATTATATGAAGAGAAGAGAGAAACTTATTTGCAATTGTTTCATTATTATTATTTGTTATAGCGGAGCTTAGAGGTTCGTTAGTAGTATTAACAGTATCTGTGACTATTGTTGTTTCAGTATTTCTAAAATCTATTATTATATCTTTAACATATTCTGATGGCAAGATGGTCGTCATTATCAAAAATGAAATACCTACACTCAACGATCTGCCTACATAAAATAAAGTGGTACCAGTACTTCCAGACACCCCTCTCCTACCTGGAGGTACGCTGTTCATTATTGATGCTCTATTGGGTGATGCAAAAATACCCATTCCTGCTCCAAGTAAAATAAACGGTAATAGTAGTTCGACAAAATTCGTTTTAATTTGTAACCTGCTAAGATATAGAAACCCGATTCCAGTTATGAATAAACCAAGTGCCGAAAAAAATCGGGAGCCATATCTATCAGATAACCATCCACTTAAAGGTCCAAATGTTGCTAAAGCAATAGAGACCGGAGTCAGATAGATTCCAGTTTCAACAGGACTCAGATTCATAAATGCACCCTGCAAATAAAGTGATATTAAAAGGATGAAATCACCTCTTGCTATTGAATTGAGAAGGATAGCTATATTTCCCCCCACGAATGATTTAATTTTAAATAGTGATAAGTCAAACATAGGATATTCGTTGGCAATAAATTTCTCTATGAAAGCAAATATTATGATAAAAGATAATCCAACAAAAATAAATAAAAATATTATCAAAATATTAGATATGATACCAAATGACCATAATGTTATTGCTGCTAGTATAAAAAATAATCCTGCTGCAAATGAGATATTTCCAAGCCAATCTATTTTCTCCTTTCTTATTGAACCTAGTTCTTTTAGATATTTGTAGGACAGGACTATTCCAATTATCCCTATAGGAATATTTATCCAAAAAATAGATCTCCAGCCTAGGTATGAAGTTAAAAAGCCACCTAAAACCAAACCCAGTATCGAACCTAACACAATTGCGATTTGATTTATACCTAATGCTTTTCCCCTTTGATTCGATGGAAATGAATCAGTCAGGATTGCTACACTATTTGAAAGTATAAAAGCAGCACCTATCGCTTGAACAATTCTAAAAATTACTAATTGTTCTCCTGACTGGGAAATGCTACATAATCCTGACCCAAAAGTAAATATGATAAATCCCAAAGTGAAAAGCCTTACTCTGCCAAAAATATCTGCGAGACGACCAAAATTCAACAGAATAGATGCTATAACAAGAGAATATCCAATAATTATCCACACCATAGTAAATACAGAGGTACCAAGTTCTGACGCAATAGTAGGCAATGCTATAAAGATAATATTTGCATCAAGAGCTGCAATAAGTGTGCCAAGCGTGGTGTTCCCTAAGGCTATCCATTTGTATGAAGGACTTAAATTATTTCTCTTGTTATCCGCGGGGGCAGGGTTAACCAATCAACAAATTTTTAAGTAATTTATTATTTGTATATCTGTGTTTAGGATTTTAAAATAAAATATTATATCCAACGAATAGTTCGTTAAATTTTATATTTGCAAAAACATTCTAAAATAATAGGATTATTATATAAAATTTATTTTTAATTGCATTTTAGATAGATTGTACTCCGATTGTGATATATTTTCCCATGACCAATCTATTACACTCTCATTACGTTGCTGTTTTTTTACTGTCTTCCTGTTTGCTATTCTTACTTTCTCTTGGTTCTATGCGTACATATGAACAAGGAATAGTAGCTATTCCAGAAAAATTTGATAAACTCATAATATCAAAGACAGCTGTTGTTAATGCGTGTAATTTGGATATGGAATCGCTTCCTGATACGATTTATAAGATACATTGGCTTTATTTAGTAAGTGATATGGAGTGTGATTCTAGTCGGCCAAGTTATTGTATGCAGGTACAACAAATCTCAGATCAAAAGATCTCACAAACCTAATCAAATCCTTCAAATTCCCGTCAACTTTTACGTCATTTGAAAATATTGCGTCAGCCAATTTGAGCTTGCCCAACAAGATATCTTTCATGGTATCACTGTGAGATGACAGAGCCACGTCGTATTCTTCTGGAAAACCATCAAGAAATTGGACAGCATTATTTCTTATGGTTAATGTGTATCCTTGCCGTGTATCGTTCAAATTAATTCCCAAAGTTAATGTCATGTTAGATGCCCTATCCGGATTTAGCTTGTATTGCATTTGAGAGAGAAGTTTTTTCAACGGGACGGTGTCGAGTATTTCTCCGATATTTACATTTGGAAGATTCTCCACTGTTGACATGTTTATTTTTCTGTCAAGTATATTTGCCTGAGTAAGATACCAGTTTCTACCTTCTGAAGTTGGATTCTGCCACCCCATAATTCTCAGGGCCTGTGCTTTTAGTGATCTAGCCTCTTTGCTATCTGGATGTGCATCTAGAGCATAGGTAGCAAGTTCCGCAGCCCACCTATATTCACTGTTCATTATTGCATCTTTGATCTTCGTTATAGTCTGATTCAGGCCACCATACGCTTCAACTATTTTTCTTGCTCTTTCATCAGAGCTGACTTGATTAAACCAAGTAGCATCACCAGTGTTCCATCCTACTAGAGCATCATAAATCGCCCTGATTTGCCAGGCAATCTCTCCTGACCTTTCCTGCAACCAAGGATGAGCTTTGAGAGAGGAAGGAAGTTGTAGAATTTGGATTATCTCACCTGGACTGAAGCCCTGATTAATGTATCGGACAGTCTGCTGGTATATAAAAGCCATTCCATCTCTGTAAGATGTTAAAACATTTGTTACATTTTCAGATCCTATGACAGGCATGAGATGACTTGGAACTAGAAACGATGCATTGGCATCGTTCATCGCATCTATCACGTCCAGCCACTGTTCCACATCTCGGTAATTGCCGTTGTTCATTGAATAAAGACTGGGAAATGCTTCATAGACGTTGTCACCAGAGAATAGAACTTTCTTCTCTGGCAGCCATACCACAAGTTGATCATCTGAAACACCTGGAGCGTAAGCCAGAGTCAAGTTTATTCCGCCATACAGAACCTTCAGTGTATCATTAAATAAAATGTTAGGCGTTACAAACGAAATATTACCTAGCTTCCAATTAGGTCCAATTCCATTGCTAATTGCCCTGTCACTTCCGTCCTTCTGTAGTAACAAACCTGTCAAAAATAGATTGTACATCGATTTCTGCCTTGAGGTAGCCCCAAGGGAAGAAAAGTAGTTATCAATAAATGAATCTTGAGCCAAAACATCAACATGTCGACCGGCACTTTCGTTTACGAATACTCCTCCACCACCAATGCGGTCGGCTTTCGCACTCGTATAAATGAGTGCATCGATGGTCTTGTTAGATATCTTTCGAAATGCCGATAATGTATCCTTTGCCTGATCAACAGAAGAACCACTGTCAATTATAATGAGCCCATCGTTTCCCTCGATCATCATTATATTTGCAGGTCCATAGCCTATAGCCGAATAAACACCATCAGTTACCTTAACCAAATGCGGAGAAAGAAATTTCTCAGTAAAGTTGACAACCTCCTGGTTTTCAGTTGGAATTGAATGATTATTTGCAGTTAGTTCAGATAATTTTACCCCAGCTTCAGTGTTAGTGCTGTTTGCAAATGTTACGTTACTGTTGACAGAGAACACATACTGGCATCCCGTCAAAATTAAGCAACCCAATGAAGAAAAAATAACCAAGCACACAATTTTTGATAAATTAGTACCTTCCAAGATCATATCTTATTTAGTCACGCAGTCCTTATCTACAAAATGATGGTTATTAAACTTAGTCTATATAGTCGATTCTAAGTTTAGACAAAATTTCCGGGAATTCTCTACTCTTATTGGTCCTGTTAATGGAGGATTGTTTGTAAGAACTATTTTTGATGAAGGGCAAAGTGATTAAGTCAAGCTTAATCCGAGCACGTCACCGGCATAGCATGCATAGATTAGAAACAAGTTCCTACTGAGGAAAAAGATTTAAAAAGAATCCTTGCCCTTTTATGTAAGTAGAAATGAATGATCCATACCGTATTTCTTTTGCTATTCTTTTGGTGGCAGTTATCGGGATCATCTTTTCACAAATCTCACAATTCTATTCAGTTGAAGGGCGGGAGCTAGGCAACTTTAAATCGAAGAACTCCAAGTCTAGCCCTAGTAAGATTAAGAATAAGGAAATAAAATATGATAAACCTAGCTCTGGTAAGATTAAGAATAAGGAAATAAAGCAAGTCAGCAATAATAAACCGTCAGTCAAGAAACAGCCAGATTGTGCTAAAAATGGGTCCTGTATAGGAGGGGGCCCAGACAACATCAAGCCAGTATCGGACAAGATTCCATCCAAAGATGGAAAAAAAACCAACCACAAAAGTCCTCAAATCGACCGAGATAACTCAGATTGTTTTAAACACGGATCATGTCTGGGATCAACAAACCATCCAAGTCCCATTGACGTAGGGGACATAGATCTGAATCATCTTGAAAATGTTGATTTTGATATAGGTGATCTTGAAAATGTTGATATTAATGTTGATGATGTGGAAAATCTTGACATAAACATAGATGATCTAGATATCGATGCAGATGATCTAGATGATATAGATGTCAACATAGATTGCGATGACTGCGATGATAATGATGATGATAACAATGATGATATAAATGTCAACATAGATTGCGATGACTGCGATGATAATGATGATGATAACAATGATCACGATGATGTCACATATGTATACCAGCCCGTATACACTCAACCTGCACTTGAGCAAACCGGTACGACGGCTCCTAATTATGAACCAGCGGCTAGCAATATCAATAATACTTCCTTACAATCATATATTACCTCAAAAGTAAGCGATATAATAAAAAGTGGCACATTCAAGATTACTTCAATTTCTTCTAACACCGTCATAACTCCTGTAAATGATTCAGGCCTGGCGTTAATAGGATCCGCGGAAGGGATTAACAATGTAGGATGGATAGCTGATGGAAATCCTAACCAGATCATTGTAATAACTGGATTAAGTGACGAAAGAGCGGTAAGCATTGCAGACAATAGTTCAAACGTACAACTTGCAGATAATAGTGTTACTATTGGGAAGAACGATCTATTGGTTTTGGGATATCTTTCTCAAATAAATGATTGGGTCCAGATTGCATCAAAAATAACTTGAAACTCCAAGACTTTGAGTCAAAACCAAATCTGCTAGTTCACCTGTCCCACTACTAACAAGGATATAGCTTAAAAACACTACAAAAAATTATTTTGAAATCAATCTGCTATCTTTATTTAGAAAACTTGCAAGTACTCTGCCGGACTGATTTCTTTACTGTTTAGAAGTTATTAGTACGGTACTGTAAAGTAACATTTTGCATGACAATTCATCTGTTGATGATTCTCTCTAGCAAATTCTTGCGCCTTCCTTCGGCAGTCAAATTTTTGATGCAGATACAGGGGATACGGTCTACTATCTTAACCTCATATAGTTAGCTCAACCTTTAAAATCGGCAATAACAAAATCAAGTAGCTTATAGATCTGTAGATTTAATACTGAATATACAGCAAATTAAATTCTCTCATGTATAATGAGATCTGTAGATTGCAAAGCAAAATCGATCAAATTAACCCTAACCCTAATTTTTTATTGTTTCTTGTTACTGCTATTTTAATATCAATTTAAACATCAAATCTTTGTATTATTACTCTCTTTTACCTTTCCAGTCGTTTACAATTAAGTTAACTGCTCCATCATCTTTAAGAGATTTGTGTGAAGGATAACGTTCTCTAAATCCGATATATCCAGAATGGTTATCACCCCATCCATTTACAGAATTATCAGAATATGGTTGATATATTCCACTTGCATCGTTTTGTGTTTTAATTAAGCCTTCACTTCGTTTGCCTCAAGTGAAAAGAGGTTTTTATCGACAACAAGAAAATTTGCAGAAAGATAAAATTACTTTCGAATCTAATTCCACGATTGTAATATATTTCAAATTTTTTGCTAATGATAAAAAAAGTAAGGCTAATATAAGATATTTATAATTATTTAGATGTAGGAATGCTCTCTTTCATTCATCAGACGCATGGACAAAAATAAATTCGATAGGCTCAATTTCACCATAAAACGCCTTGTAGTAACAACCTAGTTAACCATTAACCACATGATCTATTTAGGACTCGACATATTTTACCTAGAAAAAATAATTTGAAAGTACTATCAATCTCTATTTTATGCAATTATTTCAAATAAAAAAAGTAAAAATTCATTTATGTTTTTTGATAAATAACATACTTAACCTACATTCTGTACTAATGGCAGTTGCCATGTTCCGTTGAGTATTTGTGGTTGAGGTAGATACAGACGTAAAATCATATTGAATACTCCCTCGGGAGCTGGTAACCAGTTGGATTCTTTATCTACCCCAGGATTAGCATTCTGCACGTAGATATCAAGCGAGTCATCTGTATTGTTCTTTAGTCCCTCAGTATATTTGCCAATTGAGTAACGATTAATCTGATTGTCCACGAATAAGGACTTGTTATTATACATTGTAATGGACCAAAAGCCGTCCACCGGGGAATTTGTCCAGGATTGAAATGTATCAGATAGCTCCTATTGCCACTGAGAGGTTTTCCTTCACTGTCTGTAAATGTCGTAGGATAGTTTGGCAGTACAAAGTATCAGAATTGGGACTCACTACACCTGTAAAGCTGGCGTTAAGAAGCTGAATAGCACATGAGACAGAATTTGGGGCACCCCTTCCAACTCCAGGTGGAACATTCGGACTTGTGGCGAAATTGAATTGTCTTTACATGGTAACAAGTGAGAATCCCCAAATGTAAGCGAGCGTCGCGATATCTTCTGGTTTATTTGAAGAGGAAAGTTGAGCCATCTGGACGTTCAATTCTTCAGCCGAAGGTTGAGAATGGGATGTGATTACTTGAGTTTGTGCTTGAACATTAGGTAAACTTGCACATTAGGTAAATATTTAATAGCACTAAAAGAGCCTGAAAAGCATAAACCAGCTAAAGACAGTATCATTGCTGTTCTAATGATATTTTTTGGTATTTACCATAAGTAGGCATATAGAAGGTTGGCATATAAGTTCATGTTCGGCGATCTCAAATTAGTTACTGGTTCTAATCAACGTTTCTCTACCCAAAGTTTTCTTTAATAAAGTAGGGTTCCCTTGTTCAAGCATCTTTAGATCCTAGATCTTTTTTCTATTTAGAGGTCGTCATCATTATATATTCTAAACATCTCTTTTTGAAAATTATAACCCTGTTAATTTCGAACTTGAGAAACTTGCAGAAATTTTGATCCCGAAAGAAACCATAAACTGCTCCGGTATGAAAAAGATGATTTTTGAAGCGTAATTCTGACAGGTAAAACTTCACCCTCCTGCGAAATATATAGATCAGCTACACGAAACATATTTTTGATAGATTGATACAATAAGACCATTGGCGTTTAAGTGCAAAGTGTGTGGATTGATTTTTGGAGAAGAAAAACGCTACCAAATTCATAAGAAAGTTCATGGGAGAAAACCAAAGATAAGTGAATACGGTAGTCCGGAGTTTAGTCAGGACCGATTACGTGGCTAAAGTAGGCACTATAAATCAAAGGAGGAATACATTTTTTTAAAGCATGACCAACCTTGCCCTAAATGTTCTAAAGACTATAAAATCGAGCTTGACAAGCGACCGATTATTGCTATAAGCAAGATTTTAGGTTTTGTGTTTGATTTTTTATCAATTGCTTAGAATAAGTACCTTCAATTACGGGAGTCCTTTAATCGATATGTCTCATGAAATATATTTAATTTCATTTATCAAATAAGCACTTGATATTAAATTTTGGGACAATCTTATTATCTTGGTTAAATTAAAATAAGAAAGTGAAGATATCTGATATCGCAGTTATAGTAATACTGTTTATCATAGCACTAGTGGTAGTTCATTTCTTGGCCCCCTTGATTATTATTGTAATAATTGTGGCAGGAGGGTACATTCTTTACAGGACATATATAGTTAGAAAAGGAAGAGCAGAGAGAGGATCCAGTTAGCATGACCTCTCGATAGGGAACATTTTATCTAATGGATAAACTTTCGATCATAATCAATTGAATCACGAGCAGGCAATTACGTCTATTGCTCATGAGTGCATAGGCAATCCAATGAGGTACCGAAGTTCTTGATTTCGAATTCTTAGAAATAAAATGAAGCAATTCAAGTGAATAGTTTTAGGGAAATATCGCCATACTCAATACTTTTTGCTTTTATCACACCCTTTTTACCCATATTTACTTATTAAAACTCGAGATTTCTAAATGATCTATAGTAAATTTATTTTTTGATTAATAGATTTATTGATGATGATTGAGTCTATAGTACTTGTGTGGTATTATTACTTTAAAAATCCTATCCTTCAATTTTTACTAATACTAACTCGAATCTTACTTGAATTTGTCCAGCAATTTGTTTGCTGGCAAAGTATTCAGTATGTCACTTTTCGTAGCCCATCCCCTTCGAGCTTGTCCTATACCAAATCGTAGATAAGCATAATGTATCCAGTGATGCGCATCAGAGTCAATTACCAGTCTAACATTTCTTTCCAATGCCATTCTTATGAATTCATCTTTCAAGTCGAGTCGGTCGTATTGAGAGTCGATTTCAAGAACTGTACCAGAATCCCTAGCTACATCGACTAGCTTACTCATGTCAACGGGATATCCTTCTCTTTTATTGATGATTCGGCCTGTGGGATGGAATACAATATCAACACTGGGATTTTGAGCTGCAGATACGAGTCTATTTGTCTGTTCTTCTATTGGTAACGCAAAGTTAGAGTGAATCGCGGCACCCACTATATCCAATTTATCCAAGACACTATTTGAAATATCTAAGGACCCATCTTTTAGAATATTTACTTCAGCAGATGAAAAAATTACGAATTCTCGATTCTCTTGATTGTCATTTTTAATCTTGTCATTAATCTCAGAAATTGTGTTAGCCTGATCGAGTAATTGCTTTTCATTCAAGCCATTGGTGAGTCGCAAGCTCTTTGTATGATCGGTGATAGCAATATAGCTTAAACCAAATTTATCTCGTGCGTACACCGCCATTTCTTCAATCGACAGAGTTCCGTCTGTATTATCGCTATGAACTTGCAAGTCTCCTTTCAAATCGTCATATGAGATCAATTTTGGTAGAGTGGCATTTGCCTTTTTCTTTTTGTCAATCTTTGCTAGCTCTATCTCTCCCTTATTTTCTCGCATCTCTGGCGGAATCCATTCCAAGCCCAGTACGTTGTATACTTCTTCTTCATTTGATCCGGCAACTCTATTCTTTTGCGTATCAAAAACGCCCCACTCATTTAGGCGGAGGTTTTTGCTTATCGCTATTTTTCGCATAGCTACTCCATGTTCCTTGCTACCGGTAAAGTATTGCAATGCGGCCCCAAAACTCTCTTTTGGTACAACTAATAAATCTGCGTCGATTCCATTATTGAGTTTGACAAATGCTTTAGCAGAGCCTTTGCCAGTCACTTCTTTTACCTCTGGCATATTTACAAAATAATCGATCAAATTGTCTCCTTCTTTTTCAGAAATAACTGATGCCACATAATCAATATCTCCAACAGTTTCCTTCATTCGTCTAAAAGATCCGACAGCGATTGCTTGATTTACGCCGTCAAAGCCGGAGAGTCTCTCCTCAATCGTCTTTACTATTGGATACACTTCACCAATGAGTTTTCTGCCACCTCCCTTTTTGAAAAATTCAATTTTTTTTAGAATTATTTCTTCCTTCTTTTGAGAAAATCCAGGTATATTCCTAATTTTACCATCTGATGCAGCATTTTCTAAATCGGAGATAGTTTTGATTCCCAACTTGTCATAAAGCGTTCTTATTGTTTTTGGGCCTATTCCCTCCAAGCCAATAAACTGACTGATATCTACCGGTAACTCAATTTTGAGTTCCTCATAATAGGGTATTTTGCCTGTTGTAATTAATTCTTCAAGTTTTGTAGCAATTGCTTTTCCAATAGATGGTATTTTTAGTAGTCCTTTCAGCTTGTCTTTTTCATAAATATCTTCAATATCTGAAGATAGATTTTGTATTTCGTCTGCTGCTCTGTTATAAGATCTAATTTTAAAGATCAAATTTCGCTCATTTTCTTTTTCTTCTTGGGTTTGCAGAATAAAAGCTATTTCACGGAGAATCTTGGCAGCTTCAGAATTCTTACCCATCGCTAATCTTTACTTAGTTACATGCTATCAGACTTAAACCAAACGATTTAGGAAAATCCATTGAACTATGGAATTTTTGCAACAATAAGAGAAAAAACTTGATTATTGCTCAATGAGTGTTAGCACATGAATTTTATAACATATACAAGACAAGATCTGCAATTGCACCTCTCCAAGCTTGTGGATACATTTGAGTCGATGGAAGAAACTAAGAGCCGATTGGCGCTCACAGAACTCCTAGTTTCACTCACCAAAAATACATCTCCTACAGTCATTGATAAGGTCATATATCTGATTCAAGGGAAATTGCGTCCAGATTATGAAGGAATAGAAATGTGGATAGTCGAGAAGATGATAATAAGGGCTTTATCGCAAACTTTAGCAATAGGTGCATCATCCATCTAGAGACATACAGGCAAACAGGTGACCTAGGTGACACGACGAGAAAGATGTTGTCTACTAAAAAGAGGAAAGATGAAGGAAGCTCTATTAGTGTAGATTGTGTTTATTCAAAACTATAAGAAATAGCAAAGACTTTTGGAGTTCGCTCTCAGGAATTAAAAATTAAGATCATAGTTGACCTTCTGACAAGCTCAACACCTCGCGAGGCTCGATATATAATAAAATTCGTCATGGGAACGTTAAGGTTAGGTGTAGCAGACAACACAGTTATGGACGCATTAGCAGTAGCGTTTACAGGCAATAATTAAATAGAAAGGTTTTAGAGGATGCGTACAATGTGTGTAGTGATTTAGGAACGGTAGCGAAAGTTCTGGCTAGCAGTGGAATCGAAGCTGTAAAGGAGATCCAAATAACGATATTCAAGCCTATTAGACCAATGCTGGCTGAAATAGTAAGAACTATAATGTCTTAGGTAGCATTTTCGATATTCCTTGCAAAAAAACAAGAAGTCTAACCGTTAGTATGGTAAAGTAGGCGAAAAGCTTGCAAAAAAAAGTTGCAGGTAAATTTATTAAATTCCTCGCTGAAGAGCTAGGTAATGAGAGGCAGATGGGCATCTGCGGCCCTAGGAGCAGGTATAGCAAGGCATCGAACCGAAATGAGAATGGATGAGCAAGCCGAGAGTTATCAACGGGAGATAGATCAATTGAAAGCTGCGCAGGCACAACCACCACAGGCTCAGCAATCTTCGGGTCAGGAAGATATAACTCAAAAGCTCAGAAAATTAGCAGATCTTAAGCAACAATGGATATTAACAGATGAAGAGTTTCAGAAACTCAAAACGGATTTATTGGGAAAGTTATAAGCTGGAATTCTCAGAACGGCTCTATATTGACAATAGGGAACATTGGTTGATGTGCTAGCATTAATAATGAAGAAATTATGGGCGGCTATTTTGTAGTTTAAGTTTGAACAACAGTATTGCATCATATGTGTGTACGCCTTGTGGAATTCCATGGATCAATAGAAACCTTTAATGGTAACAAATCAGTGCACTAACTTATGTCTTCGACAGAGAATAAGACTATAGCGCGTAAATTCGTTCAGGAAATATTTAATCAAGGGAACATAGACGAGGCAAAAAACTTTGTGACTCAAGATTTGATTTATCATGGGTTGGATAACGTTCGAGGCCTAGAAGATTTCAAAAACTGGATACTCGAAGATCGTAAAGCGTTTCCTGATATGCAGATTACAGTCGTAGATGACTTTGGTGAACAGGACAAAGTTGCTATGAGGTGGACATTGAAAGGAACTTTTCAAAACGAATACCATGGCATTCCACCTACTAATAAAAAGTTCGAGACTCAAGGTGTAGAAATTTTTCATTTTGAAAATGGCAAGATCAAGGAGGCATGGACTGTGTTCGATACTTTTAATCGCTCATAACCTTGTAAAGTCGTTCAGCTGGGCTAGGCATATCTTGTAGTAGCTATAGGGTCATCTCTTTCATCAGCATCATGAAGTTAAGAACTTGATCATAGCATAGATCAGTAGTTGTTACGAGTTTATTGTAGCTCCTGTACTTTTGGATTCTTATCTAGGTATTAGATCATACTTTTCTATAATCGCTTGTGCCTATTTTTCAAAGGACGATTTGATTAAATCAAACAGTAACCATATATCGAATATACAAGATAAATAAGATTGGGACTGATATAATATTTATTGTGGTAACACTGTCAAGCCATCAGGAAATGGAAAATTTTTAATAATTTAATCAGAAAAAAAAGGAGGTTTTGGATTCATGTTTACGCATGCAACACAATTTATTCGATTGTATTCAAATTTTTGTTCTGTAAATTCCACCTCACTGTTTTGCAGTTCCAGTGGATGAAGTGCTGTTGCTCATCATGTTGCTCAGTATACCAGAACTGTCCATTGCACTATTGTTCATTAAAGGTTGTTGAAATGCAGTAGGAGAAAAAGAGACGCAGTCTAAGGACACTAGGCTGGTTGGTTGGCAAATAAATGTAAAGTTAGCGCTGTCTTTAGGAACACTTAGACATGGTTCAGCTAATGAACTTTTCGCGGGAGACGAACAGAGTGCCAGTTTAAACTGTCCAAGTGGGAATATTGCCTTACCTGGGATTGCCTTACCTGGGCTTCCTAACCCACCTACGTCACCAGCTCCTAGAAGACTACCTAGACCACCGAGGCCACCTAATCCACCTAAGCCACCAACAGATCCTAATCCGAGTGGACTACCTAATTTACCTATTTTGCCTACTCCAAATGGACTACTTAATCCACCGAGACCGCCTACTGTACCACTCCTAGAGGACTACCAAGACCACCGAGGCCACCTAATCCACCGAAGCCACCAACTGACCTAATCCGAGAGGACTACCTAGACCACCGAGGCCACCTAATCCACCGAGACCGCCTACTGTACCAGCTCCTAGAGGACTACCTAGACCACCGAGGCCACCTAATCCGCCTAAGCCACCAACAGATCCTAATCCGAGTGGACTACCAAGACCACCGAGGCCACCTAATCCGCCTAAGCCACCAACAGATCCTAATCCGAGTGGACTACCAAGACCACCGAGGCCACCTAATCCGCCTAAGCCACCAACAGATCCTAATCCGAGTGGACTACCAAGACCACCGAGGCCACCTAATCCACCGAGACCACCTACTGTTCCACTCCTAGAGGACTACCAAGACCACCGAGGCCACCTAATCCGCCTAAGCCACCAACAGATCCTAATCCGAGTGGACTACCAAGACCACCGAGGCCACCTAATCCGCCTAAGCCACCAACAGATCCTAATCCGAGTGGACTACCAAGACCACCGAGGCCACCTAATCCGCCTAAGCCACCAACAGATCCTAATCCGAGTGGACTACCAAGACCACCGAGGCCACCTAATCCGCCTAAGCCACCAACAGATCCTAATCCGAGTGGACTACCAAGACCACCGAGGCCACCTAATCCACCTAAGCCACCAACAGATCCTAATCCGAGTGGACTACCAAGACCACCGATACCGCCTGGACCACCATAACTTTGAGCATAAACAATAGTAGATCCGTATACAGTTATGCTTGAAGTTAAAATCACTGCTGCAGTTAATAAGACAGCCGAAAAATAACGCGGCCGCTTATTCATGGTATTATTACTCATTTCATTATACCGCCTGGACCACCGAGGCCACCTAATCCGCCTAAGCCACCAACAGATCCTAATCCGAGTGGACTACCAAGACCACCGAGGCCACCTAATCCACCGAGACCGCCTACTGTACCAGCTCCTAGAGGACTACCAAGACCACCGAGGCCACCTAATCCGCCTAAGCCACCAACAGATCCTAATCCGAGTGGACTACCAAGACCACCGAGGCCACCTAATCCGCCTAAGCCACCAACAGATCCTAATCCGAGTGGACTACCAAGACCACCGAGGCCACCTAATCCGCCTAAGCCACCAACAGATCCTAATCCGAGTGGACTACCAAGACCACCGAGGCCACCTAATCCGCCTAAGCCACCAACAGATCCTAATCCGAGTGGACTACCAAGACCACCGAGGCCACCTAATCCGCCTAAGCCACCAACAGATCCTAATCCGAGTGGACTACCAAGACCACCGAGGCCACCTAATCCGCCTAAGCCACCAACAGATCCTAATCCGAGTGGACTACCAAGACCACCGAGGCCACCTAATCCGCCTAAGCCACCAACAGATCCTAATCCGAGTGGACTACCAAGACCACCGAGGCCACCTAATCCACCGAGACCACCTACTGTACCAGCTCCTAGAGGACTACCAAGACCACCGAGGCCACCTAATCCGCCTAAGCCACCAACAGATCCTAATCCGAGTGGACTACCAAGACCACCGAGGCCACCTAATCCGCCTAAGCCACCAACAGATCCTAATCCGAGTGGACTACCAAGACCACCGAGGCCACCTAATCCGCCTAAGCCACCAACAGATCCTAATCCGAGTGGACTACCAAGACCACCGAGGCCACCTAATCCGCCTAAGCCACCAACAGATCCTAATCCGAGTGGACTACCAAGACCACCGATACCGCCTGGACCACCATAACTTTGAGCATAAACAATAGTAGATCCGTATACAGTTATGCTTGAAGTTAAAATCACTGCTGCAGTTAATAAGACAGCCGAAAAATAACGCGGCCGCTTATTCATGGTATTATTACTCATTTTATAACTCATTGTGCGTACTGACGTAATCGTGTATATAAATAACTTGTGTAACAACTGTAAGTGAAGATGTAAGATCTATTGTTTTTTTTCTAAAACCACTATACTCACTATACCACTATAGAGAATACTTCTGATTGCAATGTATTGCCATTATCAGACGTTCTCTTAACATTAGATCAGTTTATATATCCCTCTGCTAATACATTATAATATAGTAATAGTTTATCATCGCTCTGTTAATTAAAAAATATTGTGATGTTACTGTTTCTGTGAACTACCTAGGCAGTATATAAAATTCAGGCGTGGTAGGAACAGACGATTGTTCTTTTAGCATTGTCATGCATCTTGTTCAAATATCTCCCTAATACGATTAAACATGAGTTATATGACAAACATATTATCATTTACAAGACCCATGCTCAAAAAATTAGTTTAATTTTCATCGAGTAATTGTGATCTCTTCTATTAGTATCATATTTAGTTAAAATGGAAAATGAAAAATATCATTGTTATAGAGCATATAATAAAATGGCAAAATGGCAAAATGACTTGAATATAAATAAAAGTAGACAACATTCGGTTAATTCTAAAGTAAATTACGCATGGAATTCAGCTATAAATGGACTGGGCATAATTATTTTATGAGAATTGACATCATATATTAAAAATATCCTGAACGGATATTAACGCTAAAGTATAGGTAGAATGAGAAAACTATTTCTAACGATTATCGTTTCTCACGCGAGTAACACATACAAGAGGAACATAAATTATTGGCAATGGATGACAAGATTTAGATTCAAAACTAGATCCTGTCAGCATTCATTATTGATTTAAATAACATGTTCACTAGTAATAAAATTATTAACATTGTACTATAATGATAAAATTAATTAGAATATTTTGGTAACAATGACAAAACTATATTTATCGTATTTGCATTCTCTTTGATCTTATTAATAGAATTTACGACGCAATTCGAAGTCGAAACCGCTACACGTTCTAGTCCGAGTGGTTCCACTATTTTTAATTCAGTAAATCAAAAGACTCTCTCCCAGTAATTCTGTTACAGCAGCATTCTCACCCCCACAGCTTACTGCTAAATTGAATTCAGCTCAAATTAATCCTTCAATTAATGGAACATGCCTCCTTACTCCATCATTAATCGGAGCTGAAGGTACTCCACAACAGATCGAAGACCTTTGGAGATAGATTTCTTTCGCATCAGCTACTCCGTGTTCCTTGCTACCAGTAAAGTATTGCAATGCGGCCCAAAAACTCTCTTTTGGTACAACTAATAAATCTGCGTCGATTCCATTATTGAGTTTGACAAATGCTTTAGCAGAGCCTTTGCCAGTCACTTCTTTTACCTCGGGCATATTTACAAAATAATCGATCAAATTGTCTCCTTCTTTTTCAGAAATTACTGATGTCATGCCACATAATCAATATCACCTAAAGTTTCATTCATTCTTCTAAAAGATCCAACAGCTATAGCCTGATTAACCCCGTCAAAACCCGACAGTCTCTGCTCGGTCCGCTTAACTATAGGCTAGACTTCAAGCAGTTTTCTATCATCACCTTTTTGAAAAATTCAATCTTTTTTAGAATTACTTCTTTCTTCCTTTGAAAAAATCCAGGTATATTCCTAATTTTGCCATTCGATGCAGCGTCTTCTAAATCCGAGATAGTCTTGATTCCTAGATTATCATAAATGGTCCTTATGGTTTTTGGGCCGCTCCTTCCAAACCGACAAACTGACTTATATCGACAGGTAATTCAACCTTGAGCTGCTCGTAATAGAGTATTATGCCTGTTGTGATGAATTCAAGTTTTGTAGCAATTGCTTTTCCAATAGATGATATTTTTAATAGTCCCTTTATCTTGTCTTTTTTATAAATATCCTCAATTTCTGATGAGAGATTTTGTATTTCGTCTGCTGCTCTGTTTTAAGATCTAATTTTAAAGACCAAGTTTAGCTCGTTTTCATTTTCTTCTTTGGTTTACAGAATGAATGCAATTTCACGAAGAATCTTGGTGGCTTCAAAATTCTTGCCCATCTTTGTTCATTTACGTTATTATATCCTATTGGACTTAGACCAAACGATTCAGACGAGTAGTAGTAATAGCCTCGCCTCCAACTATCACTGCATAAACTTGATTATTGCTCAATGAGTGTTAGCACATGAATTTTATAACAAATACAAGACAAGATCTGCAATTGCACCTCTCCAAGCTTGTGGATACATTTGAGTCGATGGAAGAAACTAAGAGCCGATTGGCGCTCACTGATCTTCTTGTTTCACTAATTAAAGATACATCCCCCGATGTCATTGACAAGGTCATATATCTGATTCAGGGAAAATTACGTCCAGATTATGAGGGTATAGAGCTAGGTATAGCCGAAAAAATGATCATAAGATCTCTCTCCCAGGCTTCAGGAATAGATACATCGTCAATACTAGAGACATATAGAGAAACTGGTGATCTCGGTGACACAGCTAGAAAAATTTTATTAACTAAGAAGAGCAAAACGGAAAGAACTATTACTACTGTAGACTCAGTTTATTCAAAATTATACGAAATAGCAAAGACTTCTGGAGTTGGTTCTCAGGAACTAAAGATTAAAAATATTGTTGAACTACTAACCAGCTCAACACCGCGGGAAGCTCGCTATATCATAAAATTCATTACAGGGACGTTAAGGTTAGGCGTAGCAGACAACACGGTTATGGATGCACTGGCAGTAGCTTTTACAGGAAATAAATCAAATAGAAAGATTTTAGAAGACGCATATAATGTGTGTAGCGATTTAGGAACAGTAGCTAAAGTTCTTGCTGCTAATGGAATTGATGCTGTGAAGGCCATTCAAATAACGATATTCAAGCCTATCAGACCAATGTTGGCAGAAAGAGTGAGAACTGCACAGGAAGCCCTCAAGAGAATGGAAGGTGGCATTGGTGCTGCAGAATATAAACTGGATGGCGAAAGAATCCAAGTTCACGTAAAAAAGGGAGACGATCATGACAAAAATGGTGGCAAAGTTGAGTTATTTTCCAGAAGACTTGAGAATATTACATATCAATATCCAGATGTTGCAAGAGCAGTCATAAGTTCGCCTGAAGAATTAAAGGATGCAATAGTTGAAGGCGAAGTAGTAGCAATAGACTCACAAACTTTAGAATTGCGTCCATTCCAAGAGTTAATGCATAGAAGAAGAAAGCACGATATAGATAAAGCAATAGAACAATACCCAGTTGTACTGAATATATTTGATATTTTGTACTTGAATGGAAGGGATCAAACATCACTGCAATATAGTCAACGACGAAAAATTTTGGAACATATTCTTCCCAATAAAAATACAGTAGATCAGAAATATAGTGAAAATAAAGCCAGTGCCAAAGGAAAAGGGAGTAATACTAAGAGTAACATTACTGCATATAGCAATGATAGTAACAATGTTGAATATAGCAATGATAGTAACAATATACCGATTCAATTAATACCGCAAATAGTTACTAAAAGTACTGAGGACATTGAGAAATATATGAATTCTGCCATAGAGAGTGGATGTGAGGGTATCGTGTTAAAACAGCTCAGCAGTGTATACAAGGCAGGTTCAAGAGGATTTCTTTGGACTAAATTAAAACGTGAATATAAGAATGAACTTGCTGATACTTTAGACCTGGTTATAGTTGGAGGACTCTATGGCAGGGGACGGAGGGTAGGAAAATACGGGGCATTGCTTCTCGCTTGTTACGATCATGAATCGGACATGTTCAGAAGCATTTCAAAGGTCGGCGCGGGATTCACTGATATCCATCTTGAAGACTTTTATCACAATCTGGAAAGACACAGAATCAAGCATAAGAATGCCCGAGTAGACGTTATAGCAGAGAATATGGATGTATGGTTTGAGCCCAGTGTAGTAATTGAAGTAATAGCATCAGAAATAACAGTCAGTCCTTCTTACAGTACGGCCATGAATTCTATTAAAGATGGATACGGATTAGCGCTCAGATTTCCCAAATTTACAGGCAAGATAAGGGATGATAAATCGCCTGAGGATGCAACGACCGTAGATGAAATAATCAAAATGTACAATGATCAGATCCGCAAATTTAACCAGTGAAGTTATTAATAGTATTTAGGATATCAATAGTAAAATCCATTGACTATCTGAAATATTTAGATCATAATTTTAGATTATTCAGATGGGATGGGATTTTAGTCTAGACAAGACTGAAGCTGTAACGAAACCATTTATCTTCTCATTAGAAGAACACTGGTCAAAACTAATTCATTAAATTAATTTTGTATTCATTTGGTGAATACAAATCTAGAATCATTGAAATCTTTTACAAGTCCGTTTTTTACTTTTATCCCTTCTTCTTCAAGCAGATCCATTTTCTTTTTTTCTCCATATGCAAAACCACCTATCTTGCCGTTAGATTTTACAACTCTGTGGCATGGTACTATTATTGGATTTGGATTATGAGATAGAATTCTGCCTATTGCTCTGGAAGATTTAGGATGTCCTAGAGCTTTTGCTATATCTCCATAGGAGACAACTTTACCAGATGGAATTTTAGTCAAAAGATCATAAACATCCTTACTCTTAAGACTAAAATCAGCACTGGTTTTGTTCAAATATTTGCCTGTGTTCATAAGTGTTAAAATGCGTATGATACTAATAAATTTACAGTGATTTTTGATTCCTGCAGTATGGGCTAAATGGCCATAAGAAAATTACGAATCAAGCAGAATAGGTATGATTTATTCTATAATCTAGATAAAAATGGTGGAAATAGAAAATTCAGGCTAACATTCTTCTGAAGGTTAAATTTATCCTTGGTTGGGTAATTTTGGTGGATTTAGGTAGACAGTGTAGCCAATTTTTTTGAGTCCTATCTTTCATCAATAATAGACTACCGTGTTCAAGAAATACTGATATCGTCTTTTTAGTTCGTTTGTGCTTAAATGAGAATATCCGCTCAGCTCCGAGACTCATTGATGCTATTGCACTATTATCTTCAATTAATTTCTCATTGTCACTATGCCATCCCACACCTTCATTGCCATCATGATACAAGTTCAATAAACACGAATTAAATTTTATATTTGAAAGTTTTTCTACAATGATTTTAAGTCTCACAGCTCTCTAGTCCACGGTAATGCTTGCTTGGTACATTTTTGAATAAATGTAAATGTAATTGGAATCCCCATACCAGGCAGTTTTTCTTTTGGTAATTATGTGTTTCCCAAATAAAGTGACTTCATCATTCTTCCATGAAATATTTTGTAATAATGCGTTAAAGTAGTCATTTGCCTCGTCAAGTTTTAATATCTTGCCGTAATAATATGCTGTACCATCTTCACTCAGTAAATTGTTTAATTGGCTTTCGATAAGAAGAGTATTTTTTCATTCCGCTACTTAATCTTTGTGCAAGGTCGATGGAAATAAGAAAGCGGACGGTAAATATTGAATTGGGTATAATTTTGAGTAGATACTTTCTTTTTTTATGAACCATTGATTTACTATTGAATTTCAGATCAGCATCAAATCAACTAAGTTAATGTTTTACACGATAATTTCAAGGTGCTAATGCATGGCATCGTGAAAAATGATTCCAAGGGTGTGTCGTTCCCCATCTCGAACCTCACTAATACCATGCCTCATTTGCACTTGATAATGTCCCTTACTGCCCTTCACAGGTCTGAAATTTGTGGTAAAAATTAGCATATCTCCTGCGTGTGGTATTAACACGATGGCTTTTGATTGTGCTCTTAGATTTTGTTGCGTCATTACAAATTCTCCCCCAGTATAATCACGGCCTGGCTCGTTCAGAAAGATGACCACCTGAATAGGAAAAAAGATATTTCCATACAAATCCTGATGCAGAGTATTAAATCCTCCCTTGCCATATTTCAGAATAAGTACGGTGCATTCTGTTTGGTTATTATCATGACATAACTGTTGAAGTTTTTCAAATTCATTTGGAAATTGTCTTTTCATGTTTAGAAGTCGCATCCAATTGTTAGCGATAGGGGCAAGTTTAGGATATATGTTACTTCGCATCGTTTGAATGAAATCTGGCAAAGGATATTTGAAATATTTGTATTCTCCTAAGCCAAAACGGTATTTTTCCATAGTAATAATCTTACGATACAGCTCCACTTCGTCATATTTGTCAATAAGCTCGTTGCAATATTTTTTAGGAAAGAATTGTGACAACAATACATATCCTTTATCATGCATAGCTTCTGATACTCCTTGACTATCGATGCTAGAGATCTTCTGCTGAATATCATCCATTATTTTCAGAGATTTTCATTAATATTAAATTTGATCTACTGGGCATCATTATGTTATTTTATATTCCGTGGCTTCGTAATGTGCGTGCGTATATTTTCTGTGGACTAAGTCATTCATAAATCAAAAATTTTTGAGAATATTTATTTACCTTTTATTTGCAGTTGGATGTAATGTCTGCCAATAATAAATGCTCTATTCAAGAACCAATGTTTTGTTCATTGAATGATTTAGATTTAATGTTTAACCAACAGAAAAACCAATTTCCGGTTGAAGCTTTAATTAACGCGGAAGATAATTCTCCAGAAAATACGAAATGGTCCTTTGACAAGAATACACTGATTATTTATAATAATAAATACTGGAAAGGGTTTTTTCCGACAGATCAGAATTTTATGGCCATCAGGTATTTTGGCGGGTTCTGGAAGCGTTTTTACAAGGAAGCAGGAGTTATTAAGGGAATCACACATCCTTATGAGACGCCGACGGTTTTTGCACCAAATCTTCCAGAACTTCAGAGTGATAATAAAACATTGGGAGAAGTAATACATCTAAAGTGCACTTAGTCCTGAATATTCTCTTTTCTATGATTTGCTAAAGATAATGGACAAAGATACAGTGCTTGGAAAAGCATTTTTGGGAGTTTTTCCATTTAGTATACAGATCCTGACATTCAGTATGTCAAGAAAATATAGAGTTGACTTCATGACAGAGGAAGATCACCAGACTATTTATGAGAAACATTCATCCTCTCCATCCGAAGATCAGGTAATGGGAAAATGGAGCGGTAAGTTAGTTTCAGATGGATCATTGACCCCTGTGGTACAAACTTTTGTCTATACGAAAGATAATGTGGGTAAGTTACAAATGGAATATACCTTTGGAGAATTGCTTAGAGGTATATCGCAAGTCGTCCTGACACCAGACGAGATGAAAATGTATGACTATACTAATTGGCATGACGAAGTGAAAATCGTAAATGATAATTTTATGATTGGAAAGTGGTGTTCACCATGGAGTAATATTCCTTTGAAATTTGGTCCGAGTTTTTTGAGCACTGAAACGAGCCCTGAGGGAAACAGATTCTGCTTAAGGTTTACATTACATCGCGAATGATGGCTTAGAAAGCGATAGTTTATGCAGGTATGATGCTTTGTCGTGGACTAGTGCAGGTTTGTTT
>CAVPGE010000019.1:0-35267 GCA_963703885.1 uncultured Nitrososphaerales archaeon
TATATCAATTTACCTAGTTAATATGTTGTAGACTTTTTATTCTGATAGTATTAGATTCTTTAGATTCATATCATTATCAATTTAGGAAGGGAGAATGAATGTGTAAGCACTTATTTTTATTAATTTTATTCTGTCATTTCGAGGTAAGAATTTTGACTAAGGCTATGATCGTAAAGATAGCATAAGGATGCGCAGGAATAGAATCACGAAATGTTCAATAAATATATAAAACTTGAAAATCTCTAATAACGTCTCTAATAACATTTCTTTTTAAATAGTTTAGGAAGCTTCATTTATCATTCAGTAGATTAGATTGAGTGCATTTCTTAGATTTGGGCCAAATTTAGAATATCAAAATTCTCATACACCGCTCTGCAATAATAATACTAAACAGAGAAGATATAGATTAGTACGTTTTAAGCGATAATAAATGTCAAGGCGAATCTATGTAACTCACTGTTCTGCTAAGAAGAATATCTCTCTAAAAGGAAATCACAAAAAAGTAACTCCAGATATATTGTATACATCAGATAGAATCCAGCGGTTTATGAGAAAATGTGACGAGAAGAGTGTAGATTGGGCGATTTTTTCTGGTAAATATGGTGTCTGGCATTCGACAGAAAAACATGAATGGTATGAAAAGGATCCAGATAGAGTCAGCGATTCCAAATTTAAAGAACTGCTGAGTAATTTTGATAATTATATAGCGCCCTTTAATGAGGTTTGGTTCTACAATAATCCAGGACGATTTCATAAACTTTACAAGAAACTGATCGAAACAAGTTCATTTAAAGACAAGATAAGACTTTTTACTCATCTTCAGGAAATTGAAAAAAAGCAAGGTTAAATTAAATGAGTGAAATGTGTAGGTGGATTCATCATAAATTGGAAGTGCTCCCAATTATTAAATTTCCCTTTGATCTGAAAGAATTACCAGAAAATGGAATATATTTTTTCTACGAAAAAGGCGAAGATACGGATCATGGTGATGGCTTTCAATCTAGAATAGTTAGAATTGGTACTCACAAAGAGGGTAATTTTAGAACGAGAATAGCAGAACATTTTTTACTGAAAGAATCTAAAATGAATTTTTCATCCCTAGACCCCAAGCCTGCAGACAGAAGTATCTTTAGAAAGAACATAGGCAGGGCTTTTTTAAGTAAAAATAAAGATGAATATCTTAAAATCTGGAATATTGATTTTACATCTCGGGATGCAAGAATGGATAAAGGTTACCAACGCGATATGGTAAAGGAAAGAAAGATAGAATCACACATTACAGAGATTTTGCGTGAATTATTTTACTTTCGTTTCATTATCTTAGACGGGGAAATTAAAAGAATAGGATCCAAGGGTTTGGAAAGCAAATTGATAGGAACGTATTATTAATTTTAACTATTCCTTTCTTAATCCTGGGCCCGCCTTGAAAAACAAGATTTTTCATGAAATTTGCAGCAGATATATTAAAGCTATTACTTAGGTATACTTTTGCTCGATCTCCATATAAATTAGACATGATATTTATCCCCTTGACAAAAATAGTCAGAAGATGTTTGAAATCTGCTCTTCCAGTAACAGTAGTCGATAATTCTAGTCCCAGAAGCAATAATACTAAGCGTTCAGTATGACACGGGTTTGTCAAAAAGACTTGGTCTATTCCAGATAGATACGATCGAAACTTGTCATAATCCCATTTATCAGCATAGTCTTTGAGCCTCATAGCTACGGATAGTACATGATGATCTTCAGTGATCATCTTCAGGTTGGAAACTCGTGGTATTTTCTATGTTTCTTGCCTCTGATAATTGCGATCGTGATGGAGTTATTTGAGTGTCGAATGCTTCGTAGTATTGTTGAAGCACTTCCTCCGTAACCTTTTGGGGAGAACTTTCAACTACTTCATTTCGGACCCGGTAAACTTTATACCCTAACTTCTCCAATGCACGCTGTCGTATTCTATCAGGAGTTTTCCGAAAATCGCTATCGTGTATACCTCCATCCACTTCAACAATGAGTCTTTGTCTAATTAAGAAATCCGGCGTATATCTTATACACGCAGATAACCTTATCAGTGGATTTGCTTGAAATGATATTCCATCCTTTTTAAATTCCGAAGACAGCATTCTCTCAAATTTAGTTCGTGGACCTTTACCAATTGGCATATGTTGATGATTCTGCACAGTATTTAGATAGAACGACGGATTCCCTCTTTTACAATTTGGACAGAATGGCTCGTACTGTGAAATAGGTTTACTGCAGCGACCGCAGAATATTAATGAACCCACTAACTGCTTAGAATTTTTGATGAATATAAAGTTAAATTGTAGAAATTCTTTTTTGTTCCTAAACACCCTAACCGCAATCTGCTCAGATACTACTTATCAAGAAATCTGAATGAGGGCTTCAAATTTGATTAGAAAGGAACAAACATTTTTCGAAAAAAAATTACCAAAATCTATTTTATTTTTATTTGGCCCGTATGAGGAAATAGATACAGCAAAAAGAATAGCCAAGAATATTTAGAAACAACATTTAGAAAAGAGTCCAGAAATTTTAAAATTAATTGGTATATTGAGTTATTAAGAAGAATACGAATTAGAGGCAATAAAGAAAAGAGTTGAAGACTTTGGATATCGAGCTTTCAGCCATAAAATACAAATTGATTCATGATTATTACGGAGAATCTGAACTACACTTCCCATACGTCTTTGAAATAGCTGCGATTTTTGCTTGAATAAATACAATATCCAAATTAATTATTTATTAACATGACAGAAAAATTACTAAATTCTCCAAGTATTAGTTATTAAATAAAATCATCTCGATGTTTGTATGTCAAATGGTTCTTGTATAGAACGCAACATGTACAACATCTTTTTGATATAATTTTTCTTTGAAGGAACCTCGATCAATTTCTGTTGATAAAACTCAATCAAATGATTTATGAGACAGTCTACCCCTTCGTTAGTTTCTGATGGATAAGTGAGTATGTTGGCGTACCAGTATTCTACTAGCGCATCTTCACCATAGTTTTGTTCTAAGTCTAGAAGAGATGAAAAATGGGAATGACATTTTCTACATAGACCAAAATGTGCCTCTGCGTATGATTTTTCTGTCACATGACCGCACTTTGCCTTCATAATTATTACTAATAGGAGTAATGGCAACAGATATAAACCATAATTAATCGTGCACTGAGAAAATGAGCTAAATAGATCTTGTCATAAATAAAACTAAATAAAAGAGTAATTTATGGAACAAAGTGTTTATTAATGATGAATTGTCTTCATTAAACGGGATAAGTCTTGTCAGATGCAGGATACAACATAGACAAAGGTAGCGAGGATTACTTGAAAGGCTCATCTAAGTTTAAACCTGTGAAGGTCGAGCTGAAAGTTTCGAACGTAAACAAGACAGATGAAGTCCATTACTGGGTCAACGAAATTACAAATCAATATGCCGATTTTGTTATAACAAATGTCAAAGCTGATCCCGACAAAGTATCTTTTGACATAGGTTCTCCCAGCATGGAGGATTTGACGGCTAAAGATATTGAGTTCAGATTAAAAGAATACCTAGACATGAATATACCTCCTTTTGAAGTCAAGGAATTAAAGGTGCAGTAGACAATACATTTTTTATGATTTTCAAAAACTATCAATCTACTACGTTATTTGCGAACTCAATATATTGAATCTTATATTTAAAAGTAGTAACTCTGATTTAATAATATCTCGAACCATGAAGTGAATACGTATACTCAATTCGTTTGATAGCAATAGACTTGCCTTTTCTCGCTAGTTTTTTTCCAACTCTAGTATCCGGAATTCCTTTAGGATCTTTACCAGATTTCTAACACAATTTGTCAATTGTCTTTCAGATTTTGAGCCCACGATAACAACCTTTCCTGTTGAGAAAATTAAGCAAACTGGACCCAAACTCTAAAACTGCCATTATTTTCTTCGTATATATGAGGTCTGGGCCTATATAATGGTGCATATATGAATTGGGCCCTAACATTAAGGACTTTCAAGATTATATGGAAGAGAAAATTGGTCAAGAAATTGATTTCGAATCATCAATAGATCCAACAACAAATTTAGAGCTGGACGATATGAGCATTACATGGCATGTTCTTAAATAAACTTGCGCTTCTACATAATGCTTCGTGTTATCTAATATTACCATCTTTTCTGGTAGATTTAATTATTCAGTAGCTCAGATGTTATAACATTATGGAAACTTTCAGCTGATTATTACATGGGTTCATTCTAAAAACATGAATTTCTGAAAGAATTCAAGATCTTTATCGACTACAGGCCGAATTCATAAGTGTATCAGGTGCTCTGTGATTTATGAAATTTGTATAGACCAATGGCCAGCTTATTGATAGGCTTCTCCTTATCTCTGAATCTACCTTGTTGAATGTAACATTCACTACTATTAATATGGCAACAATAGTTTCATCTTCATTAGCATAATAATACAAACTAAGTAAATCTTCAGCATATGTTGCCTTGGTGTGGTACTCTTGTTGTGTTAACAAATTAGCACTTTATCTGAATCTGTTCAAGGGAGGAAGAAGATAAAATTAATTTTGAAAAAATGACAAAACGCTTTGGTTTCTAACGTAACAGTATGCAGATTTCTGACGATTAACGGTACCTTATTTCATACTTATATCCGGAAATTTGGAAATCTGTAGAAAATGTAGTCGTGCATTCATCAGTAAGTATTGAATACAAAGAATCTCCTGAGTCCTGCTACCTCTTCAAAGTACGCATCGTATATACTTCTGCCCTCTTTCGTTATCACTTTATGCTGTTCTTCATGACGTGAAGATACTATCTGCATACAGTATTATAAAATATATGATATATCACATTATAGATTGTACAAAATCATAGACATCTTGAATCGCGCCATTACCAGTCTATATTAACGTTGCCAATCATTGATATAGTACGGCATGCATATATAATATATCGGAAGAAGATGATTCGTGGCAGTAGAAATAGAAAAAAAGTCGACTCCAATGGACTACTGACTATTTTCTCATATCATACTTCGACCTTTTTAGGAATGTGGGATGGATCTGAAATCATTGGTTAGCTTCATGTTTAGTACAAAGGGGAAAATTCCTTCAATTATATTGTGTTAGGTATCATAAAAATATTGTCAAAAAAAAAGAATACTGCAAAATCTAACAACGGTTGACCAAGATTCAAAACAAAGGAGGGTAAATGAAGCTGTCCTAGTGTCGATATTTTTAACTATAGGCTAGTGCATTTTTTCCTGTTTTTAAGAGTAGTTTTTAAGAGTAGGTTACTAGTAGAGAGGGCCTATATGCATACAATATTACTTTACAGTGGAACTGGAATAGTATCAATCTGAATAATCTTGGGAGGTTGCAACTAGTTTATATGTTACGCAGTGATAGTAATAGTATGTCAAATGATTTGAACCAATTACTTGAAAGGAAGAATAAACTAGAGGAAGAACTCAATACCAAATTATCTGCCGATTATACTGAATTGATGAAAAAAGTAAGTGAAGGTTTTCACGGGATGCAAGTGAGCGCAGTAGAATATTATAAGCAAAAAGCCAACGAAGAGATGGATAAAATGGAAAAAAACATAAAATCAGGTAATAAATTTAATGCCATTAATGAAAAACTATTAGCCGACACATACTTATCATTGGCTACAACCCTTTAATTTTTTTTGTAATTATTAGATTTCATCTTTTTCGTATTCTATATCCTATGCCTTTTGTCCATAGTAAATTAACAAAGCTTGTGTTAGGAAAACAGCATCTAACGTCCAGAAGTCCAGAGAATGGGTTCTGCTTAACTTGAATATTTTGATAATTGTCCATGTGTAATGAAGATATAAAATCAATGTTTATTTCAGAGAATGCATCATATGGATTAGATTCTAAACATATCCAGCATATAGTCGCTTAATCCAAGAATTGGGCAATTTAACAATTAACAAAAAATTGACAGGACTAAATATGATGATACAGAAGCATGTTATGTATCTAATCTAAAACACAACATGCAGGGGTATGTTAAAAAATGAAAAATTATTTTGAAATTAATAGATGGAATAAGAACGAATAGATTCCGCTTTTCTTCTACAGGTTTTACTTGGTCCGAGGGTTCAGAATTATTTTTCACAACTTAAAGACCGTGTGGCACAATTACATTTGAATTCCCAACAACTTGTGGATACAGAAATCTATCTTCCTGATTATAGTGAACAAATGATGATTTTTTCCTTTAATTATTCAAGTTTAAAAATAATAAAAATATCCCCTCGGTACAGTAAATTTAATTACTTAGAGTTACTAAGGGTAACTCATTATGAGGAAATATACTTGTGAATCATGCGGCCAAGAATTCACTCGCTTTTGGAACTTGAAAAGACATTTACTCACAATTCACCCTGTTGAATATTCTCATTGGAATATTAAACTAGACCAACCTCAAACCGGTAATATCGGAGCTAGGTTAGCGAATCCACATCAAAATAATTTGTATAAACATCCTACGGATGTAGATTTGCTCGATAAGGCGGCCGATGACTATTTAGATTTGGAATGGAAGACGAGCGTGTACCGTGAGATTCAATCAATAAAAAACATTGTCCAATCAATAAAATACGATGTCCAAACAATAATAAAAATTCTGGTAAAACCTAGCTAAATAATGAAATGGTGGTTGAGAAAGTTCACGGTTGATTTACTTTGAAATTCCAATTCTCAATAGTATTATAATCACCTTTATCAGCTCACACTTCAGAAGATAAAATTAAGGTTAATGAAGGCGGCTTTATCCAGATCTCAACTACAAAAGACAACTTAGATGAGATGAGAAATAAAACAAAGAGGCTATCGCATTTAAGAGGTGGTTTCTAACGATGGCGTGTTCCTGTAAAATATAAAAATATTGCAAGAAATTTTAATGTACATTTAAGCTATACTGTTAAAGCACTACACATAATTGTTGCTTGTTATTTTGTTTGATTACTCGCTGAATAAACTGTGATCTCATTCTTTTAAAGGGAATTTTGAAATTTTGGTATTAACCTAAACGGTAGTGGGCCCAAGGGGACGGATAAGGGATCTCTTATGAGTCTAACTACAATCTTCGTAATAGAAGAAAGCGGAGATATCTATATAGCCTAACGGCAATAGCATCATGACTAGTAAATTCAAAAAATTTACTTAAGGTATTATGCCAAAATCAATGACTCTTTTCGCCTAGCATTCTCTCATATTCCTTTAATGTGTCCAATTGTTTTTGTGTCTTATAGTTCTACCCCTGATCAGTTTCACCTTGTTGACTGCTTGTTCGGATGTCATCTTTTCTTTCATCATTAAATACGCAGCCAAGCCAACACAGTGCTTGTCCTTCCACTACCACCATTACAATGAATTATCACAGGTTTTCTATCTTGAATTTCTTTATCTATGTAATTTATGACATTTGCCAATTCTTCAACCGGAGGCGCACTAGCGTCTTGCACTTAAATATCTCTATAATCAATCTCCGGGTGTTTTTCGAACCATTTTGCAGAAAAAGGGAATTCTCTTATAGTGACTACGCTTTTAATTCCCTTCTTGACTGCCCAATCCAGTTGACCCTGACTCATTATTCGGCCACTTGCAGCCAATTTATCTTTAATAATCCATCCAAATCTTGAAGGTTTATTGGCAAACCAACTGCGAAAATATCGATAAATATCTCCTAGTAAGGCCATATGTATGCTAATTAATTGACTTTAAACTCTAAGATCCAATTAAATTATTGCCTGCATTCTTATTACTATAATAATCAGAATTAAAAATCGGAAATAAAGGATAAAGTAATGGTTAACCTTGTATTCCTTATCAAAATAAAAATTAAAATAATGGAATATTCCATACATTAGAATGTCTCACTACATCCTATTGTTAAATTGGACTGACCAAGGGATAAGAAATGTCAAGGACACGATTAAGCGGGCTGAATCTTTTAAGTCATACCTTGAGAAGAAAGGTGGTAAGTTAAATGATATATTTTATACGTTTGGACAGTATGATTTGGTCTTGATTGTGGAATTACCCAATGATGATGAGGCTATGTCTGTCTTGCTAGATACTGGAGCATTAGGAAACATACGTAGTACAACTCTTAAAGCTTTCAATTTGGAAGAAACACGAAAGATAGTTGAGAATTTATAGTAATCTGCGATAAATTATTGTTTAAATTAAAGGGTTGCCAGCAGGACTTCATTAAATTAGCAGATGTAGAAAATGGGATACAAATTCCTACTCTGCTAATTGGTTCCATTAGCTAAAGAATTAAAGCTCAACTCAATTTTTAAAACCTAGTAAGATTCGTTCTTTAGTAAACCTTAATAGCAGATCGGGATGGTAGAGGTGAAGTAATTTGGATAATGCTCCCGCACCTACTTCGAGTCTTTTATTGGGTAATATAGTATTACACAACAAACGAATGTCATTACTCTAGAGGAAAGTTTTATAATATTTTAGCCAGTGGTTCGTGAATCAAATTTGACCTAATTTTGTGGTTCGGTATGATTGATGAAAAAGAGATTGTGTAAGTTGAAACGGAACAGGCCAAACTAAACTTTTTGAGGCTCAAGGGGACGGATAAGGGATCTCATGAGTCTGATGGCAATTATAAAACATGCAATACACAAGTTATAGCAATCAAGGATAGTAGAATTAGTTACATAGTTATTCATAATTTTCGATTGACAAGATTGAATATAAAGATATGATACAAATAATATGGAAAGCCAGTAGTTTTAGTAAATAACAACAAATTTAGATAACAACAAATTTAGATCAAGGCCTTTTCCTTTAATCGTCTTAGTTCATTCCTTAACGAATTCAAGACCTACTATTGTTTCATTTAACTCATCAATATTGATACAGTCTATAACTGAAGTCATGATGATTCAATAAAAACGAATGATTTTATTATTTATTTACAATAATTAATTAGTTCAAATATCTTATGAAATCATATGAACGGGAATCTAGTTACAAGTGAATCAATAGAAGACTTGCTGAAAAACATCCCAGAGCATAATCACGATGCAATAAGAAAGTTAGTCGAAGATTTATTTATTTCTGAGTCATTTATGGAGCCTGTAGAAGATTACGAAAATATAACTAAATATTATAGCCAGAATTTTTTTAACGTGACGGTTAGAAGAAGAGGGGAAGAACTTGTCTATCCAGATATACATGAAAACTCGATAAGCATACCAGTGTTGAAGGTGCTGCAATGGATCAAGAGAGACCTCACTTTGAGTGATAGTTATGATGAGTTTAAGAGAAAATGGGATTTAGACAATGCAAGAAGAATAAGCAATTATAATGAACTGAAAAAGGAGAAAGATCCAGAACTAGAAAGAGCATACACAATTCTACAAGAACGCAAAACCAAACTAAAGAAAATGTTCAGCCAGAATGAAATAGATTCAATCCCTGCTCTAACTGAAGAATTCTGAATGTTTAAAGTCAGAGATGAAGATTAAATTGCTTTTTTCCTATTGGAGTCCAGACGAAAATAATCTTTGATTTAATGTAACTAATATTTATGCCCCACTTTAGACTGTTACCTTTTCATATTACATAATTTCTTGTGTAGATCATTACAGTATGTAAATAGGATCCTAGACCTGAACCTGATGTATTTATATCTGGATATTCACATATAGAGTGGGACTCGAACCACTTTGATTTACTTCGGACTTCGGGATTTGTGTCGGAGTTTTATCAATAAGTTAGATAATATGGTACAGAATAATTTTGATTACAAAACAAAAATATAATCTTTATTCATACCTGCATTATTGGCGGCGTCGTTGCTCATTATCATATTCTTGGCGAAAAACCGACAAAGAAATTAATAGAGATAAATAAGTTGACAGGAGAGTTTGAATTCATAGAAAATATTGGTAGCAATGTTCAATCAATCTACATACCAATAGTGGGTCTGACAAGGTCAACTTTCAGATTTCCAATTGAATAAACTAAATTTTAAGTCGTATTAGGCTGTCAATGTAGAGTTTCATCTTTCCAATGTTGGGAAGGGCTCCACGAGTGGTTCATGATTGTCAGATTTACCAGTTATAAGTATAGATTATAATTCCTATTCTAACCGTACTGTTTACGAATATAATGATTTATCCAATTTACATCGTTCGATACCTAAAGGAGTTGGTCTAATTATCTTGTTATCTATTTCAATAATGCCTTTTTGTACCTCTTTCTTCAAGACTTCTAACGTTGCGTTCGGTTCAAATTCACTATGTTGTTTATGGAATTCATCTAGGTCTACATGCATTTTTCCATTATTGCGAGCTTCTTTAAAAGCATCACACAGTTTTTGTACCAGCAGTTCATCATTCTGGGGTTCCATAATCAATTATAGCACTCTTTATATTTGAAACTTTTGGAAATCTTTGTACTAGGAATAAACATTTGAGAATCAACAATATATTCAGAGATTTATAAACATCAAGTTCTTTCAGGACTTTTTTTACATCAGGAATTTCAATATCAAGCTGCATAGCAATAAATTCTTCCCACATGCCTGGAAGATAGAGATTCCTTATTACTTCTTTTTTCTCCGGAATAATAATCACTCTTGGAATTGATCAATATGTTGCTACCTTAATTAAGCGAGAAGCCGGAAAAGCAGCACTTGGAATAATGCCAGTAGATTATTAGAAGTTTTGTGCATTAAATTCTAGGACATTAAATTCTAGGAAATTCAAGTACCCATTTCTAAGAATATAATGTGTGATTTGTGTTCTAATCTGTAGAGTCTATTTTGATATTAGCATTGAGTTTATTCCACGTAGATTGCATACAGGACAGTTCTTATTGCGCCTATCATTGTTATTAATACAATCCCGACGCGCCAAGTACGAGGAACACCAGTAGCAACGCTGACATATTATAAAGTATTTTTCGTCATCAAAATTATTATTTTTGCCTTTTTTAGTTAATAGTTCAGTATCAAAAAAGGTTACAATATAAGACCATCTTCATTACCGATGAGATTGTTAAGTAACATGATCTTACTGAACGTTACGAGATTTAAGTATATCTAATGTTTTACACAGGATTATATACTCAACATTATGTTCCATATCACTATTATTTTATGAATGAAATGTGAACAATTACTCAGATAGACAGAAAGCAAATATTCGACTAATGTTCATTTTTATTTAATTTATTAATGAATTACACCATATGATAGATGATAACAAATGTCGACAACAAAAATGCTTAGAAGTATAGAGCCATTTACAGCGAATCCCGAAAAGAATTCAAGATTCTGTATTCATTGTGGACAAGTTGCAACAAAAATAGCGTATTATAATATTGAAGGAGCGGTAATATTAGAGAAATATTGTGATGTGTGTGCTAAAGAAATAGAGGATTCATGGAAATTGAGCGTTCCCGCCTAGACTATTGCTAGAACCATAGTCCACAATCCTTAATATATCCGCGATAAAATTCCCACATAAGGAGATGATGTCTCGCACAACTCCTAAATGGGCATCGAATGATGTCTCGTATTGTACGTTCGAAGCAATGAATAAACACTGTAGTCAGTAGGACTTACTCTATCAGCAGTAGCAAGCTTTTTTGTAATTTATTTAAGAAAATAACTATAACTAACGCACTAAAATGTTTACATTACCTACATTACCTACATCAAATGTCTAGCCTTTTCAGGGGCTACGGATAAAATTTATCTTGGGACATTTCTTTTACGTCGGCGTACTTTATCATGTTTCTTACTTTCGCTACGTCGATTGCTGTATGCATGAGTGTTAGTTTCCCTTCTCACGAGGCTGATGAAAAATTTTAAGTTGGTAAAAAACTGAAGGGGTAACAGAAAAACCTGATGGCAGTACAATCTCAGAGAATTTCAACGGAACATGGTATATCACATTTGCCAAGAAGGCTGATGGCTCACAAGATTGTTAAAAAATGGCAAGATGAATAGATTACAAACGTTTTGTAACACACTACTATCATTATAGGAATCAATATGCAGATAGTATATTTCCAATAGTACCGTGGGTTGCAAAATGCATCCAATTTATGGCTTTATTTGGTATTAAATGGTATTTAATACCAAAGTATATATACCTTGAATGACATATATATAGTATGTCAAAGAAAGAAAACGTAAAAGAAACCGAATTTACTTCTTATAATAATGAAGTATCTGAAAACCAAGAGCAAGTAAAACAATCTGTCAATAAGGCAATAGATCAAACAAAAGATAACATTCAAAGAACCGTAGATGAGGCAAAAAGAGAGATTCCAAGATTTACACAAGCTGTTAATCAATATCAAGAACAAAGCATTCAAGCCACAAAGGATATTGCAGATAGTTATCTAGAATCACAAAAAGAGATTATCAATTCATTGCAATCTGCATGGGTGCCATTCATTGAAAATATTCAAAGTTCATCGTGGGGATATTTTGCATCACCAAGACGAGTTACAGAGAATTATGCGAGACTAGTAAGCAATATTGCAGATAGCACAATCGCAGCAAGTAGATTAGTAAACAATACAGCGTTCGCAAATATGGAAGTATTCAAGACAGCAGTACAGCATACAAGAGATAATGTGAAAGAATTCTCAAGGATAAATACTAATGCTGCAAAGACATTTGAGAATGTTGCAAGAGACAGTGTAAGAGACTTTTCAATTGGAGTAACAACATACACGAAGTAACAACGACAAGTGTGATAGATATTAAAAAAGGTATTAAAAAGTAATCTATCCGCCTTTAACTAATTTTTTTGTTATAATAAAATCTATATTATTTATTATTTATCATAAATTCATGTAGCTGATTTGATGGATATACGGAGAACCGTAATGTCCATATGCAGATATTAGGATATATCGAAGATTCTAATGCATTCCAAATATCTATTACTACATTTTGCATGTCAGTAGTTTTTTTATAAGTTTAGTTGAAAGGAAATGATAATTTAATGTATTCTAATCAATTTAAAGTTTCTAGTAATTAGTAACTCATCGATACAGAAATATATAGTTGGGACCCAAGGGCATTGGTCATTATTGCTCAAGTTCCAATCTGCTTGTTTGTACAAATAAATGAAAAATCATAATTTTAGAGAAAATTTAATGATGCTCAGTGGGTTCTTTCGCCATAGATTGTCAACGATGGGTTCTTTTTTTCTAAAAGTAATGTTGCATTTGTTATATTATAGTCGATACCTGGAATAAGACTAAATTTTCCCAATCCAAATGTGGCTTCTAAGAATTGGATATTCGTTCCATTTCTCTCCTCTTCGCTTGTTTTGTTAAAACCGACATTAAAATAATAATACTCTAATTTCTTCATACCATCTTCTACGGTAGTAACAGTTAATCGACCTTCAAATACATATCCGACGTTTGGAGAATTTGGTCTGAATTGAGTATTCTCCACGCTATATATGCAGTTATTTAAGGGACAGATTTCACTGCCGTTGCTCGCAACGAAGCCGAATTTTTGGACCTGATAGTATCCGTCATTTGCCAAGAACTCGTTTTCCTCTGGTTTCAATTGCGCTATCAATCTCATTTTTTCTAACACTGAGTCTGAAGACTTCTGCTGGTTTGAAGTGTCATTGTTGTCGTTCCTCACATTCTCCGTAGGAACATCAAGGACGTATACGGTCCTAAAATTAGGTATGATTATGCTAACTAAAGAAAAAGAGATTATGGCCAACTTCAATCTCGGCAATATCATCTCCGGCATCCACCATACATAGGGAATATATTATTAATAGTCAGAAATATATCTTGCTCGGGACATTGCTGTTTTGACTCATCTCTAGTGACTTTTTTATTTATTTAACGATAGTTTTTGTTTTAGAAAGATAAGGTATCCCTAAAGTATGTTATTTAGAGAATCGCAACTACATTGAATATAGTGGCATTTCGCTCAATTCTGTACAATTTATTTGGGGGGTATTCTGTAGAAAGCTGAATCGATTTCTACATAATCAAATACTTCGGAGTAATATGATAACCAGTTTCTGTTTTCAAGGTTAGTAGGATAAAGTGGAACCAGCCATGACGTATACCTCCACCGAGAACAGCCTGTAATTATCTCTAAGACAATAAACATTCCTAATTATATCAATAGATATAATAAATCACGTATCGTTCAATAATTTGCAAAAAGTGGTATTTAGTCAATTATACAGATTCGTTTTCAACATCTATGGGAAGTAACCAGGATGAGGGATTACCAAAATTTTATCCATTGTTGGAATTATTGACCTAACATGTAATTCTGTGTTAAGCAAAATCATTTCAACTTCTTTAAGTGGCCTGGTCCCATCAGTTTCTATATGGATTTCAGCCTGAGATACCATACCAGTTTTACGCAATTTAACTGAACGAACTCTAACAATGCCTTCGAATTTTTCTTCAATCGCTTTTCTGATTTTTGTCATTATTCTCCAGATGTTAATTGTAAACAAATTTAGCTTAAGTCTACTACAAGTGTTAACCTATATCACCCACATTTCTGCGTTAATATTCTTAATACCTTTAGTCTATATGTTCATGGTATGGCTAAGGTCTAAGAAAAGTTACACAATTATGATGTACACGATATCATTTTTTTTAATTACTTCAACTATCGTGGTATCACTAATCTATCTTGAGTATTACTATTCACGTTCTTATGTTAAAGAAGTAAAGCCATATGCAGTCCATTTTATAGTGATTTCGTTCACGGCTACGTTTCACGGAGAATTATTGGCAACTATATTCAAGGTGCATTCTGTAACTTCTTTTCTAACAATTTGGATAGTTACTCTGGTACTCCTAAGTCATTATAGATAAAAAATATGAAGGGCAAAATATTTCACCCTAATGAGTATACCTCTCTTTTACTATTTGTTCCCTTTTGAATCCTCCTTTGGGAATATATTCTCAGCATTCCAGCTCTGCTCGCCAATTACTTTTGGAATAATATATGTACTGACTTTTAGTGCCACAAAACAGTCGGGGGCATTACTTTTTAGCTTGTCATTTTGGACAGCGTCCGCTTTGGTAGTAAAAAGTAACATCAGTAAGTACCTCTTGCTCTCTGCCCTGGGTTTGGTGATACTCTTTAGTTCTATTGAAATTGGGACTTTACAGTACAAGATTTTTCCACCTTTCGGGGTCATAACAGAAGCATTTATCCCTTTGGGTGCTTATTTGTTACTGGTGGGAATATTTAATTCAGCAATGAATGTTTCCCAAGATGTAGAGCTCAGGAAGGAATTTCATAAGAGTGCAACAAGTCAGTTGGACCTTCTCATGTCAATAGGAGTATCGCAGATGGAGAAGGAGCTCGAAGCAAAAGCGAAAAATGCGTATGAGCGTCTCAGCATGATTGATACCCCTGACGAAACACATTTGGACGGAGTAGAAGTAAAGAAAATTCTTCGGGAAGTCTTAATTGAGGTCTATTCACAGCAAAGAGGTAAATCTACAAAATAATAATATTTTTGGTGGTACGGACAATCTAGTATGTCAACAACTCGTACACAATCAAAACTTAATATCAGAACAGAACAAATGACGAATTAATCACTTTCAGTCTCGGCAGGTAAAGTCTATTCCAATTGTGCTCTTCTGGACTTAATTTTCTTTGATTCTATAATATCTAATAATGGAATAAAATTGTCATGGTAATCGTTCTAACCTTAATTGGGCTCAATTAGTTTCTAGCTGAGCTGAAGGGGGTTTGGTCCCTGCATATAGAAGGGTTCAATAATCTGCTATATTAGTATTTGGTAACGAACAAAATTGCATTTACAAGATATAGTCTCTGGGGAGACGTCAGCCTTATTTTGACTATATTAGTGTTGAGTTCGTTTCATAAAATTACCCATGAATTAAATATGCCTATACCATTTTTAGTTTTTTGTATGTTGTAGTTTGAGAATTTATTCGGCACCGAAAAAATACGTATTTGATAAATTGTTTTTTTGAGGTTAATCCATGGTAATTTGTTCTCTTTCTGTCTCCTTGTTTCCATTACCCTAGTATAATAATGTTCATACAAATTAACAAAAACTTAAATCTGGAATATTTCTTTTGGAATGCCGGCTTGTATGCAGTGCAATGCACTATAGACTTGATGTTTATAAGAACTAGTTTAGGCTAATGAATTATGAAGCAAGACAAGGTTATATACCTCCTAGCAGTATTGATGCTCTCAACTGCAGGAGTTTATTTTGCAGCAACTTACCAAGCATTCGGAGAGCTTACGCAAGCAACTGGAAATGAGGTAACGGGATTACAATTAGAAACAATATTCTTTGGTGCCGTAGCGGTTGCTTACATTCCTCTAACTGTATGGATAATCAAGACAAAGCATAAACAAGTCACCCCTTATTTGATTACAATTATAGGCTCGGTAAGCTTGATAATCTTGTATATCGCATCTAGGACTGTAGGTCTCCCAATAGTTGGGGTCCAAGAAGACATCGGGTCGTTAGATATGATTAGTAAAATTTTACAGGGAGCTGTAATTGCATGTGCAATCTATGCGGTCCACTCAACCAGTCAATTCAAAAAGAATGAAGAATTAACAGTAGAATGAACTAAACTCTTTTTTTCTTCTTGAGTTTATCCCCAATGAAACAACCTATGGACTTTACGAGATATAAACAACTAAACATTAACTTAGAATGAAAATTGACCTCGTTCTAAAGGATTTGTCCACGGTTTAGATAGTTTTACTGGCACTGAGCTTGTCCTCCTACAGATTCAACATACAAATCTGAAATATAAGAACCCGTATATTCATCGGGTTCGGTGGAACTGATAACGCTAGAATTACGATTTATGAACCCGCAATTTATTTATAATAAGACTAGAAATAGAACAAGTATTCGGTCCTTGCATGTATAGGGGTTCTGTTACATTGTATTTAGCTTTTTGTTCTTATAACAATCCAAGTTATCTAAAAGCGAGAAAAAATCGCCTGACATACAGGCCGATCTCTCAGCCTTCGTTTTTGGCCCTAATAATTTCTAAACAGCGAGGAAAAGTAAGTAGTAGTGCCATTATTATGATGGCAAATGTTCTTGAATTGAGTGGCTTCCTTCTCCGGGCCCGCAATGAATGATACTATTTACTCCCTTTATTTCCTGTATCTTTTCTTTGAAACCGGTATAGATTCTCATCAGGTTAAGATGACGAAGAATGCGATAGTAAATCTCGCCTTTATCCTCTTTGTTATTAACTAGAACTATATCGCGGTCAAAATTCTTGCTCGTTTTCATAGTGGCATAATAATTCAATGGTTGATTAATGCCATGCAGGTTCATAGACAAACTGCGTCTTGCTGGAACATTCAAGAGATGATCATCGTTTCCCCAGTAAATGACGAGCGCCTTATTTGGATGCGATACCGCAGATGAAATCATATCTACTATTTTTACCCTCTTAGCATGACAATGATAATGCTTTGGAATCTGAATCTTACAATTATGGTATTGCTTTCAGGCCTCTAATTCTATTTCCATAACCCGTGTCAATTTCCATGATCTTGATGGAGAATTTAAGTTGAATATAGCATTATCCCTTATTCTGTAGTCAAGTTATTCTATTCCTCTGTATAACTTCTTACCGTGTTGGATTCTCCGGGCTATTTCAAAAATCTGGCATTGACGACGAACTGTAGAAGAATGTGCTATATATAGTGAGCAGCAGCTAACCTCATCGGTAGTTCTGTACAAAGTTTAAACAATTTTGTCAGTGGGCAAAAGGTTTCAATACGTTCAGCACAAATTTTAGAAAGATCGGACAACAACAAATGTAAGAGGACAAGTCCACTCTTAGACTCGTCAAGTTGCAAGGGGAATGGAATCTTGGCCCAACTACTGTTTATCAGTTCAAAACAGAACTTTCTTTCGAGTAGGGTAAGCAGATTATAGAAATAGATTCGCCATCTTTTCTTGGTGGAAATGGTAATACGCTAGGTCCCATGGCATATTGCGTGGCAAGTACAGCTTCATACCTTTTCGAATCATTTGAAACGGATAGCAGCAAGGATATGACGGCTTTGAGTGTTATTATCCTGACCGAGTATCCTGACAGAGTGTTGAAACCTAAACATGATGGCCTATCAATGAGTTGGTGTGAGTGTTCAGGCGTACAATGCATATGTACCTTTCATATATATAATTGAACGATGATAATGCTCAAGTTGAATTGAAATGCGTTTTTGAAGATAGAACGCAAGCTGCTATATTGCTTGCAGAAAAGCTCGAATGGTTAAAGGAGGAATGGGGTACAAGCTTAATAGTGCTAGCTATACCACGAGGAGGAGTCGTGACTGGAGATGTAATAGCTAACAGTCTTGGGGTAGATCTCGATGTAGTCTTGGCAAAGAAAGTAGGACACCCTTCGAATCCCGAATTTGCGATAGGCGCCGTCACGCATGATGGAAGATTTATTCCAAATGAAGATGTTACCAGCTGGTTAGACATACCAAGACAGTATATCCTTGACAGTGTTTCTACACTAACGAAAGAGATAGACCGACGTCTGATAAAATTTAGGGGAAATAAGGATTATCGCCTTGCAGGCAAGACTGTGATTCTAGTTGATGATGGCATAGCAACCGGTACTACAATGTTTGCAGCTATTAAATGGCTCAAAACTCAAAAACTCAAAAAGTTAATAGTGGCTGTGCCTGTAGCTCCAATTGATACAATCGAAAAATTGCAAGGAATTGTAAATGAAGTCATAGTTTTACACGTACCGAGTATGTTTGGAGCTGTAGGTTTATTCTATCAAGACTTTTCACAGGTTAGTGATGACGAGGTTATAGAGATTATGCAGAAATACAGAACATGGTAATAGTAATTAGTACATCGTATTATCAATACATAGATTGGCTGGTCATATTTCCGCTACTAATAACAAATTCACTCTGAGATAATGCTAACCGACATCGGCTGTTTAGTACTAATCATATCTTCAGCTTGCACAACTTTCATTTTTAATTGTATGCATGGTTTTGACAATAATGAGAAAAATAGTTGACAGAAGCCAGACTCGCAAATATTAGTAACATTGGTATACCTAATTATTATGAATCTTATGAGGATAAATATAAGTACAAATCTGTGTGAACACAAAAGTCGTTACCTGTCTGTAAATGCTTTTCTAGAATTTACTTAATTAAATTTAAATTTCAAACGAATATGATTATACAGTAACTAATAAGAAGATGACTTGATTATTTGGAAATATAGTTATAGAAACAGGGGGATGGACACAAAAGCAAGACATAGGTCCATCACCGAGCCACATTTTCAATGGCATATAACTCAAGTGCAAAAAAAGTCATTTTATTTGGAGGAATAATCAGTACAAGAGGAATGATTGATACGGGGAATGGGACAACGAAATATGGATTCAAGTAGCAGACATTGGGGCTTCTAATTGAGATGCTCATTCAATGAGCACATGAGGATGATAAAAACGTAGCAATATTGTTCGGTGACATTCACACATCGAATGTTTTGGGCGACAGGTGGGAGCTAAAAAATAAAAGTAAAAATGTGGCAATCATAGTAGCTATTGCATCATCATAGATTTGGCTCGCGTAGGCCTTTAATTGAAGACTATTTCTGTTATTCATCCTGAAGATAATGTCATACGTACACTAGGGAGCTAAAATTGAAATGAAGTATGGACATATTATTCTGAGGAATAACCAAAGTGATTTTGTTGAACTATGATTTACTTGTCAAGTCTTTACCTCCAGATTCAGAATTGTTTAGTTCCTTCGGCATATTTGTAGAAGAGAATAGTGCAATATAATCAAATGCATCTGATGTTATTATTACTTCACTCCGTTTCACTAAAATCTACTCTATTAACGAAATAAACACGGGATTGAAAGTAGAAATTTATGTCCTCTAGTGTATTAACGTTACCATTAGGTGTAAATGATGTATGTCCTCACATTAATCAGAAATAAATCGTGTTTATCATGGGCCTCTCGCGGAGGTATGGAAATGGCTCTATCGGTCACGGGCAAGTTCTTAGGACTGTAGTCGGTCTATCTGCACTAACACTAATTCCTGTTCATGTTACTAATATTAGAAAAACTAGGCCCGTCCTGGAATATTGGCTCAACATCTAGCGGCAATTAAAATTGCCGGCGAGTTCACAGCGCGACTAATGCTGAATGTGTAGAGAACCTCGGAAGGATTACAGCACTTCGACTTGTTTCCACGATCAATTCTGGCGCAGCTCTTGATCGATACATGAGTGATCAGATCATTCCAATTGCTGCATTGGCAAAAGGTCCTACCGAATTGTCAGTAGAAGAGTTTACAGATCATGTTCAGGCTAACATACTCGTAACTGAAAAAATGATTGGAGTGAAGTTCAAAGTTGATAGGAATCGAAACAGGATAGCTGTAGAGTGGATAGGATTTAAGAACCAGATTTAAACGATTTAACATTTCTAAGTAGAAATATAACCGAGTATCAGAACTTCATAGCGGTATGAATAAAGAACTGTACAATACACCTAATAATATGAATACAACTGTAGGTGATCTCATTTTAAGGCCGCTAGAGACTGTCCTAAACACGGTTTCCGCTAGAGAAGCAGCAAAGATAATGAATGACAAAGACATTAGTTCTCTTTTGGTAACTGATAGTAAGAGCCAACCTGTAGGCATAATTACTGAACGAGATATTGTTAGAAAGGTCTTTGCTCGTGAGCATGAGGATATAAATGCAATAATGTCTCGAGATATTATATCCTCTCCTCTAATTACTGCAAATTCTAAATCTCCAGCAGGACTTGTAGGTGAGCTGTTCTTAAAAAATAATGTTAGGCATCTTCTAGTACTTGAAAATAAAGATGGAATTGATCGACCACTTGGGATAATAACTCCACTAGATTTCATATGGTATCGAGAGGAATTTAGGAAGGTACGGTTAGAGAATCGAGATGAAGAGATTGAAACCATGCTAGAATATTACAGATATTTGCACTAAACCGAAAACAATGACGGCAGTAACTTGTTTTGGGGTTACTTTTGTTAGCATGATTCCCAGTTGTTTTAGGAAAATCTACAATGGCTAAATCCTCTATTTCCAAATAGCGGAGGTATGTTTTAAGCATGGCTCTTTTAATCATAAAGGCACGACTGAGCCCGACTGTTTATTCTGCTAATAATAGAATAGCCGGTTGACTCATTTACTGAATGCTCAAACCTCAATTGATATCATAGAACAATTGGAGTTTGACTGAATAAGTCGACAGATCCAAATGCCTTGATGAATCCTCAGCATTTACAAATTGCATATTCCTGCAGCAAAAAATACTCTGCATATGAGGATAAAGAAGATAAATTTTCCGTAGACATCGAGCTATAATATCAAGCTGAGAAAGCTACATAATGTAGCTTGCATTCTGTTTCAGTCCCTTGATTTATCTCTTGGTCAAAGCCTGTCAAACAGCTTCATTTGTACGTCTACCCATAAAAACTCTTGACTATGTCAGAGGTCATGTTTAGGTCTTTTGTGAGAGCTCTGAATATGTCTTTGTCTGTAATTACTCCAAGCAGCTTTTCTTCTTTCATTACCGCAAGTCTACGAACGTTATTTAATCGCATTGTCTCAGCCGCTTGTCTGATGCTACTATCTTCCCCTATTCCTATCAAGACTCTGCCCATAATTCTTGAAATGGGTGCATCCACAGCAAACGAATCGGAACTTCCAATTTCATTAACTATGTCTCTTTCAGTCACTATACCTATTGGTTTATTATCTTTGGTAAGGATAATAACACTTCCAATATTGTTATCATTCATAGTCTTACAAATTTCCTTTATTGTTTGAAACTCTTGTCCTGTCTTGACATCCCTGCTCATAAAATCTGAGACGATTAACGAATCTATTCCCATAGTAATACGAAAGACGTCCATATTATTTGTGCATTTATTTTGTTTGCAGTACAGTGCATCTGTTCTCTCGCCTATATGTTCATACTATGAATAAATTTTACACAATTTTTTAGCTAAATTTATTCTTCGACGCAATAAGATATATCCAACTATCAAACGACAGCTGGCTGCCAAGAACTTAATAGCGCAGTGAATTGATTAATGGATGTAAATGCGCTATGCTTATCTATTTTGTATCCACAATGATTAAACCTCATCTGATACTGATCATACAATCGGACTTCTCCTAGTTCAGTTGAAGCGCCCAATTTAATCTTGCAATCCTGACCAGTAATCGTCAAAGTTTTTTTGAATTTTATTAATGACTAAATCATTACTTCTAGGGAAAAAGAGATATTCGAACCTTCGTTGCACTCTTTGGAATTCATCCACTCGTTTTCTTCTTGCCTTTAGATTTATTGAATATGGCATGCTTCCATGAAATGGATTATTTTAGTGGCCAAATCCCGGTCAAGACTGCCAATTTGGACACTCTTATGATCGAACAAGAATCCAAGTTCCAGCCTGGTGGACAAGGACAATCTGCTATGAAAAATATCGGGTCTTGGAATTGGAAAGATCTTTCAATCTTCCTCATCACGTCCAGCATGCTAGCAGGTCGATCCAGTGCCCATATTTCAAAAAGATCCTTTTTTCTATTCAAATTGCCTACAGGAGCCATCGCCATTAGATAAGGCGCTGTCCCTTTATTAGAATTGAAGCGGGATTCCTAATGAAAACCCAATAGCGAACTCTTTAAGAGAGTTAAGAAGCATACTTATAAGGAAAAATCTTGAGCAGAAGAGTTCTATCATATCTCAAAGACACCTCAATCCAGGAAGCCGTCCCACATATATTCAGACGACCCTTGTTGGATATTAGCGGTAAAACACCATTATCGCAACTTGCAACATTTTTGGCGATAGGGCCTCAAATTTATGTTGACGGCTTGGCGGTTACACATGAGAAGAAACCTCTCGGAAGGATTGGCAGCAAGCATATTCTCGCCTATGTGAATACTCATAAAAATATTGATTGGTCTAAGGTAAGCGCATCAGAACTCATGGATCGCGACATCACAAGCGTTGAGGCAGATGTACCTCTAAGCGAGGTAATGATAATTTTTGGTAAGACTAAATTTGCCTTTGTACCCATAACCATTGGAGGCGAGATAACGACAGCAATATCCATCAGGGACCTTTTGTCTCTTATCGTAGATGCAAGACTAACAGGATCTTCCAAGCTCATTTCTTCCCCAATGATCAATTGCTCGACAGAAACAAATCTGAAAGGTGTTATTGACTTGATGCTTTCAAGTAACATTCGAAATATAATTGTAAGACAAGAAAATGATAGATTCGTGATTAACGATAGGAAGATTCTCGAGTTCTTATTCTCGCCAGATGCAAGAATGATGTTTATGAAAGGCAAAGAGCTAGCTGATATTAAAGTAGGAACTCTAAATCTCGATTTGGCTTCTGTAAAGATCGATGATTTGGCTATAAGTATAGCGGCCAAATTGCTCATGAGTGTCGTTACTCCATTCTTATTATTTGAAAATAGCATTCTCACCCCATGGGATGTAGTTATGAAGACTTCAGGCAAAGATTTCATGGTGTGGTAACGTTCACCACCTGCAGGACGATTCAAACAGGAGGTCCGAACGAGCTTAGTTGAAAATAGATGTTGCTATTTTTTTGATTGGTCATTTCCAGTATATTTTTGTTTAAATTCTTCCACTACTATGGGCACATGATATAAAAGGAGGTGTACCACGAGATATTATGAAAAATGCCAATATCGGAATTGTATCAAAGCTTCAATGATCTGCGTAACACTCCAGTCAATAGTTTCATCGAACCTGAAGTTGCTGCCAGAGCGAGTGATTCCATCTCACAAATGATTGGAATCCTTATCGATAAGAATTCATATGACGTATTCATACCTCTATCAGGCAAGGTCGCAGTGCTGAATATAAGGGACTTGTTAGGCATTAGAAACATTACTTCAGCAAATCCAACCACATTAGGAAAAATAATACCAACTCTTAATTCTCAAAGCAGAACCGCGGAAGCTGCAAGTATTATGAGTTTGTATCGACTCAGAGCACTTCCGATAGTGGAGAAAAACGAAATCATAGGTCAGGTTTCAGCTAGAAAAATTGTAGAGGCAATCCGAAATTGTATGCTAGTTACTCACATCCGAAAAACAAACGCATCGGATATCATGACTCCAAATCCGATCTTCGTAGGTAAGGCAGACAAGATCGCTTCCGCAAAGGCAATTATGAAAAGAAGGAGAATAGATCACTTGCCAGTTGCCGAAGAAGGTCGGCTGGTAGGAATGATAACTTCCAAAGATATCTTAGAGGTCATGTTACGCTCCGAAAGGATCGGCAGAAAGTCACTTGGAATCGATGAGACCCAAGATAGGCTTGATCTTGCCGTAACCGGGATAGCTAACAAGAATGTTATAAGCTCAGAAGTGGAAGATTCTCTGCAGTCGATAACGGATTTGATCGTGTCTCAAAATTCAACATATTGCATTATAAAAGTAGTTGAAGAAGTACAAGGAATAATCACTTATAGAGACGTGATCTCATTGCTGGGGGAAAAAGTGGAAGAAGACATTCCGATTTTTCTTATTGGTTTGCCGGAGGACCCACTCGATGCTGAGCTGGCCAAATCCAAATTTGCGAATATAGTAAAATTGCTAAAAACGGTGTACCCGGATATAGAAGAAGCACGATGCCGGCTGAAGATAAGAGAAATTCAAGGGGCTAGAAAAAGATACGAGATTGATTCAAACATAATCTCCACACATGCAGTAACCAGTTATGCCAACAGTGGGTGGGATTTGGCAAAAATGTTCGACCAAATGAGTGATTCCTTGAAGAAAAAAATGGCTCACAGGGTTACTACAAAACAGAAGGAGTCCAGGTACCGAACCCGGTCAATCCCCTAATCCATCTGTAACAAAAGAAAAAGAGTTTCACTTGAAAGTTACAAATACACTTAGGCAGCATTTGGTTACTTTGAAAATTTCAAGTGGACCAATTAAATTAATTATTGAAAGGCGATGCATGAAATTAGTATAGACATAAGCAATCAAAAGTCAAAAGACATTACATAAGATATGATGCGGAACTCTGACAAACTTATAACCTGATTTTTGCAGCCTTGTAACATTTTCATGAGAGAGATGAAATTTAAGAATCAAATATCCTGACAAATTATCTGCTTAGGGTTCATCGTTAGAAGTCATGTGACTTCTCGTATACTGTCTTGCCAGTAACCACTTCATTATATTTTCATCGTTCTATTCTCATCGCAGACGAAAAAGCTGTATGTCAATATCTGCGCAAGTCAAGGTCACTGGGCTCGGTGGTAATATTTTGGCCCTCGTCGATTAGGACAATGGTGTATGGAACTATCTTCATTGAATGGTATCTGATGTCCTTTGGAACGTGTCGTATCTGATTCGAAATGAATTATTCCCCCGCACCAATAACACTGATATCTATTTTCCGCTAGTGTATCCAATGTTATTTTCTAACCTCACGTGACTGGGAGAAATTAGTAACATACTGATTCATTAGACATTGTAATACTTAACTTAATTGTATGCAGTGCACAATTGTGAAATCATTTTTAATTAGGTTTTTCTAGCTTATTCATCCTGATACTACATGCCAGGTTGAATTTTTGTTGCTATAGAGTAAAATTGGGACAATTATGACTTTGGAATTTTTAGATTTTGGAAGAACAACAGAGAGGTTATTATTAGTAATCTATTTCGATTCCGAATACACTCTTTTTTTAGACCACTTTCGCATCCATTGCAATAAATTGATTAATAATTCTACCAATTCTTGGCCTTTTGAGGTTAGCCTGTATTCTACTCTAGGCGGTATCTCATTGTATGCCTGCCTTTCTAATATTCCACTATTTTCTAATTCTTTAAGTCTTAGGGCGAGTGTTTTACTACTGAAGCCGTTCAATAATTGTCTGAATTGTTTGTGTCTTACTGGTTCTGTTGAACAGCAAAGTGGTATAAGCATTTCAAGAGTTCCCCTCTTTGTGATTAGTTTACGAAGTTTTGCTGTTTCTGACATTAGCATTTTTGCATCATATCCTTCAAAACTACATTCATTGTAAACTGGCAGTTGGCTTACTTTTTGTCTCCTTGTTTCCATTACCCTAGTATAATAATGTTCATACAAATTAACAAAAACTTAAATCTGGAATATTTCTTTTGGAATGCCGGCTTGTATGCAGTGCAATGCACTATAGACTTGATGTTTATAAGAACTAGTTTAGGCTAATGAATTATGAAACAAGACAAGGTTATATACCTCCTAGCAGTATTGATGCTCTCAACTGCAGGAGTTTATTTTGCAGCAACTTACCAAGCATTCGGAGAGCTTACGCAAGCAACTGGAAATGAGGTAATGGGATTACAATTAGAAACAATATTCTTTGGTGCCGTAGCGGTTGCTTACATTCCTCTAACTGTATGGATAATCAGGACAAAGCATAAACAAGTCACCCCTTATTTGATTACAATTATAGGCTCGGTAAGCTTGATAATCTTGTATATCGCATCTAGGACTGTAGGTCTCCCAATAGTTGGGGTCCAAGAAGACATCGGGTCGTTAGATATGATTAGTAAAATTTTACAGGGAGCTGTAATTGCATGTGCAATCTATGCGGTCCACTCAACCAGTCAATTCAAAAAGAATGAAGAATTGACAGTAGGATGAACTAAACTCTTTTTTCTTCTTGAGTTTATCCTCAATGAAACAACCTATGGACTTTACGAGATATAAACAACTAAATTATAATACAAGTTACGGTGATAAAGCAGAAGCGGAAGATACAGTTACTAAGATACTAGAATATTACGTGGATTAGTAGAATTGTTGCATTTTTCAAAAAATATCCCCCTAGTAATTATGTACGGATTAGTACAGGAACAAAATCTGAAATTTTCGTCTTTAGAATCTTTACAATAAGGCAGACATCAATTTATGGATGCACTATAGTTGTTAGTAAAGAATAAACTAACTAAGGCGCAAAAGATAACTGTCCTTGCTTCTTGGTTAGGATGGTCTCTTGATGGTTATGATTTGGTTTTGATGCTATTTGTAATCTCATCAGTCAATCAACTCTTTTTCCCTACAAGGGACCCCACTCTAAGTCTGATGGCGACATTTGCCACATATACCGTCGCATTAATAATGAGACCTCTCGGTGGTGCTCTGTTTGGAAGTTTTGGAGATCGGCATGGCCGGAAGAATGCTATGATGGTTACTATTACCGGTATATCAGCTATTACATTTCTAACAGGATTGTTACCAACATGGAATAGTGCAGGAATAATTGCACCAATTTTGTTAATAGTTCTCAGATTTGCGCAAGGGTTGTTCGCGGGTGGAGAATGGGCCAGTGGATCGTCTATAACAATGGAATCTACGCCCAAGTCAATGCGTGGATTGATTTCTGGTTTCTTACAAAGTGGATACACATTTGGATTTCTTTTAGCATCCATAGTCTATCAGATCGTATCACATACATACACCGGAGAATCATTTGTGGAAGTTGGTTGGAGACTGATGTTTTATACGGCTATTGGACCTGGATTGTTATCTCTATTAATTAGATTTAAGATGAATGAGTCAGAAATCTGGCTAGAAAAAAAGAAATCTCGCAAGATTGAAAAGAATCCCTTGTTGCGGGTATTAACTGAAAAAGAAAATAGACAAGCACTTTTGCTAGCTCTAATAATTATGACCGGCCTAATGTACAGCTATTATACTTCTATAGGATTTATGCCTACATTCCTACAAAAATATGTTGGTTTAGACAGGCAAGATGTTGCAAGCATAATGATCGCTGCAACAATTTCGTCATTCATAGGTACCGTACTCACAGGAGCAATAAGTCAGTTTATCGGTAGAATGAAGACTCTTACCCTTTTCGGTTTAGCAGCAATTATTCTTGCAATCCCAACAGTAATTGGCATATACCAATCTGACAGCATAATGGAAAAAATGTTCTTCACCGGAGTCCTAGTCTTTGTAGCTTCCACAGCTTTTGGTCCTATGCCTGCATTCCTTTCTGAAAGATTTCAGACTGAAGTAAGGAACACAGCATCAGGTTTTGCGTACAATGGAGGTTTGATAATTGGTTCATGGTCCCCTCTGATTGCAATACATTTTCTATCTAACGTAAATCAAGATTTTATCGCATACGCATTTGCTGCAAATATAATTATTGGTTCCTTTATCATATGTGTCGGTTCAAGGGTAAATTCGGACACACGTCACATCAACTTGGAATAAAAATTGACCTTGTTCTAAATGATTTGTCCACGGCTGTAGATAGTTTTACTGGCACTGAGCTTGTCCTCCTATAGATTCAACATACAAATCTGAAAAATAAGAACCCGTATATTCATCGGGTTCGGTGGAACTGATAACGCTAGAATTACGATTTATGAACCCGCAATTTATTTATAATAAGAGTAGAAATAGAACAAGTATTCGGTCCCTGCATGTATAGCGGTTCTGTTACATTGTATTTAGCTTTTGTTATTATAACAATCCAAGTTATCTAAAAGCGAGAAAAAATCGCCTGACATACAGGCCGATCTCTGCTTTAGTTTTTGGCGCTAATAATTTCTAAACAGCGAGGAAAAGTAAGTAGTAGTGCATTATTATGATGGCAAATGTTCTTGAATTGAGTGGCTTCCTTCTCCGGGCCCGCAATGAATGATATTATTTACTCCCTTTATTTCCTGTATCGTTTCAATTACCTTATTAGCATAAATAGGCAGTGTAAATACATGAACGTTAGGCCCTGCGTCCGTCCCCGCATATGCCAAAACACCTTCAAGGCGTAGTATTGCTACCTTCAAAAAGACGTCTTGTGTTATTCTGGACCAGTAGTCTAGTGGCGGTCTTGTGTTCAAACAGACCTTTCTAAAAAGTAGATTTTCTTTCTCGTAAAATTCTCCAAGCTTTTTTATATTCTTGAAGTTGATGGCTGATATTATTTCTTTGATATGAAGATCTGCCACCGATTCAAAATTCGAATAAATTTTTTTGGGACAAGTCATCTTTGATAACATCATTCCATCTCTGGAGTTCATCTTTTTTACAGAGGGATCTATCATGGCTATAATATCACGCAAGTCCCAGTGCTTCTCATCAAAAACTTGTCTACCAAATGATTGCAGATTATCCTTTTTTTGTAATTCAACAAATCCTCCATAAACGGATCTTGCTCCAGAGCCACTTCCCATCCTAGCGAGTATGGAAACGTCACATTTATCCAAACCTGCGTCAAATAGACCTACAAATGCTTGAGCTATTGCAGACGCACTTGCTGCTGAACCTGCTAGTCCGGCCCCTATTGGAAAAGTAGTTTTTGTAGCAATTTGTATCTTTTCTTTGAAACCGGTATAGATTCTCATCAGGTTAAGATGACGAAGAATGCGATAGTAAATCTCGCCTTTATCCTCTTTATTATTAACTAGAACTATATCGCGGTCAAAATTCTTGCTCGTTTTCATAGTGGCATAATAATTCAATGGTTGATTAATGCCGTGCAGGTTCATAGACAAACTGCGTCTTGCTGGAACATTCAAGAGATGATCATCGTTTCCCCAGTAAATGACGAGCGCCTTATTTGGATGCGATACCGCAGATGAAATCATATCTACTATTTTTACCATCTTAGCATGACAATGATAATGCTTTGGAATCTGAATCTTACAATTATGTTATTGCTTTCAGGCCTCTGATTCTATTTCCATAACCCGTGTCAATTTCCATGATCTTGATGGAGAATTTAAGTTGAATATAGCATTATCCCTTATTCTGTAGTCAAGTTATTCTATTCCTCTGTATAACTTTTTACCGTGTTGGGTTCTCCAGGCTATTTCAAAAATCTGGCCTTGACGACGAACTATAGAAGAATGTGCTATAGATAGTGAGCAGCAGCAGCTAACCTCATCGGTAGTTCTGTACAAAGTTTAAACAATTTTGTCAGGGGGCAAAAGGTTTCAATACGTTCAGCACAAATTTTAGAAAGATCGGACAACAACAAATGTAAGGGGACAAGTCCACTCTTAGACTCGTCAAGTAAGTGTTATTTTCGCTACGGGTTCCTCTATATTTTATAATATACGATGATAAGAGGTTATAAATCTTCATATCTAACGAAAACTTAGGTACTTTATCATGACCACAACTTCTAGTTCGAATGAGTACACACAGAGTACCTTTCCATTTTACGATAATTCATTCCTAGATATTTTTAATGCTTTTGCTCAAGCTCTTTCAAATACAACTCGATTCAACCAATATTGTTTAATGCTTTTGCTGACGCCTATCCAATCTACTTGAATGTAATTTCCCAATACAACAAGTCTTGGAAGGATTTATCTGAGTCTAGATAATATCTTAAGAAGTACGTACCGTAAGGCTTTTGATAAAAAATTCAGAGAAAAAAACTTCATTGATACACTTTCGGATACTGTTACCGGCTATTCGGAATTAGCTAGAGTTACCGGCTTAGGAAAAATGTATAAACACTTATCTAATAAAATATCGTTATGGAATAATGATTTCATAGAGCCAATTAGAGATACTTTATTTCGCACTCCGTCCGAGAAGATTTGCGAGATAGAAAAATACTCGCTGTTTCATTATATTAGACCGCATAATGCCGCTGCTGAAAATGGAAATAACCTGAATCAGAACAATACTCCTGTGCTTATAATCTATGCTTTTATAAACAGACATTATATCCTGGATCTTTTACCTCAAGTAAGTGTTACACGAAATTTGCTTAACCAAGGGCTTGATATTTTTGCCACAGATTGGGGAACACCATCTGTATACGATAAGAGTCTAACGATAGGCCATTTTGTTAATAGATACCTCGACAAATCTATTGATTTTATAAGAAAGATTACAAAGTCTGATAAAGTATCTTTGCTTGGTTATTGCTGGGGCGGTGATCTTGCACTTATGTATGCTGCTATTCATCCTGAAAAAGTAAAGAATCTGATAACTATCGCTACACCAGGAGATTTCGATCTTGATGATTCTTTGCTTTCTGTTTGGACAAAAGCCATAAAAGAAAATTATCTTCTTAATGCATTTGGAAATCTACCGGGGACAATATTAAATGCTGCATTTATCCTTAGAAACCCTATAGAATATAGTCATAAATATTTCCATTTCTTTGAGCGACCTCGAAATTTAGAGGAGATAGCAGAATTCTTTGCAACAGAAACATGGTTATATGACAGTCCTCCAATAATAGGCGAAATATACAGGGAATTCTCGGAGTATTGTTATAAACAAAATTTACTTATCAAAGGTAAAATGAGAATAGAAAAAATAAATGATGAAAATGATACAAATATCAACCTAAAGAACATTGATATGCCATTCCTCAATATTGTAGCCAAAAGAGATGATTTAGTTGCTCCAAACTCTAGCAAGGCTTTAAATGATGCACTAACAGAAAGCCACGACAAGGACCTAATTGAATTTAACTCAGGACACGTAGGTCTGATGATAGGAAAAAATGCTCATAAAGAACTCTGGCCAAAAGTAGGGCACTGGTTAAAAAAACGCTCGTAATAGAGTGTATTATCTGATCTGATCAGGCTTCTTAATGAAACCAGGTTTTTAGATAACGTGACTTTGTACTTGATTGAATCATAAACAAAAATAATGTGCATCCCAGTGCTAGATGTGTGATATATAGGTACACTTGCTTCATTCCATTAAATTTCAATATGCTGAACTAAAGCTTTGTGGTACAAGAATACATGTCTGTTATGAGGGATTTGATTAGTAATAATAGCTATCTTCAACTATGGTACGAGACAGTCACTATGCATTTTCCAAATTTCTGCTTTTATTTTTGGTTGTTATGTTAAGCAGAGGAATTATGATATAGTGCTGAGCCCTATGTGAAGCAAATTTGAAATTATTTTTAGGCTTTTATACCCATTGGGTCAAGCATATCCATCAGGAGAATAGTAAAGCTCACCAATTTAATAAAAAACCAAGAATGAAACAATAAATCAAGTTACTTAGGCACTATATCATTCATAAAAAATCAAACAGGGAATCATGTCCCTAATCGTTTAAATGTGTTAGGATTGTGGGGGTTCTATTTCTCTTATGGATAAATTTCTAAAATCTATTGAAACATCATCCCACCTAAATGTAACCATTGGAGATCCCCAGGTTATTATTTGATCAGGTTTTCCGCCACATTTAGTTCCATTTTTTCCCCAGCCACCTTGATCAAGATATTCTCCTATTTTTGTCCAATTGTTATTATTCAATGGATCCAGCCAATTCTCAAGTTTGACATGCCCAGTGGGAAGATTGTAAACAACAGTCTTGAAACGAAACCAATGATCTTTAAGATCACCAAAGCCATGTTTTATGTGTCGGGATTTCCAAGATAATGGATGAGTTTGCTCTTTGTTGAAATTGCTTGTTCCATTGAAGTATATCTTGTTCTTATAACTCGATCCTCCACACCCATTATGTAGAACAGAATGGTCCTCAGATCTAACATATTGGGTTATTCCTTGTCCTTTTCCCCCTCTGTAGTGATATTCTCCTGTGATCTCGACATTTTTCCAATCGCTGGGTTTATACCAATATCCCGTCAGCCCAAGCTTCGTAAAATTGTATGTGCTCATAGTCCCTTCAATATATCCAATTCCATCTTTTGAGTAGACTGATAATCTTGAAAAGCTTCCTATATTGTAACTACCATCAGGATTCTTTCCCATTTTATGATAATTATATAGGTAAGGATCAGCTTGTGGATTCGACATATTCATGTACCATTCAAATCCAAGTTTGCTATTATAGATCTTTTCGATTCCAAAGTTATCGAAGCTCCTGTTACTATGAATTTGTATATTGTATTCTATATTATGCTCCAGGGTTCCTCCGTAAATAGAATGATTACTACATACATTACAGGTTAGTAAAATACCTAGAACAATCCCTGACACGAATAAGCATTCTACCATACTGAACAGTATCATAAAATTATCCGCATATATTTCATCTTGCTCAGGTATTTCACAATAAATTCTTGTATCGATCTTTAATTTTATTTATTTTATTTATTAACTGCGAACTGTCTAAATTGAATTGAATGCAATAATGCAATATTTTATTACTTGAATTCAATAATTGTAAAGCTAAAACTATTTTTCAAGCTCGAATACCGGCTTAGGTAGGTGCGTTTGGTCTCTGCATGTAGAAAGCTTCAAGCTTTTGACATCATAGTCACTGGTTCTATTCATTACTTAAAGAGAATATTTAAAGAGAATCATAATCATCAAGTTTATTGTATGTGGAAAAACATTTGTGGAGTTCATGTTGCAAATGATAAAGCATAGGAACTACATTTAAATGGAATTCATCCTAGTAAAGCAAGTTCTGTTTCTCTAGTTGCACCTGAATTTTTGGTGATATTTATCGGTTCAGTAAAAAGTCTTACTGCCATTGAAATTCTTCAATAATAGAACTTTCCAATTCGCAGGAGTACCATAGTCCCTGTGGCATAAATTCTTTTCATCCAAAACTGTTGTCGACGTGGAGGAAAAGTTGAATTTGATATAAATGAAGATGTAGTTTTCCAACTGGGTAAGTGCAAACAATTTAAGAAATACAATAAAAATATATTTATTTAGTCCTTAATTTTAAATAAAGACACATTACGGTAAACTGAAGTCAACAATTTAAACTCGATTGTCATTTATCATCGTTTTTTAACTGTAGGGCAATTTAGGGACTACCTCCTTCAAAACAGATATTATTTTAGCCAAATTTGCTTCAGGGCTAGTCCAGGTTATCAATGCTTGCTCAGGGCCTGTACCTTTTTGTCCACCTCTAAGATCCTTATATGTAAAATGGCTATCAATAATAAAACCATTCTTAGCTAACTCCGATGCATATTTGTCTAGCATAGTTGCAGGTATCATTAAAGCCCCTACTGTATTTATTTGATTAGCCGAAGCATTCTGAGATTTAAGTTCAGAAGTAAGATTCTTTATTGTAATAGTACCATTCATTAAGAAACTAGGAACAGCTTTATTTGCACCTGCTTCTAAATATGTATACTTCCCAGTATTGTTTAATGTCAATGGTTTTGAAGCTTCATTAAATGGGAAAAATGCATTCTCATATACACTTCTGTTATTTTGATCAGTAAGAGTTATCTTGTGATTATGAGCAACATCGGCATTAAACCAGACAACAGCAGTTCCAACATTAGAAACGAGGTTCTGCGGCAAGTAAGGTTGATCCGTTAATGGAAGTTGACTCTTCTGTTGGTTCAGTGATTCATGTGCTTCGTCAGGAATAACAATCACAAAATTCTTAACATTCTTGCCAAGAACGATGGTTTGATTATTGTAAAGGGATTTTGAGTTTATATCGGGCTGGGAATTGGCTGTTATAGTTGTGTTATCAGCATAAGAAAATATCATAAAACTTGAAACTAAAATTATAGTTGACATGACAATATAAATAACTGACAAAATTTGGCTAATCAATTCTTGTACAATCTTGGCAAGATTATAATATTTATGGTACGAACGTCTAAATATCAAATTGATATGATATGAAAGATTTTGATTTGGGCTACTTTCTTCTTGCAATTTATTTTTTTAATCCATTTAATTGGCAGGTTCTCTTAGAATATTAGAAATCAAGAATATTGAAGTTTAGAATGCACTTTAAGTTAGAGATAGGAGTGGCTGATTGTCTTTATTATTTCAAAAGACCTCTTGTAATGCACTGATTTCGAAAAGTGTACAGCCTCACATATCCAATTTAGGATCGAAATTCGAAATTGTTAGCTAAACCCCTGCAAGCAAAAAGATGTATGACGAACTTACAGGGGGTGCTAACTTATGATGCTGTTGTCGTTGTCGTTTAGGTTTTCTGTAGCGCAGGACAAAGGTATAAGGTTATGATCAGGATGGATACAACCAAATATCTACGTCCGGCACAACTTAAACTAATTATTTATTTATTTAGATTTTATGTGTACAGTATAATGCAAAAGATTTGTTTTTGTTATTCTTTTTAACTCTGCATCCGAATTTGGTGATTGACTGTTTGAAGAAAAGCTTTTCTTGTTCATT
>CAVPGE010000020.1:0-18033 GCA_963703885.1 uncultured Nitrososphaerales archaeon
TTATTCACAAGTAACGCATCTTTAATTGGAAAAAATATATTTGGTGATGATTACCAAGCTTTCCTATCATCGCAATTCTCTTCCTCAGAGAAGCAAAATCTAAATCAACTTTATTATAATTCATTGCATAGTAATTCGAGCAGCATCGTAGATATTAATTCACAGGGAAAACTCTATACTCTGGCGTACGAGCCCGTAAGCATTAAAGGAAGACATTTTTTGACTTTGTACGTTACCGCTGCACATAATCTTGCAAGCAATGTAGCAGAGGCAATCGATCAGCAAAAAATCTTCAGTACTATCATAGTAGTATCAATAGGAGGTATCGCATTAGGCGGCGCAATTTTAGTTTTAACTTGGAATAATAGACTTGAAAATACCGTAAATGCGAGAACTCAAGCTCTGAGGGAAGCGAATACTCTCTTGACAACTTCTAACAATAGACTGGCTATTGCTAATAAACAATTAGAACATCAAGACAAATTACAAAAAGAGTTTATAAACGTAGCAGCACATGAACTACGTACGCCGATCCAACCAATATTAACGGTAGCAGAGATTTTAAAGACCAAGATAGAGAATAAGCAACAAAAGGACTTGTTGGATGTTTTGCTAAAAAATGCTAAACGCTTCCAGAGACTTTCCCAAGATATACTAGATGTTACGATGATTGAAGGACAATCATTGAAACTTAATAAGGAACAATTATGTCTAGATGATTTAATAATAGAAGTATTCAAAAATAGCATACAGCAAGTAGAAAACTCTGGTAAAATTAAATTGGCGTGTCGCTTGGATAAAAGCAAAAATGGTAGATTTATCATCGTGGCAGACAGAGAAAGGATAAAGCAGGTTATTTATAATTTATTAAATAATGCTTTAAAGTTTACGAATGAAGGAACTATTACTATCTCTGCCATTAAACGAGCTAAAATTACTGGCGGAGCTACTGGTTATGAGGCCGTTGTTAGTGTCGAGGACACAGGTCAGGGGATAGATCCTGAAATTCTACCCAGGCTTTTTTCAAAATTTGCTACAAGCTCATTCCAGGGAACCGGGTTGGGTCTATATATATCTAAAAACATAATTGAAGCACATGGAGGAAAAATATGGGCTCGCAATAATGATGGCAAATCAGGTGCAACCTTTTACTTTAGTCTCCCATTATTTGATGCAGATAAACAGTTATCTTAGTATAGTGACCACCTCTTCGAGATAGTTCAACAAACCATCTGATATTTGAGGATCTTGTCTATTGTTATCATAAATTCAAGTAGGTTCCTTCTATTAATAAGGATAGAATATGTCAATTAATATTAGTAACTGCTATTTCAACTTCAAATTATTGCATTTTTTAACTACTATAGCCCCCCCTCCCTGCACGGGTCTTCAAGGTTTATAACCAATTATTTCCATTATAATAACGATCATGACAAAATTGAAAACAACTGGTCAGAAGTTAGAGCAAAATTCTGAACAGAGTCAGATCGTCGAGCAGGGGCAAGTTAAGGAGATAATAGAAAACGAAATTGATTGTCCGCGATGCTACGATATAATGACACTGTGCTCAGATTTTGATAATCTGTATTATGTTTGTGAAAATTGTGATTTTTACTTGTATACTATTAAACGATAAATGTTAAGTTGAAATTTCCTTTACCTACGATTTTAAGCAAATATTGCGTAATTTCAACATACATTATCTTTTAGTTTGTCGTCAATTTGTTGATTTAACATCAATGTTAGAGGGACAAGAAGTAAAGATGGCGGCAGGAAGGATATCATTCTTAGTAAAAGGAAAAGAAATTGTAAATATTTTGTTCAAAAATATGGACATCAGCATGAAAAATAGAATCATGGGTTCCCAATCAAAGGAAATAAAAACATTTGGAAGAAACCTTGTATTTAGATTTTCTTCAGGATTTTATCTTCAAAATCACATGATGATGGGGGGCATAGAGAATTTATGATAGTTTAAGTACAATGAACGTCTTGCAACACCACCCCCACCCCGCTCGAGAAGGAATCGAGATTCAATATCTACGAACCGAATAATTAGAGATGAAAGAAATAACACCCCCGTGTTAGGTTAACCATCGTTACGAAAGATAACGTTTTAATAGAATTTAATGATCCAATTTTGGAATTTTCAATTGATAATCCTGTTCTGAGAACCGATCGCATCGCTAGCCTGATGGCTTAAGCAAAAGTTGATGTAAATGAATTTAAAAAAATTACAATCAGTACAACAAATAATTGTTGCTAATGCCTTACTAAATCAAAACATAATTCCGGGGATAGTGCTATCAATGAAAGGATATGCATTAATTTTGTATCTGAAATTGGAATAGGCAACTATGGGAGAAATTAACCTAATAGCTTTCACTTGGCTCAATTTTCCACGGAATTACTTCTCTTCCAATATTGACAGGATATTTCCTGCAGGATCTTTAAACCATGCAATATTCGGGCCTTCACCGCGGAAAATGCCCTTTTCATCCGTCTTAATATTATCATCGTCATAGTTTTCGAAGTGGACACCTCTTTTGCCTAATTCTTCTACTGCTTCTTCTATTTTATGCACAGGAAAATTAAGAATAGTAAAAGTAGCTGGCATATGATTAGGTTTTGGATATATCAGTATATTGGCCCCAGTCGTAATTTTCAAGTTCAATAAGCCATGGGATTCTGAAACATCAAGGCCTAGAGTCTGGCCATAGAACTCTTTTGCTCTTTGCAAGTCATTTACCGAAAAGCCACTAAATGCTTTAATATTTTTGAATAGCATTTTATTCATTAAGCTGAATATAGATATTATCATATTTATGACTTAATCCATTAGATTTGGAGTTGATGTTAGTTTAAATTTAGTAGGAGGCTGTTAAGTTCACAGCAGATCGGTTGACCCTGAATAAGATGCGTTTAATTCCTTATTGAATTATGCGGTGAGTTTTCAAATAAACGTCAAAAAATCCGAATAAAAATTAATCTATTCGTGTACTTTCCAATTGAAGGTAAAGCTCTTTTAAATAATCAATGATAATAATATGCCTATTGTCTCTGAATTCTTAACGCAAAGTGATGATTATAGCCTATTCTAGTTTTCGAAATTAATTTAATATATTTCTAATTCAGATAATACTACATTTTGTTATATAGATCTGGATACAATTTAAATCGTTTTTTTTCCTGCTAATAAAAATTCTGAGAAACGATATTAAAATGCTTGAATATTAATCCGATATGTTAAAAGTCTTCAAATATTGGCCAACGTTGTAAGAAAAATTTTTCAAAGAGAATGAATCTAATATATATAATCTTGCATATTATCATATATGCCTAGGACTAAGGCGCAAAAAACAGCAACCAGCACGAAATTATCATCTAGAACAATGAAGCAGATAGATTCCTTACCAACTCACGCTCAGCATATTTTTAAAAAAGTGCATGATAGTGCGATTAAGGAATATCAAGATCCAAATAAAAGACGTGGTGGTATTAGCGAAACTGCTGAAGAAGTAGCTCATAAAGCTGCATGGGCAGCAGTAAAAAAGAAGTATAAGAAGGAAGGTAACGAATGGGTTGCGATATGACTAAATTAAATTCTATCACTACTTATACTCCGCCAGTTAAAATTAAAAAAATGGAATTTGTGCTAAATAGAACTTATGTAGCAGATCCTCACATCCTTATATCATAGCCCTAATTACGTTACTGTGAAGACTAACGCATCACGAATATTCACTACTGCTTATTGTGGTGAGCAGGATAAAATTTTGTGAAGACATGATACCCTGGCACAATATGCGAGGCCGATGTCAAAAATACATATGAGGATAACAAAATTCCCGAATCTTCAATCCACTATTTGAATGAACCCCAAAATTATCCTCTTGAATCACCTGTTACCATCGATAATCACGAAACTATTAAGGTATAAAAAATAGTTGGTTTGGATAAACTTCCAAGAATAAACTTCCAATATAGATATTCCACACATATTTAATTGTCTTTACGCAATGAGCTATTTTAATCAAACAGGTGTTACAAAAACACTATAGATTCGGTCGTAAATAGAATTGTATCCAATAGGCACGAATTTGTTAATCCATATTATCCAATATTAAATTTTTGATATTCTTGGAAACTTTATTTAAATTGTCAATTGTTCTATAAGAACTATAAATGCCTTTAATATCTTAATAAAGATGCGAGTGGCAATGTACTACTTTTAGCTACAAAGTAAACATCGGGCTTATTAGACTATCATATTATTTCCAACTAATGAAAAATCTTTTCTGTGAATACACGGATAACCCTGCTGTCAATCCTGAAAGTATACACGTCTGTACAGAATGTAAAAGTACAAGCATTCTATTTGATCCAGAAATGGGGGAGAGAGCTTGTCAGAATTGTGGTCTTGTTGTTGAGGAAAGGTTAGAATGCTTGGAAAACGATGCCAGCGCAAAATTTGAAAAAGATCAGTCTGGTCTTCATACAGGTATGCCTTCTACCTTAGCACAAGCCGACAAGGGGCTTTCTACTTTAATTCCGTATTCTAGTACTGACGTAAACGGCAGTACTTTGAGTCCTAAGCAGCGCCAAAATATGCAAAGAATCATTCGTTGGAATAAAATATCGAGTAGTAATAGAAGTTATCACAGAAATTTGAAAAATGCGTTTTCGGTCCTTTTGAGGATAAGGGATAAGTTATCACTGAGTGATCCTGTGACAGAAAAGGCTGCATATTATTATAGGAAGGTACTTGATTTGAATGTCATAAAGGGACGATCAATAAAGGGCTTTGTAGTAGCTGCAGCATACACTGCATGTAGAGAAGTCGGGGTATTACGTTCATTGGAAGAGATCTCAAAGGCGGTAGACTCTGACCGGGTCTTCGCTGGGAAATGTTATAGACTTATGTTAAGGCGACTAAGAATCAAGCTTCCTGAAATCGATGCTCGATCACATCTGACTCGTATAGCCAACAATGCCGGTATTAGCGAAAAAACTTTAAGAAAGGCAGCAGAAATGATGACAATACTTAAGGACAACGCCGTTTCTTGCGGAAAAGATCCCAAGGCACTTGCTGTAGCTGTCTTGTATGGTGCATGCTTGGATAAAGGTGACAAAGTAAGCCAAGTTAATCTTTCTCGAGCTGCGGATTTAAGTATAGTAACGCTTCGGAAAAGATTCCAAGACGTTAGAATAGTCTTTCCTGAAATTCCAAATGGACCAAAAGACGTAGTCTAACTCCATAATTATTCTCCAGGCGTTGCCGGGACGTACCTGATCAGATATCAACTGAATTTGGATTTGGCGTGAGTATTCTTATCTTTGGCGATAATGAATAATACACTTCATTATTTAAAATGCATCGCCTTAATTTGAGTTAATTTCTGATATCTAACTCCAGAAATCGAATTAAACTTACCTTGTTAAGAAAAATGAATTACACTGAAGGGAGGCCTGTCAGCACAAGAATGGCGTAATAAATTGACATTCAGAATCTAATATTAAATTCCTCTTTTAGTAATTTGCTCCTTAAATAAGAATCAATGTTTCTCAAAACGTGTGGATTGAATTCGACATGTTTTTCCAAAATGCGATCACTGTATTGAATGTCTAAATAGTTTATTTTTTCATTGTCTGAAATATATTCGAATTTTAATGTGATTGTTCCAGTGTTAGATTTTCCCTCTGAAACATATTTCAGAAACACAATATCGGTTAGACTGAAGATTTTTGAATTTTTTTCATTATTGACATTTGAGACTTGAATATCATTTATCTTGTCCACGCAATAGACATTCTCATATAGTATTTAACACATATCTCTATCTAAATATGAAATCTTCATCAGGATAAGCATAATATTGCTTTTATTAGCGTTATATACTCATTGCAGCTTTCAGCATCGATAAATAGGTTAGTATATACTGATAAGATCATTTGTGAAATCTCAGCGAAAGTAATTAATTAAAATTCTTCGCTTATTATAGCGTTATTATTTTACACATAATTAAGGCATAAAAGGAGCACAGCTTGGCAATTGTATGAGCCTTTATAATTCAAGTTATTTATTGCAATAGTCTATGGGCTATATGGACAAAATCGTTACCAATCCGATTCGCTAGTAATTTGTTCTATTCTAGGCTTGAATATTCCTGTCCCAGTATTGAGTTACAAATATTTGCCTTAAATTAAAGCGCTTTCACTCATGATCGCGTTCTCCGCGATCATGGGCAGCACCCCTCGAAGACGCGCTGCCACTGTATTCTCCTTTGATCTCTATCACATCAGGATATTTCTGTATTGTTTCGAGGGTTTCAAGTGTTAACTTGGAATTAACGACATAATGCGTGCCTTTATCATGAATGGAGGGTACCATTCCAGTAGTAGAAAGTATGTCATTCCTAACATCTTCCATGTTCCGGCTACCATCAGAAAATATTTCAATTGTGTACAATGATTGCTTTTCAGGATTTTGCAGTTGACGGATAACTAGGTCCTGAATTAACAGAGTGTCAACTTTAGGTAAGGTCGTTTTACACGCAGTTTGAAATTCTTGGTACTTTCTTTTAATCTCCTCGGTATTTGACATATAGTAATGACTTTATTTTATTATTTAACTCTAACTTCGTACGTAACTAGAATTGGTTGACATATAGGTGTCCCTCTGATATCATTTTATACTGCTGGAGCCTTCAAAATACGCCTTGAGGTAATAATGTCCATCTTTCGAGCTATATCTTTTAACGATATCCAATTCTTAGTTGATAATTTATGTCGTGGTCGCACCAGTAATGGTACGATTGTGAAGAATTACTGGGTATCAGTATTTTCTAACCTTTTCTTTCTCTAAACAAGCACTGCAGTATCGTTCTACTTTAGTAGCACCCTCTAAATCATAAATTAGACAATAATCAGGAATTCCTCTACATACCAGACAGGATCCTGTTAACTGATTTATCCTATTACTCTTTGTATGTCTAGATAAAAAAATATTTTCTAAGTCCTTCTAAAGTTTCTCCAGTTTATCAGGTGCTACTTCAATCTTTACTAATGCTTGCAACCCAATTGTTAAAATGTTAGTTATAAAATAAAGTCGAAAAGCCTTCGATAATGTTTCTTCTATCATTTTATTATTTTATTACTACTCTGCTCTGATATCTTTCTATGATTCTGTCCAGCACTTTGTGTTTGCCCTCGTGTCTTTTGCGTCTACTGTGCTACCAGATAACTTCTAAATATGTCATTTATTGTCTAAAGCATGCATGCACCAGCTGAATGTGATGCCAATTATCCTGTTGTAAATTTACCTATGCTTTATCTTCTATAACTGCTAAAGCAAAAGGATGCTGTGAAAGATACTCCTTAGGCCATTGAAGGCCTTCAAGCATTTTCCAAAAAGTACCTGAATCAGTAGAGCAAAATATTCCACGGTTGTTGACAGCATAGAATTCTCCTGCAACTTTTGGATTTGCCGCAAGAATCGAAATGATTGTTCCACGCGGTTCAGGAAGGCCCTTTACTACTTTCCACTCTTTATCATGTCTATTATTATCAGCAGCATCAGTAGATGATGTCCTAACAAAAACCAATGATTGCGCATCTTCACGAGAATGTGCTTGATAGGCCCCTTGAGAGGCAGATACAACAACAGTTTTAGGATCTCCTGAATCAACTGCAAGACCAAGTAGGTAATTATAGTCATCAAGTCCTGCTACCAGTCTTTTCCAAGTTTGTCCATAGTCATAACTTTCAAAATATCCATCACCTGCAGCAGAATATAGTTGTCCTGGCATCTTATTGTGAGTAGCTAACGTGTGAGTATCATACGGTCCTCCATCTACTTTGTCTTTCCAGGTTTTGCCATCATCATGACTTTGAACTAGCGCTCCAGCTTCTATAGCTACATACACATGACCGGACTTGGTTTTATCTGGTTCAATCCAGCGGACATGGGAAGTCCAAGGCCTTGGAGGAAAGCTCCATGATGTAGACGATTTCAAATTATTAAGGGAGTTCATTTTCTCCCAAGATTCACCTCCATTATCAGATCTATAGAACGCAGTAGGTTCGATTCCCACATATACTGTATTGAACCCATTGCTTCCTCTTTCTAGATGGCTAACTGAAACTGACATTACATCCTTACTAGATATAGCTTCCATTCCAATGTTATCCCAAGTTTCTCCACCATTGTCTGTCTTCCACAGTCCATTACCAAATGTGCCACAGTATGCACGATTTGGTTTACTAGGATCAAAAGCTATGCATTGTGGATGAGTTCCTTTCAGGGATTCATGTGTCTTCCAATTCGCTTCTGATGATTCAAGTATTAGAACGGAATCCTGCATTGCCACAAAAATTTTTGTAGTCATAGAAAGTCAAAATTGGCTACATTAGATATTAAATTTATCTAGAATCTCTTTTTGTTATTTTGTTTGCAACTCTGAAAACATTGACTGCAGTATCGTTCTACTTTAGTAGCACCCTCTAAATCATAAATTAGACAATAATCAGGAATTCCTCTACAAAAATACAGGAACCAGAAATCCAAAAATTAATTGAAACTGGTGCTTATATAGTTATACATTAATAATTATCCTGAAATTTATTATTAAACGAATTTGAGAACAAAATCTAATTTCGATGTATGAAATCAGAAATTGGTTTTAAAAAATTGAAATTGGTCACGATACAAGTGAACAATGCTCTTAAGAACCATCTATATATGTAATTTCGGAAGATTATGTACTCGTATAATGAGGTAAACTCTAGTTGATTAATTTCAAGGTACAAATCATTCGATAAAGCCATTCATTGAGTAGATATTGCCGCATTTAGATCCTTGATATCAGATTTGCACATTTCGGCAAATGCTGCTTTTGCACCACTGCTAATTTCTTCCGGTGTTAAATCCTTTTTGTGAGTCGCAATTTCCCAGGCGTGCCCATATGGATCCATCACTTGGCCATATCTATCGCCCCAAAATGCATCCATCATCGGGAAAATACTAGTAGCACCTTCTGAAATTGCCTTAGCAAAAGTAATGTCTGCGTCTTCTACATAAATATGCATCATAACAGAGTTCCCCCCAATTGTTTTAGGCGAAGCACATTTAGAAGGAGTTGCCATATCTGGAAATTCTTCCGCCAACATCACTATAGAATCGCCCAACTTCAAAACTGCATGAATGACGCTACTTCCATCCGGACCATAATGCCTATCTAGTTCTTTTGCTCCAAACGCATTGGTATAAAATTTTATTGCATAAGCAGCGTCTTTTATTATCAAGTGTGGAGTAATAGTATGAAATCCTACTGGGACGGCCTTAACTTCGGATGAATTCATCTTATGCAATTAATAAAACTAATATTTAAGAATTGAAATTAGTTGATTGCATCTTACTGAGAAATAACTGAAGCTACGAATTGAAAACTAAGATTTCTTCAAGAATTTTTCCTAAACAAATCATCGTATGTTGACTATTTTGGTCCTTCGTTAAGATTCTAAAGGATTTTAAGATGTAAAAATTAGTAGGTTATTGTGGTAAAATATGGATGCACTTGAATGTGTATTGACCAAGCTTGATATTAGAGAATTTGAATCAAAAGACGTCCCCAACGGAATTAAGAGAGATATTATGGAGGCGGCTAGATCAACTGGAACAGGCCTAAACACTCAGCATTGGAAATTTATTATGATTGAAGACAGAGATACTCTGAGGAAACTTGCATTTGATAGCACTAGTGGAAGATGGGTAGAAAATGCAAACTTTGCTGTGATAATTTTAACGGATCCCAAATACGCATTTCATTTAATTGACGCTGGACGTGTATTACAAAATATGCAATTGGCGGCATGGAGCTATGGTGTTGGTTCAGGATTGTTCACAGGAATAGTGACAGAAAGACTTCGGATTGATTTTGGAATTCCTAATGAATTGATTCCTAGTGCTATAGTTGGGTTTGGGTATCCGATGAAGCAGTTAAAAGGTAAGCGAAAGAATCGAGTTTCCCTGGGAGGATTAGTGTACTACGAAAAGTATGGTTCATCTAATATTAGATAATATATAGTATAGCTTTGAAAGTCGATATATATTTTCAATAAATAATTTTTCGATTTAATTTAATTTTAACTTGAGAACAAAGATGAGGGCCCCATACGTTATTTTTATACATTACGAATTAAAAGCTAATCATACAAATATGTCATACCTGCACAATTGTCAACGCTGACTGAAAGAAAATAAATTTTATATTGTTCCCAAAACATTCGTCATAGGATATCTGTGTTCCCAGTTGGAGTACTACATAAGTGTATTGTGAAATAGTTTTGTTACTAGAAGCGATTATTTAACATTGATGATTTAGGGTCATTTGATCTGATCTACTCTATCAATCATCAAAAAATATTTAACCAATTAAATGATATTACGCTATAAAAATTCGTTTTCAATCACAAATTTAGTAACTTACTCATAAGCTAAAAAACGACCTAGATATTTTAAATGCAAAGAATGAAGGTATTTTTGAGAAATCATCAGTTTTTAGAGCTGTAAGGTGCGCAAATTGCATTCTTACTGGATATAAATCGGATTGACTTATTACATATGAAATAATAAATTTAAGATGTAAATTGTCTGTGGATACTATCTAAAATCAAATATGCCCATTCAGCTTCTTTGCGCAGTACCTCCATGTGTCAATTCCCTAGTTTAAGTTAAATTCATTTTTCTTTATGATTTTAAAATCTGACTCCAAATAAGGACTAGAGAAGAGAAATTTGAATGTACAATTAACTTTGCATATATCCAACTAATTTCTCCTATAAACTGTTACCAACCAATTGGTTCCTCTGGTCTTTTGTTTTAAATAAATATGAACTTTTTCTTAAATCATCTTCAATCACTGTTACCCAATACGGTGTGACTCTGGCACTTTATAGGAATTTAATCCGTTCAAGTCAATTTCTTTATTTGTGAGTTTTCTTCGTATTCCATATTGTCACGATGTCATTTTAAGTAGTTTTCAAAGAACATCGTTATTACATATTAGTAAAAAATATTTTATATTTTAATAGCAATTAGGGGTTGTAAATCGTCTACAAGTTAGAAAAGTAGAGTCAGGAAGGTGTCACAGAACCCACATCCACTACAGTGAGTTTACTTTTTGAATGATAAAATGACTGGTCTCGAGTAATTTAATTATGATATTTATGTGGTTATGTCATTATTAATTGTGAGAAATATATAGCGATGTGGGAAAAGCAATTCAAGACGCATCTGAATCTAGAACAAATTACTCACGAGACCTAAGTCTGCTAGGTAAGATTTGTGGTTTGAGAGATTAGTTTTTTATTAGAAATGAGGTTTTATTTTAATTCAGCGCTGACGATAAATTTGTGATTTAGGAATTTGGTCCTCAATCATTACTCCATTCGGGCCATCTAATTCTAATTAATTGGCTTTAATTGTAGAGTTCGACTTACGTGGAAATATATGGTTATGAATTTATTGGCTGGTAGAATTCCGCATTCAATGATAATTTTCTGATTTAAATATCATTAAAATTAAGAAATTTCTAATGTGTAACAGTAGCTTAATGAACTAGGTTCTTCTATCTAAAGCAATTGAAATTAAGTTTGTTCAAGCATAAGGAGAGTTCACAAGAACATGATGAAAATAAGCTATTTCGATGCAAGCGTTGTGGTACCACATTTGGCGATAAAGAAAAGTTGAAGCGGCATACTGAGAAGGCCCATAGCGGAAAAAACAAATAAGGAAATCATAAGTTTTCATTTATTCCTTGACAGGACTCATGGGACATAAAATCCCAAACAAATTAGTATTACTTTAGGCTAAACGATGAATTAAATAGCTGTCGATTGACATACTTTTACCACTATTGTTTTAAGATTTTAAATTATTCAAATTTATGCAAATTTGCATCCAAACGATCCAATCTTCTACATAGCATTCTAAAAGAATCCAAAATATCCATCTCAATTACGCCTGGAAGATGTTGGATATTTGGCACGTAATTATTTATAGTGTATAGATTTTGAATTCTAACTTCTATTTTGATATCACTGCTTTTAAGGTCCTCCGAATCTGATCTATTTAAAATTTGTACTTGATTTGTGAACAATTTTTGCTTGTCTTCAATTGGATATTTTCCAGAATGTAATGAATCTTGAATCATTTTACATAGTTCTGAAATTTTCATATTACTAAGTTCGCGATAACTATAATTTATAACAAGAGGTTTGCTAATTAAGAATAATTATCTACCGATAAGGTGGGACAAAAAATTTTCAACTCAGGGGGATATTAAAGTTTACTCATCTGAATTGCTAACGAATGTAGATGCAACAAAATCAAAATAGATCCTGTATAAATATAGGTCTCAGTATGAACAGATAAATGACTACTATTTTTATTACAGTATAGACCAGAGCCCACAATTAATAGCAGAAGCGGACAAGAAGTCATGGCTGGCCCATACCTGCTATAATGACAAGCTGTTCAAGGGGCTGTGATATTGAAAGTATAATGATGATAATTATCTGGTTATTGAATTATCCATTGTTAGAAGAAAGATACCTTCAAATTTACATCAATGATTAGGAGATATGGGAACGGGGAGTACATAACTAACGCACCCTAAGCAATACTGTTCAACTATGCAATTTATAACCCGAATAACCCGAAATAGGGATCAAAGCTATATTTTCGAGCGTATAGGAAATTGGATAATTGGTAAAATCTGTGAAGATTAATACTCTGCCCTGCCGGAAATTCTTGATATGAGTCAATAAGAGCGAATTTAACCGTACAACAAATAGCAATTTTATTGATTAACAAATAGAGCATCACAAATCAATCCCAAGAGGGCAAGTTCCTAAGACACTAACAGGACACAAATATTTTACTGATCGTATTTATATTTTTTATTAACATAATAATATGAAAAGGGCTAAATTCTTGCTACCCCATTAGAAATTAATGTGATGAATTTGAATTAAAACTAGGTAAGCACATGAAATGATATACATGAATAAAAGTCGAGTTATCTTGATGTCGTCAAATTAACGAAACAGCATTTCTTCAAAGTTTACTGTTATACTCCTCAGAATTATAGTAACCTCTGATCCGTGAGCTGATTCAACTTTTAAAAAATCATTAGCCGAAAACTATGAAAATAGCACAACTATAATATTTGGTTTGGTCCTGAAAAAAAATAATAGATTCTAGTTCTCTTACTTTCCGTCTAGACCTTTCTTGATTTCTCCACTAATGTTAGAAAGCACATCGGCTGCGCCTGACCCAATTTTCTTTCCAACTTCACCAGCCTGATTCAGCATATTCTGACCAGTTTCCGTTGCATTCTTACCTGCTTCTGACATTGTCTGGTTGGCTGTCGCACTAGCATTCCCCATCGCATTTGAGGCATTCTGACCCATTTCTGAGGCGGCACTTGATACATTCTTCATAGCATTGGTCGCATTTGTCGTCACATTTTGAGCCATTGTAAAATGGGTTGTCAGTCCAGCCAAAAGTACGAATGCTGCAGTCACAGCTAACAAAATTCCTTTTATCATTAAAATTAAAAGGGAGAGAGTGACATAAGAATGTTCATAGAACAAAGATGAGGGCCCCATACGTTATTTTTATACATTACGAATTAAAAGTGAATCATACAAATATGTCATACCTGCACAATTGTCAACGCTGACTGAAAGAAAATAAATTTTATATTGTTCCCAAAACATTCGTCATAGGATATCTGTGTTCCCAGTTGGAGTACGACATAAGTGTATTGTGAAATAGTTTTGTTACTAGAAGCGATTATTTAACATTGATGATTTAGGGTCATTTGATCTGATTCTACTCTATCAATCATCAAAAAATATTTAACCAATTAAATGATATTACGCTATAAAAATTCGTTTTCAATCACAAATTTAGTAACTTACTCATAAGCTAAAAAACGACCTAGATATTTTAAATGCAAAGAATGAAGGTATTTTTGAGAAATCATCAGTTTTTAGAGCTGTAAGGTGCGCAAATTGCATTCTTACTGGATATAAATCGGATTGACTTATTACATATGAAATAATAAATTTAAGATGTAAATTGTCTGTGGATACTATCTAAAATCAAATATGCCCATTCAGCTTCTTTGCGCAGTACCTCCATGTGTCAATTCCCTAGTTTAAGTTAAATTCATTTTTCTTTATGATTTTAAAATCTGACTCCAAATAAGGACTAGAGAAGAGAAATTTGAATGTACAATTAACTTTGCATATATCCAACTAATTTCTCCTATAAACTGTTACCAACCAATTGGTTCCTCTGGTCTTTTGTTTTAAATAAATATGAACTTTTTCTTAAATCATCTTCAATCACTGTTACCCAATACGGTGTGACTCTGGCACTTTATAGGAATTTAATCCGTTCAAGTCAATTTCTTTATTTGTGAGTTTTCTTCGTATTCCATATTGTCACGATGTCATTTTAAGTAGTTTTCAAAGAACATCGTTATTACATATTAGTAAAAAATATTTTATATTTTAATAGCAATTAGGGGTTGTAAATCGTCTACAAGTTAGAAAAGTAGAGTCAGGAAGGTGTCACAGAACCCACATCCACTACAGTGAGTTTACTTTTTGAATGATAAAATGACTGGTCTCGAGTAATTTAATTATGATATTTATGTGGTTATGTCATTATTAATTGTGAGAAATATATAGCGATGTGGGAAAAGCAATTCAAGACGCATCTGAATCTAGAACAAATTACTCACGAGACCTAAGTCTGCTAGGTAAGATTTGTGGTTTGAGAGATTAGTTTTTTATTAGAAATGAGGTTTTATTTTAATTCAGCGCTGACGATAAATTTGTGATTTAGGAATTTGGTCCTCAATCATTACTCCATTCGGGCCATCTAATTCTAATTAATTGGCTTTAATTGTAGAGTCCGACTTACGTGGAAATATATGGTTATGAATTTATTGGCTGGTAGAATTCCGCATTCAATGATAATTTTCTGATTTAAATATCATTAAAATTAAGAAATTTCTAATGTGTAACAGTAGCTTAATGAACTAGGTTCTTCTATCTAAAGCAATTGAAATTAAGTTTGTTCAAGCATAAGGAGAGTTCACAAGAACATGATGAAAATAAGCTATTTCGATGCAAGCGTTGTGGTACCACATTTGGCGATAAAGAAAAGTTGAAGCGGCATACTGAGAAGGCCCATAGCGGAAAAAACAAATAAGGAAATCATAAGTTTTCATTTATTCCTTGACAGGACTCATGGGACATAAAATCCCAAACAAATTAGTATTAATTTAGGCTAAACGATGAATTAAATGGCTGTCGATTGACATACTTTTACCACTATTGTTTTAAGATTTTAAATTATTCAAATTTATGCAAATTTGCATCCAAACGATCCAATCTTCTACATAGCATTCTAAAAGAATCCAAAATATCCATCTCAATTACGCCTGGAAGATGTTGGATATTTGGCACGTAATTATTTATAGTGTATAGATTTTGAATTCTAACTTCTATTTTGATATCACTGCTTTTAAGGTCCTCCGAATCTGATCTATTTAAAATTTGTACTTGATTTGTGAACAATTTTTGCTTGTCTTCAATTGGATATTTTCCAGAATGTAATGAATCTTGAATCATTTTACATAGTTCTGAAATTTTCATATTACTAAGTTCGCGATAACTATAATTTATAACAAGAGGTTTGCTAATTAAGAATAATTATCTACCGATAAGGTGGGACAAAAAATTTTCAACTCAGAGGGATATTAAAGTTTACTCATCTGAACTGCTAACGAATGTAGATGCAACAAAATCAAAATAGATCCTGTATAAATATAGGTCTCAGTATGAACAGATAAATGACTACTATTTTTATTGCAGTATAGACCAGAGCCCACAATTAATAGCAGAAGCGGACAAGAAGTCATGGCTGGCCCATACCTGCTATAATGACAAGCTGTTCAAGGGGCTGTGATATTGAAAGTATAATGATGATAATTATCTGGTTATTGAATTATCCATTGTTAGAAGAAAGATACCTTCAAATTTACATCAATGATTAGGAGATATGGGAACGGGGAGTACATAACTAACGCACCCTAAGCAATACTGTTCAACTATGCAATTTATAACCCGAATAACCCGAAATAGGGGTCAAAGCTATATTTTCGAGCGTATAGGAAATTGGATAATTGGTAAAATCTGTGAAGATTAATACTCTGTCCTGCCGGAAATTCTTGATATGAGAGTCAATAAGAGCGAATTTAACCGTACAACAAATAGCAATTTTATTGATTAACAAATAGAGCATCACAAATCAATCCCAAGAGGCCAAGTTCCTAAGACACTAACAGGACACAAATATTTTACTGATCGTATTTATATTTTTTATTAACATAATAATATGAAAAGGGCTAAATTCTTGCTACCCCATTAGAAATTAATGTGATGAATTTGAATTAAAACTAGGTAAGCACATGAAATGATATACATAAATAAAAGTCGAGTTATCTTGATGTCGTCAAATTAACGAAACAGCATTTCTTCAAAGTTTACTGTTATACTCCTCAGAATTATAGTAACCTCTGATCCGTGAGCTGATTCAACTTTTAAAAAATCATTAGCCGAAAACTATGAAAATAGCACAACTATAATATTTGGTTTGGTCCTGAAAAAAAATAATAGATTCTAGTTCTCTTACTTTCCGTCTAGACCTTTCTTGATTTCTCCACTAATGTTAGAAAGCACATCGGCTGCACCTGACCCAATTTTCTTTCCGACTTCACCAGCCTGATTCAGCATATTCTGACCAGTTTCCGTTGCATTCTTACCTGCTTCTGACATTGTTTGGTTGGCTGTCGCACTAGCATTCCCCATCGCATTTGAGGCATTCTGGCCCATTTCTGAGGCGGCACTTGATACATTCTTCATCGCATTGGTCGCATTTGTCGTCACATTTTGAGCCATTGTAAAATGGGTTGTCAGTCCAGCCAAAAGTACGAATGCTGCAGTCACAGCTAACAAAATTCCTTTTATCATTAAAATTAAAAGGGAGAGAGTGACATAAGAATGTTCATAGAAGTTATATCAATTTACCTAGTTAATATGTTGTAGACTTTTTATTCTGATAGTATTAGATTCTTTAGATTCATATCATTATCAATTTAGGAAGGGAGAATGAATGTGTAATTACTTATTACCATTGATCTTCAAGTGGAATAACTTGTTAAACATTATGACTACTGATAAATATTCTAGTAGGTATGTGATAAAGTTCTCTGGTCAGTATTTCTGTATTCTCCCTATAAAGTAGTCTTTAGTTTGCCCCTAAAAAGACTATTGACAAATTTATGGAGATAAATTAAAACCCAAAATCATAATTCCTTGCACGGACTGGTCCAAACATTTTATTTGCAGGATTCGGTCAATTAATTATGGGTTACGATGATGTAGTGCCCCCGGAAAAAGTTGCCTTCATTGCATACAATATTGGGGTTTATGAGTCGGTTCAAAAATTCGGAAATTTGATTACAAGTGGAAAGATCACAGATAGCATCGATATAGCAAAAGTGGCGGAATTACTGTCAGAATCTTCAGCATTTTATGATCCAGAAATGTTATCAGGATTAATAAACGAAATGTTGTTACATAATACAAAAAGTAAAGTTATCGAAAGAGTAACACCAGAGCAAATTAGATATGTAATTAGTCAATTGAAAGCTTCAGGTATTTCACTTCCGTAATGATGAATTTATAGAGAATGGGGATTATATACGATCATACAAATTGAAAAAGCGATATGTTCGTTACAAATAACAGAATATATTATGATAAAGACATCATGTTTGTTTTCTTAATTTGCAAGTTGGACCAATTACTCAATATCCCTATAAATAGAACAATAAGTATAACAAAATATACTTTTGAGAAAAATACTTTTGAGAAAATTAATTTTATTAT
>CAVPGE010000021.1:0-257969 GCA_963703885.1 uncultured Nitrososphaerales archaeon
AACAAAAGAACAAACTCACTGAGGTATTGGTTCGGAAAGCTCGTGTGTCCTGATTGCTATAGGCTGAACAGAATGCAACCAGAGACAATCCTAGTGAGCAACATCGCTGAATAAATAAACAATAACCCTACTTTTTGAAATTAGCATTTTGAATTAACGTAAGGTCCAAGCCGCAAACTATACCCGTAAGCATTTTGAACGAGTAACTTAATTATTTTTGAGCTATCTTTTAAATTTTGAATCTCACATGCTCGTATAAACTATTCTCAAGATTGATGTAAAATCATATAAATATAGCAAAGGTTAATAAGATAAAGTGGATATTATTATTTTGTATTTTCTTGACTTTCAAAAACGTTTCCAATTATAGAGCTTAGTAACTATTTCATTTGAATCAAAGAGATTAACAAAGATGAATACTTGCTAATTCCGATACATATTGCAAATTTAATAGAATGTGTTAAAAGAGAATTGAATCCTATCGCTAATTCAAAGGCTGATGAAACCAGATTAACTCTAGCTTTTCCTCCAAATCTCCAGTTGAGATGGTTCTAAATCAAAATAGATTATGTGACAGGCACTTTGAGTTTATGGAAATACTTGCAGAACCTCAGATGATAGGACCAGTTCATCATAATGCTAAAGAATACGTCTCAACATAAGAGTAAGACTTAAAAAACAGATTTTAGGCAGCAATGTTTAGCCAGTAGCACGAGGAAGCTCCGAGGGTATTTGTGTCGGATTATCCTTATGCTGACCAGAAATCTGTGTTGAATTATCACCAAAAGCTTTACCTGAAGTAGTATTATTTGCTGACACATTCCAAGCAAGCCCAGCCGGTTCGACTGTACCGTATGCGCTTGCTTTAACTGAATTAGACTTAATTCCAAGAGAGGCTAAACCTATACATAGCAGCATAAGAATCACGATATACTTTTTGTACATAGGTTCGTTTTGATACTTCATCTATAAAAGTTTTCAATAGTGTGAGTATTGTAGGGAAGGTTCTCGTGGCACTAATTATAGTCATCACTGTTGAAACTACAAAAAACGCCCATTTCTAGTTAAATAATCTAATCATAAATTATTAAAATAAAAAATGAGAAAAAATTAAGAAAAGAATCCTTCTGTTTGTTCTTTTCTTTATGGATTAGTCTCAGTATGAGCTGTTTCGCAGTTACTAGCAGCGGCGTCTTTAACTCTATCTACACTAATTGTCGATTTCACTTTTAGTAGATGCCGTCATTATTCTCTTATCCTTATTAATTTGTGCGTCTCCCATGAGATTGTTACATCAATCCTGCTCACATGCCGACACATCTTGCACACCACTGTCAATTTTTGCTTGTCGCATACTGTTACATTCGGCCAAGTCCTTTCCGCAAGATTGACTATATTTGTCGGTCCCTGTAGGATTGGCTATTTGGGTAAGTAAAGCATTCTAGTGCGTATGCTGTCTGTGGAATTTGAATTGCTGCTGCAACCATTGCAACCATGAGTCCTATACCCGAGACTACGGCTAGCACGCTTAAAGGTATTTTTTGTTTCATCGACTAGTATACAAGAAGGTTATATTTAAACTGTAAAAACAACTATAACAATATCTAAATACAATCTTCTCGTTATTTGATTGATAATATATAGTGACGTTTAAAGAACTTAGGAATAAATTATCTAAAGTTCAAGCTTACAGTGAATATAAGTTAGATATTTTTACAAATAAACCGTTTTGGATTTGGAGCGAAGAAGAACACATTCATGAATACAAATTAATAAATGGCAAGAGCTGTTTTCAATATTTCAGCTGAGGAAATAGGTTGACCTCACCTAATTCTTAAAATTATTCAGTTTAATGTTATGAAGCAAAAGCCTTTTATGCACGAATAATATAATCTAACTTTTAGTTTAATTGTTCCTGAATTTGATAACTTTATAACTATTTATCTTGTCCCAAAATTGAATTACTGATGTCTTTAAGTTTCTTTGATTGTGATGCGGGATCCTTGGAATCCAATATCAAGCGGCCTACTATCAAATATTTAGAACCATTAGACAGCGCTTCGATGGGATCGCCCCCTTGTATCCCAATGCCAGGAGAGTATACTGGAATTTTTGAAATTGAGCTTACATGCTTTAAGACTTTTTTATGAGTACCTCCTACAATTATTCCGTCTGCCTTGCACTTAATCGAGTATTGCAAAAACAATTCATATAGCGGTAAAGATTTGGTTTTGCTTTTCTGATCCGGGAATATTCTGAACTGATAGATGCTTCTATGAAGTGGACTCATTTGGACTAGACAAATTATACCCATATTAAGAACATGTGCATATTTTATTACAGATCGAAGATTTTCTACTCCTACAATCGGATTTACTATGACTGCGTCGAACTTAAGACGTGATAAGTTTTCCAAAGTGATCTTATTTGTAGCCAAGATATCATTCAATTTGATATCGGCTATACTTTGCATACCATAGCCATGAATTTTGTCATTCAGATTTCTGATGTCAATTCTCGATAGAGATAACAACAAATGAAAATTCATTTTGACTGCGCAGATATTGGCCTCTGTTTTCTCGACTAAATTCTCATAATAGGCTAATTCATGGTTTGACAAATCTAGTGCAAGGATGATTGAGCTTCTTTTCACTATCGCACTCGTTGTTATACGTGTGGGATAAGCTGGTTTAGTCATGAATCTTAACTAAAGGATGTAATCCTACTAATTTAATCAGCTTTAAGTATATGTATCCATGTTCGTCTATATTTTTTGATATCACAGGAGCTTCACTCCTTTGTGCTGAGTATTTTAAAAAACAATAATTAGGCTCGTTATTCTTTACGTAGTAAAAATACGATAGATTGTCTGATTCATTTAAGCTGAGTGGAGTTCCAATTATACACTTATCAGGACTTTTTGTGTTTTTGAAAATGAATAGGGGGAGCGGGGGTTCATCGTAAATCATCTTAAATGAAGCCATTCTTGCCAAGCTTGACAAATCCTTGAGACCTATTGGTACGTATTTAGAACTTTTGGGTGGTGAAGAGCTTTTGGAAAGGATAGAGGGTGCCTTTATAATTGTAATTATCGGAGAATAGACAAACGTTGGATTTTGAATTGAATCAACGACTAGCACTTCCTCATAACCATTACTATTTCTGTAGGCTAAATAATCGCCCATCTTATTGCATCTAACGTAGTAAATCACGGGTTTGTTATCTAAGAAATCCATCTGTACGGCAAAAATGTCATCGCCATTAAATTTGAATGAGAATGTCATCATTGACGTACGTTCAAATGCACAAACCAATCTTCCGAAATCTTCGAGACTCAGCTAATTCAATGTAATAGGGTGCCTTGATTTGCAATGGATACCGTTCAAATCGCAGATTATTAAAAGGCTTTGTTAAATTTAATTTTTTAGCAATTGATGTAGATCTTCCAAATTTATATTGAGTATTATTCAATAATTGCGTAATTTCATGTTTGATTAATGAATACTCTTAGACTTACAGCTTTTGATGCCTGCGATCTATAATATCTCCAATGTTTGCTCCAGTACCAATTAATGTTACCCTAATTCCAACATTGTCTTCAATGTTTTTAATGAAGTCCTGTGCTTCTTTCGGCAGTTTTACAAATTCTGTTATGCCAGCACTTTTTGGATACAGTACGTCTAATTTTGTAAGTGCTATCTGAGTAGCACTATTCAACATGACAGCTTTTTTTGCCAACTCAAAGCTAAATGGTGATGACCTCCGTTGTCTTCCTGTCACAGATCCATACTCTGTCCATCCACGTTTAGATGCTTCGGATGGACTAAGTTCATCTTCAAGTGGACCCTCTCCAACTCTAGTAACAAAAGATTTAAAGACTATTATTACTTGATCAATTTTTTTTGGACCAACTCCGATGTCAGAACAAATACCGGAAGCTGTCACATCTTTGGAGGTAACATATGGATATGTTCCATGATATAGAGATAAATAAGTGCCTTGAGTTCCTTCTGCCAGAACCATCTTATTATGATCAATTGCATCGTTAACAATTGAGCTCACGTCAACGACAAATTTTTTCAATTGAGAAATTTCATTAGCCAATTTCAATGTTCTCATGGCGCGATCAGCATTGGCCGGGCCAGTTCCTGTGCCTGTAGTCCCTACTCCAACTCTAAGGTGATGCGAACCAACATCACTTTTTACATGTTTATCCTCGATGATGCCACAATGGTTATCAATGAAAGTCCGATCATCCGTATTGTATTTTTCTATCTCATTCATTAGGACAGAAGGCGAAACTAATACCCCTGCACCTATTAGTAATCTTGTATTATGATTTAACAACGCACTTGGGAGCATTCTGACTTTGAATATTTCGTCATTATATGTGAATGTATGACCTGCATTCAGCTCCAACACCACCGCGTACTGCAATTAGTGGATTATCCTTGAGAGATAAATATGCAATCATTTTTCCTTTACCTTCGTCCCCAAAGAACCCCCCTACAATAACACTGCATGGCATATTACTCAAAACTATTCTATAGCAATATAAGGATTTGATATTTCTTTAGTTCATGGTACGAAAATTAAATAACTATTGTTGCTTTTTTACGATTTTGCCTAAAATTTGATACCTTGGATCGATAATGATGTGAAGTATTGTAAATAATCAATTCGCAATTATTCAAAACCTAAACGTCTCCTGGATAATTGTGACCGTATTCTTTTAAAAAAGAAAGTTTGGATTCAGAATGGTAGAAAATTCTAATATAGCGAGATTCTGATGAGAATTAAACTAATGATATTTAGCACCATTTGTCTTTCTGATCTTATTCGTAAAATAGATATAATATGAAAATAGTCATGTTTTTTTATGCAGTCAAGTGATGTAGATATAGAAAATTTATTAGTCATAATGGCAAATCTACCTGACTTTCTACGAACTTCGGTGTCGAGACAAAAGGTAAAGGAACTTGTAGATATGAGGGATGAAGAAAAAGAGACCGTAACTTTAAGAGCGATCAAGTGCCTCCAAAATATTCCCTCTGAACATTCAAAAAAATTGCTTCACTCCTGGTTTTCAGCAATTCTTAAATTAGATTCGACAGAGTTCGTTAACGTTATACATTTGTACCTGAATATTTTAATGACATACCATATTTCTGACAACACATATCTTGATTATGTATCTGATTTTTTTAGTACCCTAAAAGATGACGATAAAAATAGGATTATAGACAATTTACGGGAAGTTATTTGTCTATTTCCCTTTAGAGAGCGATTATTAGAAATTCTTCCAAATAACATTCAAAAGATGGTTTCTGTTTAATTTTAACTGTTTTCTGGATTCTTTTTAATTTCTTCCACGTTATCAAGTCCAAAAAAAGCTCTTTCATGTTTCTTAAGCGCTTTCCTGTGCTCAGGATACGACATATCAAAACGCATCTCGTTGATAACCATTACAGCATAGGTAGTCCATTCTTTCCAACAATCATTACATGACACATATTTGGTAGATAGTGGATCCTCGATCGTCGCTTCATCATATTCTTTCCCGCATTTCGAACAAACTTTCACGTATAAAATTTATTACTTACACTATTTATTGTTTAATTTGATCGTTTCTTACCTGGGTAGGAATGATGTAATTGAACGTGTTTTCTCATTTCTTCCATGTTATCGGCCAATATATTACATTCTTTACACTCATAATATCTATCCTCATGTTCCAACTGCTGATGTTGCATAAGTTGTTCAATTTTGTGATAATTCTTATTACAAATAGGGCAAATATTCTTACGTCTTGAAAAGATTATCGGTTTAACACCCTGTGATCAATACTTGAAATATAATTTATATTTTGACCCGTTTAACAAGTTTTAAATCAATCACGAGGAAATAACTCTAAATGTTGTTTTAGTTTTACGCTTAAAGCGTATACAACAATTATAGAGATGGAGAAAAGGAAATGATAGACCACTCTCCCTCTCCCATGAATTCGATTCGGGTAAAAAGAAATAATAATTCAAACTAAAAAGGATTACGAATTTGGTTAAAATTTTAACCAAATTTTTTTTTAATAAAATTTTATTTAAAATTACAAAAGAAACGGAAGTCCAGAAGTCAAGGGAGGTAAAAAACTAAAACCTTAACGGGATAAGATTGTTGACTTAGAGGGTCAACTATATTTTAGCTATAAGCCAACTCTAATTTATATTTTGTCATTATGTTCCACGAACTATGACATTGTTTCGATTTTGATTTTGATTGTCATAAAATGCGGGGCAATAATAATTAGGTTTACTCCGTAAATGACAACAACTAATACTCCTCATTATTGCTAGTGGTAGAAAGATAAATACTATATAATTGTGAAATGCTTATAAGGGTAATTTTTTCCTAGAATAATGATTAACTAATTGTTATCGGAGAAATCATCCCTATGATAAATATATTCAATTTGATTCTCCAATTCGGATTTTCACCGAAATATACGACGCATCCATTCTTTTCAGACACGTTTACTGCAATGATAGTTGCCGCCCTCATCGCTATTGCCTTGAATTTTGCATTTTCCCTTTTGAGAAAGAAAACCACTGACATTGAAAAAATGGGAGCTATAATGAAAGAAACGAACGACTGGAGAAAGAAGTATATGGCCGCTGTTAAGAAGCAAGATAAGGTTCAAATAGACGAGTTAAAGAAGAAGCAAGCTTATGTCAACAAAATGAATATGGAGATCCAACAACAGCAAATGAAGCCTATGCTAATATATATGATACCATCATTTATTCTCTGGATTTCGGTGTTCCCTGCTGTGTTTGGACAAATTGTTGCAATCTCACCAATAGAAATACCGTGGATAATGTGCAACGCAGATAATGTTAAGAACGATACACAAATAACAGACAGTGGAGGACATAAGGGTCCATGTACATTACCAGGACAAGTATATCTATGGGGTTGGTTTTTGATAGTTAATTTTTCTTTTAGTGGAATAATATCCAAGGTGACAAAGACTTCATTACCAAGTATGGGTATTTAAGTTGCTTAACTAATCATAATATTACTCTGCTTAACAATAGGTGCGAATAATATCCGCAGCTTTTTGCGCCCCATTATTAGAAATTGGCTTAGGAGTAAATGACAAATTTATCTCTATTAGAGTATCTAAATCATAAATATCTTCGAATTTGTAACCCTGGTTTTTCGCATTTTGTTCTTGCTCAAAATGATTTCGAATGGGAATAAATATTCCAGGAGTTCCGTAAGCCAAGCATTCATCAATGGTCGATTTCCCTGCTAGTGAAACAACTATGTCGGACGCAAAAATATATTCGTGGAGGTTTTCAACTGTACCTATATGGCGTATGTGTTGATTATTGATGTTAGATATATTTTTTGAGCATGTTCTTGCGATAATTAGATCTAAATCCAATTTTGATCTTATTCGTGCAAATGATTCAAGCACCTTTTCAATTAAAAAAGAACCAGCGTTACTCCCACCAGGACTTACAAGAAGCGTTCTTCTTTCTAAACCTAACCTATTTCTTATCACATCCCTTGATTGACTGACAGATCTCACGATTGGTCCTACAAATTTGAAATTACCGTCATCGTTACCAAAGTTAGGTATAATAACGCAATCACTTTGTATTATCATTCTTTTCATTGACCGGTTAAGATATTTTTCAATGAGTGATGAAGGCCCAGTAGTAAAATTAGTTCCCAATATGTCAGTAATAAGGATACATTTTTTGTTATTCTCTATGCCAGAGCTTAAGGATACAAATTCTTCATCGCTAACAATTAAATCAGTATATTTACTGATGAGACGACTTAAACGCTTCTTATAGGTATAATAATAATATAAATATTTTAGAATCCACAGAAAAGAGTTTTGCAATTCACCATTGGCTACGTCAAATTCTATATTGCCTAGAAGCGGGTGGACCTTGAATTTTGATTTAGCTATGAACAAACTGTTTGTGGGAGAGCTCACGAATTCAATATCTGACAAATATTTTGCTATAGCAATATCTCTAGTTGCATGTCCAAAACCAATAGGGCTAGTAAAGAACAACGTCATCGAATTAACATATCAGTTATGTTAACTCTAATTTGTTCCCAGCTACTATGATATAGATTCGTTTTGTCCCTTATTATGAACTAATATTTTTATCAGGAATTTGCAATTTTCACACGTCTCATAAAAAATACACCATGTATCGATTTTGTAATTGCAGAATTAATGTGGTACTCGTACCTTAATCCCGAGAACTGCCATGATGTAACCTTAAATAACTTACATCTCTTACATTCACTTAGCTGCTACATAAATCAATATGTTTATCAAGATGACTATTATACTAATTACGATTACCTTCGAAATATTAGATTGCAACTATTGATAAGTATCAATTTCTACGATAATGTCAAAGGTTTCAGCAATCAACTTCTCGATTAAGTCATTTAGAGTGGTCTTGTTCTTTCATATTTCGCATGCGCTCAAATTAAATTATAGTTTGTTTGTATTCGCCATCACAGTTACGTATGATTCAATCAGTTGCTTTATTTCGAACTACGAAAATATTTATAGTTATTCTCTAAAATTAGAAAATATTATAGATTTTATAAAATATCTGGATCTCTAAGTTATTCTTGGATATTCATTTTATTTTTATCTATTTTTCCGGCCAAAGATAGATCTGGATTTGATATGTCCCTTAGGCTGGTCGGCAGGTAAAGATAGATATCCTTCATTTTTGAGAGTACAAGTACCACTGGGATTTTGAAAGTATTTTTTTCTATTTTAATTTCACCAATACCATTTATTAAAATGCTGTCGTTTTTTCCCTGAATTATATCAACTTTATCACGAGTATTACTCTTAAGTTTTACAAAGTAGGTGTTTATAGCCTTGTTGACTTTTTGCAAGTGTATTTGGGCGCTAAAATTAACGTCCCTCCCTTGCAATATTGATGCGTTCCAAGTCCCAGTAGCATTATATCTATCAACTTTCATATCAAGAAAATTAGATCCTAAAGATAGTGGGCTATCTGGATAGGATGTGTTAAATTTACTTATTATAATTTTGGTTAGAGTATTTATCAGACTAGTATCATCAGTCAAATTAGGAACAGCTGTGGTTGAATTGATATTCGCTTGATTTTCATTAGTATGATAAGTTAGATTTGAAATGGAAAACAAAGAAATGTTCTTTAGAGGAAAGGCCTTAATCAATAACTCGATTCTTTTGGGATCAATAGGTGCTGAAAAGGTACCTTCCATCATTAGATATGGATACTTTGAAAAAAAATCTATTGTAAGAGAGTTATATCGTATAACATAAAAAATAGCAGAGATTAAACCTATAATGATAATTGAAATGACAAAAAACTTCTGCTGCTTCAAATTCCCCAATACTCACCTCTTTTAAGTAATTCCTTTTACTATTTTTAGAACAATATTTTACCATATAAGGATTTTAATGTTCTAAAAATTAGGTTAAAGCAGTAACAGCACCCTCGGATGCCGATTTGGCTAGCAGGGCATATTTTGCCAGTGCTCCATTTTTATATCTTGGTTCTATCGGTATCCATTTCTTTTTTCTTAAACTAATTTGTGTCTTATTAAGGCCTAAATCAATTCTTCCCCGTTTGATATCTATCGTGATTTTGTCGTTATCTTCTACAATCGAAATTGGCCCTCCTACCATAGCCTCAGGAGTGATGTGCCCGACCATAATTCCTTTCGTGGCTCCGGAAAACCTTCCATCAGTAACCAAAGCTACATCTTTTCCGAGACCTTGTCCGACTAAGGCCGCAGTAACGCTTAGCATCTCTCTCATTCCCGGTCCTCCCTTTGGACCTTCATACCTTATTATGACCACATCCCCACTATTGATTTTTGCATCTGATATTGCTTTAAACGCACTTTCTTCAGAATTAAAGACTTTTGCAAACCCTTCAAATTTGGTGACATCAAGTCCAGCTATCTTTATCACGGCACCCCCTGGAGCGAGTGTACCTTTTAGTATTTTAAGGGTACCTTCTTTGTGAATCGGTTTATCAAGAGATTTAACGATTGTAAAATCGGTTGATACTTGCGTGAACGAATCCATATTTTCTTTCATGGTTTTGCCTGTTACGGTAAGAACATCTGGATTTATCAAGCCCTTTTTGAGAAGACTCTTGAGGATTATTGGAACTCCGCCAGCCCTGTCCAAATCAGTCATTACGTATAAACCCCCAGGTCTTAGGTCGGCTATATGTGGCGTACGTTTTCTAACTCGTTCAAAATCAGCCAATTCAAGAGCTAATCCAACTTCTTTGGCAATCGCTATCAAATGTAATACTGCGTTTGTCGAACCACCTACTGCGTTTGCAACAGTAATTGCATTCTCGAAGGCTTCAAAGGTGAGAAGATCTGAAGGTTTTATATCATTCTCTAGTAATCTGAAAATTTGGGCACCAGTATCATAACATATCCTCTGCCTTCGTTCACTTTCTGCAGGAGGCGATGCACTTCCGGGCATTGCGATTCCTAAGGATTCGCTAATGCAAGCCATAGTGTTCGCAGTATACATACCGCCGCAGGATCCAGACGAAGGACATGCTACATCCTCCAAGCTTTTTAATTCTTCAAGAGTTAACTTTCCTGTATCAAATGCGCCGACAGCTTCATATACATCCTGAATTGTGACCTGATTACCGTGCCAGTTACCAGGCCTGATTGTGCCTCCATAGACAAATATTGACGGTAGATTAATTCTCGCCATACCCATTATTGTTCCTGGCAAGCTCTTGTCACATCCGGAAATTCCGATTATACCATCGTATTGATGGGCTCTCATCATTATTTCGATAGAATCAGCAATGATTTCCCTGCTGACCAAAGATGCTTTCATACCTTCGTGTCCCATGGCGATTCCATCAGACACGGAAATAGTAGTAAATTCCCTTGGGGTGCACCCACAGGATTTTACACCACTTTTTGCAAATTGTGCAAGTTGACCTAAATGAATGTTGCACGGAGTGGCTTCGTTGCAAGTAGTAGAAACCCCAATCAGAGGTTTTGCCAGATCCTCATCATTCAGACCCATGGCCTTATACATGGCACGATGTGGGGCTCTGGCAGGGCCCTCAATTGCATTCCTGCTAACAAGTCGCATGTGAATTAAACCATTCTCTCCATACAAAAACTAACCGCTTAAAATTTTACAATATATCTTGATTTCTTGAACTTAAAAATTATTCATCAAGTGTAGCTGTTATTTTGATCGCTTCTAGCCCATCTATTTTGAAGAGAGTTTCACACATTCCGCACTCAGTATTGCCATTGACAATGTCTTTTGAAGATATTTCCTCATTCTTATAGTCACATTTGGGACATCGAAATCCGAAATTAACTTCAAAGTCATCTAATTCTATAGTTTCTGCCATTGATACTGTTAGGAAAAAATTGATCTATTTAAAAGTCTCGAATTTCAAATGGTTCTACTCTAAAATAATCCAAAAATTTAGCGATACAAATTGAAATCTAATTTGCAATAGATTTCAACGTAATCATAGCAATCTGTGTAGTCAAAATCTAATAAATTAACATTTTGACGTTCTAATGTAACATCCCCTCAACACATAGTCGAATTTCATTTGTATGTATTTTAGGAGTCAACTCCAATACAAGCATTTGTTCTTGCGAAGATACAATTATTTGATATCAGTATGAATCCAATTCAAAAAAACTAAAGATTATAAAAAACCAAATATATTATGATCAACATCAATTTCTACACGATCACAAATAATCGTGTTCTAGCGTATAATTGCGAGTTAACTAGATGGTATGGACTGTACAGTTCCGGATCATTCTACCCCAATGAAACCTATTAAATCAAATTCTTCTGATGGTTTCGATTGTATTTCGGCTATTGAAATCAAGTGTCCATCCGGGTCTTCTATGATAGCGTGCTTGCCGAAAGATTCTTCCTTTGGCTCTTTAAAGAATTTCACGTTCTTACTCTTCAGTTTCTTCGACACAGTTTCCATATCACTTACCATGAACCCAGTTAAGAGACTTGAACTAGGCTTTACACTGCTTTTTGCAGGATGTAGCGCTATAACAGTTCCACTCGAAAAAAATTCAGTCCAATCATTAGAAATTGTCTTCACGGGAAGCTCAAGAACATCTCTATAAAATGAGATTGAATTATCCATGTTACTGACCAAAACAATTACAGCTCCAACTCTCCTAAACGACATATCTTTGTACAGAATGAAGTTTAACTAAATAATAACATTTCTGATTGTCACTACTCTTAGACATTCATATTATGGAATAGAGTCACCAGAACCGTGTTGACGGCAGTAGTAAAAAATAATGCAATCATTGTAAATAATACTGAACTTCCTTCAATAGGCGACGCAGAGATTTTAGTAAAAATGCATTCGTGTGGCATTTGCGGATCTGATCTCGAGAAAGTATTTGGGGCATATTATATGAAATCTTTAAGAGTAGGACACGAACCGGCCGGAGACGTAGTACGGATAGGTTCTAAAGTTAAGACTATTAATACAGGCGAGAGAGTATTCGTTCATCACCACGTGAGTTGTCATGCTTGTAGGATATGTCTTGAAGGCGATTATACCATGTGCGACATGTATCAGAACAGCAATATCGAACCATGTGGTTTATCAGAATACTTTATCGTACCAGAACGAAATATTTCTAATGGTGGAGTTCTTAAATTGCCGTTGAGTGTCTCTTTTGATGAAGCAGCGTTAATCGAACCCCTTGCTTGCTGTTTGCGGGGAATCAATAAGGTTTCAATAAGACACGGATATATTGTAGCTATATTTGGAGCTGGGCCCACAGGACTTATGCATGCCATGTTGGCCGAAAGACAGGGAGCAGCAAAGGTCATTCTCATCGACTTTAATGATTTCAGACTGAATTTTGCTAAGCGTCACAATGACATAATAATTATGAATCCATCAGTTCAAAAGGATATAGTGAATGAGATAAATAAACTCACAGATAATATTGGAGTTGATGCAACGATACTAGCAACTGGTAATATGAATGCATTAACCCAAGCCTTGAAAATCACTCGTAGAGGTGGAAGAATATTGTTATTTGGCGTACCGTCATCAAAAAATGGAATTGAATTAGATCTAAGTCGGCTTTATTCCAACGAGCATTTGATAATTCCAAGCTACGGTGCTTCTGAGATAGAGACAAATCAAGCTTTGTATCTTATTTACGACAAATCGGTAAATTTGAACTATTTAATTACTCATAGGTTCAAGTTACGTGATGCAAATTCTGCATTCCAATGCGCTCATGCTGCACTTGATTCGATGAAAGTCATTATTGTTTCACGACCTGTATTTTAAAAAGATAAATATAAACTGCGATGCAATCAGTTTCAGTAACTAGGATGGACTGGGGTATAAGAAATAGGCTGTCGAAGATTATAAGAGAAGATGGTAAATGTGTAATGCTGGCTGTAGACCATGGGTATTTTTTGGGGCCGACTGATCGATTAGAGAATCCAAAGAAAGTTATTTTACCTCTGTTGGCATTTACTGATTCGCTTATGCTTACGAGGGGCATTTTGAGAACATCAGTTCCGTTTAATACGACTGTACCGATTGTACTTCGGGTTTCTGGTGCTACCAGCATTCTTGGAGAGGATCTTTCTAAAGAAACGATTACCACTTCAATTGAAGAGTGCATAAAGCTCAATGCCACGTGTTTGGCTATTTCGATATTCGTTGGAAGTAAATATGAACATCAAACCCTTCGTAATCTTTCTAAATTAGTTGACGAAGGCGAAAAATTTGGGATTCCGATTTTGGCAGTGACTGCAGTTGGAAAAGAAATGACTCGAGATTCGCGATATCTGGCGTTGGCTTGTAGAATCGCAGCAGAATTGGGAGCACATTTGGTAAAAACATATTACTGCGATGACTTTATGAAGGTGGTAGAAGGCTGTCCAGTTCCAGTTATAATTGCTGGTGGTAAAAAAATACCAGAATACGAAGCACTACAATTGACATACAATGCAATTAGCGATGGAGCTTCAGGAGTTGACATGGGTAGAAATATTTGGCAATCTGACTATCCCGTTCAAATGCTTCAAGCAGTGCGGTCAATTGTTCATAATGCGTATAATGCGGATGATGCATTTTCGAAATTTATTTCTAGAAAAGTCGAGAACGCGAAAATAAAATTAGAAAACAATTAATTTAGATAGCTCAATTTCAAGTATTGTGTGGCACAACTTAATTCATAATACCTGCAATTAATGTTAGATTTTTTAATGACTTTGCAACATACTGGTAATAAAATGGAGAGTAGTGCAACTGTGTTGTTATTTGAAGTAGGGATTGCAGTACTCGGTAACAATAATGAATTGGTATTTAAGATGGCATTTGACGAACCAGTATTGGCCTATCATTCAATACAGAAAGGGAGTAAACAGCATGTTGCAGAGGTTGTTCAATTTTTGAAAGATTATCAGAAGGTCATTGTTAACAGCAATCATCTTGTAGGCCTATTTTCAAGAGAAAATATGAATGTGACTTTAATGTCACAGAGTGAACAAGATGAAATCAATAGGACCAAACTGGAGCTTATGTCAAGATTTAGCTTCTCTGCGGATCTTGAAGATTCGATTTTTAAGTTGAGACAATTTGCGACAGAATTTTCATCATTTAAAGTGAAAGAGTCATCAGGGCGACTTGATCTCCATATTATACAGGCCGTAAACGCACTAGATGAAATTGATGAGATAATAAATACCATTGGCACAAGAATGAGAGAGTGGTATGGATTACATTTTCCCGAATTAGATAACCTGATTCAGAATATTACTACCTACGCATACATAGTGAAAAATTCAAAATCACGAACAGAGATTACAAAAGAAATGCTTTTGGCAACGGACCTACAGGAAAAGAAGGCTGACATAATAATTGATTTTGCATCTAAAAGTAAAGGAGGAGAAATAACCGAAGAAAGCCAATCAATACTCAAAGATATATCTTCGCGTGTTATTGAATTGTCTCATCTACGTACAAATCTTTCTAGTATGATAGAATCATCTATGGAAATTCTTGCACCTAATCTCAAGAATATGCTTACTGCAGTTATCGGAGCTAGATTGAATCTCTAGAGCAGGCAGTCTCCCTAGATTGGCTGTGTTACCAGCGAGTACTATTCAAATCCTCGGGGCGGAGAAAGCACTGTTTAGAGCCCTAAAAACTGGCTCGAGTCCACCAAAACACGGTCTACTATTTCAACATCCGCTAATACATTCAGCGCCCAAGTGGCAAAGAGGGAAGATTGCCCGTGCACTGGCAGCCAAAATTGCAATAGCTGCAAGGATTGACGAGTACAGACATGCTGCAATCGATAATTCAGTACTTGAAAATTTAAATAAAAGGATAGAATTAATTCAAAAAATTTATGCTGAACCCCCAGTGGTGACAAGAAAGCCACCCAATTTTGGGGTTTCGAGGTATTATAGCAACAAAAAGAGTGACGGAAAATCTCGAAAATTTAGGAAGAAAATGAGAGGAAAGAAGAGGAGAAATCTTGCCTAATTCGATTACCAAAATTTATATTGACGGTAGAAATGAAATTGCTACCTTGAATTTAGTTGACGGAACCAGTGTCTATAGAGAAAAATTGGTATCGAAATTTGGTAAGGAGTATAGAATTTGGGATCCCCATAGAAGCAAGCTGGCCGCGGCCATAATAAAGGGACTAAAGGATGTACCTATCATGGAGGGATTAAACGTACTATATCTGGGTGCGTCTACAGGAACGACCGTTAGCCACCTATCTGACATAGTAGGAATGACAGGGAGAATATTTGCAGTTGAATCGTCGGCAAGGGTAGCTAGAGAGTTAATTGCAAATGTATCCTCAAAAAGGATTAATATAATTCCGATAATTGCGGATGCCAGAAAACCAAGAAACTACTTTTCTATATTTGACAAAGTCGATTTATTATATTGCGATATAGCTCAACCAGATCAAACTCAAATTGCTGTAGAAAATTGTAGAACATATCTAAAGAATGGGGGAACTATGATACTCATAATTAAGACAAGAAGTATAGATGTAACAATGAAGCCTCAAAGAGTAATACAACAGGAACTCATAAAGTTACAGAACAGCTCTTTTGAAATTCTGCAGGTTATTAATTTGGAACCGTTTGATAAGGACCACGCATTGGTATCTGCTATCTACAAACCAGCTTCATAAAGTTTAATGTAGGTAGCTTCATTTAATATTTTTTTTATAGGCTTCCATGATTTTCGCACAAAATATGGAAAAGATTTATTATTATCAAACCATTGTTCTACAAATCTTTTGGTTATTTTATCAGAAGGATAGCCAGAACCAATGTTACCAAATCTTGTTCTTAGTTTATAGATTTCATTATCTCTAATTACCTTTGCAATGATTGAAGCTGCAGCTACGACAAGATTTAATTTATCAGCCCTATGCATTGATATTATTTCCGGCGAGTTGAAACTTAATTGACTGATTATAGCCCTCTTGAACCTAGCCGGAGATACATCGCACGAATCGACATATATTTTTGAGGCATGAATGTTATCTATTACTGTAGCCATTGCACGAGCTTCAAGATAGTTTAGGTTGTTATAGCGAACGTTTTTGTCTACCTCACAGGTCTGTATTTTGCATACGCATATGGAGCTGGAATAATCAACTATTTTACCAAAAAAAGTACGCCTTTTAAGGGGCGAAAGCAATTTAGAATCTTTAATTCCAAAATTCATCAAGGATTTCAAATAAATTTCACGCATGGACACTCCAGCAACAATAATGGGTCCAATCAAAGAACCTCTTCCTGCTTCGTCAACACCACCGATTACGTTCCCTGTCATGAAAGACAATGATCATGAAGTATGATTAGCTTAAATATCTTAATGACGACCATCGATTTCGAGCAACTTTGTAATATAGGCTAGGCTTACTTCCCAATAGTTGTTGAATAATGACCTAATTGGAATTAAGGAAGGTAAAACAAAATTGTTAGTTCCGTCAATTTCCATTTTACAAAAAATACCACCGAAAATGCCAGTCTTTTTTAATCCCCGTGCAAAGGGGAATCGTGATATGTCGATTTTTTTTTACAGGGCATACTCATTGATCATGGGGGCGCGCTCATTTGCAGATCCTCTTTGTGGTACAGGCAGCAGGGGGGTGCGAGTTGCTGTTGAGATTCCATCCATCGAAAAAGTTTCCCTTAATGATATAAATCCTATTGCTATCGACTTCGCAAAAAGAAATGCCCTGATAAATGATGTAGTACACAAATGTGATTTTTCAGTAAAGGAAGTATGTCATTTCATGATTCCAATTTTTAAGGCAAAGGAAGAGAGATATGATATCATTGATGTTGATCCCTTTGGGAGCCCAATTACTTTTGTAGATTGTATACTAAGAAACATAAATCGAGATGGTCTAGTTTCATTTACAGCCACGGATACTGCCGTTTTGTGCGGAGTTTATCCCCAGGTTTGCTATAGGAAGTATCATGGTTGGCCTCTCAGAAACGAATATGCTAATGAAATTGCTTTGCGACTTTTAATTAGTTCGATCGCTTTTGCAGCATCAAAATATGATATGGCCATTACTCCTATTTTTAGTCATAGTGATCAACATTACTTGCGTACTTATGTTAAAGTCATGTTGAGTAGCCATGAAGCAAACAAGCTCGGTAGTAAGGTGGGGTTAATAAAGCACTGTTCTAGATGCGGAAACAGGGAAACACTTTGCGAACTAACATCTCGAAAGTGTGATTTTTGCGGCGGAATATGCAGTCTTGGTGGACCCTTATGGAAGGATAATATTCAAGACAAATCATTCTTGGAATTGGCAAGAAGAACGAACACATCAAGCTATCCAAACGAGGAAAAGATACATAATTTGTTGGATATTGCAATACAAGAAGTAGATTTCCCTACTTATTTTCAAATTGATAAATTAGCTTCAGCAGCCAAAACAAGTCCTCCGAAATTAAACGTGCTAATCGAGAAACTGAGAAATTGCGGTTTCTTAACATCAAAGACTATTTTAGACACCCAAGGTTTGAAAACTAATGCAAGAGTAGGCGAGATAATCAAGCTAATAAAATAGTGATGATTAAATTTCATAAAAAGAATTATAACGTGCTTTGAAAGTGTTATTATCGGTTGCTCTTTTTAAAGTATAATAAGTGAGAGGCATTTGGCTAAATTACAAATTAAAAATTTATCTAAGCAATTTAACGTACTCGAGTCTAATAGGAATGGACTTTTTACAGCAGTCGAAGACATAAATCTTTCTATAAATGAGGGAGAATTTGTATGCTTTGTAGGTCCATCTGGTTGCGGCAAAACAACTCTGCTGAATATTTTGGCTGGATTGGACTACCCAACCAGGGGGGAGATAATCTTAAATGGCAAGCCTATAAACAAACCTGGCTCAGATCGAATTATGGTATTTCAGGAAAATGCGCTCTTTCCTTGGCTCAAAGTAATCGACAATGTGGAATTTGGTCTCAAAGTTGCAGGGGTTCGAAAGGAAAAGCGTAGAGAGATTGCGATTCATTATTTAGATACGATGCAACTCACAAAATTTGCAGATTCGTACATATATCAGTTGTCAGGTGGCATGAAACAACGCGTGGCAATCGCAAGAGCATTGGTAACCGATCCTGAGATATTACTGATGGACGAACCCTTTGCCGCTCTAGACTCTCAGACAAGAGATTTATTATCTGTGGAGCTACAACTGTTATGGTCAAAAACAAGAAAGACCATAATATTTGTAACTCACAATATAATGGAGTCAGTATGCCTAGGAAATAGAGTGATAGTCTTCACAAGTAGACCGGGAAAAATAAAGAGTGAAATAACTATCGATTATAGGAGACCACGCTTAAGTGAAGATGGTAACTTGGAGCCGTTTTACAGACAGGTTTTGGAGGAGTTAAAAACTGAAGTAAACGCGGCTAGAAAAAAGGGTTTCTAAGCCTCTCTAATCTTGTCCACCAGATCCAAGCCGTCTCGGAAACTAGCAGGGGAACATAAAACAAACTTGTCAGTCAATTTAGCGACCGATCTTATGAACTCCACTGGATCATCTTTATATGAATTCCAATTCAGGCCAATTTTTCGTGCTGAAATTTGGTTTTTTTCTGATGGACACATCACACAAGGAATTACATCAATCCCATATTTTTTTGTTAAGTTAATTATTTCGGATAAGTCGGCTATGGATCTAATAGATTGCGTCATGAGTGCCCTAGGCTTAGCTTTTAATTTCTCGTTAAATATTTTAAGATTGTTTATATTGTTCGGCGATGATAGGTCCAACTTTATATTTTCAGCGAACCCCAGTAAGTTCAATTGTTTTAGTAGGTATGATGGAGTAAGATTGGATACACTCGATCCTTCCGCTGGCTTATCTCCCATCAAAAGAAGGATACTGTATATCTTAGATAAAGCCGCTTCAGAAATGGATTGGTAAAGCGTAATTAGGTTTCTATCAGAAACTCGAACACTACAGCTTATAGGTAATGTTATTCCAGATTTCCGCAAGATGGATGCAACGTATATACTGGAAAGACGTGGAACGCCTAAGACGCTGTCCGTAATATGGATTCCATCGACTAAGTTAACCAATTCGGAAGCATGCAATACTAGCTTATGCAAATGGTGACCAATAGTAACGTAATCAACCTGATTATTAGTGATTATTTTGGGAGGATTTAGTTCATAAATGATTTTAACTTTCATGATCCACTAAATAACTTTGGCAATACTAATACTAATGCACATTCCAATTGCAATCGTAAGAACTAGATGCATTGGAAATTAAGATTTAGAGACAAAATCTTTAGAAGGTTTTCACAGGATATATAAGGTCCATGATTTGTTCCTTTGGAGTTCAAAAACACATTTTTAATTCGGTAGTATAAATATTTGAAGACTTCAATGTTAACAAAAATCCAATTGGAAAAGATTCTCAAATCAGGATCCTCTCTATTCATCAATATTGAAAGTTCTGAGCTAAATATTGCATCTGTATTGATAATTTTATTTTTCAAGAAAAAAATTCTACATGTGATTCTGACTAAACGAAGTTCTAACTTGCGAAATCATGCTGGAGAAATATCTTTTCCCGGTGGCGTATTCATACCTGAAGATAAGGACCTCATAAATACTGCAATTAGAGAAACCAAAGAGGAAATAGGGATTAAGGTACCAGAAAGATCCATACTCCGAAAGCTAGAGAATGTACTTACTTCTAATTCGAAACACATGATTATCCCCTATATAGCCCTTTTAGATCGGACCCCAATCACAGTTACTAATATCGAGGTTGAAAAAGTATTAGACTTCCCATTATTAAAACTCTTGAAAACGATCGAATATCCATGTGGATATCAAAAAAGGTCTGAAGTTTTCAGATACGTTTACGAAGGAGAAGTGATTTGGGGAGCAACGGCGCGTATTTTACATCAATTGTCACAATTTATGCCTGCAGGCTAATTACGTAATTCATTGAATGAAAAATGAAAAATGAAAAATGAAAATCGTATTAAAAAGTCATACCCTGTTATTAACTTAACTAAGTGAAAATTTTCTAATATGAATGTATGTCTGATTTATGTCGTCTCAAATCTCTAAAAGTTCCAAATTTTAAATCACATTTGTCACATTTCCATTGGTTTACCCTCGCCTGTCTGTAGAATGGGAATGATTCATTTCCACTTTCATACTTTCCAGTAATTGTATTATAATTGACTGGATTGTAATTTATGCGATATTTGATGCGTTCAAAATTTACTTTCAATTCATATTTACATTACGACACACTATTAAACTATAAAAGTCAATTGAGTGTGTAAACTTTGATTAATCTAATTTTACCAAATAGTAGCCTATCTCATACAAAGAAGGAACGATAATATCCCATTTAGATGTGTTTAGTGCGTGTTTGAAAGTCTAAGAGACTACATATCTGCGCTTGAAAATGAAGATCTACTAAAAAGGGTTAATACGAAGGTAAGTACTGACCTGGAAATTGCCGAAATATTAAGAAGATTAATGTATAAGGGAAACCAGCCCGCGGTATTATTTGAAACTGTCGATGGTTACGACATGCCTGTACTCGGTAACGCCTTCGGTTCAATAGACCGACTTAAGCTCGCTCTAGGACTGGACAACTTCGAGGAAATAGGGGAACGAATTTCTGCCTTATCTAGAATTAAAATGCCTTCTGGAATTTTCGAAAAAATCAAAATGTTGCCCAAACTATCAGAAATAGCTGATTATAGTCCAAAACAGGTTGGATCAGGACCAGTTATGGAGGTTATCGAAACAATAGCACCATCGTTTGATCGTCTGCCGATTTTGAAATCATTCATAAAAGATGCGGGAAGGTTTATAACTTTTGGGATAACTGTTACTAAGAATCCAGATACGCAAGAGCAGAACTTGGGCGTATTTCGAATGCAGGTTGTTAAATCTAATAAGGCTATTATGCATTGGCAAATTCACAAGAGAGGTTCATTACATTACAGTATAAATCGCGATAAGAAAAAGAATACGGAAGTTGCAATAATAATTGGAGTAGACCCGGCTACCATATTCAGCGCAATAGCACCAGTACCTGAAGGGTTGGATAAATATTTGTTCGCAGGAATTACGAGAGGTAAAGGAATTAAGTTAGTGGATTGCCAAACTGTCGACATAAAAGTACCTGCCAGCGCAGAAATCGTGTTAGAAGGGTACGTAGATCCAGAAGATATCAACATCGAGGGGCCATTCGGTGATCACACTGGTTACTATACACCCCCCGAACCTTACCCAACCTTTACTCTCACTGGAGTTATGAAAAGACAAGACGCCATCTATCTTACAACCGTAGTAGGAAAGCCCATATTGGAAGATGCGTACTTTGGAAAAGTTATTGAGAGGTCATTTTTGCCACTAATTAAAATTTTTCAACCCGAAGTGTGTGATTTCTCAATGCCTGCTGCAGGCTGGTTTCAGGGCCTTGCTATTGTATCAATAAATAAACGATATCCAGGTCAAGCTAAAAAAGTGCTAATGGGATTGTGGGGAATGGGACAGCTATCACTCACCAAGATATTAGTGGTAGTTGACAATGACATTAATGTTCATAATATTAATGACGTAATATGGGCCGTAACAACGCGAGTCGATCCCAAAAGAGATATCACAATTATTGATAATGCGCCCACGGATTCTCTGGATCCATCATCACCCTTTCTAAACATGGGATCGAAAATGGGGATAGATGCTACAAAAAAGAGTAAGGACGAAGGATTTGAACGACCAGTACAAATGGAAGCGCTGCCAGATAAGGATACAGTTAATTTAGTAGATAAAAGATGGAATACTTATGGATTTGGCTAGTCTTTTTCATTGCCCAAATATTATTAGTATAGTATTCAACAAGAGATCTTAATGCAATTAATTCATAAGGGGAAAGTAAAGGATGTGTATAGATTTGATGAAAAATGCTATCTTTTTCATTTTAGTAATAGAATTTCCGCATTCGACGTCCAAATGAAAACCCCAATACCTGGTAAAGGGAATATTCTGTGTAAGTTTGCAGAATTTTGGTTTAACTACCTAAAATTCAAAAATCACATGGTAGAGGTTGTTGACGAAGATAAAATGCTAGTAAAAAAATTAGAAATAATTCCAGTAGAGTGCGTGGTCAGAGGTTACTTATATGGAAGTCTTTATGAGAGATACAAAAAGGGATTAGTACCAAATTTATCTGTAGGACTTGACTTATCCCTGGCATCCCGGCTACAGGAGTCCATATTTGACCCAACAACAAAATCTGATACTCATGATCGTCCCATTACAGAAACAGAAATTTTATCTCGTCAAATAGTGAGTGGGCAAGAGTTAGAAAGTATCAAGAAAGCTTCCCTTTATCTTTATTCTATGATGGCCAATTTGGCAGAAAATGCAGGCTTTATTATGGCAGATGTAAAATTTGAATTTGGAAAGGATCCATCTACAAGACAGATTATGCTTGCAGATTCAATTGGTCCAGATGAATTTCGATTGTGGGAAAAGTCGAAATATGCTGAAGGGAAAATACAGGAGAGTTATGACAAGCAATATTTGCGCGACTGGTTGACTGAGATCGGATTTAAAGAAAATGTAGAGAGATTGACTGGATTAGGTACTAAACCTGAACCACCAGAACTTCCTGTAGAAGTTGTGGATGAAATATTGAGGAGATACAAATATGCTTATTCGGTTTTGTCCACCAAAGCATGATGAGACTTGGATACTACTAGGATAACTTACATTATCCAATTATACGTTTAATTAAGAAATCATGCATTTGTTGTAATTTTTGTGGCAGTGGGACAGTCACAATATTGATACTAAATCCTTGTAATTGCTAATTCGGGGTCAATTTAATTATGAAAAATTTTGGATGGCTACTATCATGCAGACCTTGTGAGATCATTGCAAGCTATTAGATTTGTAAAGTATTCAATTACATTTGAAATACTGAACTCGGCTAAATCTAACTAACTCCTAAAGACGTTGGTTTATTGGGCTTAAAATTGAGGTTGTCACATGTCATAGGGGAATTGTATGAACATGTATAATAATTTGCCACAGCAATCATAATTCTTTCCTATAAAGTCAAGAAAATATTTCCATTGTACTTAGATTAGATATAAGAACCGTTGATCCGGCACTAATAAGATCCAATCAAGTCCAATGATTTAGCTTGGAATTATCACTCGATTTGAAGTCTCATTAGGGCTTTCTTCCCTTCTTGCCTTAGTAGGAAAATCATACTGCTTGGCATATCGTATGCAGACTTACTACTTGAAATCGCAAGTGTTCTTGCATCAATGAATCTGGATTTTCTTATCACTATATCATTCTGATCTGATACTAACAAATTTCTGTTCCCTCTGCAGTCTAGACAAAAAACATGCTCATCTACTATAATTTCTATTCTTATTTTCGTTTGATCGTTTCGGATTTTTTCCTTGACCTTCTCGTCCAATTGATGACAAGCTTTGTTGGCAGATACTCCTATTATGCAATCTCCATTTAGTGTTAAATTTGCATCCTTAGTGATTTCAAGCGATTTTCTGTGAAGCGACAAAATGTTTTTATGACCATAAAAAACGATTTCCTCTTCCAAGAGTGTGTAACCTCATGACTATTACCCTTATTTTATATAACTTTTTGGTTAAGGTAAATTTAAATTAAAGAATGCTAAAAAGTTAAGACTGAATTGTTACCAGCAGCGGCAGGTTATGATAGGGCAATAACAGTATTTTCTCCTGATGGGAGATTATATCAAGTAGAGTATGCAATTGAAACCGTAAGAAGAGGTACATTAGCAGTAGGGATAAAGTGTAAGGACGGTGTTGTATTGGCGGTCGAGGAAAAGGCGCGAAAATTACAAATTTCCAATGTTACCCAAAAGATTTTTCAAGTTGATGACCACATAGGGGTCGCAGCTGCGGGATATATTCCTGATGCAAGGACGCAAGTTGATCATGCAAGGTTTTTCGCCCAGAGCAATAGACTAATCTATGATGAGCAAGTAGACGTTGAAGGAGTGGCCAAAAATTTAGCTGATATGGCGCAGCAGTTTACTCAATACGCTGGTGTAAGGCCTTTTGGAGTTGCGTTGATTTTGGCAGGGGTTGACAAGACCGGATCTTCTTTATTCTTAACTGACCCAAGTGGAACGTATATCGGATACGACGCGGTTGCCATAGGCGCCGGTAGTGACCAAGTAACGGAGTTTCTTGAAAAGAACTATCACGATGGAATTACTATGGAAGAAGCGTCGGTATTGGCCATTGAATCGATATATATCGTGAGTGAAGAAAAATCAGAAACAAGACACATTAAGATGGCTCAAATTGATGATCAATCAAAAATAATGAAAAAAATAGATGATGAAGAGATAGAAAAATATGCCTTGAAATCTAAGGAAAATGCCAGCAAAAGGGGAACGGGTATATCGTGAGTGAAGAAAAATCAGAAACAAGACACATTAAGATGGCTCAAATTGATGATCAATCAAAAATAATGAAAAAAATAGATGATGAAGAGATAGAAAAATATGCCTTGAAATCTAAGGAAAATGCCAGCAAAAGGGGAACGGGTTAGATAGTTTCAATTTAAAAATTCAAATGCAAAACCGTTTACATAATTTAAATTGCTTCATAATTGAATTGAATCTATGTCTTTGGATGTTAGCGTCGGTTCAACAGCACCAGATCTAAAAGTATCGGAATGGGTTCAAGGTGACCCAGTGCAGTTAAGTGATCTATTGGGTAATATTGTACTAGTAGAGGTATTTCAGGTAAATTGTCCTGGCTGCTTCATTTATGGTTTACCTGAAGCAATCGAGGTATTTAACAAATATGCTAACAAGGGAGTAAAGGTACTCGGTTTGGCTACAGCATTTGAGGATTACGACAAGAATAATATTGAAAATCTTAGACTTCTTTTGACAAAGTACAAAACGATCGGAGACACTTTTTTAACATTAAAGCAACAAGCGAATATTTTGAATGGTAACATACTCTCGTATAAAATACCATTTCCAGTTGCTATGGATCTTGTTATTAAAGAGTCTTTTCCAGTAGAAGAAAGTCGATTAATGAAATTTATTCAAAACAATGTTCCAGATTATGAGCTTTATCATCCAAAAGACAAGGAAGATATAAAGAAGCGAGCTATGCAATACTTTGAATCAAAGGAATTTTCAGCTACAACTTTTGAAGAATATGGATTGAAAGGAACTCCTTCGAGCATTTTGATTGATAAAAAGGGAAAATTGCGAAACGTGACATTCGGCTCGAATAACTCCCTGAGTATTTTGGTAGAAACTTTGCTTAGGGAATAAACTATTGTATATGGTAAGAATTTCCATTTCTATTCCAGACTCGTGTTTATCAGACTCGGTTTCTTTATTTGCTAAAAGTCATAAGATTTCACAAATAGCACGGGCATGTTCCATATTCAGGGTAAATACTATTTTCATTTATCATGATAGAACTATGAATTGTAATGATAATCTAATTCTTAAGACTATATTTGAATATTTGGACACCCCACCATATCTAAGAAAGAAATTGTATCCGGAAATGAGGCTTTTGAAATACGCAGGATCGTTACCACCTATTAAATCTCCACATCACAAGTCAAAAATTGATCTTGACAATATGAGAACCGAAGAATATAGGGTTGGATTAGTTGTAAGATCCAACGGGAAAATGTATGTGGATGTAGGTCTTGAGCGACCATTGCCATTTGAAGGAGAAATTAAAGAAAAAACCAAGGTTATTGTACGAATAAGAAGAAATCGAAATGAATTTCGATGCAAAGACGTGCAAAAGAATGAAGTTAACGGCTATTGGGGTTATGATGTACAATTTGTACCTTCTCTTTACGGGCTGATAAGTAACGATAAGTTTAAAGTATTGATAACTTCGAAAGAAGGAAAATTCTTTCGGATTAAGGATTTAAGCGACAGACAGAATAGAGAGATTCTCATACTTTTTGGCAGTCCAAGAATCGGTGTCAAAAAAATTCTAGAAAGTGAGAAAGATGGGGTCAGACATTATTTTAAAGATTTTACATTTAATATGTTTCCTGATCAGGGCACAGATACTGTAAGGTTAGAAGAGGCAGTTTTGGGAACTCTTTCAATCGTTAATCATACTTTGAGCATTAACGGTACCTAAAACGAAACTAATCGTTTTTGTACATAAGCCTATAAACGATGATCTAGCGTTAGATTATAAACTTATTAAAGGGAAAAATGATGTGAAGGCTTAACAATGGGTCATAGAAAATACAGCGCTCCGCGACGAGGAAGTATGGCTTATAGGCCTAGGGCTCGTGCACGTAGTCTAGAATCCCGGGTAAGAACTTGGCCAAATCATTCATCAGAAAAGCCTATGCTACGAGGGTTTGCAGGATTTAAAGTTTCAAATTTAGGTGTATTAACAATTGATGATAGAGAAAAAACACCAAATTTTGGTAAGAATTTGTTGAATCACTCAACATTGATAGCTGTGCCTCCAATTAGAATTATTGGTATCAGGGGTTATAACGAAAATACTTATGGAACACGAGCAGTTTTTGATTATTTTGTTAGGGATATGGATAAAGATCTAGGCAAGAAATTGAAACAAAAGCAAAAGGATAACAAAGAAAATACCACTGAAGAAATAAAATCAAAGCTTGATAAGGTTTCGCGCATTGTTGCAGTTGTTGCAGTCTCGCCAAATGTAATTTCAATTTCTCAGAAAAAACCATACATTTGGGAGATACCCCTAACCGGAGAGGATAAGCTATCACAATTCGATTACGTCACAAGTAAATTAGGGAAGGAGGTTAGAATAACTGAAGTCTTTCAGCCCGGACAGTACATTGATGTATCAGGGATTACCCGAGGAAAAGGGATTGAGGGTCCGATTACAAGATTTGGGGTAAAAAGAAAACAGCATAAATCTAGAAAAAGTGTAAGGGCATTAGGTACGCTTGGTCCAATTTCACCAGCTGTGGTCACATATACAGTTCCAAGACAAGGTCAAAGGGGCTTCCACCAAAGGACTGAATATAACAAAAGAATAATAATAATGTCCAGTGTGGAAAAAGATGTCGAAAATAAATTAAATAAGGATTCCGGTTACGACCACTTTGGAAAATTAAGCGGCGATTATATCATAGTAAGGGGATCTGTTCCAGGAGTCCCAAAGCGGCTAGTTAAAATGAGGTTCCCTATAAGACCCAAATATAATAAGGTGGTAGCACCCAAGATTTTGGAGACAATCGCATAATGCTCACAAAAGTATTTGATGTTTCTGGAAAAGAGATTGATAGTATAGAACTTCCAGCAGTGTTTGAAACACCATATATGCCGGAAGTGATACGCAGAGTTTACGTGCATGTTTCTTCAAGACAGTTCCAACGTCAAGGCCGATATCCTGCTGCAGGTGAAATGGTAAGTGCAGAATCCAGAAATACAGGTCAGGGTATATCCAGGATCGCTCGAGCTAGAGGTGAAGGATTTCAAAGGGCGGGTCAGGCTGCAGGTGTCGGAGGCGTCCGTCATGGCAGAGTAGCCCATCCGCCAATGTCATGGAAAAAAATCGAAAAGAAGATAAATAAAAAAGAAAAAATGCTAGGCTTTTGCTCTGCTATTGGGGCAACCTCTAGAAAAAGCATAGTCGAAGAAAGAGGACACAAGATATCCAATATTGAAAGTCTCCCAATTGTGGTCTCGAGTGAAATTGAGGATATTTCAAAAACATCTCAATTGAAAAAGATTCTGATATCATTAGGACTTGGCGAGGATTTGAAGCGATCCGAAAAAATTGCCAGGGTACCATCAGGAAAGTCAAGGATGCGTGGGAGAAAACGAACAACTGCCTTAAGTTGTATCATTGCCGTAACAAAGGGAGCTCCCGTTTGCAAAATAGGCTCATTGCAAGGAGTGGATGTAAAGGCAATAGAAGAAATGAGCATACTAGATCTTGTTCCAGGTTCCAAACCTATACGTCTGACGGTTTATTCTACACGGGCTATAGAGAGGCTATCAAAGCTCGAAACTACCTCTAACAGAATACAGAAAATGGTGAATTGAGAATGAAAAAGGAGAAAAATGACGATTACGAAGGAATAATAGAAAAGCCATATGTTACGGAAAAAACTTTCAACATGATAGAACGAGAAAATAAATTAACGTTCGTGGTGTCTGAAAAAGCAACAAAACCAGACATAATAAAGGCGATGAAAGCATTTTACGAATCAGAAACTACTGACGTTAACATATTGCGTACTATACATGGAAAAAAAGCAATCATCAAGTTCTCAAAAAATGACGGTGCTCGTGAACTGGCTACTAAATTAGGAATCGTTTAATCAATATGCTTCTAGTTAGATTTAAAAGTGGTAAATTCGGGTTGATAATGATTGGTTAGAGAGTTTAGATTTAAAGGATATTCATCTGAGCAAATAAAGGCTCTATCTATCGAAACGGTCTTGCCCTTGCTTAAGGCAAGACAAAGAAGATCATTGGATAAGCGAGTTGCTAAATATATGAATGATGACAAGAGAAAATTACGCGAAGAGATCAAACTAGCACGTGAAGGGAAATTAAAGAGTAGCATAAAAACACATGTGAGAGATATGATCATTTTACCGGATATGGTGGATATCACTATTGGTGTACATAATGGTAAGGAATTTTCCCCGGTCTTGATTAAACCAGAAATGATCGGTCATTATCTGGGTGAATATGCAATAACTAACAAACGGGTACAACATGGGGCTCCTGGTGTTGGTGCTTCTAGATCTAGCCTTTATGTGCCATTGAAGTGATTTAATTTTGCCTTCATATTCCTATTCATTTGAAAAGTTTGATAAAAATAAACATGTCAGAGCCGCAATTAGGGAAACTGATATTTCACATAAGCATGCAAGAGAACTAGCTCTATCAATTAACGGTAAGTCCATTGAAAAAGCTAGAAGTTTTTTAGATGAAGTGATCGATAAGAAGATTGCTGTTCCTTACAGAAGATATAATAACGAAGTAGCACATAGATCGAACATACGGGATGGATTCTTTTCTGGTCGTTTTCCCAGGAAAGCCTCTATAGAATTCTTGAAATTATTGGACAATCTAGAATCAAACGCAGAGTATAAGGGAATGGACCTGGATAGATTAAAAATAATCTCTTGTGTAGTTCATAAGGGAACAAAGTTAGAAAGATTTACTCCAAGAGCTATGGGTAGATCAAGTCCAAAAATAGATACACTTGTTCATGTTGAAATTGTGGCGAGAGAGTGATTGTTATGAGCGCAATAAAGAATGTGATGAAAAACAATTTTAGAAACATGGAATTGGACGAATATCTAAACATCGCTTTGCGAGATGCAGGATTTGGAGGAGCCGAGGTTCAGAAAACACCAATTGGTACCAAATTAACATTATTTGTTACTAGACCCGGCTTGGTAATTGGAAGGAAAGGTGCAGGTATCAGAGATTTAACTTCTCGATTGGAGGAGCAATTTGGTCTTGCCAGTCCGCAAATATCTGTTATGGAAATAAATGCTCCGGAGTTGAATCCTAAGATTATGGCTAACAGAATTTCTCAGCTGGTAGAAAGAGGGACGGCATTTCGACGTGCTGCTCTCTGGACGATTAATACAATTATGAATGCCGGTGCACTGGGCGTGGAGGTAACTATTGCAGGCAAGCTTCGTAGTGAACGTGCCCACTTTGAAAAACATACCTCAGGTATAATGCCAAAGAGTGGTGAAATTGCAAATCAAGTTGTCAAGACTGGAATAACAAATGTTGTGACCAAAATGGGACTTATGGGTATACAATTAAGAATTGCACTAAGGCAAGAAATGCGCAAAGAATTTGAATTGATTGATGAAATTGAAGGTAATAAAGACCAACCAATTCAAGAAGCACCTGTATCAAATTTGGAAAAACCTGTAGAAGGTGAATCAATTCACGAGAAGCAGAAGCCTGTAGAAGCTGAATCAATTCACGAGAAGCAGAAGCCTGTAGAAGCTGAATCAATTCACGAGAAGCAGAAGCCTGTAGAAGCTGAATCAATTCACGAGAAGCAGACTCCTGTAGAAGGTAAAATTCATGATAAAATGATTTTTTCACAGAATCAATTATCTAATTCTACAGGAGTAGAAAACCATAATGGAGAAGGTAATAATTAATGGGTCGGATGAAGCTTAAGACGATCAGAGAATTTAATGATGAGGATCTCGACGCTAAATTGACAGAGCTTAAGGCCCAATTGTCAAAGCTACGTTCAGAAGGTGCAAAGGGAACTTTGAAAAAGGAAACAGGGAGTATTAGATGGATCCGACGTGATATTGCAAGGATAATGACTATCTCCAAGGAGAGGGAGTTAAAGAAATGATAACGTCCGACAATATTCTCAGACACGAATTAATAGGCTCTGGACGTCGCTTTGACTTATGACACAGGCCACCCCACCAAACTCGCTGGTAGGATAGTTTATGAGACTAAAAATACACTTGTTCTTTCAAATAACGGGCTTAGGACCTTATCAAAGAGAGCAATTAAAGAATTGAGAATAGACGTGGAAGATGGAGTTTGCTTTATAAGGGGTCACTCATTAATAGGAAGACCGGTAGACCGGTTATTCAGATAATGGATTGGTGATATTATGGTGAGAAATATAGGTGTAACAGTTGTGCCTCCTAAGAGGACTTGTGAAGATGAATTGTGCCCATTTCATGGACATCTTTCTATAAGAGGAAAAATACTGACTGGCGTAGCTGTGAGTTCCAAAGCGAATAAAATGATTGTAGTGTCTAGAGAATATCCTCGTCCAGTTAGAAAATATAAAAGATATGAACGAAGTAGCTCCAAAGTACATGCGTTTTTACCACAATGTATTGATGTAAAAGAAGGTGACGAAGTAAAAATTTCGGAGTGCAGGCAAATATCAAAGACGATTTCATTCGTAGTAATAGAGGTAAGTGGTAATGTCCTCTAAGAGTCGTGCAGTATCATCTAAAGGCGTAGAAGAATTTAGGCCCTATGTGACTAGAGCTCTTCCGGTAACCGCGAATTTAATTTGCGCGGACAACACAGGAGCAAAGATACTTCGAATCGTAATGGTCACTAAGTATAAAGGAAGACATTCGAGACAACCCTCCGCTGCCGTAGGAGATTTGGTTACCGTTACTGTTAAAAAGGGAAATTCTGAATTACGTAAACAAATATTTGGAGCAGTGATTATAAGGCAGAAATACCCAATTAGGAGACTTAATGGGGTTCGTGTCACGTTTGAAGATAATGCTGCAGTGTTAGTTACACCAGAAGGCGAGATCAAAGGCACTGATATAAAGGGTCCTGTTGCGGCCGAAGCAGCAGAAAGGTGGCCAAGAATCGCAAATTTGGCTTCATATATAATTTGAGGTTAATAGTAAATGAATATTAATATTCTGAAGGAAAAAAATCGTCCGGGCATATTAGGGGCGAATATAACAAAGAATCTTAAAAATCAATATTCCAAAAGAAGTTTACGAGTCATAAAAGGTGACGCTGTGAGAATTCTTCGAGGAGAATATAAGGGGATAGAAGGAAAAATTGAAAAGGTAAATACGAAGAGAGGTACGGTTTCTATTGAGGGCGTACAAAGAGAAAAAATAAAGGGAGGCAATGTGAAAGTGCAAATTCATGCTTCAAATGTTCAAATAATTTCTCTAGAAATGGGTGATCCTCTGAGAGCAAATAAACTGAAGGAAAAGAATGAAACTACGAAGAAGCCGAAAGAAGGTGCGGGGGCTAAAACTAGTAAAAAAAGAAGATCAAGAAGTATCAAAAAAATAAAAAGTTTCAATAGGAGCAAAAAAGAAAATGGGTAAAAAGGGTGGAGGAATGAAATTAAAGCGGCAACTTGCTCCCCCATTTTGGGAAGTTAATCGCAAAAAACCTAGATTTATTCTTAAACCAAGGCCTGGAACTCACTCTGCTAGGTATTCATACCCCTTGGGAGTAGTGTTAAGAGATATCTTGAAAAAAACTTCAACAAATCGTGAAACTATTTTAGTACTTAATGAAGGCAAGATTAAAGTTGACGGAAAGGTCATAAGAGATACTCATCATGGAGTCGGCTTAATGGATGTGGTAGAAATCTTACCATCTGGAGAAACTTATAGGTTTGTACCGCAAAACGGAATGCCTCTTCATCCTTTAGCTATCAAAAAGGAGGAAAAAGACTTGAAATTGCTAAAAATCACATCTAAAGTACTCGTTAAGAAAGGATTCACACAATATGGTTTTCATGATGGAAAAACACTAGTTAGTAAAGAAGTTTACAAAGTTGGTGATACATGTTTAGTAGGCTTACCTGAAATAGTAGTGAAACAACACTTTGAATTAAAAAAAGGCGCTACTACCGTAATAATAAGAGGTGAAAATGCGGGGAGTGTCGGACAAATAGAGGAAATTAAATCGGGTCAGTTTTCGTTACCAAAGCGCTCCTTAATTTCAATTAATGAGCGAGTCGTCGAGTCACCTGTTGGCATTGTCATGGCGATAGGGACTGGATCATCAGTCATAAAGGTGAATGGTTAGCATGTCTGAAGTTAAGCAAATTAACTTGATGAAAACCATCAAACTAGACAAGGTTGTTATAAATATCGGTGTCGGAAAATCAGGAGAACCACTAGAGAAAGCGAAGAGGGCACTTGAAGAATTGACTGAAAAAAAGCCTGCTTCACGCGGAGTTAGGGATCACGTAAGAGATTTTGGCATTCATAAAGGTGAACCGATTGGAACTATGGTAACACTACGAAGAAATGCTGCAAAAGAGTTTTTAGTAAGAGTTTTGGAATCTAGAAAAAATCAGTTAAAGGAAACCTCATTTGATACTTTCGGAAATATTTCAATTGGGATTCATGAACACATAGATATACCTGGTACTAAATATAACCCGGATATCGGAATATTTGGTATGGATGTATGTGTGTCACTAACCAGACCTGGATACAGAATTTCGAAAAAGCGAAATCCAAAAACTATAGGTAAGTATCATAGAATTTCAAGGTTAGAAGCACTGGATTTCTTTAAACATAACTTCGGAGTAGAAGTAATATAATGCCAAAACCGCGAGAATATCAGCTAACTGGAAGAAAAAAACTTCAAAACGGTAAAGGTACTCGATGGTGCAAGAGATGTGGCTCATTTACTGGACTGATACAGGCATATAATTTGATGTTGTGCAGGCAATGCTTTAGGGAGGTAGCAGATAAACTGGGGTTCAAAAAATATGAATGAGGTGGAAAAGTAGATGCCAGCAATGAATATCGTATCAAATCTATTTACAACTTTGTACAATAATGAGACTAGGCGGAAAAAAGAATGCATTATAACGCCTTCATCTAGATTCGCTAGTGAAATATTGCGTGTGATGCAGAAATATAGATACATAGGGGAATTTGAACAAATCGAAGATTATAGACTAGGAAAATTTAGGGTTCAGCTCTTGGCAAAAATAAACAAATGCGGAATTATCACCCCAAGATTTAGTGTAAAAAAGAATGATTATTTGAATTGGGAAAGACAATTTCTACCTGCTTATAATATGGGAATACTTATTGTTTCTACTAGCAAAGGAATATTGACACACCATGAGGCACAAGAGCAACATATTGGAGGGGTATTGGTAGGTTATGTCTACTGAAAATCTAGGTATGATACTTGAAATTCCAAGTGACGTAACAGTAACTGAATCAAATAAAGAGCTTCTTGTTAAAGGCAAATTGGGTTCAATAACCAAGAATTTTGTAAAACTACCGGCAAGCATTAAGATAGTAGATAATACAATAACAATTTTGCCTTATGGCAAGCGAAAAAGGGATCTTGCTATTTCTAACACAGCCAAAAGCTTGATAGCCAACATGATCCAGGGGGTTCAGAAAGGCTATACCTATAAGTTGAAAATTGTATATGCTCATTTTCCCATATCTGTAAAGATAAAGGATAGGGCTGTTCATATTGAAAATTATTATGGAGAAAGATCTGCTCGAATCTCAAAAATAATCGGAGTGACTACAAAGGTTACAACAGAAGGAGACGACATTATTGTATCTGGTCCTAACTTGGAGCAAGTCTCTCAAACAGCTGCAAATATTGAAGCCTCTACGAAAGTGAAAAACAAAGACCAAAGAGTGTTTCTGGACGGAGTGTATATTTATTCTAACAAATAAAGTGACGAACCCACGGATGACAATTACTCTTATCTCCGAGATTTTTATGTCTCTTGATATAAGTAGAAAAGATAACATTATATTTCATACATAAATCTTTAGTCTAAAGTAAAATTGAGGGCAGTCATATTAGCGGGAGGCATGGGAAAGAGGCTAAGGCCTTTGACGAATGATAGGCCAAAACCTATGATTGAAATATGCAATTTGCCAATAATAGAATGGCAAATTAAGTGGTTGCAAAAATTTGGAATATCTGAAATAATTATTCTCGTAGGTCATTTAAAAGAGAAAATCATGTCACACCTTGGAGATGGATTGAAATTTGGACTGAATATACGATATATTGACGAGGTAAAGCCGTTAGGGACTGGAGGAGCCTTAAAAAATGCAAAGAATATAATCTTGGAAAACGGCCACAATACTTTTTTTGTTATAAATGGTGATATTCTTACTGATATTAATCCTCTTAAATTAATGCAAGTTGGGGAGCATGTCATTGCCTTGGTCCCGCTTCGCAGTACATTTGGAATCGTCGAGACAGATCAAAATATGGTGTCTCAGTTTGTAGAAAAACCTACCATTGGTAACAAATGGATTAATGCAGGAGTTTACTATTTTTCAACAGATTTATTTCGATATCTCCCAGATATTGGCAATATAGAATTTACTGCTCTGCCAATTCTTGTAAAGGAGCGTAAACTGATGGCCTTTAAGTATACTGAAAGTTACTGGAGGTCCATAGATTCACATAAAGATGTTGATGAGGCAAATGATGAATTACCACTCTCTATGAATTGAATCGAGATTTCAAGATAGGTTACAGTCCAAGCAGCATTTTCTGCGGTCCTGACGTATTGAGATTCGCTAAGCAAATTGATAAACATGAAAGGATTGATTCGATTTGGATACCCGAATCATGGGGTAGAGAGGCATTTGTAATGCTTGGTGCAATCTCGCAAATGACTCAGCGAATTAAATTAGGTACATCGATCGTGAACATATTTTCCAGAACCCCAGCAACTATAGCTATGGCCGCCTCGACTCTGGATAATATTTCATCAAATAGATGTTTGATTGGGATAGGAGCAAGTACGCCAATTTTAGTTAAAAACTGGCACGGTCTAGAATTCAAAACACCTCTCCTGAGGATGAAGGAATTCGTGGAATGTTTTAGGGAAATAATTACGGGCAGTACAGTTAATTATAATGGAAAATTTTTTTCCGTGAATAACTTTAAGCTAATGCATCCTTCTCCCAGAAAATTCATACCACTATTAATAGGTGCTGTCAACGAAGGTATGATAAATTTAGCAACAAAAGTAGCGGATGGAATAATACTTTACCTTCGTCCCCGCGAGGAGTTAAACAAGATGATTAACGAAATATATATCAATACTGCGAGTCGCAAGAATTTTCAAATATCCAGTGTATTTATTACCTCGATTTCAGATAAATATCCTGCTTTGGCTAGTGATAGAGCAGCTACGACGATTGCTTTCTATGTAGCAGTTGGGAAATACTATGGTGATTTCTTGTCTAAACATGGTTTTGAGAATGAAGTTGAAAGTATCAAATTAGCATATGTTAAGGATGGTATACCAAAAGCCAGAACGTTTGTTTCTGAGAAGATGTTAGATTCATTGGCAATACACGGAGATTGTGAGATGGCCGCTAAAATGTTGCAAAAATTTATTCAAACTGGAATATCATATCCCATACTACAAATAAATCCAGTTGTGAACGCTGCAAGTTCTATAAAGGATGCACTAGCATTAACAAACTATGTCTAAGGTAGCTGTGGTTGCTTGCGCTACTTCAAAGTTTAGAAAGGACAGTTCATCATTGTTAGATGTCAGCTGTCAACCTTGTATTGAAATCCTTAGAGAAAATTCCATTTATAAAAAATATATCGACGGTATCATATTATCAACTACCTCTAATGTTCAATATGGGGCGGCTATTATATCTGAATATCTTGACATAAAACCAAAAATATCTCAGAGGATAGATAATCTATGTAATTCTGGAACTAATGCAATCCTTACAGGTTATTCATTGATCAAATCTGGCTTATGTCAAACTATGCTAATTGTAGGTGCGGATGATATATCTACAAGTGGCAGCAAATTAGGATGGGATCTTACAAGGGGTAATTTCGCATTTCCTGTACATTGGGCAGCCTTGTTTGCAAAAAAGCATATGCAACAATTTGGAACTACTGAAGAACAAATGGCGGCGATAGCCTCAAGGAATCGCTCAAATGCCACAAAGAATCCGTCTGCACTTTTTAGAAAAAAAATTACTTTGGACGAAGTTATGAAATCAAAAATGATTGTAGAACCAATAAAACTACTTGAATGCTCTTATGTTTGTACCGGGGCATCAGCCTTAATAATTAGCTCTGAAGAGAATGCAAAAAAATTTACCGATCTCCCAGTCTGGATATCAGGAATAGGTTCATTTACAAGCGCAGCAAGTTTTGGTAACTTAGCCGACAATTTATCCAGCATAGTGTCTACACAATTAGCAGCTAGAATGGCGTATGCAAGTTCCAAGATTACCCCTAAAGAAATAGACGTGGTAGAATTACACGATGCATTTTCGATTATGGAATTATTAGCCTATGAAGATCTAAATCTTACTACAAAGGGTAACGGAGGTAAATATGCAGAGCATACTGAAAAGATTATAAATCCTCGTGGCGGCCTGTTGGGAGCTGGTCATCCTCTTGGTGCTACGGGCGTGGCTCAAACATCTGAAGTATTCAATCAGATTGTGGGGAAAGGAGGAAAAAGGCAAGCAAGGAGTTGTGACATTGGTCTTATACACAATATGGCTGCAGCAGGATCTTCATCTACGGTACTAATTCTTTCTCGATAATCTCTTGAAGAAAAATTTTTTTTATTATATTAAAAAGAATGAATTTAGGTTGCCAGTCTGTTCAGTTTGTGAATCGGTTATGTGGCCTCCAATATATTTCTGCAAAAAGTGTCTTTCCAGTAAAACGATGATGAAGCACATCGATCGTGAAGGAAAGGTAATAGAGACATCTCGGTCGCAAGTTGATCCCATTTCTGTCTATGGGCTAGTTGAACTAAAAAAAGCAAAAATAAGGCTAGTTGGTCGTATAGTAGGGGATCAAGTAAAATCAGGCGACCGTGTTTTTCTTTCAAAGTGTGGTTATGACTCTAACAATTCCATTTATTTCGAGTTTTTTGATATAAATTCTAACTCAAGATTTAATTAAGATGATAAAAAATATTATAATCATGGCATATGAACGATTTATAGATGACAGACTCCTAACAAGCAGGGACGCCCTCAATAAGACTCAAATTAAAATTAAGATATTGGAAATTGACGAATCGGCTAGAGATTTCTCGCAAAGGTTTGGTAGCAGAGTCTTGGTTCGTAAGATATTACTAACAATTAAGCATGTAGGTTTTGATGAAATTGAAGAAAAGGAACTTGATGTAGAAGAAATTGAGAAGAGAATAAGGAAGGAGCGATTATTTTCATCTTCTAATAGGTGGATAAGCAAGGGAGAAATAAAGAACGGTTATGTAGTCGCGACTAGGCATCTTGATTTGTTGGCTGATGCCATAGCTTTGGATATAATAGGCTTTTAACACTGATATTTCAAAATTCGAATTTAGAAATATATATTTTCTTGTTACGTTAATCTCCGAAAATTCCTTCTGCTTTCATTTTGTAAATATTAGAACTCAATCATAAAATAGATTTGAAACTATGAAAAATAGATTCCAATTATTTGTATATTTGCATACCCTAGTATATATGAAAACACATTACGTTATAACATGTTGAATTTACAAAATGAGTCATTTTTGGCTTTGCGATTTGATCTAAAACAGTCATGTAGAAATTCAAACTTGGAGTCTACATCCAATAAATTTCAAGAAAATGCAATTCTGATTTTAGTATTGGCGTTTTTCCTATCAATAACGTCCAAAAACTGTTACCTTGATAAGGAATAAAATAATTGAGCTAATTTATTTGTATTTTATGTTAAAAAGCGCCGCTGATCAGACTCGAACTGATGACCCACTGGTTAACAGCCAGTTAAGCTCCAATGCATTCAGCCTTTGAATTTGCTCTACCATGCTGAGCTACAGCGGCGCATAATTACAGAAATGTAGGCTCAAATTAAATGTTATGCTACATATAAATATATAATCAATATTTCTATTTTCGAATTTTGAAATATAATGTTCGTCAAATCTTGTTAGCCAGTCTATTCTTGCAATAAACAAATTTTATAATTCCCAATCCTATTAATAATATACCTAAGCCGATGGTTCCATAAATTGTCATCATGGTACCGCGAGAAATTTCTCCAGAACCTTGTAAGGCTACAGCAGAGATACCTGCAACGATAATTCCACCGTTGATTATAAGCAGCATGATGACTAAATTAGATTTTGCCTTGAATGAAATTGCAAATGCAATTATTGATAAAATCACGGCTCCTCCCCCAAATACGCTCCCTCTTATAGCTTCGCTTATTTTAAGAAACCCTTGATGACTTTTAACGGGACCAGAGTTGGAATATGCAACATCAGTACCATAAATAATCAAGAGAGCTAAAGAAATGAGCAAAAGGATTATGGATATTTTTGTATTCATATTTCTCATGATTTAGATTACGGTAGATATAGTTTACCCTTTACGAACTATTATTGACCTCCAATGCGTCAGCTTCCAACTAATTTATACTTAAGATACAAATAGCAAGCACCTTGAATACGTTTATTGGATAACATAACCCGGGATAAGATGTACGTCTGGCATCCCTACACACAGATGAAGGAATGGTCCGAAGCTCAAAATATAGTGATTAGCTCGGGTAAAGGGCATTATCTTATTGATGAAAACAATTCAAAATATTTAGATGGCATAAGCAATATGTGGTGCAATGTTTGGGGACACAATAGAAGGGAAATCATTAATGCAATGAAAAGGCAACTTGATAATCTGCCTCATTCCACTTTATTCGGTTTGGTTAATGAACCATCGGTAATGTTAGCTGAAAAACTCATCAAATTAGCCAATGGCATGGGTAAAGTCTTCTATTCAGACAATGGCTCAACTGCTATGGAAGTAGCTCTAAAAATAGCCATTCAATATTGGAGAAACTTGGGAAAAATAGAGAAAAAAAAATTCATATGCTTCAATAATGGTTACCATGGAGACACTTTAGGATGCATGTCTGTAGGATATGTGGGAAGTTTTTTCTATCCTTACAAATCCCTCCTATTTGGTACAATAAGGGTGGATGCCCCTTCGATTGGTATTAAAAAGATCAGGAATGATGATCCTAGCCAATGTCTTGAACAAATTGAAAAAGTACTCAAAAAACATTCAAAAAATTCTGCGGCAATTGTAATGGAGAGTGGTGCACAAATAGCTGGTGGTGTTAAAATATATCCGCGAAATTTTCAGAAGAACGTTAGTCTGCTTAGTAAAAAATACAATGTGCTCTTAATATTGGACGAGGTAGCTACTGGCTTTGGCAGGTTGGGGAATATGATCGAATATCATGCACAGGATTCCGACCCTGACATTGTTTGTTTTGCAAAGGCTCTTACTGCGGGTTATTTTCCACTAGCAGTAACGCTGACTAAGAATAAAATTTATGAAAAATTTCTTGGAGCCTATTCTGAAAAAAAACATTTATTTCATGGTCACACGTTTGCAGGACAACCAGTGGGTTGTGCAGCTGCTTTAACTAATCTAAGGCTTTATGATCGCTTCAAACTTATAAAGAAAATTAACTCCAAAGAGACTTTATTCCAGCAGCTTTTGAAGAAATTTACAGAAATTGATGTTGTTTATGACGTTAGACATAAAGGTTTTTTAGCAGGCATTGAAATAAAGTTGAACGATAAATTAGCTAAATATTCAAAAAATGGGATGTTAGGCGCATTCATCTTTAGAGAGTCTTTGAAACGTGGTGTATTTATTCGAACACTCGGGAATATAATCACAATAATTCCACCACTTTCAATATCTAAGAAGAACTTAACAGAAATAGTAAATACAGAATATGATATAGTTAATATAATTAATAGAAAATTTTTAAATTAGTTAGCAATATTATGAATTTGCTTATATAAAGTAGCCTTTGACATTCCCAAATCTTTTGCAATCTGATTACGTGGAATATTTTGTGATAATAATTTAATGAGCAAATTCTTGTCTAGAATTTTCATTGGTCTACCGATTCTCTTTCCAGAAATCCTTGCCCTTTGCATCCCATCTCGAGTGCGTTGAATTAATATTTCTCTTTCTCTTTCTGCGACCCATGTAAGGATTCCTATCATTAGTTTTCGAACGCTTATATCGGTTGTCTGAAGAAAAATTTCCTTGGGAGAACATGATATCAGAGGCGCAAATTCTTCTATGGATTTGATTGCGTCCAGGGTTTCCCAAAATGTCCTCCCTACCCGTGATAATTCATATACGATAACAGCATCTACGTTATCAGTCCTCACTAAATTTAACATTTCTCTAAAGCCGGCCCTGTTAATTGCGGGAATCTTTCCACTGACTGCCGAGTCCTCAAAAAAATCCAGTATATCATAACCATTGTCTGACGCCCATTTTTTTATCACCAATTTTTGATTCAAGATCGTCTGCTCTTCTGTACTAACACGTAGATATCCAAAAGCATATTTCATCAACATGATTTACTATTATCCAATGATAACAAATTTGGTCAAATAATATCAATTAAGTCGAAAAAAGGTGTTGAATAATTATACATTATACTATTAGTAAAAAAATGGGGGTTATTTTTCCGGTGTGCAAAAAGGGGTCGGTTATTATACTTTCAAGTCCACGAGTGAAATCGACGAATTTCGTCAGATCATCTCCATCATGCTTAAAGATAATCAATACAATATCTCATAATATTTCGATATCTCCCAACTGGAGTCTGAAGTTAAGGTTTTTAATAATAATCTGATATTAAAATCATATTTTAGCACGTAATATACCCGCTTCAATTAGCCTTTTTGACATTTTATTACGATCTGCTATGACTGGTTACATGACTCTTGTGGCCTTAACAAATCGGAAGATGCACGCTGAGATTAATACAGAATAACAATGTATTAAAGATTAATTACAAGTTATAAAATATGTAGAATGATGAAAGAATCAGACTTCATAGATTATTGCACCCAGAAGGTAATTCAGGGGGAAAAGATTTCTTTGGAGGAAGCCGAAAAATTAATTTCAATTAGTGATATTTCTAAGCTTGCAGAATCATCTAACCTCATAACGACGAGTTTTAATGGAGAGAGAATTGAGATAGAATCACTGGTAAATGCTAAATCAGGCAATTGTCCAGAAGATTGTTCGTTCTGTGCCCAGTCTTCATTTTATGAAACAGGAGTAACCAAATATCCGCTATTGTCTGAAGAAACAATAGTCAAAAAGGCGCTAATGGCTGAACGACAAGGTGCTGACAGTTTTTGTCTCGTTTGTGCATACAGGGCTCCGCCTGAGCATGATTTCGTTAAGATCTGCAATATAATACAGAGATTGAAACAAGAGGTGAAGCTGGACATTAATGTGTCTTTGGGCTTCATGACTTTAGAAAGAGCTAAAAAACTCAAGTCACTTGGAGTCAAACGATATAATCATAACCTAGAAACATCCGAAAGCAATTTTACAAAAATATGCACGACTCATGATTATTCAGATCGGATAAAGACTGCAAAAATTGTGAAACAGGCAGGATTAGAGCTATGTAGTGGAGGAATTATTGGAATGGGAGAAACCCCTAGAGATAGACTCGAGCTAGCATTCGCACTTTCCGCTCTTGACCCCGATGAAGTACCGATAAACATTCTAGTAGCAAAGAAAGGCACACCATATTCCGAAATGCATTCTATTACTTCCAAAGATATAATCAGAACGATTGCAGTATGGAGATTTATTTTGCCTAGAGCAATATTGAAACTAGCTGGTGGTCGAGAAATTCATTTGAGTGATAACGGCAAATTTGCTTTAAAAGCAGGGGCAAACGGGATAATTTCTGGAGGTTATCTTACTACTGATGGTAATAAGCCAAGTGAAGATATTAAAATGATTCAAGAAGTTGGTAGGACATAATAGGTCATTTTTATCTAAGCTTGAAGAACTGAAGAAGAATAATCTATACCGAGATCTTAGACCAACTCGGAAAATGGGTACCAGAATAGGTGTTAACGGGAGGGTTGCCATCAATTTTACTTCTAATGACTACTTGGGACTATCAATAGAACCAAAGGTTATAGCAAAAACGGTAGACTCTCTTAGGTACGTTTCCCAGTGCAGCTCTAGACTTGTATCTGGGAATAGTCAACAACTAGAAGAATTAGAATCCGAGCTTGCCAGGCACAGAAAAACCGCATCCTCTTTGGTATACACGTCAGGTTATTGTGCAATATTAGGCATTCTTTCAACAATTTTGGATAAAGATACAGTAGTGTTCAGCGATAGGCTGAACCATGCTAGCATAATAGATGGTTGTCGATTAGGTAGATCAAAGGTAAAAATATTTGCTCACCAAAATCTTGACCACTTAACGGATCTTATGAGTAAAGTGGAAGGTAGGAAAATCTTAATTACTGAAGGATTGTTCAGCATTGGCGGTGACCTATCTAATCTCAAGGCAATTTGTAAAATTGCTAAGGACTTCAACGCACTTACGATAGTCGACGACGCACATGGTGATTTTGTTTTTGGTAAGAACGGTTCAGGAGTTCCATCATATTTTGGTGTAAACAAATTGGTAGATATCCATATCAGTAGTCTCAGCAAGGGATTAGGGTGCTTTGGGGGGTATGTTGCGGTTGATAAAACAATAAGATCATACCTGATAAATAAATCTCGGCAGTTTATTTACACTTCTGCACTACCTTCGCATCTTTGTGTTGCAGCACTTACGGCACTTAAAATCGCAAATAGTGGAAATTTACAAGCCAGACTATTTGACAATATAAAAAGGATGTCAATTAATATCAAGAAGTATGGATTCAATATTGGGGAGTCTGTAAGTCAAATAATCCCGCTTATGATTGGTTCTGAAAAAATTGCAATAAAATTCAGTAAGTTATTACTGGATAAAGGGATATTTGTTCAACCATTGCGTTACCCTACCGTGGAAATGGGACGAGCAGTGCTTAGAATTTCAATTACTGCTGCACAATCAGTTCATGAGATAGACGCGTGTGTGGAGGCAATATACACTGCAGGTAAAAAATTAAAGATTATCTAAAGCTATCAGAATTCGAATTTAGAAATATTTAATTTGTAGTTTAATTATTCCGATAGAATGAAAGTAAAAGAAAGGGAGTTAACATTCAAATTGATGCTTAATAGTAATCAAACGAGGCTACTAAAATTCTATATTGCGACTTTAGAACCCGATATTCTAATCCGTGGCCTAAAATTTGCTTATAATAGACAAACTGCCGCAGAAGAAGGATATCTATTAGTTGGTAGGAAGAGCAAAGTAAAGAAGGAAACACGTATGCTTACGCAAGCTCAGGCAAGATGGAGACTTAATAATTGGAAGTCAATGATTAGCGTATATCGAAGTAAGGGTTACAGTTATCCTACTATTTGTAGAATAAAAAAAGTAATTAGGACAATTGCCGGCGCTCAGAAGACGTCATTAGTAAACTGACGCTTCCTCATTCTTTGCGTTTAAGTTTATAGAAGGTAGGTCTGGGAATTTCTCTTTCATACTTTGCTCAACTATAGCAGTTGCCTCTTCGATTATTTTCATAGAGTCTTCGCTCAATAATTTTACATTGTTGATTTCGGTATTTGGTAACTGACCAGAATCTCCTACGATGTTACCTAATAGATCTGATATTTGCGTTAACGATTGATCAGCTTCCGGCATCATTGTTGACAATTTTCCTTGAATACCTTTTATTACAGACATCGCCGGACTCAGAGTAACCACCACGTCGCCTAATTCGGTTATTGTATTTAATCTAAGATGAATTTGTTCAAGTGCCAATTTGGCAGAATTAACCATTTTGCCCATTTTACGAATTTGTGAAAGTTCTCCAGAAAGGACCTTCGCATATTGTACTTCATGATTTTGAACTGCTTGAACAATCCGTTTGAACACCACTTGATCCTTTTCAATAGTTTTGACTGAAATGTTATCCAGTTTTGAAATTTGAATCTCTAATTTCTTTTGTGCATCTTCTATCCGTGGTTTCAAGGGAGACTGTGGCCTGATTCCTTCCAAAATCTTAATTCCTTTGTTGTCTGTTTGTGGCTTGATCCATTTATTTCCAAATGACATACTAATAATTGCACCCGATCTACACCAAATTTTAGGAATATAAAGCCCACTGTAACTCGTTGGTTTTTATCTACGGTTACATACTTTAATGATAGGCATCGATCTTTATCAAGTAGTAAGTAATAACCTTAAATATAAATTCGCATTTAATTCATTTCTTGCCAATTTTTTCGACCATTGAAAGGACGTGCTTAACTGCCTCATCCATATCCTCTTCCCTCACATCTGGAGATAAAGTGTATTTTAATAAATTGTTGACAGTATTGGATATTTCCGCGCTTACTTCATCGAAACTATCTACGTCACTATAACCTTGCTGATATAATCTCTTCAGCCTTATGGCGTAATTCTTAGTTTGATCGTTTAGTGTAACTTTGTAAATATGGTTATTTACCTTTATGTTCTCGTCAGTCATGTTAACTCTAACGTAAATCAATGAAAACTTGGATAAAAAAATGTTTTCAATGGTAAATACAAGCAATTTGTTGAAATAAGGTCATGATGGGATTTGAACCCACGACCTAAGGTTTACAAAACCTTCGCTCTAACCAGGCTGAGCTACATGACCGCAACATATGATGAAAATTTTGGGAAGGTAATTAATACCTTTTTTAAATCATTCTACTATGCTTAAATTCATTTTTGGTGAACACAAATAGTGAAAAGATTTCGTGTTTTGGTTACGATAGAAAACAAAGCAGAAGTCGGTGATCCGGAAGGTGATACTATAAAGAAGGACTTGATCATTAGAGGAGGGTATAACAATGTTGAAAGTGTTAAATCTGCTAAGTGCTATAAGATAGTTATTGTTGCAAGGTCCAATGAAGACGCCAAAGTACAAGTAACTAGTCTATGTGAAAAATTGAGAATCTTCAACCCAGTCGTAAGTACTTGTTTGGTAAACAATGTGAGTAGAATCGATTAATAATACAAAGATATTAGCTATAGCAAAACTTTAAATAATCTACTTTCACCTAAGGAAGGTTACATTTTGTCTAGAGGTATCATACCTAGCAAGTGAAGAGATTCTGCTAAAATTAACTGTGTTGCTTTTGTCAGGCCAATCCTTGCGATTGAAATATCTAAATCTTTTTCTCTCATAATTGGAGTTTTTTCATAATAGGTATTAAATAAGTCAGCAAGCTCGTATAGATATTGCGCAACTAGTTTAGGGTTAACATTTTTTACTGTTTCTAAAATCATAATCTCAAATTTTGATAGTTGTCTAATTAAAGATAGTTCTAGGTCGTTTGTAAGGAGCTCTGCATTCGCGAGAAAAGTAATACTTTTCGATTTTTTTACTACGTTTATCGCACGTGCGTGGGCATATTGAACGTATGGACCAGAATTTCCGGCTAGGCTCAGTGAGTCATCAATATCAAAATTAATGGCCTTATCTAAATCATACTTAATCAAATTATATCTTATGGCAGAGACAGCAATCTGCTCAGAGATTTGATCTACTTCTTCGTCTTCCATAGCCGCGTTTCTTTTTTTAATTTCGGATTTTGCTTTCTCGTGGAGCAAATCCAATACATAGTCAGCATCAACAAACAATCCACTTCTCCCAGACATCTGGACATAATTTCTATTCCCAATTTCAAATCCGGCATTGTTAGCCGTTTTCGAGCTAAGGGTAACTGGGGCGTATGATAAGTGCAGATAACCACTTGCTTGTTCAAGTCGGCTTAATATTTCCCGAATAATCAATTGCAATCGATTTTGTCGATTGTCGACTATAGTAATTGATTCTGCGGCAGGAAAGAATTGCGGATGATTATCATCATTTCCTTCAATATCAAGTGAAGTGGACCATAAATTTGTTCCATCATTTTGTCTGGCGAAAACGAAGTAATAAAAAGGATCACTGATTATTCCGGTCTTTAGCGAAGCATATGGGATATCTTTCGCTATGTATGTAGCAGTTCCATCACTTCGCACAATTACTTTTTCTTCATCTCCAGATTTAAACACCCAACAACCAGAATTGCTTCCACTATTTTCAAATTCTATAATTCTATTATCCTTTAACAATTGAAATACTGACTTCCAGAGGCCCGAATGGAGGATGTGTGATTCAAAGTTCAATAAATCGTATCTGGCACGCAATCTCGTGCAAGTTACCAATTGGGCGATTAAAACTTTATTCGTCATTTCTCTAGCGAATTTCAAAGTTAAGGGATTTCCCTCGTCTAATTCCTTCATTACCACCTTTCTTTTAGCTTTTAGTTTCTCGTCTTTACCATATAATTGATTTACCTTTACATAGACATGACTTCCACAATATTGATCGAATTTTAAATTGTTAGTTGGTTCAGTTGAGATTCCTGCGTACTTAAAGCCTACAATCATATCTGCTACTTGTAATCCTGAGTCGTCCACGTAATTTAAAACGGATACTCTATAATTTGTAGCTTTGAAAATCCGATATAGACAATCGCCAAGAACAACATTTCGCATATGCCCCACATGCAAGGCTTTGTTAGGGTTTATGCTTGTATGCTCAATTATGACACGCTTTCCACTTCCAATGTCAAACATACTATACGAACCGTCCAATATTGCCTTCAAAGTTTGATTCCCAAGTAAAGCATAATCGGCTCTGAAATTGATGTAACCTGCTTGATGTGCCTCAACATCGCTAATAATGGATAATCTTCTGCTTGCGATTCTGGAATTGATATACGTATCAACAAGAAATATAGCAATATCGTATGGTGACTGTTTCAGTTTTTTGCTCAGCAAGAATGCCACATTGCACGAAACGTCCCCGAATTCTTTATTGGGTGGCTCAGTCAGCGAATACTTCACCTCCGGGTGACCGATAGTCTCCAATGCACCTTTAATTATAGAATCTATAGCGTCGACAAATTTCCGGAAAGTCAATGAGCATCACATTAACAACTTGGAGAACGCATGGTCTATTGCATCAGACAATCCCATACCAGCCTTTCCAGCTGCCACATAATTAGCTTTACTTTTGACCTCATCATCTGAATGGGCAAGTGCAATACTATATGCGCTTCGCTCAAAAAGAGGAACGTCTGTCTGGCTATCACCTATTGCAACAACATTGCCGTGAGCAATGTTTAGTAATTTTAGCGCGTGTACTAAACCAGTAGCTTTGTTTGTTCCTTTTTGATTTATGTGATACGCGTACTTGCTGTCAGATAAATATAGTTCCAACCTATTTTCATCAAGAATTGACTGGGCAGTGGCCATATCGAAAGTTCGAGCTAATACAACTTCTGACTTTCTGGGGAAAACAGGCTTGAGGTTCACGTTAGGCATTAATTTCTTCAAGATATTATAACCTTCTTCACATCTTTCTTTGCTTGCCAGTACAATATCTTTTTGCGGTCCTACAGTGATTACACCTCCATTTTCGCCTACTGCCACCCTTGTTGTACCACAAAAAATTGAGAGAATATATGCTTCTATTGAGGACCTACCAGTAACGAATATCACTTTAAAACCCAATCTTTCGAGGAATCTCAATTTTGAAACTGCCGGTAAGTAGATGGTGCCGTTGCCATTTTCAGTTAGTGTTCCATCAATGTCGATAGCAAATACTTGAATTTTATCATTAATTTTTTTGATTGAATTCAACCTAAATAACTTATATATGTAGAAGAGAATTATTCAATTATTTCGGTATTTCAACTACTGTTCGTCTACACAGGATACTGTATGTATAAATTATCTCTCACAGGTTAATCAATAAAGGGCTCGTCGCCTAGCTAGGATAGGGTGCTAATACTTAGCATAAGCCTCCGAAGCTAGTTGGCGTGGGATCGAAGCCCACCGAGCCCGTCGGAAAATTTGCACATATCAATATTAAGCTGATACAGGGTAACGGCACTTACCATATTGATACTATAAGTGAAACTTAAGAAGGGTCTGTTGAGAATTCAACGATTCAGCGTTTACTAAATAGGAGGTTGTCTTCGGCTCGTCAGTTGCCGAAGAAATAGCATTGGATTGGAAATTGGAAATGTGTCCAATCAGTCAAAATAAGCAATTAGCACTAGCTGCTCTTAGAGATGAGCTTGCACGAATTGAAAAGACTTAAACTTTTTTTGCAACCGCTTTAATGAAAGTCCTACGCATACAAAAATGGTCATATCTTGAATTCTAATTGCCGTATCAACATATTCAGCTTCTTCCGATTTCATATGTAGCTTGAATCTACAGGTGCCTTGGAAATCCTTATATGAGCAAAAATAAGTTCCATTGAATATTGACTGCTGAAATCGTAATTTTATCAGATCGCGATAATCGATTGATGAAAAGAAAAGAGGTCAACTTGATATTAAAAAATGCTTCCAGTGGCTTAAAGACTAGGGAAGCAATTGAATTGGTCGCGAAAAAGAATAATGTTGACATTAAGAAAATTGTGCCAATTGCTCTCAGTAGCAGTAAGGGCAAGGTGGATATCAATGCAACTTTTCATATTTATGATGAAGAAGGTTTGGTCGATAGAATCCCAAGATATCGTAAACTTAGACTACTAGATAAATCAGAACGGAAAAAGATCCTTGAAGAAGAAAAGGCATCTAAGCTTAAGGCAAAGCAAGCGTCTGCTGAGAAGAAGGGAAATAAAAAGTGATTTAAGTGGTAGCAAAGAAAAAAGAACCTAAAATAAGCCAAATTTATGAGATTGAGGATGGAAAGCTAAATAGAAAAAAAAGAGAATGCCCCCGATGCGGCAGAGGAGTTTTTATGGCACAGCACTCCGACCGCAGCACGTGCGGGAAATGCGGTTTTACCGAATTCATTCACAAAGATAAAAAGAAGTAATCTGCTCGTGTAAATATTTCTATAGTCACATAGCCGCATAAATATCCAATATGTCAAACATTTGACATTCACATTTTTTCCCAATGAGTTGGGTAGCACTTGGAGTTGTATCTTCAAAACCGTCAATAAACCGTTTAATGGGCAATCCATTATCACAGAACATTATGATTTCGAATTTTCTAGTACTGGTTTTGGCAACGTTCATGAAGTACAAGATCTTATAATCTCTCTTGCCCTTATTCTTGAATCCAATACATAAGGGTCCAGTTGCATTTAAAGGAGAGATATCAAATTTATCATCTTCGCAATTTACGTAAATCTTAACCTTGTTGATGTAACCTGTTTGGAAGATCTCTCTTTCATATATTAGAAGCAATAAACCTCCAAAATCGATTCTTAAATTTTTTCTAAATATCTTTCGGGGATTTTTTATGGTGACATAAAATGGTCTACCTTTGCCGAGTACAAGACTTCCTTCATCTTCCCGCCCCGAAGGGCAAAAAGTCGCAGAATCATATTTAATATAAAAAGATAATATTTTCTTTATAGCATCCTCTATCGAAGAGAACCTCACCCATCTTGAGAAATTGCAAAATTCACATCCAACTCCGTCGCATAACGCACACATTATATTACATCCAAACAAATCCCTTCGTCGCTTTGTATATCTACCTTGAAGTATCAAAGATTTCGATCGGACTGCTATGGTTGCGAACAAATCTGGATCTATATTCACAGTAATTGATAGATCAGGGTTGCTAAGTTCTAGTTTTTTGCGCGTCATTTGTCCAAATTTTACTCTGATTTTCTTGCAATAATGGGATTTGATATTTTCTATACCTCTTATTTTGTATTCAGATCTAATTTTATCTTCTCTATCATAAAATTTATGTGGCAGAATTACCCCAATAAGGAACGTTCTATAGTCAAAATCCTTTGTTGCTTCAACTATTTGATCGCATGTCGAATTTAGTCTATCAAACAGACCAGAACATATGAAGCACTTATCTCTTAATTGGCTATATAAATTACTATTTTGTCTTGCCAGACAATCGACACATATCTTGTACTTATTCAATAGTAACAAATTATATCAAAACATATTAACCCATACCTAATTTCCGAAGCATTGTATTCATTTGTCTGCCCTTTGACTGTTTCATCATAGTTTTTGAATTGGTATAATTCTTTATCAAGTCCTTAACGTCGTGCTCGGTCATTCCTGATCCTCTCGCAATTCTCTTTCTCCTAGAATCGTTTATCATATCGGGATCTATCTTTTCTTCTTTGGTCATCGATTGAATGATATATCTCCACTTGTTCATCTTTTCTTGAATTACATCAATTTGATCTTCTTTAACTACCCCTGAAAGCCCTGGAAGATTTTCCAGAATATTTTTGAATCCCATCTTGCCTACATTTTCCATCTGCGAGTAAAAGTCCTCTATAGTCATTTTTCCTTTTAAGACTCTTTTCGCTTGACCCTCATCTGCCTGCAGTTCTAAAGCCCTTGCCATTTCTAGAAGAGCCTTAATATCTCCCATACCTAATAAGCGTCCAACAAATCTAGTTGGACTAAATTGCTCTAAATCATCGATTCTTTCTCCATTACCTATAAACATTATTTTGGCACCAGTTGCAGCGGAAGCGGCTAACGCACCTCCGCCCTTAGCAGTACCATCTAATTTTGTAACCACAATGCCTCCAATTCGAGCAGTGTCATGGAAGGTTTTTGCTTGATTAAAAGCCTGTTGTCCGATTGTACCATCTATGACAAGGAGAACTAAATCAGGTGTAGCAATATTGTACATGTTCCTCATTTCCTCAATCAGGCCTTCTTCATCCTTATGTCGTCCTGCGGTATCGATAATCAAGACATCTAACTTATTATTTGTAAAATACTGAATCCCGTCAGTAACGATCTTAGTGGCATCCTTTGTAGATTCATCACCATACACTTCCACATTAATTCTAGCACAATTCATTTTCAACTGTGTTAGTGCACCAGGTCTCCAGGTATCGGCGCCAATTACTCCTACGTGATATCCATTCTTGGTAAGCCACCTTGCCAATTTTGCGGTCACTGTTGTTTTACCACTTCCCTGAATGCCAAACATCAAAATAATGTTGAGTCTATTCACGGCAATTTTTAAGACGCTTGCCTCTAAGACTTGCCCATCTGGTATAAGAGGTGCCCCATCATACCCTAGAAGTTTTGCCAATTCCGAGTATAAAATAGACACAATGTGATCTTTTCTCGAAAGGCCTTTGGGTAGCGTTTCTTTAAGTGCACGTTCTTTCAAATTTTTTGTAATTTCTAGAACTAATCTTACATTCACATCTGATTGCAAGAGCGCTCTTTGCACATCCTTGCATAGAGACTCTACAATCTCTTCATTAATATCGGAAGCACCAACTATTTTCTTTAAGGCAGTTCTTAAGCCAGTTCGAAGGTTATCGAGCATTTCTTATTTTCTATTTAATAATGCCTCGGTTATTTCAAATATTCCCCTATCCCCAAACCAATGGATAACCCAATTTTTAATTTCAATTTTTTTGTTGTAAAGTGGACAATCTGTCACAAATGTTTCACCTTCACCCCCTTCGAAATTCAAATTGAATCCGTATTGCAATGAGAGTTCGTGCAGCTTCTCAAGATTATATTGATTTAATATTTTACCAAGCCAACTCCTGTCTAGACCCATAGCCGACACACCTACAATAACCACAGTAAAATCTTGAACAAGGTTGTGCATATATGCCATTGGTTCCATTTCCCATACGGGAGAAAAACACTTTAAGTCATATTTAGAACAGGCCTTCTCAAACAGATCCTTTTGGAATTTACTCGATATACCTCCATGAACAATACCTTCAACTCCGTATTTATTAACAAAATCTCCAAAGGTATTTTCAAGTACCTTTATCTCATCTTCTAAGCGAGAAGAAACTGACGGATAAAAATGAATAGGCATATTCATAGCTTGCGAACAAAGTACATTTAGGTTAATATTTGGAAAATGGAAAATCATACTGTCTTCAGAACAGGGTACAATTGAAATCAGGCAAACTACCTCGTGGTCAGCTTGTTGCATTTTATATATTGAAAAGGTACTGTCCTTTCCTCCCGAGAATAATGACGCGACTTTCATTTTAGTAACGACAATTTATTGTTTATCCTTTAACAATTTATTAATTCTATTGTTATGATTTAGGCTCACAAATTTTGATGATACGTAAAGTATTTTATTAAATCACATTACTGTATTGGCAAATGCCCATTTGCGAGGGATCATATGTCCTTTTTTATCACCAAAGAAACAAAACCTGGCTCACAAAAATTACTGGTACTAGTAAACTTCACACTCATATTGGAATTATTGATTTTTCCAAAATTATTGGATTGGAGTTTGGCTCAAGTATATATACGCCAAAAGGAAAGCTTGTTCACCTACTCGAGCCTACGCTCTTTGATTTTGTTATGAAATCTGAACGAAAAACGCAAATAATTTATCCTAAAGATTTGGGATATATTGCTGCTAGGACGGGTTTACAAAGCGGTTTCAAAATTCTAGAAGTTGGGACGGGAAGTGCTGCCCTGACTACATATTTTGCGGGTTTAGTGAAACCTGAAGGTCATATTTTTACGTATGACGTAAACGAAGAATTTATGCGAATAGCTAAGAAAAATCTCGAGAAAGTGGGCTTGGACAAATATGTAACCATGAAGAAATATGGGGGAAATGGATACTGCGAGAAGGAGATTGATGCGGCGATTATAGACCTAGGGGATCCGTGGAGCGTTCTTCCACTTGTGCACACCTCACTAAAATCAAGCGGTGCGGTGACAGCGATATGTCCAACAATGAATCAGTTGGAAAAAACTGCAGACACTTTGGAGAAAGTCGGCTTCGTGGACATCGAATGTTCTGAGATAATTTCTCGAAATATTGAGGCACGGATGGGAAAAACAAGACCCTCGATGAGAATGGTTGGACATACCACTTACCTGATTTTTGCGAGAAAAATTTCAATATGACTCAATGTAGTAACTTAATTTTTTGTTTCATTTTTAGGTAATCAATTTAGGCGATATTTATAATTATCAATCACTTATCATAAAGGAGTCTCAGCTCGTCTAAAGATATCCTCCCACCTTCTTTAATTTTTTTTGCTGCATTATTCTTGATTTCCATAATCTTTTGATCTTTGTTTCTTCCGTAAGATGAATATTCCTTGCTAGTTGATAGGACGTCCAGCTTCCTATTGACACTTTCAAGTACGACAAGGAGTTCATCGTAATCATGCATTAGTAATGTTTTTTTTTCAATCAGGTTTTTACGCTCATCTTGATAATTATTTATTAATATTCTGTTATGTGTTAACCTTTGTTTCATTTGTACTCTTTCGTTCTCCAATCTAGTATTATCTTTAATCAAATTCACTGATTTACCATTTAATTCGGAAAGTTGGTTTCTAACGGCTTTAAGGGCGTTAAGAGCGTCCAATTGCATTATTAAGTTCTTGTACTCCTCAAGATTGTTATTTTTTTCAGGCTTTGAATTTGCTTTATTTTTGTCTAATCGATCTTTTAGAAGGGTAATTGTTTTTTCTAGCTCGGTTTCAGGTGATGTTTTTGTACTCTTTTCCAACATACTAATGAAGTCCTTAGATTTAGAAACTTCATCACTTATAGATAATAATTCATGATTTGCCTTCTCAATCAACTTCCTGTTGGTATTTAATTCGTTCAAATAATCTCCTGATGTTGTTCTTTGGTTCCTTATCCTGTTGTTAAGGTCAGTGATCTGGCAATCTAAATCTATGAGCTTTTTGGTTAAGTCATGCAGCTGGGATGAATACTTTCGCTTATTTTCCACAAGCCTATTCCAATCAGCTTTATCCGAGATTGACATTTTTGACTGCTTATAAATTATATTAATTTACTTAAAAATATGGCGGAATTTATGCCTGATTGAATAAATAGCTATTCTTTATTTATGGAGTACAAGCCTAACCAAGCAAATTGGTCGCAAATGACACTTAAGAAGAGCTATTCTTATATCTAACCGTCTTATTGTTATCATGTTGGCGACCGTAGTAGGTTATTGTGTAAAATGTAAAGCAAAAAGAGACATGGAAAATCCGAAACAAATCACCATGAAGAACGGGAGATTAGCAACAGAAGGTACATGTGGAACCTGTGGTACAAGAATGTTTAAGATAGGTGGCGGTTCGATTTCAGCCGGTTCATCAGGATCTAAGGCTGTAGCTAAGAAGCCAGTAAAATCTAAGGCTGTAGCTAAGAAGCCAGTAAAATCTAAGGCTGTAGCTAAGAAGCCAGTAAAATCTAAGGCTGTAGCTAAGAAGCCAGTAAAATCCAAGAATAAGCCGAAGGCAAAGAAAACTAAGAGCAAAAGGTAAGAGATTAATTTCTAATATTGCTTAGGGCTAAAATCCATTTTTTTTATTTAGAATTTGATTTTTAAAGATATTCGACAAACCCAGAACGGCATGCAAAAGTTTGTTGTTACTTAATTTGAGACCATTAATATTTAGAGCGCATTCTACTTCACAGATTATATTTTTGTTCCAGTCGTATCAATTTGTTGATATTACCGTGCATAGAAATCAGTTCAGATAATTTTTCAACGGGTTTTTTAGAAATTATTAAATCCCTAGATATAGCTATGCCATCGGCTAAAGTCTTTGCCTTTTCACCAACAACTAGACCAATTGCGGAATTCAGAACTACTATATCCTCTAAAGGTTTCTTTGCTTTACCATAGATAACTTTTAGAGTAGCCCTTATCGAATCTTCAAATGAATTTACTTGCAATTCTTGAATTCTTGCTAGTTTAATTCCGACATCGTTTGGATTAAATGATTCCATTATTGAGTTAGAATTTTTAACGTAAACAATTATTCCATTACTTGTGTTTGAAAGCTCGTCAAGACCATCATTAGACCTGACGAGAATTGAATTGTTATTTATTGAACTCATTAATGAAGATATAGCAGGTATGAATTTTGCATCTGATATTCCAATTACCTGACCAAAAAGATTAGTGCAAGGATTACATAATGGTCCAATGATATTGAATATAGTTTTTATTCCGAGTCGTTTTCTTACAGCAGCAAGCCGCCTCAATTTCGGATGAAATTGAGGGGCAAACAAGAAGGCAATTCCAATTTTTTCAATTCCGTTTGCTACGTTATCTACCGGAAGACTCAGGTCAAGGCCTATAAATTCAAAAAAATCAGCACTTCCACACATCCCACTAGATGATCTGTTTCCATGTTTTGCGACAGAGCACCCAGCAGAAGCAATAATTATCGATGCAGCAGTACTTATATTGAAGGTGTTTAACATGTCCCCACCCGTTCCACAATTATCAATTATAATTCCAGCATTTTTCGGAGTAATTTTGATTGAATTGTGTAGTAATACTTTCCTGATAATTTTTAATTCCCTCAAACCAATAGTCACCGTATTTAGCGCCAGTAATAGAGAAGCAATGGACTTGTCAGAAACGTCCTCTGCAAATATAGAATCTATTGCAGATTTAAACTCATGATCAGGAACGTACTTGCCTTCTTTATAGCTCCTAACTACTGAATCAATGTGATCATAACTATTCATTTGTCTAGAAGTGAAATAAAGTTGTTAATGATAAGATGTCCTTGCTTAGTTAGAATAGATTCTGGATGAAATTGCACGCCATGTATCGGATATTTTTTATGCTCCAATCCCATTATTTCAAAATCGTCGATGGATGTAGCCGTGATATTAAGACATGATGGGAAGGTATGCCTATCTGCCACAAGCGAGTGATATCTAGTTGCGCTGAATGGGTTATGTAGGTATTTGAAAAGCTTTTCATCATTATAGGAAATCAAGCTAGTTTTGCCATGCTTAATTTTCTTTGAATTTATGACTTTACCTCCATATGCATGAGCAATCCCCTGATGACCCAGGCAAACCCCTAATATTGGAATGTAAACACCAAGCTCCTTAATAATTCGGCAGCAAATTCCAAAGGATTTCTTATCAGCTGGGTGACCCGGACCCGGTGAAATGACTATTCCATCAGGTTCAAACAATTTAATCTCCTCTATGGTCATTTGATCATTGCGCGCTACTGTAGGCAATGTTCCTAATTTACCCAGTAATTGAACCAAATTAAATACAAATGAATCATAATTATCTATAACAAGAATATTTTTCACTCGATATTCACTTTATAAAAAGTTGTTACACTGATATTAATATTCATAATCGTATTACATATACAATAAATAATCCCTAGCGGATCCATTCCATCAAGAGATGGTTAAGGTCTTTATTAACGGATACGGAAATATTGGCCGACGACTTGCAACTGCATTTTCGCGGGACCCAGAAATTCAATTGGTGGGAATTGGAAAATATTCAGTTGACGATAAAGTAAAAGAAGCCGTTAAAATGAAGTATCCAATTTATGTGCCTGAAAAAATGGTCGCGCTTTTTATGAAAAATAAGACAGATGTATCTGGCATTATATCTGAAGCGGTTTATCAGGCAGATATCGTAATAGACGCGTCAAGGGAAGGTTTGGGTTATGAAAACAAAATTAATCTGTACAAGCCCATTGGTAAACCCGCAATATTTCAAGGAGGCGAAGATAGAGTTGGAGCAAAAAAAGTCGCGAATATGATTCATAATTCTCGAATAAATTATGAGCAAGTACAAAAATTAGATTATGTAATCCAAGGAAGTTGTAATGTATCAGGCATGGGAAGGATGTTGAAGCCGCTGGAAGATAAGTACGGCAAAATTATTGAAAGATATGATGTCACCCTTATAAGAAGATGGGCAGATTTAGAAGATAAAAAAGAAGTTAAGGACTCCATTGAATGGGACAAAAATCCTCACCATCAAGATGATGTTATGTCTTTCCTTCCTGATATACATCTTTATGTTGAAGCATATAAAGTTCCATCGCGAATGATGCACCTTCACCAAATGACAATAAGATTCAAAAAAAAGGCACCTCCGGCAAGCTCAATACTTCAATCATTTGACAATGAATTTGGCGTCGCTGTATTGGAAGATGCAAAGGGAACTGGTCCTATCAGAAATAAAGCACTTGAACTTGGATTTGAGCATGGTGATACAAATATGATCCATATTCATGCTAATACGCTCAGGATACAAGATGACATAGTCAAAGTGTTGTACTCGGATGATCAAACTGGGATGGTGATACCAGAGAATCATCTCTTATTACAATCAATGGTCTTCAAACGGTCCAAACAAGACGCGTATAAGAGGACTAATAAGCTCTTTAAATTAGAAGACAAACGAAGAATCCTTGAAGAAGAATTTAAAAGCGCCTAATGATTCTAATGATTCTTGTATGCCAGCAAGTAAAATGTAAATAATTAAATTTCAATGTCCGTTTATATTTTCTGAAGCTAGTGTGCGGGTTACTCGAAAGAGAGGAAACTCCTCCCTCAAAACAGGCACTCGAATTAGCGATAATTAGACGGAGACGTCTGGCCCCGGAACAGAAATGATATCCAGTCGGCCGAAGATGATTATGATGGTTAATAACCTGAAGATCCCGATACTGGAGTGAAAAAGCCGCCCCGAGTGGAGCAAGGCCCAAAAGGACAAAACATACCTGTATGTATCCAGGTCGGCCGCTAAGCGGAATCCCGCTTAAAACAAAAGGAGGGTTACCGCTAGCATCTTTTTTTGCATTTTGTATAATTAACAATAATGTTGTGAACCTATTTTCTCAATAGATTCCAGTAATTTGATAAATTTTGATTAAAATAATTGCATAGATATTTTTGGCCATTGGAATTCTACTAATATACTAATATATATCTGGAATATTTAGCGAAAATGCAGATCCGTCATTATTGATTTCGTAAAATTATTTCTCCTGAATAAAACGAATCTAAAAGAACATAAGTTTCTTTGATTAGAAAATTTTTCATCAATGTATGATCCCTATTCGCAAAGATTCAATTTCACGTACTATCTACTAGATATTCGCTTTAAGCAATGGAAATTTATTATCGTCATTAAATGCGATGATTTTTGCATCTTACTTTAGTATTTTCACATTAAAATTTTAGATGTCATTTGGCTTTTGCAATGATTTAATGACAAGGAGTCCAATCCATTTTTAAGTAACGCTTAAAATAGAACAAGTAGCTTAAATGAAAGGTGAAAGTACTAATGATCAAATTACTTTCTTAAGTACAAAATTCAACTATCCTATTTGGATGGTATCAAGATTCGTTGAATTTGTCCCTAATCCAGAAGCGTTGTTAGAAGAGTTTGAAAAGGCACCTAAAAGATATATTAGAATTAACACTTTAAAGTCAGAAATCATTAACGTAGTCAGAAGACTCTCAGATATTGGCTTCCAACTTAAAAAAACAAATCTTCCAGAATTATTCGAGATCATTACTGAATCTTTACCTTTGGGAGCTACTACTGAATACTTAATGGGATATTATTATATTCAGGACTTGAGCTCATGTCTAGCAGTAAATGAGCTTGAAATTACTAGAAATCAAATTATATTGGATATGGCATGTGCTCCAGGCGGAAAAACTACTTACATAAGTCAAAAACTGAAAAATACAGGTTTAATCATAGGTCTTGACACAAACAAGCAAAGATTGAGAAGTACTACGTATAATTTACTTCGTTGTGGTGTATCTAATGTTTGTTTGTATCACCTAGATGGCACAAAGGTATCAGATTTGGATATGAAATTTGATAGCATCTTGCTTGACGCTCCATGCAGTTGTGAAGGCATAATTGCAAAGGATAGAAGTATCATAGGTAAACACTCATTAGAAAACATAAGAAAATGTCAAAAGAGACAGGTTAACCTGTTGGAAAGCGCATTACGAGTCATTAAACCCGGTGGTTTAATTATATATTCCACTTGTACTTTGGCTCCTGAGGAGAACGAAATGGTGATAGACGGATTCCTAAATAATTTTGATATTAATTTAGAGCCAGTGAAATATGGCTATGATGGTTTAACGTATTTTGGTAAAAAAGAATTCGATAATACTTTAAGATATACGAAACGTCTGTATCCTCATATGCATGATACTTCGGGTTTCTATATTGCTAAATTGAGAGTGAATAGAAGTTAAATTCAGGGTCACCACCAGGGAGGAAACCACTCGGTTGAAACGAACTTTTTCCAAATGGGGTGTTTTTGATTACTTTTTGGATAAGGCCAGTTTTATAAAGATCAATGATCATTCTGCTAAAAACGTATTTTTATTCTCCGCATTCTGCCCAGTTGAAATATTTCCGAAAATGTTACCCTATTACGGTGGAATATGGCTAGGCACTTTAAGAAAGGAGTTTGAGCCCTCACTGCATTTTGCGCAAATTGTCTCTAAAAATAGTAGTATTTTCAATTACGTAAGGGTCAGCCAAAATGCAGAACGCCTTGTGACTTATGGGAGAGATATTATGGGATCTTCTATAATTGATTATAGACTGGAACGTCAGAATGAACTTGTGCTAATACTTAATGTTTTTGATGATGCAATAGGCGTAGGGAGAACTAGGTTTAATTCCAATTTGATTAATTGCGATCAAATTACAGTTACTAATTTATTGGATATTGGAATGTACTTGAGAGAGGAAGAGATAGGCATTCGGCAAAGGGCCCATATTAGACCTAAAAACTAAACATGGATTTTTTGTGCTGCCATCCAAAGATGTTTATTTTCTTGCTTTAAACAAGACTAAGACCGCAACAGCTGCCATCATTCCACCTAAAATTAGCAAAACTTGCAATGGAAAGCCTCCTGTTGCAGTGGCCGCTCCCTCAGGTCCCTTTTCGCTTACAATTGCAAATTCATTTCCCCCGCTGCTCTGAATTCTCGCGAAGCCAGGGATTTGTATTTGACCGCTTGGAGGAGGCGTAGAAGCATGAACTCTAACGTTTGTACCGTCTATAGTGCCACTAGCATCAGATTCCACAGCTGTATGAGTGCCTTCTCTAAAACTACTTTCCCCAAGTGAAAATACTGAAACTACTCTTGAACCCCCCTTCTCTATAAAGGCCCCCGCTGCACCCGCTTGACTTCCTGTTGGATCAAATAAAAAATGCCATCTATCCATTGGCACCCCTATGGACTTGAAGTCAAGGAGAGGTTCCTTCATCATTGGCCCTATTGGAGAAGACTCGAGCTGATTGACTAATTCAGGATATTTTACGGCAAATAGACCAATTGGATAATTTATGCTAATGTTTCCAACATTAGGGACGTTCAAAGGTAAGGGTTGAGGTATTTCAAAACCTCTCCAATCAAGATCGACAACAGATGCAGAACTGTTATTCTGGCTAGCATACCCTGTTATCGTAGGTTTAAATGAAACCTTGTAAGCAATATTTACCTGATCTGGAGACCCCCTTAACGTTGCAGTGTAATCAATAGTGGCATTGTCGATTTTTACCAAGCTTTGTTTCTGTGCCAAGAGCTCCTGATTGATATCAGCTACTAACTCTGACATTCCAGGAGTAGTCATATTGGCCTTAAAAGAAAGCCTAACGCTCTGCCCCGCGAATTTTTTAGATAATTCGCTAGATGGATCATATCTCATTGTGATAAATCGATCACCTATATACTCTGGAACAGCCTTGTCTTCTTTTGGAGGCAAGAAAGTAGTCAATTGGGTTGCAAAAACATGGTTAATGAATGAAGTAGAAAGAAAAAAGCAAAGTATACCTGCCATTACAATCGAGTACTTCACAAAAAAAGACTAGGTTTACCTGCTTATAATCTTTTTTGAAAATTGTGATGGAGTCCAATTAGTATTTCGGAACCGGCTAAAAATATAAACAACGGTAAATTTGAAATCTACAGTAAACATTGTGTTAGTTACTATTTTGGCAGGGGGAACTGGGTCAGTTAAACTTGTTCGTGGTTTGTCAAGACAAGGAATTCAAATTTCGGTGATCTCAAATGTGGCAGATAACTTTTGGCACAATGGACTGTATGTTTGCCCAGATCTCGATACAATGATGTATGGCCTTTCAGGTATCCTTGACAAAGAAAAGGGATGGGGAATACAAGGTGATACATTTAATTTTCTTAAGCAAATGCACATGTTGAATCAAGAATCATGGTTTAAAGTGGGTGATAGAGATTTGGCGACTCATTTGTTAAGAACTTCCTTACTTCGTAAGGGGAATTCGTTATCATGGATAACGGACTACCTACGGAAAAAATACCATATTAAATCTAGAATCATTCCAGCTACTAATTCACATGTCGAAACAAGAATGAAAACCACAGCTGGTAATCTGCATATTCAAGAATTTTGGGTCAAATATACGGGCAACTTAGCAGTCAGAAAAATATGGTATGATGGGATCAACAAAGCAAAAGCAAGCAAAGACGCATTATCTTCAATAAAGAAGGCTGATTTTGTAGTTTTTGCGCCCGGAAACCCAATATCCAGTATTGGTCCAATTCTGGCTATCAGCGAGATACGAAAAGCTTTAAAAATTGCCAGAAATAAATCAATCGCTGTATCTCCTTTAATAGGAAATATACCCATAAGTGGACCTGCAAAAAAATATATGAAAACAGCTGGGATCAAAATATCTGTGGCTGGGCTGGTATCCTTTTACAAAGACGTAGTATCAAGAATAGTGATAGCTAAAAGTGACCTTTGTTACCAAAAAAAAATAGGCAATATGGGCGTGAAGGCATACTTTTCTGAAATACTAATGAAAAACGAGAAAGATGAAGATAAGTTGGCAGAGACAATCTTGAAAATTATGGAAAAGAATTGAAAAAATTGCAGATAGCTGCTCTGGTACCTGTAAAAAATTTTTCTAATAGCAAGTCAAGATTGTCGGGTATTCTTTCTCAGAAAGGCCGAGAAATACTCTCCGAATTAATGCTTAAATCAACTTTGCATAATCTAAACAAAATCAACTTCATATCAGAGATCATAGTTGTATCTGAAGATAGCAAAGCAAAAAAAATTTCGAGTTTTTTTGGAGCAAATTTTCTGTATGCCAAGGAAACCGGAGTCAACCATGCCATAAAAGTTGGAGATGAATTTTGTAAAAAAAATGAAATCAATTGTAATGTTGTCATTCCCATAGATTTGGCGCTGTTAGTGCCATCTGATTTGTTCCTCCTTTTTTCGATAAGTTCAAAATATCACAAATGTTCAATTATTTGCCCATCCGCCCGAAAAGATGGGACTAATTTTCTTTTGAGAAGACCAATTGACATTTTTGAGACATCGTATGATCATGATAGCTATTATAATCACATTCTATTGTCACGGAAAGCTCATGTTCATACGATAGTATTTTCGTCAATGAGCCTCATGTTGGATTTGGATACCACAGATGATATAACAAAATTAATTAATTTGTTCCCTAAACACAAACTTTCTAGATTACTTCTAGCAGCTAATTGGGGTCTAATTTAGTATAGCACTCACCAATAGTTAGCCTTAATTTTTTCGATAACTTGCTCGTGTTCTCTACTCTTCTTCCTTGTGTACCTTTCCATTGCACCAAGAGGAACTCCCCCCAAAACCCTTGCTAGTCCTGAAAAAAATGTATTCTTAAGTGGATTATGTCGACCTACCTTGCTCATAAATTTCTCAATGCCATGGGTAAAATTGTGTTGCCAAGTTTTGTACATAACTCCAAGTTTAGCTGGATTCATGGTATTTCCTATATCAAAGAAATCAGATTTTTCCAATAATCCAATGGGTACGAATGTTAAAGGAGTAGTAGTAAACTTCGAATCTGGTTGCTCAATTTCAAGCTGATGAATGAGCTCAATAGTCTCCCAACTGTCTTCTGGTGTCTCATCGTTATCCAATCCCATAATTAATGTGAAAGCAGGGACCCAATAGTGCTCGTTCAGAGTCTTTACACCCGTTTTTACGACCCAATGCCACTCTGACGGTTTAAAAGGGGCTAACTTTCTGTCAGCGTATTTTCCTATCAATCTGGTACTGCCTGTTTCAAAACCACATTGGATCCCAATATGATTGTCAGGGGCCGACTTAATTATTCTTGATATATTGGGAATCAGCCTTTCGTCTGCTATTGCACCAGCCAAAGTGCCATGAGTTGGGTTTGAGTGTTCTATCCCTGTAGACATTATGCCAGTGAATAGCTCCTCCAAGGCTTCTCTATTAGGTTGCATATTCTTCGTCGTTCTTGGATTTAGGCCATACACAAAAATGTCGTCACTATGAACCCAAGCATTTTTCAGGCCACCATATTTCATATTAATTTCAATCTCTTTTACAACTTTTTGTACTGGATAATATCTAAGAGGTCTAAGTGTTACGTCACAAAACTTACAACCTCTTCCACAACCCCTCATTACCTCCACCATGCCATGCATACTTGGGTTAATTATGTTTGGAATTTCTTCAACTGATGGTTCGTCCCAATAATGTATAAACCTGCCATGATAAATATTATCATCTCTTTTGAATTCCTTTATTTCTACCTTGAATGGGTTTTTCTTGAAAGGATTAGCCATATCAAATTCTCCATTAATGAGGGCATCAAAAAACTGTGCGCCCGCCCCATCAATCTCAGGACCTATACCACCTAAATCCCCTTCTACGATTCCATATAGTTGATACTCCTCGATCTTAGCAGGGTCGTAATTGTACTGCCATGTTCCGGAGGCACCAGCTATTACTTTTGCCTTGCTTCCAGTTTTGTTTTTGGCTCTGTTGATTTTAAGGTGAAGGTCCCTATTATAGAATTCATCGTAAGACATCTGTTTTCTTCCGTATGTGAATGTCATTGTTACCGGTCCCATACCTAGTGGATCCATTTCATATGTTCCCACCACTTCAGTTTCTGGCCCGATGAATTGTTCTATGTAATCTGGGTGCGCAACGACAACATCATCCCTGCTATAACCGTCTCGTATAAGGGATGCCTCTACCTTTCTGAGCCCGTATGGTGCGTAATTAGCTCTTCCATTCGTATGAGAAACAGGATTGCAAATAAAATCAAAAAGCACCCTAGGTGTGACTTGATTCTTTAGTATCTTATATAGAAGTGTGCTGTGAGCCCTATTTGGATCTAATGCGGGTGCACATCCAAAAAATGATGCTAACGAAATACCTCTGTAAGGCGACATCAGGGTACGGTCAGCTGCAAGCACAACCTTGGGATGTTTCAATTTCAAAAATCACTAAACTCTGGTCTAAGGATAGATTTTAAGGTTTCCACTATAGTACGTATTTGATTAATCCGATAATGTAACCATGCCGAACAAATTCTAAAATCAAATTATATGTCCAAAATCATATTTCCATTAGTTTTAAATTGCGAAGACTTTATGCAAAATCTATTTTGAGAGAAAGTGTTAGTTAAGTCGTGTTTGATGAGATATTAAGCAAATGTATAATTTGTTAGTAAGGCCCTAGACAATTATTAAAATAGGGTAGTTTACCGTCCATTAAGAAAAATAGTTCAAATTCAAATTGAATCAAAGATTGTTGAAATAAACACTTCAAATTAAAGACATCCTAAAATTCGAATTACATTTAAAATGTCTCATCTTGTCATGATGGTCACAACGTCATTATTTTTGAGTACGTGATCTAGTCCTACTTTCTGTTGATCAAATTTAACACTATTTCCCCAAACATTGGCATATCGGTAATCTCTGGCAAAATTCCTATGAAGTTTGTTGCAAATATCTAAAATAGTACAATTTCTTTTCATAATTAATGGTTCTTCATAATCAGCTTTGCCGCCCCTTGGCTTAAGATAGATTCTAATGAAATCAAGCTTTTCATATATTGCTCTCTTCAAATTATCTATGTTGATATTGCGATCCGCTGATACTGGAATAAAACCAAAATCTGACTTTAATTTATCAACAACATTTTTGGGGACTAAATCAATTTTGTTAAGGATTGGTAGTGAAGGCAAATAAACTTTGTTACCACTTAAAAGGTCGATAAGATCTTCATCCGTTAGTCCGGGTTCACGGATCACAATCCTTCCATTATGAATCCCATTAATTCTCAGTATTTCCCTGATCAAGGATTCTGACAATTTAATGCTAGTTAATATTTGAATTGCCAATCCGCCACTCTTACTTTTTTCGATTCGAACGTCTGGAGGTTTCTTGTCTACCTTTATTCCAATTTCTGCTAATTCTTTGTGAAGAATTTGAATTTGCCGAGGGTGAAAAACGTCTAAGATTGTCAACACCAAATCTGCGTTGCGGGCTACTGACAGAACTCGCTTACCCATTCCCCTCCCCTTAGCGGCACCTTCTACTATCCCAGGAAGATCTAGAATTTGTATCTTGGCTCCGCCGAATTCCATCATCCCCGGAATTGCTGTAAGAGTCGTAAATTGATAAGCTCCTACTCGTGATTTCGCGTTTGTAAGCGAATTCAGTAAAGTAGATTTCCCAACACTTGGTAGCCCGATCAATACTACAGAACCATCTCCCGTTTTTCTAACGTCAAATCCTTCATTTTCCTTACCGCCTGAAAGAGCATTTCCGTGTTTGTTTTCTTGTAATTCCTTTTTTAGTTTTGCAATTTTTGCCTTTAAAAGGCCAACATGAAATTCAGTAGATTTATTGATTTGTGTTTTATGTATCTCTTCCTGTATCGCCTTTATCTTCTCAGGAATGCCCAGAATTAATAGCCTCTTTCATGTAGAATTAACCTTATGACTACCATTATAAATTGCAATTTGGCTAACGACAGCAATAATACTAACAATTTTAATTCATTCTGGATTTTTTCTTTTTCAAATTTACTAATTTACTAGCGATTAACCCTATCAGGATTGCAGCTATTATCAGATAATTAACAGGAGGACTAAGCAATTTCGGAATTGCGCCAACCATTGGTATTACGTAGATTACCTTACCGATAAAATTATTTTCTCTTATTGGAAAATCTGTTCCAGGAATAGACACAGAATTGGCATCACCCTTCGTGATTAAGACACGATGTCCACTGAAATCGTTTTGAATTTGAGTTACTCTGTGAACAATTACTCTATTTTCGCCAGCAGGTCTATGAAAAACAATTATGTCGCCGACTTTAAGATCGTTGAAAGAATTTCCCCCTCCTACGATCAATATATCATCTACTTTTAGAACTGGGAACATACTACCACTTGATACGATATAGAAAGGGTTACCATTTGGAACAAAGTAGTGAAAAACAGCCCATATTATTACAATCCCGATTACTATAATGATAACATCTTTAATCACGCTAGGAACCCGAGACTCGTTTAACAATCTATAAAAAAATAATTTTGATACAATAGATAAACTTTAGGATTCGGGCAGCTCAGCCTAATGCCTTTTCTACATACCTTTTAAAGCTTCTGATTAACTCTGAATCTTCATCGCTGCCGTTATTGATGATCTTCTATTCGTATTTAAGATAATGATCTATGGCCAGATTTGCTTCCATATCAGCTAAATTGTTCTCTTCCCGAGGAATGTGTTTATATTCTACCGAGTCAAATAAACTTTCTAAATTCGAGATTTCCCTGGATATAATTTTTAATTCAGCATTTCGAACTTTATATTTATTCTGTCTCTGGTTTATCAATAAATTGCTATCAGACATAATTACAACATTTCTTGACATATATTGTGTAATCTGTAATGCTCTTTTCAAGGCATGATATTCAGCTTGATTATTTGTCATAATTCCTAGAAATTCATTAAATCTAGATATTTGCACTTTCCGCTTCCTTATGATTATTCCAATACTCGAAGGCCCGGGATTGCCCCTACTCGCACCATCAATAAAGACACTTAGCATATATTACTACAAATAATTAACTTCTTTTTCACCAGTTTTATTGCTTTCTTATCAAGACTCTATAAATGGTTTATGAGATTGCACAAGTTGAGACAATGGAAATTTCTCACCACCAACAATTTTAAGATCTACTTCAATCTTGTTTCCGATTTTTATTATATTATATGAATTTCTAAAAAAACCTCTAAACCTATATGAACAAGAAGTTCCAGCATACGCAATTTCAAGGGACCCCAACTTCCATAACCATGGCCTATGTTTATGGCCACAAAGTACCAGGTCGACATCACCTTCTATGCAAGATCGAAGGGTGTCTCCGGCGTCAAGTATGATAATCTTATCGGTTCCCGTATCAGGTATTCCGATTAAATGGTGATGCATAGCCACGATTTTTTTCTTCTCGTTGTATTCTCGTAGTTTCTGTTCCATCCAAAGAATCTGTCTGTGTCCAACTTCTCCCTCGTCCCTGTCCGGTCTAGCCGTCCCCAGAGAAATAATCACAGCCCCTCCTATCTCGTAAATAGGGTTAGACGGAAAGAATTTCTTGAATAACAAGTACCCAGTGTGACGATAGTCATGATTACCTGGTAGAATGATTTTATTATTGCAATCCATTCTATCAATGTACTTCTTTGCACATTCAAATTGAGTGATAATTCCTTCGTCAGTGACATCTCCAGTTATTATTAATGCATCGGCACTTGTATCATTTATTTCATTAACTAATTCCTCACACGCAAATTCATTAAATAGACTTCCGATATGCATATCTGAGATTTGAATTATTACGTTCACAACTTAACTTGATCTACCCTACAATATTAATACACGGATAATCAATATTTTGACAGCGTAGTTGTAAAGAATGCCAAAAAGAAGAGTCAAAGAAGAAAAACCGAGAAAAAAAATTAGCAAGAAACAGATTTTGTTGCCCCCAATTATTGTAGGTGCTGCAACCTTAGCAGGCTTATTGATTATGACTTTCATTCCTGCACCTTCACCAATTAACATATGCTTAAAAGGTCACAATACTGACACTTTTAATGTTCATTCGAGAATAAATATTGAGGTAAATGGTAAAAAGAAATTGCTTCCAGATAATCTTGGGAAGCAGCCAAAAGATGGACATGAATGTTTGCGGGTAATTCATTCAGATGACATTGGTGATTCAATACATATACAATTTGTAAGACCAATTAGACTTACAATGTCAGATTTTATGAAGGTGTACGAATATGATAACAAAACCATCGAAGTAATTGATAATTCTTCTGGAATCATAAAACAAGAATATTTAAATTTATCCAATTACAGGATTGATTATTCGTATTATTCAGATGGCAAGTTTATTACTATCGAAAATTTGACACGCTCCCCTGCGTTCACTGATAATTTTCTGGGCAGAATTTCTTTACATACTGCAAAATAGATATAAATAGAAAACGGAATGTCTAACTGCGTTGACAAAGACTGCAGCTATAATCAAGGGTGATGGTACCGGACCCGAACTGGTCGACGCTATGACTAGAGTTTTAAAGGAATGCAACTCAGACGTGGAATTGTTGCTGTGCGACGCAGGATCAGAATGGTGGCAAAAGAATGGAGGAAATTCTTACATATCTCAAGAAGTCTGGAATATTTTAGAAGAATCTGATGCGTGTTTCAAAGGACCTACAACTACCGTACCCTCCCCCACGGCTCCTAGAAGTGTTGCCGTTTCTATACGACAGAAATTTGAACTCTATGCAAATGTAAGGCCAATTAAAACTTACAATAATTCAGCAAGACAGCTTAACTTCATATGTGTACGTGAGGCTACAGAGGGACTCTATGCAGGAATTGAATTTAAAACTAGTGATGATTCCGCCATAGCAATTAGGAAGACAACACGCAGATCATGCGATAGAGTGGCAAAGTATGGATTTAAACTGGCAAAAGAAATGTCATTTAGCAAGGTATTTGCTGTCACCAAAAGAAACATTTTGAAGGAAACAGACGGCATTTTTTTCACATCGATAGAGAATGCTAACTTGCAATTTAAAGACGTTAAAGTTGAGGAATACTATATAGACAATATGACTCAACAATTGGTAAAAAACCCCGAGAGGTTCAATGAGAGCATTATTATCAGCACAAATCTATTTATGGACATTATATCAGAATGTGCATCGGGCCACGTTGGCTCTATTGGCAATGTTTATTCAGGAAACTATGGCGATAATTATGCCATGTTCGAACCTGCACATGGAAGCGCTCCAAAATATGCTGGGTTGGATAAAGTAAATCCAATAGCAACAATTCTTTCTGGTGCGTGGATGGTAAAATTTTTGGGAGAGCCTGATATTTGTAACGCTATCTTCTCTGCCACTGAACAAGTTGTAAACGAAGGAACAATTACGACTTATGATTTGGGCGGTACTAGTTCTCTGAGTAAGGTCGCAAGTGAAATTAGCAAAAAAGCCAAGTTGGTATTAAAAAGATGAATTGTCTTTATCGTTGTTAATTTAAACCTTGTAATGTGGTTAATTTGATCTTTAGTTTAATGGAAATCAAATCAGGTTCATCCCTTCATATTTAATTTTTGACTATAAGTTGCTGTGTTGTCACAAAGCACTTTAATGATTTTAATTAATTAGTAATTTCGACTATTAATAACTTTTCAAAGAAAAGTCTTTTTGAACCAATTTGCTTGAACTTTAGTTTTTTCGATATAAGAAAGTCATAAAATTTTTTTAAATCCGCACAATCTGATAACAATATAACAACTTTTCCACTACAAGATAGCATATCTATTGAACTATTAACGAATCGTATCGGAACGTCGACTCCGGAGCTACCACCACAAACCGCCAGATCAGGAGTCAAATCCAAAGAATTGAGATATGGTGGATTTGATACGATAAGATCAAATTCCACATTATTCAATGCAGAGGCGGCATCACAACAGAGAATCATGATTTTTTTGTCTGACCTCCTTGATGAATATATCAAGGACCCCAAATGAATATCTGTACCCATGACAGTTTCGAAATTCCTTAATAGAATTTCTAGCAATAGGCCAGATCCAACTCCAATTTCTAGTGCATTTTTTCCTTTATATCCTTTAATCGCATTGGCAATAAAAAAACTGTCATCTGAAGGGATATACAATTACTTACACAGTTTCGTTTTAAAATTTAATTTCTTCATAGATATTTCTATTATTTCTTTTACAGATAATTCCGATATTCTTTTCAATTTTTCACGGTTACTATAATTCATATCGATTACCCTGTTTCTATTTCTGAATAAAAGCTCAATCGTGTTCATCACTTCTTTTACAATAAGATTGTTGTTTGGGATCAGCTTTATTACTTGTGATTCAACCCGAGGTACTGGTAGGAATGCGTCAGAAGTTACCAAAAAGAGCGATTGAATCTCAAAACAATATTGTGCAATAACAGAAATTGCGGAATATGAGCTGTCGTTAGGCTGGGCCATTAGTTTATTGGCAAATTCACGCTGTACCATAATTACGGCCCTACTGAATTTTCTAACGCTGAGCCATTTTATAATCCTATTACTATATTGATATGGAATATTAGAAATAAAGAGATCGAATTCAGTAATACAATTTTTAAAAAAGTCTTGATTAATTATTCTGACATTGCTTGCGTTTTTACATGTCTCCCTTGCTTTGATGTAAAGATCATAATCAATTTCATACGCGTAAACATATTTTGCACTTTTGGAAATTTCCAAAGTTAGATATCCAGAACCGCTTCCGAATTCAAGAACTGTATCATTTTTATTTATTTTGCCTGCATCTATTATAGATGAAATTATCCTGGTATCTACCAAATGATGCTGTCCATTCTTCGCATATTTTTTATTTTCCCACAAATAGTGTCATCCTTGCCTCTCCCTCAATTTCTTCAACTATTCTTTTAGAAATGAGTTTGTGAATGTCCTTAATACCAATCCTCGATTGGATATCATGAAAAGATTCAAATGGTTTTTTCTCTCGTTGGTCGATAATATGTTTCATATATGTCTTCCCTATTCCGGGGATAAGCTCCAAGGCATGTATCCGCGGTGTTATTGCTTGAGCGTGATTAAAATAGGTAACAAATCTATTTTCATTAGTGGTCACAATTTTTTCTATGACTAGTGAGAGGTCGTTCTTTGCAGATTGGGATATTGAAGTATAATCCAATTTTCCAAGTACGCTCAAAACTTTGCTCCTACCTTCTCGTCCGATATAGAGTCTTTCACCGACATCAAAACTAGAATTCTGAACCCCCAGCAATTCCAATAGGGTAAGTCTGTTCTCACCAACAGCCTGGACTACAAGTCCTTCTCTTCCACGTACAGTTATAGACTTTCCTCTTTGCGAGTAATCCAAAACATACGCATACTCTTCAAACTTACGCTGACCGTGTGATAAGGAAGGATTATTGTTCATGGACCTACTTCGATCTCTACTATCTAATCCCACAATAATTTTCTAATACTTCTTTTTATTTAAGTTTCATGTACTAGCTTTAGTTTCTCTAGTGCCTTTTCTAATGTTGAAGTCAAAATGAGCTTTTTCCATCCGAAGGTAAATGTTCTGAGCTCTTCTAAAGTAGTTGGTAGGATATTTACGACCTCCACAGCTTCCTCCTCAGTTAAATCGCATTCATTTACCAAAGCATCTACTAATTTTTTACCCTCGTCGTGCGATACTTTGGAAAATTTGCTAACATAATCCAACGTCCAGCGTTGTATCTGATCCATTTCTTCAGGCTTTCCGCTCTCAAGCAAATGCTTGACTTCTGAGAGAGTGATAATTTCTTTATCTGTAATTTCAGTCAAACCTTTTCTTCCCTATCTACGATTGGTTTAACATGATTGAATCTTGCTTGAATTATTTTCTGTTTATTACCTACATTTATCCCTACTTTTATTGTTCTTCTTCCAATCTCTCTTACTATACCGACTTTTCCCTGAAATCGTCTGTGTGGCATCGTTTTGTGCTCTCTGGGATCAATATCTATTACTACTTTATTTCCGGTTGAATAATTTACTAGCAAATATGATAAACCTCTAGAAGCGTTATTTTTTGTTAATATATGTCTTGATTTTCTTTTAGGTCCGTGCGATTTAGGCATATTTACTTGCTATTACTAGCCTTAATTTAAGATTACCTTGAAAACGCATATTTCTTTTACATTAAAATTCCTTTTTTGATCAAGTTTTTTAAGGATCCCCAATGCCTTGCTCAGTTAAGGAAAATAGTGTCTCTCTTTCTGAATGATATGGGCTATCCGCAATTCGTGCTATGCGGTTTTTTCCGGATCTCTTTAAATAAATTCTATACGTGCTTCCATGTGCCATAACATTTCCACCTGTTGGCTTGGATGGATCACCAAAGAGAGAATCAGGAGACGATTGAATTTGATTTGTAATTACGACTGGAATTTTGCATGTTTCAGCTATTCTCAATAGAATGTGTAAAAATCTATTAATCCGCTGTTGTCTTTCAGATAGAAACGCTCTTCCAATGAACTCTGCTCTATAATGGGACATTATAGAATCAATTACTAGAAGTCCGACATTATGAAGTTCTATTATATGCGGCGATTCATCAATTATTACCTCTTGGTGAGAACTGTTGTATACCTTCGCAACGATTATGTTTTCTAAAATTCTGTCTGGATTTAGTTTCCTTGCCTTAGAAATGGATACTATTCTTTCAGGTCTAAATGTATTTTCTGTATCAATATAGAGAGTTTTACTTTTTCCATTATTTGACATAGTTTGTAATGTGACACATAGTGTGTGACAAATCTGCGTTTTACCAGTTCCGAATTCACCATATATTTCAGTAATAGATTCACTTTCTATCCCGCCACCCAGTAGTTCATCCAAATTACTCGAACCTGTTGGAATTCGACTTTCTGACTTTCTACGCTCATAAATTATAGTTGCAGGCACAAATGGTTTGTCATAAACACCCAAATCCTCTAAGATTTTGCGTGCTTTATTACATAACATGGAACATTTTTCCATATCAATTCCAGTTGCATTTGCAATTTCTATTGGACCTCTAATAACTAAATCTTTGATGGATTTGAATCCTGCATTATTCAAACACATCTTCGTAGCTGAACCTATTTCCTCAATTATTTCCAAACCAAATACAGAATCCATATTGCGTTCAGGCAATTTCAATCAACCATGAATTAATTTATCAAATATAATTAGATAATTACCTATTTAAGTTGATATAAATCTAGTTTGTTCAATAAGTACAATGCTAAGGATTCAAAACCTTTTATTCAGAGATATCATTAGTTAAAATATTCTTAACGACTTCAAAAGTCCCTCTTATGGTATGTTCTTGAGATTCAAAGGAAGATAGTCCTCTTGAAAAAAGTTCCTTTGTAGTTATAGGTCCGATACTAACCAGACCTATTTTGTTACAAGCAATATCAAAATCTGGCATAAGAAAATCCATAATGTTACAAAAAGATTTAACTGAAGAAGGACTGGTGAAAACAATCGAGCTAACTAATCCTTTTCTCAATAGATTGCTAAATTCTACCCATTCTTGAGTTATTTTCGAGCCAACAGACGAATATAATAAAAACTCATCAACTTCGAAGCCCATTTTTTTAAGATTATCCTTTATTATTAAAGGTGATGTAGAACTTCTAGGAAATAAAAACTTAGTTCCATGTGGAATGTTCAAAGTCATTAATCTTTCAAATATGCCCAGAGAGGAAAAATTCTCTGGGACTATATCTACGTGAATTCCATATAAATTTAAAACACTCTTAGTTGATTGTCCAATTGCGGCAATTTTTCTACAATTCAACTCACTGATAATCGCGTTCAATTTATTTAACTTCTTTGCAAATTTGATAAGAATCTCTACAGCATTACCACTTAGAAATACATAATAATCATAAGGTCTTTCCAATATTCTATCAAAAAATTGAATGAAAGCATCCTCATGGCAAGGGATTTGAGTAATTGTAGGAAGCGAAATTGGTATACCTCCGAAGGAGGTAACTAAACTAGTAAACTCATGGTTGGTTTTTTCATTACTCGTTATTGCAATTATTTTACCACGTAAACCCTGCATGGACCTTGATTTGTTTTCCATCCTAATACTTATTTCTAAATTGTAATAGTTGATATTGTTAATGAATATAAATTTGTGTCATATTCTGGATAATTCTTCAAACCATTTAATCTTATTTCTTACTTTAACAACTTTCCCTATTATGATAATCGATGGGTACCGTAAACCCTTGTTCAACGTCTTTGTTAATATGTTATCTAATGTACCCATAATAACTTCCTGATTTTTTAGCGTAGCATTTGTGATCACAGCGACTCTTGTTTTCCTATTCATTCCATTATTGATTAATTTTCCGATAATATTCGCTAAATTTTTAAATCCCATTAAGATGACCAAGGTATCGGCTGCCTTATGCAAGACCTTCCAGTTTACTGCGGATTCATGTTTGTCCAACAATTCATGACCTGTAACTATTGCCAGAGAAGAAGAGTATTTTCTATGCGTTAAGGGGATTCCAGAATATATAGACGCGCCTATAAAGGAAGAGATTCCCGGAATAATTTCAAATTTAATTTTCTTTGAAGCTAAGTATTCTGCCTCTTCCGCACCTCTTCCAAATATAAACGGGTCCCCTCCCTTCAATCTAAGAACGGATTGGCCATCACGGGCATACTTTACCATCAATCTGTTTGTTAAATGCTGATTGATTGTAGGGTCGCCAGCTTGTCTTCCTACATAAATTTTTTCTGATTTTGAGGATGCTAGACTTAAAATATCATCGTTTACCAGTCTATCGTACAGAATTATATTACAATTAATTAATAAATCCCGCGCTCTCAGTGTGAGTAGGCTGACGTCTCCTGGACCTGCCCCACATATGAAAACTTTTCCAGCATTGTTCATCTCGTGATATTCCATTCTGCAATAGCTTGGCGCCAACCTTCAGCCAAATTTGCTACGCCTTTATCGATTAATACCTTTGCAACGTTTTTTCCAAGTTCGGAACTGTTTGAAATAGACGCTGATTTAGAAACTTGGATGGTTTTTTTACCATCAGCTGAAAAAACTGATGCATGTAATACAAGTTTACGTAATTTTGAATCGTACAATGTTATCGCTCCGACAGGAAATCTACAGCCAGACTCTATTTGTTGTATCAATGCCCTTTCCGCATCAATACTTTTTCGAGAAACATTGTGCTCTATTGACTGCAGTAGCTTGATTAACTTGATATTGTCTCTTCTACAGACTATTGCAATTGCCCCTTGGCCGGGGGAGGGAACGAAATCCAATAAATCGAATTTCTGAGTAATAAGCCTATTCATTTTTAGTCTTATGATACCCGCCGAAGCAAGGACTATTGCATCACATTCTTTTCCAATTTTGCCTATCCTTGTTTCAATATTACCCCTTATCGGATTAACTCTAACTTCCGGGTTCATTCTAAGGATCTGGATCGCTCTTCTTAAACTACTCGTACCGATTATTGCACCTTTAGGCAATTCTGACAAAATTTTTCTATCTTTGCTTATAAGTACGTCATTGGGCTCAGCACGCTTTGGAATCGAAGCTATGACAAGTTCGTCATGTAAATCCGATGGGATATCTTTAAGACTGTGAATTGCGAAATCTACTTCACCATTAACTACTGCCATGTCAACTTCCCGTTCAAATATGCCTTTGGAATTAATAGAGAAAAGAGGTAACATATCTCTATCCCCTTTGGTAGTAAGTGGCACAGGAATGAATTCACCACTATTCTTACTTTTCAGGGAATTAATTACTATTTGAGTCTGGGTTAATGCAAGTTTGCTTTTCCTAGAGCCAACTTTAAACACCCTATTGATCATTTGCTTTAACCTTGTTAAACGCTTGGCCATATGCGTCAATTGTTTTATCAATCTCATCTTCGCCATGAGCATACGATATGAAACAAGTTTCAAATTGAGAAGGTGGAACAAATACTCCCAATTTCAAAAGTTCCGCAAACATTATTCTATAAAAATTTGTGTTTATGGTTCTGACATCGGAAGCATCTCTAATCCTATTCTGGGTAAAAAACACTTGATACATAGATGAGATATGATTAATAACGCAATCTATTTTTGAGTCTCTTACTTGATCTTGAATCCCAGTAGACAGGGAGTCACACAAACGGGTAAGTTTAGGATAAAGTTTATTTTTATTCTTTAGTAAAAATTTTAGAACTGCAATTCCTGCAGATGTCGCAATTGGATTCCCCGCGTAGGTGCTTCCTTGGTAAACTGTCCCCTTTGGAGCGAGCTGTTCTAGTATTCTTTTCTTTCCTCCTACAGCAGAGAGTGTAAATCCGTTTCCTATAGCCTTACCCAGAGTTACTAAATCAGGTTTTATTCCAAAATAATCTGCTGCTCCTCCTAATGTAAGTCTAAAACCAGTGACAATTTCATCAAATATCAAAACAATGCCGTTTTTATCAGTCATAGTCCGTAAGTTATTAAGAAAATCTTCCTCTGGCAATATTAACCCCATATTTGCTGCTACAGGTTCAATAATAACACATGAAATATCATTATTAGTCTCGATTAATGCTTGAAACTTTTCTATATTATTATATGGGAGCACGATTGTTTGCAATTTTGAATCCGTATTTTTGCTTTCCGAAGCCGACTCGATCATTCCAGAGCCGGCCTTTGTCAATACCTCTTCGTAAGAACCGTGATAACATCCATCAAATTTTACAATTTTATTTCTTCCTGTAAAGGCACGAGACAACCTAATCGCGTGCATTGTTGCCTCTGATCCTGTATTCATTAGGCGTATCATATCCACGTTGGAAAGGGCTGAACATAAGAGATCGGCTAAAATTACTTCTTCTTCAGTAGGAATACAAAATAACGTTCCTCTTTCTAGTTGCGTTCTTATTGAATTTATGACTTCGGGATTGGCATGACCTAACAGCAAACTCCCATATGCCATGCAATAATCTATTAAAGTCAAGTGATCGTAGGTAATTATCTTGCATCCATTTCCCTGCGAAACAAAGAATGGAAATGGCTCGTAGTAACGAACTGGACTATTAACTCCACCTGGTATTAATTTTCTAGCTTTATTATAAAGCTGCTCAGACAATACATTATTGAATATAGATTCAAGTGCTATAACTGTATTGAAGTTTTATTTTTGGTCCATCAGTAATTCTGCTAATCTTTTTGCATGATATGTAATTATGATGTCTGCCCCTGCTCTTTTGATTGAAGTAGTAAATTCTATTATCAAATCATCTTCACTGATCCATCCCTCAATTGCCGCAGCCTTGATGATAGAATATTCACCTGAAACACTATAAGCACAAATGGGAATATTAGTTTCTTGCTTTGCCTTATATAGTAAATCAAGGTATGGTAACGTAGGCTTAATTATGACAATGTCTGAGCCCTCTTGAATATCGAAACCTATTTCCTGCATTGCCTCATTAGAATTATTGTACGGCATTTGGTACGATTTTCTATCTCCAAAATCAGGTACGGATCGTGCTGCATCTCTAAATGGGGTATAGAGATTGGAAGATATTTTTGCGGAGTATCCCATAATCCCAACTTGTTCGTAACCCCCAGAATCAAGAGCCAATCTTATACTCTTAACCTGCCCATCCATCATTGCCGAAGGTGCTACGAAATCAGCTCCCTCCTTGGCATGACTTAATGCTATTTTGTTCAATACATCTAAACTCCGATCATTATTCACTATTTTATTTTTTACAATGCCACAGTGACCATGCTCTGTATATTGACATAGACACACATCTGTCATTAAAACGATTTTTTCAGAAAAATTATCTCTTAATCGTTTTAATGCTTGTTGTATAACGCCTCTTTCAGAATAAGCATTAAAACCCTTGTCATCCTTAGCTGAGGGAAGACCAAACAAAATGAAAGATCTCAATCCAATTTCGTAATAACGATCTATCTCACGAGAAAGTGTCTTCAGTGGAATTCGGAAAAACCCTGGCATTGATGGAATCTCGAGTTGTGTATCCTTCCCCTCTTGAATAAAAATTGGATAAACAAAATCTTTGACTGATAGTCGAACTTCTTGTAGAAGATCTCTTATTACTTTGTTCCTTCTGAGTCTCCTTAGTCTTATAAGTGGGAATCCTCTCAAATTAGAGTCATTTTGACTCATAATTAAATATCCTTGTTACGATTTTTAGAATTTCTTCGTTCTTCTCATTATTCCCAATTTCCTTTCGAAAATTATTCATCGGAGTTGACATAATCCCCTCAACAATGGCGTGTGATAGTTGTTCGACTACAGCGAACTCTTTCGTACCAGGATGGATGTTCAGCCTTCTAGTGGTCTTAAGGAGTTCCTTTTCTCTGAGTTCATCCACTTTTTTGAATACTGACACCACTAAGGGTTCAGCCTTTATTTTTCTAAACAAGTTATCTATGGATTGCATTTCAAATTCAAGCTTACTTTCTGCGAGTCGGATTTCTTGCTTTCGGTGTATTAAATTCCTTTCAACGATCTCTGAAATCTGGTCAATATTCACAAGTTTCACTCGGTGAATTGATGCTATCCTATCGTCGACTGTTCTAGGATTTGAAAGATCAAATATCATCATTCCAGACTTTGTATTTCTTTGCGACATGCATTCTGATATCCTATCATAGGTAACAAGATAGTAAGGTGCAGTTGTTGAAACAAATATAACATCAATTTTGTCAAAAGATAGCAATGCTTTCTCGAATTCAATAGGTATACCTCCGACTGTAGTTGCAAAGGCTTTTGCTCTTTCGTATGTTCTACTAGCCACCAAAAACTCTACATTTCTTCTCCTTAGTGATTTTGCAATTAAACTTGCTGCCTCTCCAGTACCTATAATTAATATTTTTTTTGCATTTAAGTCGTCAAAGTATTCCTCCGCTAAATTCACAGCCATCGATCCAACAGAGACGCTTCCCTTGCTTAAGCCAGTTTGGTTTCTGATTCGCGTCCCTGTCTTTATTGCACGATCGAATGCTAATGCCAAGCTTGAATTACAATAATTATAACGCTTAGCATACTCATATGCTCTTTTTATCTGTCCTAAAATCTGATTCTCCCCTATAACAAGTGATTCAAGACCTGATGCCAGTCGCAACAAGTGAGATATTACCTTTTTTCCTTGGTTAATTTCAATGTATTTGATCGATTCACTTGAGATTTTGGCAATGTCGAACCATAGGTTCAATATATTATTATCTCTATAATTTTCCATTACAAGATAAATTTCTACTCTATTGCAGGTTTGCAAAATGACGCATTCACTTACCCCTTCTTGTCGAAGGAATTGTTTGTAAGCAAAATCTACGTCGGCAAATGTAAACGTTTCTAATTTGTGTATCGGTGTTGTCTTATATGTTGTTCGAAGGTTGAAGAATTCTAGATTTGAAAATGATGGACTATCTATGAGTAATCGCCGCCCATTCATCTAAAAGTTTTAGAGTTGTTAACTTAGCTTGGTCTAATTGATTCAAACCTAACAAATTCTGAATATCATTATTTTTTATCAAGGAATATAAGAATTCTTTTCGTTCTTTAACTGTTTTAATCTTCGCTTTTGCGGCCTTGCGTGCGAAATCTTGTAACATGATATTTCCTACGTCTGAAGTTTTGATTATCTTGTGTAAAAACCTCTCGACCTTCATCCTTACACTTCTTGCCATAATTGGACTTTTACCAGAAGTTGAAATTGCGACTTGTATTACACCCTTAATATTAGTTAACGAAGCATACGAAAAATCACTCACTGGCGGATCATCAGCTGCGTACACAAATGATCCCATGGCACGTCCTTTGTCTACTATCTCCCTATTTAGTTTTTTGTTATCAGTTGCCGCTAAGATCAAAAAAACATTATTATAGCCGTCTAGTATTGACGCATCAGTTAGTTTTCTTTTAATCAAATTGATCTCACCTTTTTGGTTTAGAGATACGAGCTCCTTGTTTAATCTGTTGCTTATTACGGTAATATCACACCTTTGACCAAGTAGACCTTTAATTTTTCTCATCCCTTCAGTTCCTCCCCCTATTACTATCACTTTTTTTGCTTCGACATTGAGGTCAACAATCATCGCCTACCAACTATTTTGTGGGAATATCTAATCCTACTTTATTTAATCGTTCCATCAAATAGTTCTTTTGATACGGGCTAAATAAGGAGTCACTCAGAGTGACTCAAAGACCTGACTCAAAGACATGCATATTTAATTTTTCAGTTTCTAACAATTCAAAAGTATATATGTCATAACGCCGTTATAGAATGTTGTATGACATCAGAAGAACTTAACATGGATTACAGTAAATATGACTTCAAGGATTCGACTGAACTTTATGTATATTTAAGTAAAAAGGGATTATCACGAGGTACAGTCGAGGAGATTAGCCGTCTTAAGGACGAACCTGATTGGATGCGTGATTTCAGGCTCAGATCATATGATGTCTTTATGAGCAAACCAATGCCAAACTGGGGTGGCGATCTCTCCCATATAGATTTTCAAAATATATACTATTATGCAAAGGCAGCAGAAAATCAGAGTAAAAGCTGGGATGATGTACCGGATTCTGTAAGAAATACATTTGAAAAGCTCGGAATACCAGAGGCTGAAAGAAAATTTCTTGCCGGTGTTGGAGCTCAATACGAGTCTGAAGTAGTCTATCATAATCTCAGAGAAGATCTTGAAAAACAGGGTGTAATATTCATAGATACTGATTCTGCTGTAAAAAAATATCCTGATATCGTTAAAAAACACTTTGGCAAGATTATTCCACCTGAGGACAACAAATTTGCTGCATTGAACAGCGCTGTATGGTCTGGTGGTTCTTTTATCTATGTGCCACCAAATGTTAAGGTAGATTTACCATTACAAGCTTATTTCAGAATAAATGCCGAAAATATTGGTCAGTTTGAGCGAACTCTGATTATTGCTGATGAAGGAGCCGAAGTACATTACATTGAGGGCTGTACTGCACCAGTATATACAACAGAATCACTGCATTCTGCAGTTGTAGAACTGATAGCTAAAAAGGGAGCGAAAATAAGATACACTACAATACAGAACTGGAGCAAAGATGTATACAATCTTGTAACAAAAAGAGCATACGCATACGAAAATGCCACAGTTGAATGGATTGATGGCAACCTTGGAAGTAAACTTACAATGAAGTATCCAGGAGTATATATGCTTGGAAGAAGAGCTCATGCTGAAGTGGTCTCTATTGCTTTTGCAGGAGAAGGTCAACACCAGGATGCAGGTGCAAAAGCTGTTCATCTGGCTCCTGATACAACATCAAGAATTACAAGCAAATCAGTGAGCAAAGATTCTGGTAGAACAACATACCGTGGCCTGTTGCATGTCGCAAAAGGAGCCACAGGGGTAAAATCAAATGTCCGGTGTGATGCTCTACTGCTTGATAAAAATTCGAGAACAGACACGTATCCTTATGTCGAAGTTAATGAGGATGATGCAACCATATCCCATGAGGCAACGGTTGGAAAGATAGGTGAAGATCAAATATTCTATCTTATGAGCAGGGGATTCTCGGAATCTGATGCACTGTCGCTGATAGTGGGTGGATTTATGGAACCGTTCACCAAAGAGCTGCCAATGGAATACGCAGTAGAACTAAATAGACTCGTAAAGATGGAAATGGAAGGTTCAGTTGGATAAGGATAGGTAATATTTAATTTCCAACAATCATGTAAAAAATAATCGCATGACTATCTTAGATATCAACACAATTAAATAATAATACACGATATAAACGTATAAATCAAGTAAATCATGCAGAATGATTTTGACATGAACATAAATTCATGTATCTTCTGCTCAATCGCACGAGGTAATCTCAAATCTGAGCTCATCTACGAAGACTCTACATATTTAGCTTTTATGGACAAATATCCTATTACATTCGGACATACGCTCGTTGTTCCAAAAGCACATTATGAAAGTATTCATGCTATGGATGACGATGAAGTCGGTAAACTATATAGCATTGTTTCGGCAATATCTAAGTGTGTCGTAAAGGCAGTGAATGCTGATGGGTTCAATATTGGTCAAAATAATGGCAGATCAGCAAATCAGATAATTCCACATGTCCATGTTCATATTATTCCTAGATTTAAGCACGATACCAAGAATGGAAAGTGGCCTTCTCGGTCACGCGCGGATGATAATGAGCTCTCAAATATTGCATTGAAAATACGGTCGACTTTTCCAAAGTCTCTGTATAATAATTGATGACGTCCTTTACCTTGGACTGAAACGCAACAACGCGCCGATTCCCCCTAAACTAATTAATTGGTTTCCCTCTTCTGTTTGAGCTGAAATAACCTCCATTTTGCTACCAATATTCTGTGAGAGTTCTTCTAAAAGATCCACTATATCGATCTCTCGGATGTCTAAATCAAGGCTGTTGCAGACTGAACATGGAATCGAAACTTCAGCCTGTTTCGTGGAGATTAGATCTTTTCGCTCTAAAATCTTTTCACGTATATTGCCACATTTATTGCATTTAATTTCCAAACTTAGATATGGAATTTCATCTGTGATGATCAAGGTATCTACTATCCCATTCTTAAGATATCCAATAACATCAGTAATACCATATACACCGAGTCCCCGACCTGAATGTACTTCACCCATGAATCTCTTAATTAATTTCTTCTCTTCCATTAGCCTGTATTCAGTCAATATTCCTTGCTCGTTAACCTTATCCAAAATTTCCCGTATTCCCTCAGCACCAGAATAAGAACAATCAATGGTAGCAATTACATTTTTCTGAAGCCTGTAGTCCAAATACTCTTCTTTAAGAAAATTCTCCTTAGTGGGACCCGGACCTCCAATTATTACCCCATCGACAACATTTTCGTCAATGAAAATTTTATGGGCGTGATCAGCTATCCTATGATAATATTCATTCAAGTCATTTTCCCTTAGTCGTTCAAATCTTCTAGCAGACTGCCCTCCCTGTCTGTGTTTACCAGCAACACCTGAGGTTAAAGTATCAACTACCTCCCATCTATCGCCAGTAACAATACCCAAACCTGCTTCCTGAGTATCAATTGCCATCAATGCCATTACCTTTTCATCCTTCATCATATCCTTGATGTGATCGGTCCAAAAATGATCATCGCATCTATACAAGTTTATTTGAATAGGCTTAGGAGGATAAACGGGATAAAGCTCTATCTTTTCATTTCCTATTCCCTTGCTGTTAGGTATTGCACCACAAAAAATTGCTAATCCATTCTCAGGTGTCTCCTTAAAAAGCTTCAAGTGTTCAACGGTTTTGCTTAGCGCATCTTGGACATGAGTTCTTGTTAGGTCTGACTTTATATTTGATGCAGTGCCTGATTCATTGCGCAATTGTGCAATAACTTCGAATATTGGCCTTCTGGGTGGAATATATACAGTAACCAATTCTGTTCCATGTCCCGAAATGCCTGACAATTGATTAATCATCTTAGTCAGTTTATACCTCTTTACAGAATCCCACTTATTTTGTGGGTCTCTTTGAGTCATGTTGAAAGATAGAAGTTTTTGGCGTATACACATAATATAAGGGTATCAAGTTTAAGACAGTTCAAAAAAATCTAGTTCATTTTTAATATGTTACGCTTACGTTATCTGGAGTAAATCTAAATAACGTAAGCGACAATCTCAATCAAATATAAACATGCTGCCTAAAATCGAACATATAAAACAAGCTAGAAAAAAATTAGGACTCACTCAACGAGAACTTGCTATGCTTTCTGATATAAGCACCTCGATGATAAATCAGATAGAATCAGGTAGATGTAAGCCTGGATATGACACCGCTAGGAGAATTTTTGAAGTTTTGAACTCTCATGAGGGAAAGACGGCATTGAAGGTCGGAGATATTTGTAGTCGCAGAGTAATTTCCTCTCAGAGTAACGAAACTGTTCAACATGCGATACAGAAGATGAGGGCAAATTCAATAAGTCAAATTCCAATTTTTTTAGGATCAAAAGTCGTAGGCATATTAAGTGAAGATATTTTGGCTCGGAATCTGTTGGAACACGAAAAGCGAGATATTCATAATTTAAGTATCGTAAAAGTTATGGATCCTCCGCCTCCAATAGTTGATATTTCTACTCCAGCTAAGGCAATAATCCCGCTCGTTAGGTTTACTAAATGTGTTTTAGTCAGCGAGAAGGGGGAAGTGATGGGCATCGTAACATTAAGTGATACATTAAAGATGGTAGAGTAATTTTAGTCTCGCAATCTTTCAAGTCCAACGCAACAATCGGCTTGGGCTAAGCATTCATCACATAAATTCACAGTGCTAGAATCAGACAATAGCGCATCACACAGAGCGCAGATTCTAGGTACTTTTGATTTGCTCATTGCCATTTTATTCCATAGTATATGAATTCGTCTGTTTGCCTTCCGTTGTACCGAGTTGTCCAAAAGATCTATTACCTCTCAAGTCGCTAATTACCCACTTGGTAACAAGAATCAAGCCAAAAATAGGAAAAATTCCAATGAATAAATATGGAAAGATGGCTAAGAAAAGTGACGGTTCAAATATTCCCATAATGTGTTTAATGGAAAAATGTCCTATTTAATTTTTAAGGAACCTAGGTAGTAAAAAAGTTGTATCCTCTGAATATTATAGAGGCATGACAATGGGAATAACAATTTTGATATAGTTAAAATCAGAAGGATTTGCCCATACTTAGGAAATGTATTGGTCCGAGTCTACGAGGATTGAATAATTCGCTACTTTAGCTACTTGTGATTTGTCGTTCATGACTATGCCAAAACTTGCTCGAGAAGTTGACGACAGGTTAGCCGGTTCAGTCATAGCACTCGTGACAGCCAAAATCTTGCCATTTTTATCGTAAAACGAGGCTATTACTAATGAATTGGTAGCACTTTCCAAGCCGTGGTTAAATACTTGCCCATTAATATAATAAAACCCCAATATATCAGGTCTTGAATTTAGAGATAAAACCGATAGGGCGCTTTTCTTGGATTCTGAAGGCGTGCCCAAGAAAGTTAGCGTGTAGTTGGATATTTGGTTCGCCATGTTCCTATCGAGCAATATTATGTCAAAAGGCGATGATTTTCCAATATTTAGCGACCTCACAGGAATAATATTCTTAAACTCTCCCATGACATTCCCTTGATTATCATACAAGCTCGCCGAAACTGTGATTGCCTTCTTAGGTTCATCTGATTTGTTTATTACTTCACCAACAATATGTAGAAAGCCACTGTGATCTCGGATCAGATTTGATTGAAGTACTTTGAAATTTGTTCCAGAATATGCCAATTGCGGCCAAAAGATCGATAAAATTAAAACACCACATAGCAAGAGCCTTTTTGCCTTCACAGCAACATTCATGCTGATAATAATAAAATATTCTGTTTTCATAAAATCTAGAAATTATAGTTCACCAACGCAAAATATATTATATTCGGGAAATAAAGAATCAACTCCCAAGAACTAGGAGCGAGGTCATTCTTTATCAAGTCTATTTGATTTCAGCACAGTACCATATATTTGAGCTTCAGCCTTCATTCGATTAATTTAATATTGCTATTTATACAATAATTTTTACTTGCGAAAATTGCGTTGCGTAAGAGACGGGCACTGGGTAGGAGACTTGCGAATTTAATCGGTCTCACGTCATCTCAGAATTTTTTACTATATATAGAAACAAAAGTTATGCTCCCTCTTCAGTTTGCGAGGTTGCCATTTCAATTTTTTTCCAACTTGTATAATTCTCATGATCAATTAACTCAACATTATGCGCTTTCAAAAGTTGCTTCCTGATCTTGTCTGATTCTGCATAATTTTTATTAATCCTAAATTTTGATCTAAGTTTGATCATATCTTCAATATACTTTTTTTCTGCATCAGGTATATTGTCCACACTTAGGCCTAGTATAAACATCATTTTATCAATTAAAGGTAACACATATTGGGCCATTTTAGTAGTAATCTTTTCAAAGGAGATAAGTTTGTTCAGATGATTAACTAATTTTATAATGCTCGATATTGCTAAATGAGTATTAAGATCGGTACTAATCGCATCATCAAATTCTGAAAATACCTCTCTACAGAATTTTTCAAAGTCACTGGTACTGCCACCCTCCTTTTTTACACTTTTCAATTCATATAAACAATGCTCGATCTCCTTCCATTTTTCAACAGATTCCTTAATTTTAGTAACGGTGTAGTCGATAGAATTGGAATAATGGCTAGAAATTAAAAATAATCTTAGCGAATTTTTACCACTATTTTGTAAGGCATTCTTGATGGTGATTACATTTCCCAGCGATTTTGACATCTTTTCTCCATTTATGGTCACCATACCTACATGCATCCACAATTTTACAAATCTATTTGAAGTTGCAGCTTCAGATTGAGCCAGTTCGTTCTCATGATGCGGGAATATCAAATCTAATCCTCCACCATGTATCTCTATCCCATTTCCCAAGTATCTGAGTGCCATGGCAGAACATTCTATGTGCCAACCTGGTCGTCCCTTTCCCCATGGAGTTTTCCAACAAGGGTCTTCTGATGAGAATTTCCATAGTGCAAAATCAAGTGGGTCTTCCTTTAGCTCGTCGACTTGTATTCGAGATCCTGATTCCAACTCAGAAGTTATCTTGTTTGAGAGGGCGCCATAACGTGCAAAATTTTTTACTCTGAAATAAATACCATTTAGTGTAATATACGCAAAATTCCTTTCAACTAGAATTTTTATGAGATCTATCATTTCTTTGATGTGCTCCGTTGCTTTTGGATATTTAGTTGCATTAATTACATTAAGGGATTGAAAATCTTCAAAATAATTTTTAATGTATTTTTCTGATATTTGACATGCAGGCAAGCCATCTTGCTTAGCTCTATTTATTATCTTATCATCCACATCCGTAAAATTCTGTATGAGGGTTACTTCTACTTCTTTAGAAATAAGGAACCTTCTTAGAACATCAAATATGACAATGGTTCTTGCATGTCCTATATGACAGTCGTCATAAACTGTAACACCGCACAAATAAATCCTCACTGTATTATTGGACGGGATCACTTCCTCGTAAGATTGCGAAAGTTTATTGTATACTAACAACCGAATTATTCACAATTCGACGATATAATACTTGTCTCGGGAATCAAATTTCGATGAAGATGTCTTTATCCTTGACATTTACATTATAAGTTTTTAGCCTCACGCCTTTCAAATAGTCAAGAAGTTCACCCGTTCTAATATTGTAATGCCAAGAGTGCAATGGACACTCTACTACTTCTCCATCTAACTTACCGGGGGCAAGAGAGCCATCCTGATGCCTGCAAAGTGCATCTATAGCAAAGAATTTGCCCTTAGAACAAAAAAGTGCAATTCGGTTGTTTCCAATACTTACTTCTTTTCCACTACTTTCATGGATCTCATTCTTTTTAGCGACCTTAATCCATGTCATTAGTTAAATCACTGGTAATTCCTTTTATAAAGTGTTTTTGAACGATTTAAGCAATTAACAAGTTAAATTCTCTTAAAAATAATTTTTATCTAATTTTGGATGTCTTTCTTAATACATATTTATAGCTAACAAATAAAACTGCAAATTTCAATAAATTCTTTTAATCGAGAATTCCAATTAAAGATATAATTTATTAATTACATATTTTTGATATTCTAGTCCAAGAATCATCATCAATTGGGAATTTGGGTATAAAATTTCTTAGGACTAAGGACTTTATCAAATGATTAAAAGTGGTTCTTCAGTAAGTACTAACATCACGGCTTTGTTCGGTAAATACCATCAAATTTATTATACTGATGAAGTTTTGTGGAAAAGTCTATTCCTATGTTTCTGTCAACAGGTTACCACAATAAATCGAATCAATTCTTTTGGCATTAGATTAATTGAGTTACCGAATAATGAATTTCATCTTAATTAGTCTTCGATACCCAGTATTTGATATTCGCTAATTCATGACAGTAAAAAACTACGGGGGGGATCCATTTTTTAATTCAATATTTGTGAGCTTATCCCCCATGTTTCAAATTCGATGTTTTCCTTTTTCACTTCGAATACTTCAAAATAAGAATCAGTAGATTATTTTAGCACAATTTTTCATGAAAGTTTTTGTTAGCATAATTTGAAATACTCACTTTCTGAGTGATTGATATTTACGCTGAGCTTCCGACAGCTCGTCAATTTCAATTCCCAATGAAGATAGAGCTGAATATGCAACAAATTTATCTATTTCCACTGGTACGGTAACCACTGTATTTTTTAAATTACAATAATTCTTTGATATATGTATAATTGACAGTAACTGGTTAGCAAATGACATCGACATGACTTCTGGAGAATTCCCTTCTGACCCTACCAGATTTGCAACTCTACCGTTACACAATAAATATATTTTCTTGTCATAAATCTCAAAGCATTCCATATGCTGCCTAACTAAATAAAACTTGTCCGCATTTGAGTAAAGACTATTTGAATCTATCTCTACATCAAAATGTCCCGCATTGGCGAGAATAGCGCCGCTCTTCATCCTTTCAAAACTTGAATTAGTAATTACGTGAGTCTGTCCTGTACATGTTATAAACAAATCTCCCTTTTTTAATACATCATTTAGTTTTCTTACGTCAAATCCATCCATATTTGCTTCAAGAGCCCGTATTGGATTAATTTCTGTAATAGTTACAATTGCACCCATACCTTTTGCTCTAATCGCAACACCCTTGCCAACCGGACCATATCCACAAACTACAACTTGTTTACCCGCTAATAGTACGTTAGTTATTTGCATTATTGCTTCAATTGTACTTTGACCGGTGCCATAATGATTGTCAAAAAGATATTTTGTTGGGGCGTTATTTACTGCAATTACTGGATATCTTAACGTTCTTTCTTCTTCCATTAGTTTCAATCTTTGTACACCCGAAGTAGTTTCTTCTGTTCCACCTATGACGCATCCATTTTCACGTGAATGATAAAGGACATGTAGATTTGCACCGTCATCTGTAATAATATCAGGTTTTGCTTCCAGAACACTCACCATATTCTCCGCGTATTCTTTCAGGGATTCGTTCTTCCATCCAAACACCTGTATCCCTTTAGATTTCAAAAATGCTGCAATTTCATCTTGTGAGGACATAGGATTTGCTGCACAAAGTACTATCTTTGCACCCAACTTAGAAGCCGCTAAACAAAGGACCGAAGTTTCCTTTGTAATATGTAATGAAATGCCAATTTTTACTCCCTCCAAAGGCCGTTTGTTTCCAAAATCATCCATTATTTTCCTGATTATATTCATCCTGGAGAGTGCCCATTCCCAAGATTTTTTGCCCGAATTTACTAAGTCGGCCTCTCTATTAGTTGCCATGTCCCTTCAAATATTTTCAACTAACATTCAGAATAGCGATTAACTAACTTTACGGAAATAACTTCGTTGAAACTGCTGTGAGCATGGATAAGATAGATGGATAAAGATAAATTGTTTATTAATTAAGATTACTTTAACTAAATTAAGAGTCAGATACACTTAATTCTTGAAGTTAAGTGAAAACATACAGTGCCAAATTCTAACCTAGATGGACCTCCTGATAATAAAGAGAGTATAATTATAACGAGTGCTCTTCCTTATGCAAATGGAGAAGTGCACTTAGGACACGTAGCGTCCACATATTTGCCTGCAGACATATTTTCGCGATTTCTAAGGTTACTTGGAAAAGATGTGTCATATATTTGTGCGTCAGATGATTTTGGAACACCCATTCTCATTAAATCAGAAGCTCTTGGATTGACTCCAGAGGCTTATGTTAAACACTGGCGTGATAAGGATCTAGCTGATTTCAGGTCTGCTGGAATAGCATTTGATTACTTTTCGGAAACGAGCTCTTCTTCCAATATCAGATTTGTTCAAAATGTTTATAAAATATTGAAGAAAAAAGGTCACATTTATGAAAAGGACATTATTCAATTTTATTGCAATTCAGACAAAAAGTTTCTACCAGACAGATACGTTATTGGCACTTGCCCATATTGTAAGGAAAAAGATCAATATTCTGACTTATGTGAAAAATGTGGAAGGATCCCTAATGTAATTTTGGATCCAAAATGTGCATTGTGTGGAACTAGGCCCATATCTAAGAAAAGTACACATTATTTTTTTAATTTGTCTAATTTTTCCGAATTGCTCCGCAAATGGTTGGAAAATAATACAAATTTACAGAATGATGTAAAGAAATATGTCATTCATTGGGTATCAGAGGGCTTACAGGATTGGGATATTACAAGGGACATAGGATGGGGAGTACCGATACCAGAGAATAGTAATTTAAATAAGGTGTTTTATGGTTGGTTTGACAATCATCTATGTTACATTTCCACTTATTCTGACCTAGTTGGTAATGAAAAAATAGCTAGAGCAAAGTGGAATAATTCGACAATATATCATTTTATCGGAAAAGATATAGTATATCATCATTACCTTTTTTTGCCCGCAATTCGCATGGGTCTTGATGAATACAAACTACCAGATTTTATGCCTACAAGAGGACATCTCATGTTGCAAAATAAGAAAATATCGAAGAGTCGGAATTGGTATATAGGACTGAATGATTTCATTAATATTTTTGATCCCGATTATTTGAGATTTTATATCGCATCAATATGCAGTTTGTCACAAGATGATATCAATTTTGACTGGGAAGTTTTCATTCAAAAAATAAATAACGAATTGATATCAAACATAGGGAACCTCATAAATCGAGTCTTATCATTTGTTTCCCGGTACTTTAATAATATTATCCCTGAACCTTCTGAATATGATTCTGATGATAAGAAATGCATCGATCAATTATCCGACATTGGTAGGACAGTTGAAAAATTCATGAAGGGTAATGAATTGGACAAGGCCCTAAAATCGATACTAAATTTTTCTACTTTTCTGAATCAATATTTTCAAAGAAAGCAGCCTTGGAAAAAACCAGAAGGATCTAATACATGCATTTTTGTACTTGTTAATGCCACCAGGTCCCTAGCCATAATGTTGGAACCATTTTTACCTTTTTCTTCTGAAAAAATATGGAGTCAGTTGGGCATGACTGATAGTATTCACAATCAAATATGGAGCACAGTAGGTATCCTGAATATGGAACCTGGTAAAGGTTTAGGTAAAATTGACCCTATATTTGGTAAAATAGAAAACTCAAAAATAAAGGAAGCTATTAAAATACTAGGTATCGAAAATGACGAAGTTGCATAGAGGTCTGATAATTGGTAGATTTCAACCCTTTCACAACGGTCATTCAAGGCTGATAGGGCATATCTTAAATGAGTGCAATGAAGTAATCATCGCAATAGGAAGTTCACAATTTAACTACAGCTTTAGTAATCCGTTCACTGCTGGGGAAAGATTACAGATGGTTCATGACACACTAATCGAACAAGAAGTGGATTTAAAAAAAATCTATATAGTACCAATCTCAAATTCAGAGAATAATGCAGTTTGGCTAAGCAATTTAAGCTCGATGGTTCCAAAATTTGATATCTTGTATTCAGGTAATCGGTTTGTTACTGAACTAGTGTCGCGTAACAGGGGGACATCATTCAGGGTTGTTATCCCAAGACTCTACAGAAAAAATGTATATAATGGAACTAAAATACGGGTGGGAATGACAAGTGATGAAAAGTGGATAAAGTGTATCTCTGTATCTACGTACAACATTATCATGGAAAATAATGGTGTACAAAGGATGAAACTGTTGTTGGAAACTGAAAAAAGTGAATCTGGTGATAAGATTAGAGAATACCCAAATGTTAAGTAAGTATCCGACAAAAGATTGTATATACCATTGAGCTCCTCATCCCGTTCCTGTCCCGTATGTAATAGGTGCGGATCAAGGAAATTTTCAGTAATTGAGAAATCAAGAAAAAATATCATATTAGCATGCAGAGACTGCGGTAATTTGATCAATATTTGAACTAAATGAAAATAGTCAAATTATTAAATTTAACAGCGCATATATAGATCTAAGAAATAATTGAAAATGTGGCAGCAAAAAAATGGTTTGATGCTGATGTTTCTCTTGCAGCTCTCGAAAACAAAACGATTGCAATTATTGGCTACGGAATACAAGGAAGAGCCCAGGCGAGCAATCTAAAAGATTCTGGGATAAATGTAATAGTTGGGCTACGTAGAAATGGTAGTACTTGGAAAATTGCAGAAAGTGATGGGCAATCAGTTATGGAGGTTCCAAAAGCAGCCAAGGAGGCTGATATTATTCACCTCTTGGTCCCGGATATGGAACAAACTTCAGTCTATAATGCAGATATTTCTACCTCATTATCGGAGGGAAAGGCACTATGTTTTTCTCATGGTGCCGCTATTCATTGGAAATGGATTGAACCACCTAAAAATGTAGATGTGATAATGGTCGCCCCTAAGGGTCCAGGTCAAAGGGTTAGGGAGCTTTATCAGGAGGGTTTTGGTACGCCGTCATTAGTGGCAGTTTATCAGGACTATACAAGCAATGCCCTCGATATTGTGCTAGGTATGGCGAAAGGAATCGGAAGTACTAGGCCGGGGGTCTTGGGAACTACTTTTAAAGAGGAAGTTGAAACAGATTGGTTCGGTGAGCAAGTTGACTTGTGTGGTGGTGCTCATTCATTAGTTCTCAATGCCTTTGAGACTCTAGTAGAGGCAGGTTACCAACCTGAGGTAGCTTATTATGAATGTCTGCATGAACTAAAGCTAATAGTGGATCTTATTCACAAATATGGACTGACAGGTATGTATAAAAGAGTAAGTGAAACGGCAAGATATGGAGGTTTAACAAGAGGTCCAAGAATCATTAATTCTGAAGTTAAAAGTAATATGAAAACTGTATTGAATGAAATTCAATCAGGCAAATTTGCTAAAGAATGGCTGGAAATCTATGAAAAGTCTGGCAAGAATTCTTTCTCAACATTTATGGACAAGTTGAGTCTGCACCCATTGGAAACTGTGGGACGAGAAATGAGAAATATGATGTGGAATAAAGATGTAGAGTAGATCACATTACAATATCATATATGTACTGTTACAAGAATTGATCAATATTCAAAGGCAATAATAAATTTAGAGATACGTCTTGCTAAATTTGAAAGATGGAAAATTTGAGTTAGCCTGACTGGTAAATATGGATGAAGTTAGCAGAATTTAGTTCCTACTCGTACTCATATATTGGAACAATGCGGCTTGATAATTTAATATTGCCTTTAAGTGCATAATTTTGATGAAAAATGTTGAATATTACGTCAACTTGATTTAATTGTCACGGCTAATAATCTCCTCGATTTTTACTAAACCTAATCCTTTGTTAGTATTACATAAACTGTCTAATATCGTTAAAGAGAACCAGGATGAATGTCCTGAAATATTAGTAATGCCCTGACTAATAGGTCAGGAATGATAGAGTAGACAAATGATTTTCCAATTTTTAGGTACTTCACAATAAGATGAAAATACAAAATGCTATGAACATGGTTTTAGGTATTGCCCCTGAAATCCCTTTTAACGTTGTTCGATATAAAATCAATAATTTCATTTAAGGGAGTTCCAGGGCCAAAATTTCCTAATATTCCCTTTTCTTCTAGAATCTGCTTGTCACCTTGTGGGATAACTCCCCCACCAATTAGTAGAATATCATCAATGCCCTCTTCTTTCAAAAGCTTTGAAACTTTGGGAAACAGCGTAAGATGAGCGCCATTTAGCAAGCTCATGGCTACCGCATCTACATCTTCTTCAATTGCCATTTTAGCGACCTGTTCAGGTGTACAGAAAAGTCCAGAATAAATGACCTCCATCCCAGCGTCTCTAAGAGCCCTGCAAATTACTAATGCTCCTCTGTCGTGACCATCTAAACCCAATTTAGACACCAAAATTCGGATCGGTTTCTTGTGAATCGATTGATGCATCACCATTACGGTTAATTATATAAATAGAGTTTTAAACTCTTTGTTAACAGTTATGATTTCAGCGAATATTATTGGATTGGCTATGAATAAAGTTATTTAATACTAAACGCTCTAGAAGAACTTTATGTCCGATATAGTAGCTGGAATAATTAGTGGCGATAAAAGATCTATATCGCGTGCAATTTCAATAATTGATAATCAGGAACCCGAATCGTCGAATATTATACAACAGATTTTTACCATGACAGGAAAAGCCAGAACCATAGGTTTTACAGGTGCAGCTGGCGCAGGTAAAAGTACGATTATTGGAAAGCTAGCGGCAGAATTTAACAAGCTAGGATATAAAGTAGGGGTCTTGGCCATCGACCCAACAAGTCCATTCACGGGTGGTGCAATTTTGGGTGACAGAGTAAGGATGATGTCAACAATCAGTGGTGATATCTATATGCGAAGTTTAGCATCCAGGGGTGCGGATGGGGGTATCTCTGAGTCTCTTAGAAATGTTACGAGAATACTAGATGCAGCAGGGTTTGATATCATCTTAATTGAAAGCGTCGGTGCAGGACAATTGGAAATTGAAATTTCTAAGGCGGTCAACATCACTGTTGTTGTCTTTACGCCTCAAACTGGTGACAGTGTTCAAGCAATCAAAGCAGGTTTAACCGAAATCGGAGACTTATACGTCATTAACAAATCAGATTTGGATGGAAGCTCTGTGTTTTTTAACACAATTAGAGATCTAGTAGGGGACCACAAAAAACTAGTCTTAAAGTGCTCTGGCAGGACAGGAAAAGGTATTAAAGAGTTGGCGATAAATCTGGAAAAACAATTCAATGATGCTAATAGCAAAAATAAAGAAGAGCAATTGATTTTATTCGAATTAGAAGCTGATGATCTTAAATATAATTAAGGAAAAGACTAAAAGTAGAATCATGAATAGTAAGAAGTTTGAGTATTTAGTTGCTAAGATATTAAGGAAAGAAATAGATCCTTTTGCTGCTGCTTCTGAGTTTGCTACAAGTATTTTGAATAAAGGTGATTAAATTTGACTGAAAAAAATGTAGTCAAAACTGATTCTGGAATCCCTGTCAAGCGCGTATTCAAGGGAAAAATCTATGACCAGAACTCAATTCAAGAAGAACCGGGCAAATATCCATACACAAGAGGACTTTACCCTCGCATGTATCGTGAGAGATTGTGGACGATGCGTCAGTATAGTGGTTTTGGTAGTGCCGAGGAAACTAACAATAGATTCAAATTCTTGCTAGACCACGGTCAAACTGGGCTTTCACTAGCTTTTGACTTGCCGACTCAAACTGGTCGTGATTCAGATGACCGTTATTCTGAAGGCGAAGTAGGCAGAACTGGAGTATCCATCAGTTCGATTGACAACATGCTAACCTGCTTTGAAAAAATCCCATTAGATAAGGTGAGTACATCTATGACAATAAATTCTACTGCTTCGACACTATTGGCACTATACATTACTGTCGCCGAAGCCCAAGGAATACCACCTGCTATGCTTAGAGGAACGACACAGAATGATATACTAAAAGAGTATATTGCTCGAAATACTTACATCTACCCCCCAAGGCAATCGATGAGGCTGATTGGTGATATGATTCAATATTGTTCCAAACATGTACCACAATGGTATCCAATCAGTATTTCCGGATATCACATGCGAGAGGCCGGATCAAATGCAGTGCAAGAGTTAGCATTTACATTTGCTAACGCTATAGAATACATAAAAACTTGCACTGAAAAGGGTTTAGGAGTTGATCAATTTGCTCCAAGGCTTTCCTTCTTCTTCTGCTGCACTATGGAATTCTTTGAAGAAATAGCCAAATTCAGAGCAGCAAGAAGGATATACTCAAAAATAATGAAGGAGAGATTCAACGCCAAGAACGAAAAATCATATCATCTACGTTTTCATGTACAAACTAGTGGCGAATCATTGACAGCACAGCAAGTAGATAATAATGTAGTGAGAGTTACATTGGAAGCATTGGCAGCAGTACTTGGCGGGTGCCAATCTCTCCACACCAATTCCAAGGATGAAGCTTTAGCACTCCCAACAGAAGAATCAGTAAAGGTCGCCCTTAGAACACAACAGATTATTGCCAGCGAGTCCGGCACCTGCAAAACGGTAGACCCAATGGCTGGATCATACTACGTGGAATATTTAACGACAAGAATTGAAAACGAGGTAGAGAAATATTTGAATAGAATCGATAAAATGGGTGGAGCATTGATAGCAATTGAAAAGGGTTATTTTCAAGACGAAATAAGACAAAATGCATATAATTTGAAAAGAGAAATAGATAATGGAGAGAGAGTAATAGTAGGAGTTAATAAGTTTAAAGATGTTCATGACATTGAACCAAAGTTGAATACAATGGACACAGAAATAGAGATGCGCCAAGTTAACAAATTGAAAGATTTTAAAGAGATGAGGGACAAAACAAAGGTAAATGCTGCAATCGAACGATTGCAAAAAGCCGCAGAAAAACAAGAAGAAAATTTGATGCCTCATATTATCTCCGCAGTTAAGGACCATGTCACACTAGGCGAAATAAGTACCACATTTGAAACTATTTTTGGAAGATATGAACCGAAATTTTCGTTTTGAGTGAGCAGATAATGAGAATCGATCATGTAGCTATTGCGGTGATAAATTTAGAGCAAGCAATGGAGAATTTTAAGAAAGTCCTAAAGATAGATAACATGAAGATTGAAGAAGTTAGTAACGAGAAAGTTAAGGTGGCCATACTGAACTTAGAAGATACTAGAATTGAATTGATGGAGCCAACTTCAGAAGCAAGTCCCATAATGAAATTTCTAAATGAACGCGGTGAAGGCCTACACCACATCGCAATAACTGCTGACAGTATTGAACAGGATACAGAAAGGGCTCTACTAAATGGAATCAAGACTCTTGGTGGAATAAGATCAGGTTCTTACGGAAGAAAGATTACATTTATTCACCCCAAATCTATGAATGGTGTTCTCACTGAATTATGTGAAGCAGTGCCAGTAGCTAGCGAACATCATGTTTAATTAATTGATATTATTCAGGAAGGATTATTCGATAGGGAACGCAAGAAGTAAATCAAGATAAATTAGAAGTTAAGAACTTGGATACAAAGAGTTTCGTGTATTTGTCAGTTTCCAAATCACCTCCAACATCCTTTGTTCCAGATTTATCTCTCAATAACGAAATTAAAGTTTGATCGATTCTCTTGCCGAGACTTTTCAAAGTTTCTTCGTCATTGTTACAATTTTCTTTAGCTAGCCACTCCAACATCATCTTAATTGACAGGAAAATTGACGCGGGGTTTGCAATATTCTTATTCGCAATATCAAACGCCGCTCCGTGTACTGGTTCGAAAATCGCAAAATTTTCACCAATGTTGGCAGAAGGACCTAGTCCCAAGCTTCCGGCAATTTGAGCTGCTTCATCTGATAATATGTCTCCAAACAAATTTGTAGTTAATATTATGTCGAAAGATTCTGGCTTGCGTATCAAATTCATAGCGCAGGCATCAACATATTGCTCGCTATAAGTAATATCAGGGAATTTTGTAGAAACTTCTCTTGCAATCCTTGTAAAAAGGCCATCACCCAATCTCAATACGTTAGATTTATGGACTGTGGTTACGTGCTTTTTCTTGTTCCTTCTCACGGCCTCATCAAATGCATAAAGAGCGATTCTCTTTGAAGCTTTAGCACTCGTAAGTCTTAACCCTATAATTGTTTCATCATCAATTTTGAATTCCCAACCACGGTAAAGATCTTCTGTATTTTCTCTAACTATAACCAAATCAATATTTTGAATATTACTAACATTTGGATACGATTTGATTGGTCTAATATTTGCAAACAATCTGAAAAATCGTCTCAATACTAAAATAACATCTGCTGCGTTTTCCCCAACAGGAGATTTTAAACATGCATCTGATTTTTTTATAGAGTCAAACGAAAAATCCGGAAGGGCTTTTCCAAACTTTTTCAAAGCGTTATCTCCTGCTTCAACTTCAATGATATTGAATTTAATTGACGAACTATCATGTATTTTGTCCAACAAAATTTTGGCAGACTCTGCTAGCTCCGGGCCAATTCCATCTCCATTAACCAGTGAAATTGTATATCTCGTCATAGTTGGATCAATTTATGCTTTAACTTTTGGCAAGAAGCATACTTCTCAACATTGTCTTGTTGATAGCATCCATCACTGCCTGTACCGAGGCCACAACAACATCTTCCCCTGCTTTTCTCGCTGACACAACATTCCCATCAACATCTTCTACCTTTACTGTAACTTCTGCAAGCGCATCAGACCCACCAGTTATCGAATCGAGTTTATATTCTCTTATTCTAACATTTGCGACATCTACAGCTATCTTCTGTATTGCCTTTAGAGCCGCATCCACTGGACCTACACCTATTTCTGAAGCGATGAAGTGCTTTCCGTCCTTGTCAAGTCTGACAACGGCTGTAGGCACGATGTTCATGCCAGTCACGATATGGAAATCATGAAGCTTAAATTTTTCCTCCAATGTGGAATTATCTAATACTTCTCCAGCGATGGAGAGTAGTTCTGATGTCGTGATAGATTTTCCCTGATCGGCGATGCTCTTTTGTTTATCAACGATCTCATGTAGTTGGGTTTCTGTAGGGTCTATTCCAAAATCTTTCAAAATCGCTCTAATACCGTGAGTTCCAGCATGTTTTCCTGCTTGTAACCATCTTTTTCTTCCTACCAATTCTGGACTAATAGGTTCATAGGTAAGTGGATTATTGATTATACCGTGAGTGTGTATTCCGGACTCATGCCCAAATGCGTTTTCCCCTATAATGGCCTTATTTGGTTGAACTATGACGCCCATAGTATTTGAGACGAATTTCGATATATCAAACAGTAGATTGGTCTTTATGTTGTGCGCTTTTCCATACAAACACTGCAATGCCATTACAAACTCTTCCAAGGATGCATTCCCAGCTCTTTCACCCAAGCCGTTAATTGTTACGTGCGCACAAGCAGCACCTGCTCTGATTCCGGCTATAGAATTCGCAACAGCCAACCCAAAATCATCGTGACAGTGCATGCTTACTGGCAGACGTGTTTCCGATACGACCTCCCGCACTAGCGAATCTATATACTCAGGTGTGGCGTAGCCCACAGTATCAGGTATATCCACCCTATCGGCTCCGGCCGACTTAACTGCTTTGAATACACTTATTAAAAATTGTCTATCCGATCTAGTGGCGTCCTCGGCGGAAAATTCAACAGTTAAACCATGCTTTTTTGCATATTCCACTGCCCAAACAGCTCTTTGCAATACCTCATCCCTAGACATGTTTAGCTTATTCACCATATGGATATCGGACGTAGCTATGAAAGTATGAACGTAATTAGCTCCGCAACTTAATGCTGCATCTATGTCGGCTTGCATTGCTCTGGCCAGAACACAGACTTCTGAATTCAGTTTTTGTTTTACAATAATTTTAATAGCCTTCTTTTCTCCCTCGGAGACGACAGGAAAACCTGCCTCGATTGCATCGACGCCCAGTTCATCCAATTTGATAGCTATTCTTAATTTCTGTTCAGCAGTTACCGAAACTCCTGGAGTTTGTTCTCCGTCTCTTAAAGTAGTATCAAATATCCTAACTTTGTCAAGATTTTCCATATTGCTAATTAAATTCCCCTTGGTAATGCTGAGACACCAGTTCGAGCCATCTCTACAATGCCATATTGATCAACTAAATTTTTAAATGCATCTATCTTATCTGGTGTGCCGATTATCTCTACCGTCATGGATTCTTTTCCAATATCTAAAATATTCGCTCGGAATACTGTTGCATAATTGGTAATTTCCATCTTGCTAGAAGAGTCACTTGTCTTCATTTTAATTAGAGCAAGCTCTCTGTAAACAGTGTTGTTGATATCCAACAACTTTACTTCTACAACATCAATTAGTTTTCTTAATTGTTTAACCAACTGGTCCAATGTTCTCTCATCTATCTTTGTGGTGATAGTCATTCTGGAAAGGTCAGGCTGTTCCGTCGTCCCAACAGTAATACTTTCAATATTGTAATTTCTTGCCCTAAATAAATTTGTGATTCTAAACAATACTCCAGGTTTATTTTCTACTAGTGACGATATTATATATAGTGGATTTTGCAGGGTGGGTATGGAAGACATAATTGTTTACCTATGCACCAGTTATCATGTCCTTGAGCCCCGTCCCAGGAGCAACAAATGGATATACGTCTTCTTCTGGATCAATTGGTACGTCAATAACTGTCGCCACTTCTGTTTTAAGTGCTGTTTTTATAGCCTTTTCTAATTCGTTCATGGACTGTACTCTAACACCCTCAGCGCCATAAGCTTGTGCAATTTTGACATAATCAGGACAACCCTGCTGGTGAACTCCCATGTATCTTCGATCATAAAATGTCCTTTGCCATTGAGCAACCATTCCCAGCATATAATTATTAAGTAAAAATACTATAACTGGTAACCGATCTAAAACAGAAACCGCCAAGGAATTTTCCGTCATATTAAACGAGCCGTCTCCTGCAATGTCTACAACAGGAACCTCTGGTCTTGCAGCTTTAGCTCCAATTGAGGCAGGAAATCCGAATCCCATTGTACCCAAGCCGGTTGAACTAAAAAAAGTTCCCGGAGATATGACATCAAAGTGCAATGATGCCCACATTTGACACTGTCCAACTTCGGTAGTTGCTATTGCATCCGGGGGCAAGCATTCCCTTAACTTCTTTAATGCCTTCTTAGCCGTTATCTCTCTAGTATAATCCTTTATATTTTCCAGGTAATAATCTTTAAGATCCTTTCTCCTCTTTAACCAGTCATAAGCAGGATCTTTTTTTACAACTTGTTTGGACAACATTTTAACCATCGTCCGCAACGATGATTTTACATCCCCAACTATGGCGATATCCACTGACTTGTTTTTTCCAATTTCGGCTGGGTCAATATCTATATGTATGATATTCATTCCTTTACCAAATTCATCGAATTTGCCCACAGAGCGATCGGAGAACCTAGCGCCGATAGCAAGAATGCAGTCAGCCTCCAAAATAATGCGGTTAGCCTCAGGATGTCCATGCATACCAATAGGCCCCATTGCAAGAGGATGGTTTTCAGGAAATGAACCTTTTCCCTTAAAAGTAGTCACTACCGGAGCAGTCAAAAATTCGGCAATTGCTTGCAGTTCTGAAAAAGCTCCTGATAATATTACTCCACCGCCGGCCATTATGATTGGTTTTTGGCATGCGAGCAATATTTCTACCGCCCTTCCAACATTAGACAAATCGGGGTCAACGGTTGGGTTATATCCTCTTACTTTAATCAAGGCAGGGAAATTAATCTCTGCAGTATTTTGTTGTACATCCTTTGGAATATCTACTAGTACTGGCCCTGGCCTTCCACTCTCTGCAATATAAAAGGATTTTTTAATAGTTTCTGGAATTTCTCCTGGAGTTCTTGGCTGAAACGCGTATTTTGTGCATGGGTTAGCAATCCCGATAATATCAGTTTCCTGAAAGGCATCTTTTCCAATCATATTTAGCGGTACTTGACCTGTTATCGCTACTATTGGAGAAGAATCTGCATATGCAGTAGCTATACCTGTAATGATGTTGGTAGCCCCAGGACCTGAAGTTGCTAGACAGACACCAGCTCTTCTTTTTATCCTGGCATATCCATCTGCCATATGCGCTGCTGATTGTTCGTGTCGAACCAGGATGTGTCTAAACTTTGCATCCACTAGAGCGTCATAAATTGGCAAGTTCGCCCCACCCGGGAGTCCAAAAACCGTGTCAACACCTTCTTTCTCCAATGAAGTTATCAGAGCCTTTGCCCCAGTCATTTCAGCCATCATAAATTAATCAATAATTGTTTCTTATATACACTACTTAATGAGAATTTATGGGTACCGTTGGCATGCTAATAAAGATAGATTTAACTAATGCCTGTAAGCGGTTTATTTATTGAGATGCGTTAATTAGGAGATGTGTCTAAAGGATATCGGGTATAAATAATACTACTGTTAAAATTTAGTGCTCATCCGGGTTTAACAGGAATCACAACTGCATCAAATTGACTTTTTCAGATTTGGAAGTTTTATTAACATACGTTGCAGGAGAAAATATTAGTTGATAAAAAACATTGACAAGTTTGCCAAATTGGCATTTCACATATTCCAAGAATATATCCCTGAAAATTCAAATGTTGGTCTTGGTAGCGGAAGTACGGTGGTATCCGTAATCCAAAATATCAAAAAATTGGACTATCTAGACTCACTAAAATTTGTTACCACTTCCATACAGATAAAAATTATTGCCGAGAATCTTGGTCTCAAAGTATTTGATGAGGGTTTGACAGAGGGTCTAGATGTAGTCATCGATGGAGCAGATCAGGTTGATTCGAAATTTAATTTGATAAAAGGTGGGGGTGGTGCGTTGTTAAAGGAAAAAATCATTATATCTACTGCAAAGAAATTTGTTATATGTGCTAATTCTAAAAAATTTGTCGATAACCTTCAAATGGCTGTCCCAATCGAAGTTCACCCTTTTGCGAGAAAGACAGTATTTAGGGATTTAAGTATGGAAGGTGGCACCCCAACTCTAAGAGTCTTAGAAAAAGGATATCCGTTCATAACCGAAAGCGGAAATTTAATTTATGATACGAACTTTGGAATAATCAAAAATCCATCAGTTTATGAAAATCGTATAAAAGCAATACCCGGAGTAATTGAAGTAGGCATTTTTTCGAAGATTGGCGATGGTTATTACAAATTTGAGGACAATGGCGATTTTTCAGTCATTCAACCATCGAATTTGTAAGATAACTATTACCGTAGCCTATTGCATCAGATTTTATTTTTTTATTATGGCGATTGAAAAATCATTGTGATTCAGAATTGTGCCACAATCTTTACACCTCCCGTTTGAGGATCTCAACATGTCTCGTATCGGCTTAATATTCATAGTTTTGTGTGTAGTTATTCCACATTTGCCACATATCAGGTCAATATTCGGAAACGACATACTATGCACTCTTATATCATGTAATAATAATTGGTGTGTCAAAAGGTTATGACTAGAAGAAAAAGGTCAGTCACCATTATATGTCCAAATAATATATTCTAATTGGAATATTTTTTAGGTTTTCTGGAGAAAATTCCCTTGCATCCCTCACAACAAAAATAATACTTCTTCCCTTTAAATTCATAGACTGAAGCTAGCTCTTCAGTCATTTCGATCCCGCAGACTGGATCTATTGGCATGTACTACAGTAGGTTATATAGAATATATATATCTGACAGTTTAGAATAATTTCTTCTGGTATTGTATTCGTAGAAAAAGATAAATATTTTTTTTACAATAGAACCATGGTGCCAGAGGAAACTCAGCTTCGTGCTAAAAGAACTAGAATGAAAATCCTGAAGGCAATAGCTGAGCGAGATGGTTCGGCAGGATTTACCGAAATAAAATATGCCACCGACTTGTCGACCGGATCAATTTATTATCATTTGGAACGAATGGTTGAATATGTTAAAAAAAGTGCAAAACATTACTACATAACTAAAGAAGGTCTCCAATTATTAGAAAAAAATAATCAAGCGACCAATACGTGACTAAACTATCATGTAAAGTGGAAGACGATGTTGCTTATTAGCTCATTTTAACACTGAATCCTTATACGTAATAAATTAGCTTAGTAGGATCTGACTCCTTTGTGTAGTGAAGATGCTATCAAAAATGCGCTAACGGATTCTGCAATGAAGTATTACAATAAACCATTACTACTTTCAGGTGGTCTTGATAGTAGCATACTTTGTAGTATAATTAAACCAAAAATATCTGTAGTGGTTTCGTTAGGACAGAATTCTGATGATCTTAAGTACGCTCGGCATATTGCAAAAAAATACAGTAAATCACACATTGAACACGTTGTAAAAATTCATGAAGTAGAAGAGATAATTAATAACTCGATTAGAATTTTAAAGACATTCGATCCAATTGAAGTCAGGAATTCTTCTGTTATATATGCAGGCATCAGAGAGTTGAAAAAATACGGATATGATGAAGTCGTTACAGGAGATGGTTCTGATGAACTATTTGCAGGCTATAACTATTTGCAAAAATACTATAACAATAACGCATTGTTACAGGATAAGCTAGTAGAATTGTGGGATCTAATGCATTTTTCCTCTAAAACAATTGGAAGCAATCTAGGAGTCAAAGTTTGGATGCCCTATTTAGACGAGCCGTTTATCACATACGCGAAGTTAATTAATATCCATGAAAAAGTTGGCGAGAGAAGGGCGAAGAAATTTGGAAAATTCATTTTGAGGAAAGCCTTTGAAAAGGAATTAGGTAGAGTTGTCTGGAGGAAAAAAATGGCCCTCGAGTTAGGGTCGAACTTCAACTCGATTCCAGACTTGATTTCTTCCATAAACGAAGTGAATTCAAGCGAAGAATTCAACGGGATTTATACAAGAGATAAAGTAATCCTAAATAATAGAGAGCATCTGCATTATTACAAGATCTATCGTTCACACTACGAGGCGCCATTTCAAGAACCGTGTAGTTTTAAACGGTGTGTTCAGTGCAATTCATGCCTAAAGTCTTCAAGATATTGTCACACCTGCGGGCATTTCCTTGTTATGTAAATTCGAAAACGTCTAAATATGAAATACAGAGGATTCTGTTTGTGAACCCTGCTATTAAGAGATGCATAAATCCCTCTTGTAATCTAATTTATCTAATCGAAGATTTGAGGTATAAATGTAAGTGTGGTTCCTTTTTAGATATTATTTACAATGAGATACCCTCTAAAGATTTGATTGAAACGTTCTATGTAAGACGGAATCATAGAGGAAACATCTATGACGAAAGTGGTGTATGGAGGTTCAGAGAACTCATAAACTTTCTTAATATAGATACTGGCGACCTCGACCAATGTTCAAAGGTACTTGTATCTATGGATGGTTCTGAAGGGAGGCAGTCAAAACCATACAAGATGAAGAAGGTTTCAGAATTTGCACTCATGAATATTGATTCACTTTACCTTCAGCCTGAAGGGTACAACCCCAGTGGATCATTCAAAGACAATGGGATGGCGACGGCTGTTACCCATGCAAAAATGCTTGGTATGAAAAAAATAATCTGTGCTTCCACGGGAAATACATCTGCTTCAGCGGCAATGTATGCTGCAAATGAAGATATTGGATGTGATGTGTTTGTTCCAAAAGGAGAGATTGCTCCAGGAAAACTAGGCCAGGCATTCCAATTTGGGGCACAAGTCTTTCAAATAGAAGGTAATTTTGATGATGCGCTGTTGCAATCTCTAAAGATAGCAAACGAATCTGGAGGCTATACAGTAAATTCTATCAATCCCTTTAGGCTCGAGGGTCAAAAAACCATCTTGTATCGAGCTTTGGAATATTTAGATTGGAACCCTCCAGATTGGATTGTGTATCCAGGAGGAGCATTAGGAAATTCATCTAGTTGTGGCAAAGCTCTAATCGAATTAGCTGAATGGGGATGGATAAAAAAAATTCCAAAACTAGTGATTGTTAACTCCGTGGGTGCCAATACTTTTTATGTACTGACAAATGGTCTATACGATAATCGAAAATTGGAATGGAATGAAGGTAGGCCTGATTTACAACTGATAAATGACTACTACGAAAAAATGGATAAGGAACGGATTAGACCAAAGACTAAAGCAACTGCAATACAAATAGGAAAGCCCGCTAACATTGTAAAAGCCCTACGGGCTCTTCATTTTACGAAAGGAATAGTCGTTCAGGTAGATGATAAACAGATGAGTGACGGAATGTCAATAGTGGGCCTAAATGGATTTGATTGTGAAATGGCATCTGGTTCAGTTCCGGCAGCCATAAGAATGCTACGAACTCAAGAGATAATCAGTAAAGATGACACAGTTGTAGGGATTCTTACGGGAAAGCAAAAAGACTCAGGACTTGTTGTTGACTACCATATGAGCAATAATATGTTCTCAAAACCTCCACTATAAAATTGACTACGAAATATATGCAAAGTAAATTAGATTATAACGATGTAATTTCGCAAATTTCAAATTTTATTCGCCAGCAGGTTAAGAAAAGAAAGAAGAAAGGAACGGTCATAGGCCTCAGTGGGGGGCTTGATTCATCAGTTTCGGTAGTACTTGCCGTTAATGCCTTGGGGCGTAGTAGGGTTACATCGTTACTTCTTCCAGAAAAAAATTTGACTCCCCACGGAGATATTTCTAATGCAGAAATCCTCGTGACTAGATTGGGAATAAAATCTTACAAGTTCGAAATCGATTCAGCTAAGGAGAGAATAGAATATCAATTTCCAAAGAACAAGATTGCATCCGGCAATCTATCGGCCAGAATAAGAATGATGATCCTTTATCATTATGCAGGGCTTAATGATTTGTTAGTAATGGGTACATCTGACAAGAGCGAAGTCATGTTAGGGTACTTTACTAAATACGGGGACGGAGCCGCGGATATAATGCCCATAGCTGATCTTTACAAGACAGAGGTGAGAAGGCTGGGAAAAATTCTCCATTTACCCAACTCTTTATTGAAACAGCCAAGTAGTCCTAGATTGTGGCGAGGTCAAACAGCAGAAGCAGAACTTGGGCTCAAATACGAAGAAATTGACACAATACTAAGGTTAAGAGAATTATGTGCCTTAGAAAGCTGCACTTTACCAAGGAACAAAGTCGTAAGAGTATGCGTTAGAGTTGAACAATCACAACATAAAAGGGAATTACCTCCAATCTGCAAGTTGAAGTTGTCCCAAAATTAAGATCTTGTGAGGAGTTTAATTTGTTGATAGGCCCTATGGGATGTTAATAAAAGCTAATCAATACTTCAATTTTTATACTTCTAGAATAATCTAAAAAACGTTGCCAATAAAAAAAAATCAGTTGAGAATATTATTAATCGTCGCAGCTGCTATAGGACTCTTTGGCCTTATCATCACTTTGTTAACCAGTTCTTTGTCGTTGTTCCTTTTTACTCTTCCAAACCTAGGTTTGGCGGGTTTTTTTGGATATAAATATAAGACTTTTAAGAAAATAGACGTTAAACATCGGAGGAAGTAAGACTATTTTAGAAGCAGGACTAATGCGGTCATTGCAGCCAAGCTGGCGAATAATATCAGTGTTGCCTTCCACATGCCAGCGCTAGCGGCTTCGCTTATATTCCATATTCCGCCATTTTCTTGCTTATATTTTAAATTTGAATAACTATAAATTTTGTAAAAATCAGCTGGTGGAGTCCAACTATGTTTTCTTGGATAACGGTAATTTTCAGGATGTGATTCAAGGCTTTGATCATATGATCGTTTTAAATCTTTATTGTATAATATTTCATAGGCCTCCACTATTTTAAGAAACTTTTCTTTAGATTCTGCAGAATTTTTATTTTTGTCAGGGTGATATCTTAATGCTAATTTTCTGAAAGAATGTTTTATATCATCTAAAGTAGCATCTTTTTTTAACTCCAAAATTTCATAATAGTTCGGCATACATTAACTAAGCATTAGCTAATAAATAATCATTTCAAGGTATTTGATTGCTAATTGCATGTATCGTCTAAATACACAAACAGCAAGTTTGCCAGCCTTCCTTTATATATAAAAATAGAATTATGAGAGGGCAGGTATTTTATTAGTTATATGGCAGGAAACATCAATATACAAGACATAAATTAATAAAGGCGTTGAGTGACCCGGTAGAAACTAAATTTGTTGTACCTGTAAAAGCCGTGGAAAAATCTTTGAAGTTGGATGAAAAAACGAAAATAGAGTTACAGGCCGTAGGAATGATGGACGACAAAGGTAAATTGAAATTAAAGGGGGTTAGTCCTAAAATGTTAAAGAGGATGAAACTAGAGGCAGTTGATTGTCCTGTTTTGGAAAGAGAGGTAGGATTTATTCAATGCTATGTATGCAATAATTTTCACAGCCGGATCATGGGAAAAGTATATTGCAAGGGTGAGCCACTCAGTTAGTTTTTTAATATTACTAGATGTGGAAAAGTAGGATTTGAAGGACCTCGGAATTTCCGTTAAACAAACGGAGGACTTTAGTGAATGGTATGTTCAATGTGTAATAAAGGGCGAGTTGGTTGACTACGCACCAGTAAAAGGATTTATTGCCCTTAAGCCATATGGTTATGCAATATGGGAAATTATCAAGTCTTCCATAGATGCGGAGCTAAAAAAAACAGGTCATCAAAATGGGTTCTTACCAATCCTTATTCCAGAAAGTCTAATTTCCAAAGAACAACAACATTTTTCGGGCTTTGAACCAGAGGTATTTTGGGTTACCAAGTCAGGAAATAATGAATTAAGTGACAGACTAGCTGTTCGACCTACTTCCGAAACAATTGCTTATTCAATGTTTTCAAACTGGATTTCTAGCTATAGAGAACTCCCTCTGAAGATGAATTTTTGGAACAGTGCGTTAAGGGCAGAAATAAAATCTACGAGACCTCTTCTGAGAAATTCTGAATTCTTATGGCAAGAGGGTCATACAGCTCACGAGTCAGAAGCAGAAGCTGATGCGGAGGTAATGACAATTCTCGAAACTTATAGAAATATTACTGAAAAGTTACTGTCAATACCAACTATAGCAGGTTTTAAAAGTGACAGGGAAAAGTTTGTTGGTGCAAAATACACCACTTGTTTGGAATCGTTGATGGGCGATGGGAAGGCCTTGCAAATGGCAACTTCTCATCAGCTTGGGCAGAATTTTTCGAAACCATTTGATATAAAATATTTGGGAGACGATATGGTAGAGCATTTCGTTTGGCAAACGTCTTGGGGAATTTCATGGCGATTAATAGGGGCAGTAGTGATGGTACATGGTGATGACAAGGGACTAATCTTGCCCCCTCAAATAGCCCCGACCCAAGTAGTGATAGTACCTATTTTTAGAGAAGAAAACAAAACTTTTATTTTCAGCAAAATTGATGAAATCGCAAAATTTGTAGAAAATTGCGGGATTAGAGTTTACGTAGACAAGAGGGAAGAGTATACTGCAGGTTGGAAATATAATGAATGGGAAGTTAAAGGTGTCCCGGTTAGATTGAATATTGGGCCCCGAGACATTAATAATAATTCGGTGGAAGTTGTAAGGCGAGATACAGGTCAAAAGAAATTATTGAAAATTAAAGACCTTTGCGTAGAACTTCAAACCTTGTTAAATGAGATTCAAGGTAATTTGTTCAATGAAGCTAAAAAGAAATTATGCGATAATATTAGAGACTCAGACGACCTGGAATCCCTTGGTGCAATTCTAGATAGATATGGAGGCTTCGTTTCTTCTTATTGGTGTGGTAGAAATGAGTGTGAAGACAAAGTCAAAGAAAAGACTGGTGCTGATATTCGAGTAATTCCTTTTGAACATGACTTAGATTTACCTACTGTTAGTAAGAAATGTATCATATGCTCTTCTGACACCTCAAAACGTGTATTTTTTGGAAGAGCGTACTAGCATAGATATATCCGAATAGATCATCTTCTAATAAAATTGACATCAATTGAGGACATATTTGCATTTTATGATGACTTTGGCTACCTAGGAATCCTATTGATCAGTTTTCTAGGCAGCATTATTGTGTTTGTCCCAGTACCTTACTTTCCTGTACTAGTAACAGCAGCATTTAATCAAAATTTAGATCCCCATTTAATATCACTTTTTAGTGCCTTGGGAGCAGTAATCGCAAAACTAATAATTTTTTACGCTAGTTATTATGGCAGAAATGTATTGAGTCCAAAGATAAAGGGAAGAATGATCCCCTTACAAAGACTTTTAGGAAAATATGGGGGTATGGGCGCATTTATTGCTGCTATTTCTCCCATTCCAGACGATATAGTCTATATACCTCTGGGGCTTGCCAAGTACAGCCCTTGGAAGTTTGCTATTTCTACTTTTACAGGAAAATTTCTGCTAAACGAAATGATTGTATTAGGTAGTGCGTATCTTGGCAAGCCTGCGATTGATAAACTCCTTACTGGCTCTACTAGTTCCCTTTCCCTCATCCTAATTACCATCGCCAGCATTATAGTTTTGGGCATAATCATCTACATTTCGCTTAAAATAGATTGGGGCAAAGTTATTGGGAGGTGGTTTCCATGGGCGCTAGACGAAGGAAACGATCCCTGATTGTTAGGTTTCGATAAATTTGTAATAATTCCATCTTATTTTATAATGTTGTCATTAGGATTACTTAACATTATGATGGCTCAGAACCTATACTCTTATTTGCTAATATGATATGTTGACGTTTTTAAATACGAGACAAAAAGAAATATGGATTGACAAGCCATCGAAATAACAACTGAAGACGATATCCCTTCTATTCCATATCTGTTGCCCAACAGTATTAAAAGAGTTACTTGTAGGGCCTGGTAAAGGATTGATGAAAACATTATGTACTTTGTAAGATTTAATGAGAGAAAACGAGAATTTAAGGTACTTATTATCATCATCGGGACTATACCAACGCTAAGGATTCTCATAGAATTGATGGATTGGCCATAATTGTGAAAGAACAAAGTAATTATTTGCGGAGCAAAAAGGAAAAATAAAGCACTTAGCAAGACAGAGAAAAGTATCGAATATATCCTTAACTTGTTTTCCTTCTTTCCTCCAGATTCATGAGATACTAGATATTGGTAAAAGCTTACTGGTATCATACTAAAGAACATCAAAAATTGAAAGCCAAGCTGATAATACCCTAAAAGTACATATCCAAAAAGTGGCCCAATAATTAACTTGTCGAAGTATAATAAAAAAGCATTAGAAAGATTATAGGAATAAAGGTGCAAAGATGTCCTAAATATTTTTTTAGCATCGGCCAAATGAAAATCAAAATTCCTGATAGAACTGAAAAAAGGCCTACTAAATGCAAAAAATGCGATTATAAAACCTAATACAAGGCCTGGAGATCCAAGTACATAATATAGACCAAGAGATAATATTAGCTGCGTTCCTCTAGCTCCGATAACATTTAAAGCGTATTTCTTGTAGGATTTTTGCGCAATTAATTCGTATGATGCCATCATCCAAAATGACATGCTGATGACAAACGGGCCCAATATCCAGTTAAAACTGGAAACTATAACTGCACATATCGTCGCTGAAATTAGTATTATTTGGTTTGCTTGGACTATGATTTTGCTTTCACCTTTGGGTAAAAGGGTGGTTACAGTTGTATTTAGACCCAGCAACGCGATACTGGCAGTCAGAGATCCAATTGATATTACATAGTTTATTTGTCCATAATCTCCAACACCTTGAATTGTGGCCAAGACTAACCAAAAAATTCCCGTTAGTACCGCACCAATTATGTTACCCAAAGATATGTAGAGTAAGCCTTCATGTGAGCTGATTAACTTGAATTTGATTTGAATTCGCCCCTATAATTCAAAATTCAAATTTAGAATTTTTCTCATAATCAAACTCTTGACTCAAAGTCTGGTTTTAGAATTACCAATCAACTAACCCTCCCTTCGGTATACTGGGAAATCATTGTTGACCAAGATCGAGAATCGCTCCTAATAATGTAGCTTTCGATTTTGGAAAGGAGTGACTTTAACAATTCCTTTTCACGTTCCAGAAGTTGATAAGCCGTTTTACCTCCAATTTCAATACAACTCAAAAGATCTTTATATGGAGGAAAGAGAAATGCATCATCACTATTTTCTACTGCTAGTTTTAGAGCATCATTGGAATCCAGTTTTATAGTTTCGTTACCATTTCTCTGTAAGAAGTATAAAGCGTGGATCACACCGCTTTTCTTAACCACTATTGAATCCAACAAGGCATCTATGTTATATTTAGGAGGTTTGACTATTGTCTGCCCTATGGCATTAATGGTAAAAATAGGAACATTTAGCTCTGCTAATTTATGCATAAATGATCTGCCACTTTTTGAATGCACCAAGCTCCGTAATTTCATACCATTTCTATTATCATGTACATCTGAAACACTAGTCAGTGTATTGAAAGTATGTGCGCTTATAGTCATTGGTTTAGGAAAACACAACGCTTCATGTGGCAATCTAATAATAGTCATATCATCAGACAAGAAAGAGTAATTCATTTTTGCGCATTTCAAAACAGTGGTTGTCTTGCCCGTATCAGGAGGGGCAGAAATCAGAACTGTGCGATCAAATTTATCTACACATGCCGAGTGAAGTAACACATACCCTTTAGATATAAACATGAACCTGAGAATCGGTTCGACTAAATTGACGTATAATACATGTTTAGACTTGGCAATTAAGTTATTTACTGTTATTGTTATCTCTCTACCAAAATTAATACTGAATTGTGCTCCTAATGAGCCAAAATGTTCGGAGTAGCGTGCGGTGTGTGTACCATGCGAATCAAATCTAATCATTTTTCTTTTTAGTTGTAAACCCCCCTCAAATTTCGATACCGTGACTATCAGATCAGGATTTTCTGATTCTTCGGATCTAAAATATTCAAGTTCATATAAAATAACGTCTGACTTGATCTTTAAGATATTGTGAATATTATAATAGTACAACTAGTTTCTATTATATTCCTATGGGATTTAAGCGATATATTAAAGTTCTATCTAAGAATCATCCGCATTTTATGTCTAATTGATTATAACTGCATGACTTAGTTAATATTTGAGAGAATTTTACACTGCTTGAAAAATTACACTGCTTGAAAAACTCACATATATCCAATTTGCTCAAATTAAAAATCATTTACGTTACACTTATTAAACTTTCAAGGGTAAAATTGGAATGAAATTTCTTTGTAAGTTTTAGAACTCAGTTATTGCCTTCATAAAAGTATGATGAATCATATTTAGACCGACGATTTTAAATTGGAAATTTTGCGTATTATATCGTATGATCACGAGTGGGATTTTGTTACCTCATTAGTTAGTAAATCTTATTTGATGGTTTAGAAAAATACTTGGTCGTTTTTTATCGTCTATTACGTGAATCTGGCATGCTATTTCATACTATGACATCAGAGGACATGACACTCGTATCAGACAACAAGTAAAGCATTTTTGATTTAACGCATGTAAAGAGGCCAGTATTCTTCGAATAGAGTTCCGCCATAATATCAGAAGTTTATATATCTTGTAAACTACTATTATCATCAGTAGGCACGTATAATTACGATCTTTATTACTTTATCCATCGAGTGGACCAGTAAAGAGAGGTCATTTTGATATTGAAATTGTAAATATAAAGCCTATGGTTTTTTGATTGGCATTCTCAACGTAGTCTATATTATTTGATTAAAAATGCACTGCATATAGAGTAATAAATTAATAAGAACTTATGCTCGTATATATAATGGACGATGCAAACGCTAATGGGGTTACTTAATTTTCAATTTAGATCATTTTCGAGTGTTAAAAGATGGAGTTAGAAAAACAAGTCTCGCGGTATTCAGAACTTACAAAATTCAAGTGGTTTATAAGAGTACTGCTTGTGTCGTCTGTTGCATGTGTGCTAATAGCGAAAATTTATCTAACGATTTATGTTATAGATCTTACTGTAGGACTATATAGTGTTTTAACGAGCTTTGTTTTATTAAATATTTTAGTACTCTCTTTTTTCAGATACAAGGATCCATACATAGAAGCCCAGAAAATAGATATTTCTACTGACCCTCCGCTAGTTACAATAGCAGTGGCTGTAAAGAATGAGGAGGACAATATTAGAAATTGTGTTCAATCCTGCTTGAATCAAACTTATCAGAACAAAGAAATAATAATAGTAAATGATGGCAGCACAGACAAAACGAGCGAGACATTGGATGACATGAGGAAGGAAAATATTTCCAAAAGTCTTCGGATCATACATTTGTCAAAAAGTGTTGGAAAAAAGAGAGCAATAGAGGTAGCAAGTGAAGTTTCCAATGGCGAAATATATGCTTTTATGGACAGCGATTGTGATATGGCTCCAGATGCGCTTGAGATCGCCGTCAAGATCTTCAAGGCAGATAGAAGATTAGGAGCACTTACCGCTCACGGACGGGTGGAAAGGGCGAATAATGGCACAATAATAGAAAAGTGTCAGGACGTATATATCGATGTTGCATTTAGGGCTGTTAAGGGAGCAGAAAGCTCCTTCAATTCAGTAACTTGTTGCTCTGGTTCACTAAGTTTTTACCGTAGAAACGCCATCCAAGATTTTATACATGAATGGGCACATGATAAGTTTCTAGGTCAGGATTTTAAATTCTGCACAGATCGTAGAATGACTGCTCATGTATTAGAATCACTCGCAGTATCCAAGAATGAGGACTCTGCACATATACCGATTTTTCAAACTGGGTCTGATGATATAGAAATCATGAAAAAATCTACAGACCCTGATGTACATAAAGAATCCAAACACTACTGGAACGTAAAGTATAGTCATAGTATTAGAGTCAATGTTGGTGTTCCCACTACAATTTTGGGGCTAGTTAAACAACAAATACGATGGAAGAAGAGCTTCATAAGAAGCATTTTTTCCACTGGGGGCATGTTTTGGAAGAGACCGTTTTATGTCGCTTTGCTTTACTATATTCAAACGGCAATGAAATTTGTCAGACCATTTGTACTTTTTTATGTACTAGTAATGTTACCATTGAAAGGTGATCTTACTTCTATGCTATTTTGGTTTGCTGGGATAATGTACACTGGAATGGTCTACGGAGTCGAATTTAGGTTGAGGAATCCAGGAAGTAAACGATGGATCTTTAGACTGCTCTTTGCTTTTCTTACGACATTTGTATATACATGGCTATTAATCTATGCTGCTTTAACTATTAGAAATAGGAGTTGGAGATGATTTTTAAGTTGTCAAAAATAAATAAAAAAAAATCTACTTTCTGACGAACATATTGGTGAATTTCTGATGATAAGTTATGATATAATTATTGTCACGTTCGCGATGATAATAGGCTTTTCAGTAATAATGATGAAGTTTACAGGATATTGGCCATGCAAAATTGGAGAAGTATTCAACATTGCAAATGTTTCTTGTGAAAAAAGTGCTTATGATAATGTAGTTGCAATTGCTAATAACGTCAAATTTTCTCTACATCTTGATTATGCAATACAATCTCCTCAAAATATCTTATTATTGTTATTTCCGAAATGATTGGAATAGATGGCTCGTTGCCAGCCACCATATCTAGTATCATTGCCGGGAAATTCGCTCCTGCCAGGGTGGTGAACATAGTACCTCCACCGAGTCGAGGATTGACTTCAAGAAATTTCAATACACCATCCTCTGATTCTTTCATTTGAATACAACAAGGACCTATAATTTTCAGATCGTCGACCACGGACTTACAAATTGATTGTATGTCTTCGTCGATAACAATCCTACCTTTAGTAGAAATTCCCGCTTTAGTTTGAAGGCGAATTCGGGGTACGGCTAGAAGTGCCTTTTTTTCCAGAGTAGACAGAACATCGATAGTATATTCTATACCCGGCAAATATTCCTGGAATATGAGATCTTCGTTTTTGGATAATATGTATCTTAAATCAATTTCGTCATTAATTTTTACAATACCCTTACTGCCTTTACCAAATCTTGGTTTCGCTATTACAGGAAACTTTCTAATTTTATTAGGATCAAGAGTAGTGAAGGGAAGATCATATTTTTTTGAAAGGCGTTTAAAAGTAAGAATCTTATCTCTGCAAATTTCAAGGGTGTCTCGATCGCTTACCACAGGGATTGCACCCAAACTCATGAGACGTTCTTTGTTGACACTGTATGGATAAATATCATAACCTGACGAAGGCATCAAAACTTTAACTCCATGCTTTCCAATTATTTCAATAAGCCTTTTGAGGAACGATTCGTCATCTGCTTCCGGAGTTACCTCACCAGCGTCTGCCATGAAAAATCCTGCTGACATGGAGTTTGAGTCTGAGGCTATTATTTTTCCACCATATTTGTCTAGTCTCAAGGCCTTTATCGTATTGATTCCTGCTGGTGCTGCAGCACCGGGAACCAATACGGAAGTTATAGAATTCTTGTCCAATGAATTTAGTACTATCTAGAACTTGAAGAAATACTATAAATACTATTCACCACAAATAAATAATAATTTATAGTGTATCTGTAATCATCAGAAGGGATATCAATATAAGCTCTGATACGAATCATTTGCTATTGTTAGAATCGAAGGCAGATTATCATATACATGCAAATTATAACGATCATTCATCTTTGGATATGACCGTACCTAATATAATTAGAGTCGCCACAAAAAAAGGCTTGGATAAGATAGCAATAACCGAACATGTCCGAAAGACGTCCGAGTGGATTCATGAATATTTACAGGAAGTTTACAATACTAAGAAGATGACAAATGATCTAGAGATACTTCCAGGCTTTGAAGCAAAAATTTTGAATGACGGAACCATAGACTTTCCCGAAAAATATAAGCAACACTACATTATCGCAAGTTTCCACACAAAATATGGCAAGAAAGAGGATTGGATTTATGCCTTGAGCTCGGTCATAGAAATTGAGTACGTTGATGTTATCGGTCACTTGGCTCCAGAGGAATCATTTGATCTGACCAATGAAGAGCTTGAAAATTTAGCTAGACTATTAAGGAAAAATGACAAAGTAATTGAACTGAACGCAAAATATGTTCGACCACCTCTAGAATGGCTGAGCATGTTCAAGCAGCATAGGGTAAAATTTCATCTCGCAAGTGACGCACATACATTACAGCAGATAGGAAATTTCAATCCAATTAACCATCTTATAAAATTTGTCGAAGCTTAAATTTTTAGAAAGATCGGATATTCTACTATAATGAGTTTAACGTTATATATACAGTTAATTTCTAAGAGTATAATACCATAGGATGAATAAGCATGAATCATTCAATTAGCTCAAGTATAAAGCACAATTCTAAAGCAAAATCTGTTTTACTTGAATTAGAAAAGATTCATGATCCGATAATTGATCAGTTCATCTCATCCATTCCACTTGATTTATCTACTGCAGCTAATAGACTTAACAAGAATTACCAGCTCGATGAGTTAACTATTAAGAATCGTGCATTATTAAAGAGGTATATTTTCAATTTTCATAACCAGGCACAAACGGCCACAAAGTCCGTTGATGCTGGACTCAATATGCTCAGTGGAAATGATACAGATCTACTTGTAGCAATACATCAGCCAAATTTATTTGCATATGGAGGGATATTTAAAAAGTTAATATTACTCAAAGAATTAAAGGCGGCAATTTATAAATCAAATCCAAAAAAGCAGATTGTTACCTTGTTCCTAATTGTCGATCATGATTTTATCGGAGATCACTGGACAAAGGTAGCACAGTTACCAAATGCAAGGAGCTATGATGGAATTATGGAAATTCGATTTCCTGTAAAGATGAAGAAGCGATGGCAGATGACACATAAGAATGCTCCACCAACCCAGTCGATGCTGAACTTTTGGAAACACGAGGTTAAACTTTGGATAAAAGATACCACTAAAGCGATTGGTATCGATCGTGGTCCTTATTTAGATAATCTTAACTCTTTTTGGCAGTTTGTGGACAAGTCATTGTCTAGAGCAAAATCATACGCAGATTTTAATTCCTTTTTGATTTCCAATATTGTTAATATAAGTTGGCATGATGATACCCTTTTTGTAAGGCTTTCAGATATACCAGAAGTTTTTGTAAATGGTATGAATTTCTTAATCAAAAATTTTGGGCAGTATTCAGCGTCGCTAAAAGAGACTGAAAATATTTTCAAGATGAGCGGAATAACAACTGGCATGAGTCCTAATGCACATTTATTCGCTCCCATTTGGCTGCATTGTATATGTGGAAGTAAAGCATCTGGCACTTTCAAAAAGGAAGGTGCGAGCTTCATCTGTCAGGGAAGTTGCATTTCATGTAAAAGAGACATATCTACAAATTTTGGAACCTTGACTGATCAACATTTTGTTGAAAAACTCTTTGAAATTTCTCCCAGAGCCATACCAATCTTGCTATTGTTATCTATGGACCTGAGATGCTCCGGTATTGTACTTGGAACAGGAGGTAGTCTAAGATACACAATTGTGGCAAGTAGAATTTTTGATCGATTTAAGATACCAATGCCGATTCCAATCATTTGGGCTTCAGAAGATGAATACCACGGAATAGCGCAGCGAGAAGCATTGCTTTCGTCAGTAAATACCCAAATTCAAAGCATCGATCAATTAAACGCGTTGCATAATGAATTAAGTATAGATAGGTCATCGATTGTTCCTCTAATAAGGGAACGTAATGAAAGGTTCGAAAGGAATTTGTCAATCGATTCGATTTTACAAGAGATACAAAAAATAAAACAAAGACAACGAAAGACTAGAGAAAGTATTAGAATGGCAACACGAAGCTTGAATATGTTGCATATGAAACCTAGTATAATTGATTATGCCGTAAATTTTGGAATCGAAAAGGTAGGACCGTTGTGGAGTAAAAATTTGGTTACTAATAATGATCTGTTTATTCCTACTACTCCCCTAGAGGCTTAATTGATCATATAGAAGCAGTGGGATAGAAATGAAATTAGATATTAAAACTGCATCAGTCATAGTTACAGGTGTAGGAGGCATCGTAGGACAGGGAATTATAAAATCGTTAAAATATAATAATACTTTGAAACATAGGAGGGTCAACTACAAGATAATTGGCTTAGATGCCTCCCCTATGTCTGTTGGGCTTTATTGTGTCGATAAGGGTCTCCTACTACCTAGGTCAACTGACGCTGACTACATTCAATCACTTATCAGTATTTCAAGGAAACACAGCATAGACGCGATCTACGTTAGTACCGATCCAGAACTGGATGTGGTTCATAAAAACAAAAGACTTATTGAAATGGAAACGAATTCCAAAGTACTTATAAACCAACCAGAGGTCGTGAGAATAGCGCGTGATAAATGGAATACATACCAGTTTCTCAAGCAAGGTGGCTTTCCTACCCCTAAAACTGTACTACCAAAAGATGTAAATGATCTCATTGAAGAATATGGGTTTCCTTTGGTCGTAAAACCGAGAGAAGGTTTTGGATCCAAACTATTTCATGTCGTGCACGATCTTACTCAATTGGAAGTGGCAATTGCAGAAATACAAAAGGCAGGTTGGAAACCAATTATTCAAGAATTCATAGAAGGAGATGAATCTGGGTCCGAATACTCTACTGGAATTGTCCTAAGTAACAAAGGAAAAAATATAATATCATCGATAACAATTAAGAAGTTAAGCAAATTTGGACAGACCTACAAGGCCTTCATAGAGGATAATTCTGATGTTCGGATGCTTTCTGAACGAGTATCCTCAACAATTGGGAGCATAGGAGCAATCAACATCCAGACTAAGTCCCATAATGACGGGCACAAGATCCTCGAAATAAACGCAAGATTCTCAGCATCCTGTCCGATGAGAACAATTGCTGGGGTAAATGAGCCTGATCTGGTTTACCGTGATAATGTTCTAAATGATGAGATTAGAGTAACGGAGTATAAGAAAATTGTATGCATGAGGTTTTTTGATGAAATGTACATAGATTATTTAACATTAAATAAAATTTCCAAGCATAAGTATATCGAAGGTGTTCAACCGAATTTTCCTAATAACCTTGGATTATGAGGACTTTCAACAAAAATAAAAATCTAATTAATAGTAAAATATATTACTTAACCGATATTCTCAAATATAGTAAAAAACAATGGTTTTTAAATCTGGATTGCTTCAATATGAATAGATTTTTTGACTAAATGAGCAATATAGCCATAATAGATGCACAAATAGCTGGGATATCAGGTGATATGCTACTAGGTAGTTTAATAGACGCAGGAGCATCTAAAAAAAAAGTAAGAGATGCCATTTACTCCTGTGAAAAATTTTTTGAAAAAAGTAAAATAAAAAAACTTGATTTTGTTAAGTCAAAGTCTAATGGACTTTCCTGTACCAAGTTCGTACTTGAGTGTTATGATCAAGGCCATCACAGATTAGGTATTGAAATGTATAGAGATATGGCCAGTTGCTGCGAATCGTTGGAATTAGCGATCCGTTACCGAACATTTGCTCTTGATTCCTTAAAGATATTAATCTTGGCAGAAGCCAAAGTTCACGGTACTGATTTTAACAGAGTAAAATTGCATGAGGCATCAAGCATAGATACCGTAGCCGATCTCGTTGGTACTGCGGTAGCTCTCAACGACCTTGACCTATTTTCATGTAGAATTTATTCAACCGCCGTAGCAATAGGAAATGGTACTTTAAATTTTTCACATGGAACAATACCGAATCCAGGTAACGCAATTTTGGAAATTTTTAAAAATAGAAATTTTGCGTTGATACCTGGTGAAATTGGAGGTGAACTTACTACTCCGACCGGTGCATCTATGCTAGTCAATTTAGCGACTGAAAGTATTTGCTCCTATCCTCCAATCATTCCCGAAGTCACAGGTTACGGTGGTGGAAGAAGAGAGGTGGCTGGTACTCCAAATGTCATGAGATTACTAATAGGTAAAGCTCCGCTATTTGAAGACTTTGATCTTGAAAAGATATATGAAATTGAAACTAATCTTGATGATATTACTGGGGAGACTATGGGAAATGTAATAGACAGATTGTATAAAAATGGGGCAAAGGACGTGATTATCTTAAACGGTATTACCAAGAAAAACAGGCCGGTATTTTTGATAAAGGTCCAAACCGATTATACATCCAAAGATAAGATAATCAGGATGCTCTTTAAGGAAACAGGAACTTTAGGATGTAGATTATATGAAACAAGTAGAATTGTAATGTCACGAACTGTAGTGACCACGTCAGTGACTTTATTTGGAAAGATTTTTGATGTTTTTATAAAGATATCGAGGGACCAAGAGGGCAATATAATAAATATGAAACCAGAATTTGATGATGTTTTGAGGATTTCAAACGAATTGAAAATGCCTTATAAAGAAATATTTGAAATAGTATACGTGCAATTGTTTAACAAGATTAAAGGAGATAATTAAGAAAATGTATGATAATACTTTTTCAAAATTAAATAAATGGTTCGAAAATAACAAAGTATTAACTATTGTAGCATTCTCTGGAGGAGTAGACAGTTCAGTAGTCGCATTTGCAGCAAGAAAGGCATTGGGAAATAATGCCATAGCTATAACAGCGAATTACAATACGTTATCCGATGAGGATTTGCTGAATGCGCGGGTTGTTGCAGAGGAAATAGGTATCAAGCACATAATTATTAAATATAACGAGTTAAAAAATTCTGAATTTACTAAAAATGACAAGCTTAGATGTTTTTATTGCAGAGGCGAATTAGCACGTCATTTAATAAACGAATCAAGGAAGCTCGGCGCAGGGTTAATAGTGGATGGAACGAATGTCGACGATTTGGGTGATTTTCGTCCGGGTATAAATGCGATGAGGCAACACGGAATAAGAAGTCCTCTCGTTGAAGTAGGGATCAGAAAAGACAAAGTACGATTTATTGCCAAATCATTAAATCTTTCAGTTTATGATAGACCATCAAATTCTTGCCTTGCCTCGAGAATCCCCACGGGATCGCAAATAACCAGACCCAAATTAGGCCGCGTTGAAAAATCAGAGTCCCTGGTCAAATCAATATTCAAGGTAAGGCAAGTAAGGGTGAGGGACCATCAAAATCTTGCGAGAATAGAAGTAGGTAGGCATGAGATCCAAAATTTATTTGATATGGCAAGGTTAGATTTATTGGATTCGGAGTTAAAAGCTCTTGGATTTGAGCATGTGACTATTGATATAGCTGGATATAGACAAAGGGAAATCAAACAAAAGCTCAGACAAAGTAATATATCATCTCATCTTCCATGAATAATATGTCAAAACAATCAGGAAACGTAATGATAGGTGATACGGCACCAGATTTCGAGTTACCCGACACGGAAATGAAAATGCATAAGCTTTCAAATTACAGGGGAAAAAATATCATATTAGCATTCTATCCGGCTGCAGAATCGCCAGTATGTACCGTTGAAATGTGTGCATTTAGAGATTCGTTGAATGAGTTACAAAATATTAATACAACCGTAATTGGGGTTTCAGTGGACGGACCATTTGCTAACAAAATATTTGCAACAAATCGTAAACTAACTTTTCCCCTTTTAAGTGACTATAAACGCGATGTTATTTCGTCTTACGGTATCACCATGAAGGATTTGGGACCGCTTAAGGATTACAACGCGGCTAAGAGATCTATCTATATAATAGATAAAAATGGAAAAGTCAATTACGTATGGATTTCTGAAAATCCGTTGGTTGAACCAAACTACAGCGAAATTAAAGAGAGTCTCAAGAAAATTTCATGATCCAGGATGACATCGTATTTTTATTCGATGTGTGCTATTATATCGTTCCTTGACACGGTAGACCCCTCTTTGACCCTAATATCTCTGATAACGCCATCCTTGTGAGCCTTTACGGAAACTTGCATTTTCATTGATTCGAGTGTTGCAACTGGATCGCCCTTCTTTATATCTGATCCTAGAGTTACCATTATAGAAACCACTCTACCAGGAATTTGGCTCCTCAACGCATGGTCTCCACCCCCTTTATCGCCTAATGTTAATGCCTTTTCAAGGATTTCTGTTAATTTTGAATGCTTATTCAAAGATATTTGCATTCCATTTACTAACATCCTCGTAGTTGAAGTATCAGATTCTAATATCTTTATCGAATAAAAGGTATCATCAATAATGAAATTTAATTCGTCTGATCCTAAGGTGATGATTCGCATTTCATAATCTTTATCATCTATATTGATAATCAATACACCGTCCTTTTTTGAAGTTACCAATGACGCTTTGTAGATTTTATTTTCTCCTTTTAATTTGAATTCCATCTTTAATCGTATCCCCTCCTCCTTGTACCCCAACTTGAAGCCCCTGTCAACCTACTCTCAACAGACTTTGTTAATTCAGAATATGCGATTGCAGCTGCAATCGCAGGAATCGATAGGAGTTTTGTTTGATTTCTAATGTGTTCACCCATAAGGGACAATAGATTATATTTTTCTAAATAATCGGTGGAGATATTCCCTTTAATAAAATTACGTTCATTCATAATCGTCTTATACAACGGTAGAGTAGTATTGATTCCTTCTATGGTAAATTCGTCGATAGCATTAGACATTCTTATACGAGCTTCCTCGAAATCCTTTCCCCAGGTTATTAGTTTCGCAACCAAAGAATCATAATAACCAGAAACGGTACATCCCGGATACAAATAAGTGTCTACACGTACACCTGGTCCATAAGGCAGCGTACAGTTTGGAACGGCTCCCACTGATGGGGCAAAATCTGATTGCGGGTCTTCAGCATTGACTCGGCATTCGATTGCAGACCCATTGAGAACAAGATCACTTTGTTTGAATGGGATTTCTTCTTCACATGCAATTCTTATTTGCAATTTGACCAAGTCAATACCGGTAATCAATTCAGTAACGGGATGTTCTACCTGTAAACGTGAATTTATTTCGATGAAATAAAAGTTTCCATCCTTATCTCGCAGGAACTCCGCGGTTCCTGCATTGAGATAATTGACTGCCTCTGCAGCTCGGATAGCAATTTCTCCTATTCCCGTCCTTGTTTTTTCGTCCAGAACTGAAGAAGGCGAGAATTCAATTAGCTTCTGATGTCTTCTTTGCACAGAACACTCGCGTTCAAATAAGTGTCTGCTGTTGCCCTGATGATCCCTTACCAACTGAAATTCGATATGTCTTATTCCCTGGAGATATTTTTCAACGTAAAGCCCAGATTTACCGAATGCAGCCCGTGATTCTGCCGATGCGATTTCAAATTCCCCTCTTAACATAGTTTCATTATCTACAAACCGGATACCTCTTCCTCCACCACCATATGCGGATTTCAATAATACTGGATAACGAGCCTCATTTGCGATACTAACAGCCTCTTCCACGTCTTCTATAATCCCTTCGCTTCCCGGAACTGTTGGAACTTCCGCCTCCTTCATAATTTCCTTGCATTTCATTTTGTCTCCTGTAAGTGCCATTGCTTCACTAGTCGGTCCGATGAAAACTATCCCATTAGATTCACATTTGCCCGCAAAACTTTCGTTTTCAGACAGAAACCCATATCCAGGATGAATAGCATCAGCACCGACGGCTTTTGTAATCTCAATTATCCTGTCTGCATTCAAATAACTTTGTGAGGGTGATGGGGGGCCAAGATAATAGGCTTCATCAGCTTTTCTCACATGCATTGATGAAATATCTTCATCTGAATATACAGCTATTGATTTAATTTTAAGTTCCTTGCAAGCTCTAATAACTCGGAGGGCAATTTCGCCCCTATTTGATATAAGAATGCTAGATATTTTTTTTACCATTACAAACTACCTTCTATAAATTTATATTTCCGTGTTTCTTCCATGGCCTATTTTCTCTTTTATTTATTAAGGAGTTTAGCGCATTAATTATCATTGATCTTGTTTCCATTGGATCTATCACTAAATCGATGACGCCTTTTTCTGCAGCAATAAATGGATTGGCAAATCGATCTCTGTAATCTTTTGCAAGTTTTTTCTTTACTTCAGGGGCATTTTTGGAATCTTTCAAATCCTTTCTGTGGGTAATAGTAATGGCAGCTTCCGGTCCCAGAACAGCAATTTCTGCAGTGGGCCATGCATAGTTAATATCAGTCCGAAGGTTTTTAGAGCTCATCGCAATGTATGCTCCACCATAAGCTTTTCCTATTATACAAGTTATCTTCGGGACTGTTGCTTCGCAATAGGCAAATAAGAGCTTGCTTCCATGACGAATAATTCCGTTATGTTCTTGGTCAGCTCCTGGCAGGTATCCAGGAGTATCGACTAACGTAATTATTGGAATGTTAAAGCAGTCACAAAATCTTACAAATCGTGCAGCTTTAGTTGAAGAGTTTATGTCTAATGCCCCCGCCAAATACATTGGTTGATTTGCTACTATGCCCACACTTTTTCCATCAATTCGTGCAAAACAAACAATAATATTTTCAGCAAAATATTCGTGCACTTCAAGAAAATCACCATTATCTACCAACAACTTAATTATTTCCTTCATATCGTATTGCTGGTAAGGATTTTCGGGCAATATTTTTAGGAAATTGGGTTCAACTCTGTTGGGGTCGTCAACCCTTTCTAGCATTGATGGATTTTCAGAATTATTCTGGGGTAAAAATGATATTAATTTCTTAATCTTGTCCATGCAGTCATATTCATTGGATGCCACGAACTGTGCAACCCCAGATTTAGTTGAATGTGTCTTTGCTCCTCCCAATTCTTCGAAAGAAACGTCTTGACTTAAAACTTCCTTAACGACTTCAGGTCCTGTTACAAACATCTGTCCAACGTTTTCTACCATAATCACGAAATCCGTCATCGCAGGGGAGTAAACAGCTCCGCCTGCACATGGGCCTATGCTTGCAGTAATTTGGGGTATAAGCCCTGATGCTAACATATTCTTGAAGAATATGTCCCCATATCCATCCAAACTTGATACACCTTCTTGAATTCTCGCTCCTCCCGAGTCCAAGATGCCAATTAGAGGCGCACCAATTCTTAATGCATGATCCATGATTTTTACTATTTTTTTTCCTGCCATTTCTCCGAGCGAGCCTCCGAGTATCGTAAAATCGTATGCATAAACACATACTTCCCGTCCTTTAATTTTTCCAAACCCAATAATTACGCCATCGCCATAATACTTTTTTGTCTCTGTTTCAGGCGACCTGTGTACTACATATTTATCAATTTCCATAAACGAATTCCCATCCAACAGTAGGTCAATTCTTTCCCTTGCAGTAAGTTTTCCCTTCGCATGTTGGGCCTCTACACGTTCAATGCCTCCTCCCATTTCAGCAGAAGTCTTCATACCATGTAGTTTCTCTAACTTTTCGTCATGCATATGAGTTCTAAAAAAGAGTGGATGTATATAATCATTATATATTTTAACTTAATACATTGTTATTTTATAAGTACATAGTGAATTCTATAAAATTAATTTGAATTGTGGACCACCCTACGTACAGATTGTTAGGACTCTTCATTTTAATAATTTCCGAAAAAAATTCAATAATGATTGCTAAAGTGTTAAATTGTTTATTCTCTTAAACCGGATCTTCCACCCTTTGCCCTTCTAAAATAATTCATGCCCAAATTGTAATTGTCGTACAAAGATTGTAACGTTTCTATTTCTAAAACGAGACTTTGGATAGTCCTTGATGGGATTGACTTGTCATTCTTTATCTTTTCCAGCAGTTGCTCCTTTTCATAAATCAATTTTCCCACATTTTCTTCATACTCGCTTGACACGATATCTTTACGGATTAGTTATTTTTAGGTCTTTCCAGTTAACTACAAATTTAGATCAACTAAATAATCATTCTTTTTTCGTATGGTCATCTTGCAAGTTGATCTCTTTGATGATTGCCTTCCTATCAACTTCGATTAGAGCTGAATTTTCTATTATTTTCATTCGATCAATTCTCATGGATAATAAATATGTCAAATATGGAAAGTAGGATGAACCAAAAGTACTTTTGGATGTGTGGAAGATGTGTGAAAGATTTGTCAAAGTGTTTTTTAATATCAAACCTCTGGAGAAAATATTTCCCATTTGCTGAAATCCAATATTGTATCTATGATAGCGCAAGTACTTATTTCGCGTAAGTTCAAAGAGCGAATAAACGAAGATTAACGAAATATAACGCAACATTCTCCAATTTCGATGCGAATGCATTCGGCCTACAATAATATCGATTCTTGACAAAGCGTCTAATAAAATCGATAGCAAATCGTTATCAAGATTAGACATCACTATGCTGGAAAAAAACGCATTCAAAATATCTTTTCGTCTTTCATCAGACGAAGAGCCAAATCTCGGATCCGAAAAAAATACATCAGAATTTAAAATTAGAGAATGAGCATCTTCCTTTTTTTCCGCCAAAAAAAAACTGTTTACAGCTTCATCAACGTCAAGTTGTTGATATTTGCTCTTGGTCATAGAATATCCTGCTATTTTTGCCTGGAATATATTCAGTAAAGATCTGATATCACCTTGACTGTTCACCACAACAGAAATCGTGTCAGGAGTACTGATAGATATATTGTGTATGCTACATATTTTGTTTAAATACATCATCATGAATCTTGGAGATATTGAGTGAAAATTAACTATTTTACTTACTTTTGAAAGTTCCTTGGTAGATTGATTATTTCTATTTGCTGCCATGATTATGCGTATATCAGGGGTTTTCAAAATATCCAAAAGATATGAAACTGCGCCAGAATCAACCCGGCCAAATATGCCATCTATTTCATCTAAAAATAGGAGGAAAATTTTGCCCGTTAAACTCGCATTGCTCAGAATTGGAAAAATTACTTCTTCCAGAGAATCCTTGTTTCGCATATCGCTAGCATTTAAGTCAATTAAATCCAACTCTAATTCTGTACAAATTGCATGAATAAACGAAGTCTTACCGACCCCTGGCGGACCTAGCAATAGTAATGGTTTTGTACCGATGGTCCATTCTTTCAGCCATTTCAAGATAGTGTGACGGGCATCCTCATTACCGAGAAAGTCATTAATGCCCAGACGCCCTTCACGGTACAAAGTAAATCAGTTTTTATTTGCTGTTCCTTATACTAACCGACAAATTTTTTTGGAAATATGGGAATAACTCTCTTCTTTTCATTTCATGATACCAGTACTGATTGTAATGGGCAACTGAAAGGAATAAGAATTCTAAAAATGGTCGAATATTTACATTATCTGGCAACATCTCCAGAGCTATTTTAGCTTCATCTAAATAAATTTCTCCCTTTTTCAACGTCAATTCAAATGCCTTTTCAACATTCTTGGTAAGGATAGAATAGTAAAGCGGCCATGAAGGAATTTTTATTGCGCCATTCTTAATCGCATCCTCCATCTCGTTACCACAACCTACGCACTCTGCCGCTTTTGACATTCCAAGATGGAAGATATCATTCAAGGGAGGCATATTTAGAGCCATATTTCTTCCAGCCGTCCCCATAATTGCCCTATATTTTTTATAGCAGCCTATCATATTTTCATCACTGATAGATTCAGGTTTAGTCTTTAACTTGTAATCAATATATTGTCCAATACGTGCATCTTTAAAACCATCCTCGAATGCCTTAAGTACCGCATCTCCGCCAACCGCTATCTTCTGACGAGCTATTTCAAGGATATAAGGATTCATCAGTCGATAATCATCTAAATATTCACGATCCTCATCGTTATCAAGAATTCTATCCATAGGTTCACTTAGGTCAACAGCTATAACATGACCATCGATTAAGGAAGTTTTTACATCTTTTGGAACAGACTCTTTATAGTACTCTGTTGCCCCATCGAACAGGGCATTTAATACGGGAAATGTCATCTTTATAAAATTAGAGTCCAGTATCCTTTCGACTCTATCTGCAAGTATTTCCGGCTTAGAAAGTCTTGACCTAACTGATTGGATCTGTGAATCATCTAGTCCTAATTCCGGCGAACCTATTTCTTCTACGAATTTTTTCATTGATATAGCTGGATTAGGATCCGAAATAATCTGTTCGTGTAAAGATAGTAAATATCGCTTTGTGAATTCTGGAAATTCTTTCTCGTAAAGTTTTTTGTATTTGTTGTACATTTTATATCCTTTTTCCTGCAAGAGAGCTTGCTTAATGATCAATCTGCCGGACTTGGTGCTCATCAAAGCAGTGTTTGAAAAAGTATTCTCATCCTTTGAACTCATGTATATCTGAATGCAAGTGTACCCGTTATTTAACTTTCAGATGGGGCATTTTATATTAATTGATGTCATTTTCTTGCGAGTAATTGTTATATTAACCAAATTCGTTGAGAATTACAATCGACTCTTCACTGATAATTCTGGCAATTATCAGGTCATATTGCATTTATCCTAAAAGGTGGTTCAAGTACTACCTAGAAGACATAGCGACTCTCTCTTGTTCATTCTTTTTCTTTACAGCATGGCTATCCATCGAATTCGCAGAAGCCAACATTATTTCCTTGGCTAATGCCTCTTCAATTGTGTGTGGATTTGAATAAGTTGAATCTCGTACTCCTTCCGCAATAAATCTTAGCGCCAAATCAATTCGCCTTAAAGGCGCAACATCCACCGAAACGTGATAAACCACTCCACCATATACTATTCTTGTTGTGTCTTCGTTAGGAGCGGCATTTTCAATAGCCTTAACTAGTAACTCAAGTGGATTTTTACCTGTTTCCTTATGAATTAGGTCAAAAGAGGTTTTTACAGTTTTTATTACGCGGGCTTTCTTACCTCCCATCCTCCCTGTATTTTTGGCGTATTTTTTTCCAAAATGCATTAATTTGTTCACTAGTCGCTCAACGAGATGTACCTCTGCCTTTTTCAACCTCTGGTGTTCGTGCCTACCAAAGGTAATAGGAATTACCGAGGTTGGTGTCAGTTTAATTACATTCTTTAGGCCTACATCTTGAATTTCAATCTTTGAGGCGTCCCATTTGTTAAATAAAAGTATAGTATTAGTTTCTTTTCCACTCACTCCATTCATCTCCTAGGTTTTTCTTTTCTTCCATATACCAGTTCTCTAAGCGAAACGCCATTAACCTTAAAAACCTGCCATCTGACTCCAGGAATATCACCCATGGCTCCTCCCATTGAGCCACCTATACCCTCCAGCATTACTTCATCGTGTTCGTCAACATAATTGAGTGCTCCATCACGAGGAAGGAATGCCGTTATAGATTTGCCATTCTTAATGAGTTGTACCCTAACACACTTCCTTACTGCAGAATTAGGCTGCTTAGATTCGATGCCTACTTTTTCTAAGACTATTCCCCTAGCCTGAGGAGCACCTTCTAAAGGGCTCGCCTTTTTATCAAGCATTAATTTCCTTCTTTTGTAATATTTATTTGACCATCGTAATTTCTTTCTCTTCGAGTTTAGGACTCTACCTGAGAATAAGCCTAATGGTGACTTTCCCATTCACAAAGTCACCTGATTGTCCCTCGGCAGTTGTTCTTCACTAACAATCATCACATTTGTTATTTGAAAGTATCTTCTAGCCAACAGTCGAGCCTTTTCAGCATTACGGCCTTCTTTTCCTACTACTATCCCTTTCTTCCGTGAATCTACGACCACGACGGCTTGTTTCGACCCGTCTAATCTATCATTAATCTTTATTTCATTGATCATTTCCGAATTAAGGACATTCTTAAGAAATTCAATTGGATCATCAGAATATTCCACTAGTTCAACTTTTCTAGAAACTACATTTTGTAATTGTTTTATCGTCGAACCTCCTTTTCCTATCGCCAACCCCATTTGTCCCTTATTTACAATGAAAATGACTCTATCCATTTTCTCATCTACTATGCAGTCCCTTGCCACCGCTCCCGTTATATTTTGGAACAGTGACATTAATCTCAGTTCATCTGACGTTAGTTTAATTTTCTCTGTCATTTTTCTAACCCTCTACAAATTTCATTACTAATCAAATACGATAACATGAAATGATTATTGAACTTCAATATAAGTCACATTTAAGTTTTGATTATTTTGGTCTGATTTTTGTTGGTTTTCGAGCAGTTTGCATCCATGGTACAACTTTGTGTGATTGAAAATGCTTAATGCCACAATTAACCAAATACTAATTTTCAGATACAATCTTTGTTATATCCTCATCACTGCCAACTTTTATGGATATCGCGCTGACTTTGAATTGTTTATTGCATAACCTTCCAAGCTGCATGGAAGTGCCGTCATACTTCAAGAGTGGAACTCCAAAGTCATTCGAATCCTTAGCTATCTTATCGACTGAGTCTTGGGGTACGGAATTTGAGACGATGACTAGTTTGGAACCCTTAATTGATGACATTACTTCTCGTGTACCTATTTTGTATTTTTTTGAGGAAATTGCATCCTTTACGAATTTTTCAATGCTTTTCATTGTCGTCTTTCACAGTCATATATAGATCTACCATACCTGTTCCAACTGGTACTGTGGCGCCTACTATAACGTTTTCTGTCACTCCTCTTAACAATTCAACTTGACCCTCCAACGATGCTCTTGCAATGGTCGGAACAGTAATTTCAAATGCAGCCCGTGCGAGTACAGACATTTTTGTTCCCGCAATACCATGTCGACCAATCTGTTGTAGGTAGCCTTTAGAAGTCATAAGGTCAGCTACTAGCATTATGTGTCGAATATCGACCTCCAAACCCTGTTCCTCCAGGGTGTTCATGATTTCTTTCACGAGTGCATTTCTCGCAGCTTCGATTCCTAGCGTTTGCCAAATTTCATATACGTTATTAGTTATTATCCTTGAAACATCCACTCCATCAATCAAAATTACTTTTGAAAGGTTTGAACCAGCTGTCTGAATTACCCACTCATCGTCTTGTTTTACTATAGTTACCCGCTCGATATCAGGAACTCCCTTAATGCGACTGTTCAGAAGTTTATTCTTCAGTGTCAATAAGGTTTGAGCATCAGGTTCATCTGGTACAGAAACTTTGATGACTTTACTTGCCTCATCTAGCGAGACCTCGTATTTTTTCTTTGTGCCTTTCAAAATTTCAAATGAATCATTTATAGAACAACCTCGCTCCGAAAGCCTATTTTCTGATATATTAAATGTTAGTACTCCTGAATAATCAGTCTCTGTTTTTTCAATCAGGTCAGCAAACTTTGTAAATATAATTTCTCTTGCTACCTCCAACGCCTTTTCTCTTGATACTCGAAAAGTATCGTTTAGATATATATCCATGGTAGGTGTAACAGGTTTCTTCCTAGCATCAACTAACTCAATTAGTCTTGGCAAACCCAACGTCACATTTCTCTCCTTAACGCCTGCAAAATGGAACGTTCTCAAAGTCATTTGGGTCCCTGGTTCTCCTATAGATTGCGCAGTAACTACCCCCACTGCCTCACCCGGTTCAGCTAATGCTTTGTCAATTAATTCAAGTACTTTTTTTAACACTTTCTCTATTCCTGCTCTGCTAAGATTATTTTGCTTTAAAGACGTTAACATTTTCTCTCTAATTTTAGGATTTAAGTCCTTACCATATTTTTTTACAATTTCTATTATCTCCTCGTCAGTTGCCTTTGTACCTTCGTCTACAACTGATTCTCCTTCGATCAACCTAGAAATATTAACGGCTTCCCCGTGATCACTCTTTGCAGGATCGATCCCGTCTTCCCCATATAAATATTGGATTATGTTACCATGTGGGTCTCTTACTGTTAAATCATACTCAATTTTCATGTGTTCAAGTGCATTAATTAATCTTCTCTGCATGTAGCCCGATTGTTGAGTTCTAACGGCAGTATCAACCAATCCTTCTCTGCCACCCATAGCATGAAAGAAAAATTCTAGTGGGCTCAATCCATCCCTGTAATTGGATTTTACAAAACCCTTGGAATCGGGATTAGCATCATTTGGCTTAAAATGAGTGAGCGATCTTAACCGGTACCCTTTTTTTATCCTATTGCCTCTTATAGATTGTTGTCCCAAAGATGCGGTCATTTGGCCAATGTTAAGTGTAGAACCCCTCGCACCAGTAGAAGCCATTATAACTCCAGAATTACTATCTGGAAAGGCTCTATCGGCGGTTTTTCCTGCCCTATCACGTGCACGCGAAAGCTCATTGACAACATAAAGCTCAAGTGCTTCCTCAGGAGAAAGACCTCTAGTTAGTGGTAGAGTACCTTCGTCATATTGCCTTATCAATTCATAAACTTTCTCATAGGCCTTTTGAATAACATTCGTAATTTCATTTCGCGTCTCATCATTTAACCAAAGGTCCGAATAACCGTACGAGAAGCCGTTTTGGGTAATATAGGTTTTGAGTACTATCAAAATTGAATCCAAAAATGTCTTTGCAACTTCGTTACCATAGTCCTTGGTGATTCTGTGGAGTACGCTGTCTGGCTCTTCTGCTCCAATTGACGCCTTGTCAATCACTCCTGAAATGAGTTCACCATTCCTTATTACGACATCCTTCCCTTCACCTTTCGATGCTTTGTTCCATTTAGAGGTAATTATGAAGTTGAAGTCCTTAGGTAAAAATAGCGAGAACAATTGCTTTCCGGAATAGAATTTGCGATTGTTAACGATCTTCTTTGGTTCAGGCAGTGGTCCGTCATAATTTCCTATTAGTGCGAGATTTGTAAATTCCTCTTCAGTCAACATAGTGTTATCTTGTGTAAGGATAAATGCTCCAGTTATAAAATCTCTAATTGCACCAATGATCGGTCCACCATATCTAGGAGAAATTAATTGATCTTGAACTCGCATCAGAAGTGCCGCTTCTGCTCTTGCCTCTTGACTTTGTGGAACGTGAAGGTTCATTTCATCTCCGTCAAAATCTGCATTATATGGTGGGCATACAGCAGGATGTAATCTAAATGTTCTGTAAGGAAGGACCTTTACCTGATGCGCCATTATAGACATTCTATGAAGTGACGGTTGCCGGTTAAAAATTACGACATCTCCATCGCAGAGGTGTCTTTCTACAATATATCCTAATGACAGAGAATCAGCAAGTCCTGTTCTATCAGTTACGTAGTCTAGCCTAATCTTAACACCGTCAGGTCTAATAATGTAATTAGCTCCAGGATATGTGTTAGGTCCATTCATAACCATTTTTTTCAGTTTATCTAAGTTCCAGTCGCTAATTGTTTCTGGAATAGTTAATTTTTTTGCAACGTCAGTAGGAACTCCTACACTTGAAATTGTTAGATTGGGATCTGGAGATATAACAGTCCTACTTGAAAAATCTACCCTCTTTCCTGACAATGAACCTCTAAATCTACCTTCCTTACCCTTTAGTCTTTGAGTTAGTGTCTTCAACGGTCTTCCAGACCTATGGTGGGCCTGAGGGATACCAGAAACTTCGTTGTCGAAGTACGTAGTAACATGATACTGTAGTAGATCTACCAAGTCTTGCACAATCAAAGGCGGCGTACCAGCCTCCTTGCTTTCCTTTAATCTTTGATTAACTCTAATTATATCTACCAATTTATGAGTAAGATCATCTTCTGATCTAATACCTGTTTCAAGAACTATAGAGGGCCTTACCGTAACTGGTGGTACAGGAAGGACTTGCAATACAAACCATTCAGGTCTTGCTGTCTTTGGATCATATCCAAGTAGCAACAAATCATCATCCGTAATGTGCATAAGTCTTTCGCGAATAGTAATAGGCAATAATCTATTTTCACCAACCTCGGTTTTTTCTACAAAAATAGTTGGTTTAGTAAATATTAGCTCGTATTGCTCCTTCTGGCAATGGGGACAGATCTTTACTTTTTTTGCCTTTTCGATAATTTCATCCTTAATATTTTCCAGTGTGATAACAGCATACGCAGCCTTAGCCTCTCGTAATCCCTTATATTTTGCCAAGTCTTCAACTGTTAATTTTATTCTATTACATGATCTACAAGTGATTAACAAGAGTTTGTGAATGTCATCAACAAAAGCAATATGCAAGACAGGCTCGGCTAATTCTATGTGTCCAAAATGGCCAGGACATTTTGCAGAAGTATTTCCACACGTTCCACATTTTTGCCCTGGTTCAAGGGTTCCAAGACGGTTTTCCATAAGCCCTCCTTGTACAGGCAACCCGTCTTCGTCATACGTCTCAGGTGCTGTTATTTCGGCCACACTATATTTACGAATTTCTACTGGAGACCAGACACTAAATCCAATTCCGCCCAAAATCTTAGTATTATCATCTACATTATTCAATTCTATTTAACCACCTAGACCTTCTCCTTTGGTAAAAGTCGAGGGGCAATATTTAAGCTCATCATTTCTTGCAACAACAATTTGAATGCATACGCAATAACAACTGTGGAAATTTTGGCTTTTTCTCCACATACTCTACATACATACCTCCTCTGCTTTATATCATAATAAGCCAGCAAACCACATCTTTCACAAATATTTACCTCGGCCTTATCTGATTCTTCCAATAGCCGGTCTTTTAACATCATTGAGGCTCCGTAGGCAATCAAGCAATCACGTTCCATTTCACCAAATCTTAGTCCTCCCCCTCTAGCTCTTCCTTCAGTGGGTTGTTTTGTTAGCATTTGAACTTGACCTCTTGCTCTACTGTGAATTTTATCAGCAACCATATGATGAAGCTTTTGATAATATACTACACCAATATATACATCAACAGGGAATTTGTTACCAGTGCGACCGTCGTACATTACCTCCTTTCCAGTGAGGCTGAATCCATAGTCTTCAAGTGTCTGTTTAAAATAATCTGTTTTTTCTCCTACAAATGCGGATCCGTCCATAATTTTTCCTTTTAGGGCACCAGTTTTCCCCGCTATCGATTCCATAAATTGTCCGACTGTCATTCTAGAGGGAAAAGCATGGGGGTTTATCATTATATCCGGAACAATTCCTCCTTCTGAATATGGTAGATCTTCTTGCGAGACCAACATACCTACAATTCCTTTTTGTCCATGACGGGATGCAAATTTATCGCCAATTTCAGGAATTCTCATATCTCGCACTCTAATCTTGTACATTTTTCCACCTTCAACAGACTGTGTCATAACAACTGAATCTACCACTCCGTTTTCAGAAGGCCTCACGCCTATTGATGTATCCCTTCTATAGGGACCTTTAACCTCAAATTCTTTGTATTCTTCCATAAACCGCGGAGGAGAAGTTCTACCTATTAAAATATCTCCTCCGGTAACGATTGATTCGTGCATAATAGCCCCGTCTTGTTCGAGCAATCTATACGCTTTCTCCCCTCTGTACCCACGTATATTTGCATCAGATGATGGAAGCTCGAATGTGTCTTTCATACCTCCGGGATATTGTTTAGCTTCTGCTTCATACACTCGATAAAAAAAAGTCCTCCCTAATCCTCTATCTACTGATGATTTATTGAAAACTACGGCATCTTCTATATTATACCCCTCGTAAGGCAGAACCGCTACAACACAATTCTGACCTGTAGGCCTATCATCTAAGCCTAACAAATTAATTGCTTTTGTGGAAACAATTGGTATTTGAGGATATAGCATAAAATGCTGCCTGACATATGTGCTAGCGTTCATAAGTGGAGTAGAAAATCCCAAACTTTGCTTTGCCATCGCGCTCTCATAAGTATTTCTGGGAGATTGATTATGTTCAGGGTATGGGATAATCGAAGCCCCAACACCAAGAATTGCGGAAGGAAAAATCTCCATATGGGTATGTTCCGGCTGCAAATTCTTAAAATCTATTGCAAGATAACAATTTTCCTCTTCGTTGGCATCTACCATCTCGATCATTCCTTTATATAGTAAATCATGCCAAGAAAGCAATCTCCTCTTAATTTTTTCTACGTCTTCATTGCTCATCAAGGGTTTTCCATCTTTGATTATAGCCAAGGGTCTGAGCACGCGTCCCGAATTACAGCTGAATGTACAGTCGCTTTGTAGCATTTTTCTTTTCAACCGCATAAAGATATATTCCAACATGAGGGTGAATTTTGCCAGATCTACGCATATATCTTAGCGTATTAGTCAAGTGTTCTCCATCAGCAGAATATCCCATAAGTCTACCATCTACAAATATTCTTGTTCCATTTTCTCTTAACTCTGATGAGGATTCATCCATTGAACGTACCCCTAGTTCAAAAAGTTTTTCTATTATTTCAGCCACGGGAACGCTTACAGAAATAAGTGCAGACAATGCCAGGTTCTTGACCAAACCACAATTTGAACCCTCAGGTGTTTCTGCAGGACATATCCTTCCAAAGTGGGTTGAATGTAAATCTCTTGCTTCGAAATTAGGTTGGCTCCTGCTTAGTGGTGACTGTATCCTTCTCAGGTGACTTATTGTTGACATGTAGTTAGTTCTATCCAGAAGTTGTGTCACTCCAACCCTTCCTCGACCCCAATTTCCAGTTGCAATGGCATTGTTAAGTTTATCGGATATTATTCCAGGCCTTATGGCTGCGGCTACTGCGTTTATTCCTCTCTTCTGGCCAGATCGCTCAAGCTGATATTTCATATCTCTCACTAAATTCCTAAATGCTGTTCTAAATAGGTCAGCCAGCATTTGACCAGCAAACTTTATAACTTTATTACCATAATGATCCTTATCATCGGAATTTATCAGGTCAAGCCTTAGTTCGATTAACTTGCAGGCAGCTTCTCCAAGGAATAATGCTTTTTCATGTCTGTTCTCAGGGTTTTTTCCTAGATGTGGAAGTAAACCCCAATCTAACATGGTTTCAGCTCTTTTAATTTGAAATTCTTCCAACATTCCAGGAGCGATTCTTTTACTGATGTATATTATCGCATCCCTACTAGTAGCTATGTCACTGGCTTTCTCAAAAGATGGTTCTAGCTCATCTTGAATTATGTCAATAAGTGAAACCGAATCTGCAATATCCTTGTCAGATTCTAAGCCAAGAGCCCTGACCAACGTTATAAGTGGTATATCTACTGGAGATCCGGGTATCTTAGCTACTACTGAACTGTCCGGTCTCATTATGAGCTCTAATTTTGCTCTGTACCCAACAATAGACGAATATACTTTGGCCTTGTACAATAAATTGCCGGAAGTTTCCTCGATATCAACTATTATTTTATTATAGGATAGATCCTCTAATCCGACTATTACACGTTCTGAGCCGTTAATTACAAAATATCCACCAGGATCTTTTGGATCTTCACCCAGTTCTATTAGCTTTGTATCTGGAAGATTATTTAATATACATGCCTTCGATTTTACCATTACTGGCATATCACCTATATGTATAAAACGAGATTCCAGGATTTTATCGTCTTCTACTATATTACATTCCAACATTATGGGAGAAGCATAAGTGAGGTTTCTTAGTCTTGCTTCAACGGGAGCTACATGAGTAATTGATCCATCTAGTTCCATAATTCGAGGTTGTTGCAGTTTTATTTTACCTAACTTTATTTTATATGGATATTCGGCTGTTTCGATTTCAATTTCTCCTACCTCGTCTATGATACTTTGCAACCCGCGTTCCATGAATTCATTGTAAGAATTCAAATGCTGTTTTGCGACCCCTTCCTTGCGTAGCAAATCATGAATAATTGGCCACATATCAATGGATTGTGACATGCTAACTATCTTACCTCATCCTACTCTTCGACGACATATCGATAATAAACGCTTTCACCCGACGTTTGGGACTTTCTTGTAATCCTTATTATATCTCCGGGTCGAGCATCCAAACCTTCCAATCCTTTATCCTTTACCAAAATATAAGGTAATTGACTTGGTTTCGTATTGTATCGTCTTAATATTGATTCTGCGGCATTCCTATCAAGAATTTCATGTTTTGGTTGGTAGATATGATTTGTAATGACCACGTTCTTTTTTTCAGATGACAACATTAACTCCCCCCACTAAAAAATAATAAATACATCTTATAGAGTTAATTTATGCGAATATATATATTCTAGCAATTTGACATCATAGAATTGTATAAACCTTTCGATGAAAATTCATCGAAATTTAAGATTTTTTAAAAAAACGATTTTAAGGTATATTTCTCAGTTTAAAATTCGCGTTATCTGGGACATATTTATTATTAGGGCCTTCGGAGGGATTTGAACCCTCCTCAAGCGGTCTCTTTCAACAATCGGTTGAACGTGTTGCCCACAGCCGCCTATACTAACCAGGCTATACTACGAAGGCCACAGAGCAAAATTCAAATTTCACATTATATAACTGTTAAATCAATCAAACATTTAAATGCATTAATTTAGTTCAATCATTAAATAAATGAGTTGTTCAGATGAATATTATTCAATTTCAGATTCTCAAAATATTATTCAAATTTCTCCCTCAACTAAAGCGAGATTAGAAAAGGCGAAGTATGGAGTATTCAATCACTCTGCCGTAGAAATATGTCATTGGACAAAAAAAGCGTTGCTAAGTGAAGGAACTTGTTATAAACACAAGTTCTATGGCATTTCTACCCACAGATGCATGGAAATGACTCCTGCAGCAATGAATTGTGAAAACCGATGTGTTTATTGTTGGAGGCCAGCAGAATTCTATGACACGTTGCATATGCCAGAAGACTTAGTTGATGAGCCAGATGCAATAGTAAATAACTTGCTCCATGAGCGATATAGACTGATAGTAGGATATTATGGTAACCAAAAAGCTGATAAGAACAAGATAGATGAATCGCTCCTACCGGAACATTATGCTATATCTCTATCAGGGGAACCAACTATGTATCCAAAACTGCCGCAACTAATAAAATATTTAAAGACTCTAGAGAATACAAAGTCTATTTTTCTAGTAACTAATGGACAGGAACCTGAAATGCTTAAGAAGCTGGTTAACGAAAATGCGCTCCCAACACAGATTTATCTTTCGACGAATGCATCAAATAGGAAGATGTTTAATATCATAAATAGACCCAGATATAAAGACGCATGGCAAAGATGGAACGACAGTCTCTTATTACTAAGTAAGATGAATACTAGGACGGTCATCAGGGTGACTCTAATTAGAGGATATAACGAATCACTTGGGTATATGAATGAATTTGCGGAAATCTTGAGGATTGGCAATCCGCATTTCATAGAGTTGAAATCCTACATGCACATAGGTATGTCGACATCAAGGTTGGAAAAATCAAGCATGTTAGAAATGAATGAAGTTAGGGAGTATTCCGTGGAACTGAAGAAATACTTGGACAATTTTACCATAATGGACGAAAGCGAAATTTCACGAATTATGGTACTACAAAATAATAAGAGATTCGTCAACAGATGGATTGATACGTACAGCAAATAGGCCTATTTTATTTATGAGAAGTCGGGTTATAGGTCACTGACCGCTTTCAGTCTTTATGAACCAATTTGCAAATTTATCAGCTGCCAAAGTCCTTTGTGAAATGTTGACTTTATTTTGAAATTCAAGTTCACCATAAGTTAATGAACAATTGATAGGAACAAATATTGGGTCATATCCCCAGCCTGCTCCTTTTTCTTTAGTTGCAATTATCCCCTTTAATTCTCCAGTGAACATTTCACGAATTTTTCCGTTGTTGAATGTGATTATTGTTTTGAATAATGCATCCCTGTCAGATCTGTTTCTCAAAAGTGTCAAAATTCCTTCGTTGCCAATTGTTTTGAAAACATATGAGGAATATGGTCCGGGAAAATTATTGAGTCCTAAAATGAATATACCAGTATCCTCCACGATAAGGGGTTTTTTTATAATACCATAGGCGTAATCTGATTTTACGCTAGCGATGTCTTCTAACAAATTTGATTGAATTTCCCTTAGTTCAAGTTCAATGAATTCGAGTTCAATATCAAACGACTTAAGCCTGTCATCTATCTCTTTAAATTTTTTCTCATTAGTACTAACAAAACTGACCTTTTTCATTCATTCAGAAAAGTTTTGATATAATAAATATTTTTCAAAGCTATCACATAAAAAGATAAAATAAAAGTAGTAGGTATGGAATGCTTGGACATCATCTTATAGGTAACGACAATCCTTGATAACTGCAACATTCGCAGTAATTTTTGGAATTATGATGACGACCCTAAGCATTGTATGGTAGTACAAAATTCATTAATGTATAATTTCTAGTTTTATATGAGTTTCAACTTACACTGAAAATTCTCTTGGAGCTCGGGTTTCTTCATCTACTTCTTCCTCTTCCTCGGGTAGACTATAATTATTGTCTTCAATATCGGTAGACATCTACTAGTAGATTTCTAGTGAACTGTATTGATATAGATTTTTATTGATGATGTTGAATTCTTGCACTAAAAAATGAACAGTTTGCGGATTTTTGGCAAAATCGGTACAAAATAATTTGACAGATGTCAAAAAATTGGATTTCTCGTCATATTAAGGCCTCTGGAAGATTATGTACCATACCACATGACAGAATTTATACCTTTTGTCATATCCATCAAATCATGTAATTGTTATTATCATGGATCACAAGATTTTGTAATATCTATAACATCTTGTAAATATTTGTAAGAAAATAGAAAAATCTTCTATAGAATCAGGCTTACACACCTTAATAATGACTTTTACTAAGGATTGCTAATGATAAAAAGACTCTGTAGATACAGCAGTCACTATCACACTTTTTTAGCATCGTTAACGTAAAATCTACCAGTGCCGAAGTTTAATATAACTATTCTAGGATTGAAATTGGCTCTGTTAACTTTTCTGTAAAAGCTATAGCTGAGTTGTTCTATATTATATTCTTGAGATACAACAGAACAGACCCAGCTATAATTGCTTATGGGCGTATACCTATATTTTAATTCTAGGAGTTATCGGTGTACATCTAGGTCACTAGAACATATAATCAAACGATCGCATGTATCTGTCTGGAAGTGGGTACAAAAATATGGAAAAGTCGCTGATAGATTTAAGATATCAAAACATCAAGTCAGAGAAATATTTGTAGATGAAACACTATTAGAAATTGATGGAATAGATTACTGGCTATAGATAGCATATGAACCAAATCTAAAAAGATGTTTGATGATGCATCTATCTAGGGAAAGAACACTCTTTGTGTGTTATCATTTTTTCAAGCAACTAAGATCCAGATATGGTAGAAAACCTATCTTTACTGATGGAGCAAGATGGTACAATGAGGCTTGTAGATGGCTTAGGTTGAAGCATAGTGTATATGGTACTGAATTAAAGAACCTCATGGAACGGTTTATCCAGAAAATAAAAGATAGAACTGAATGTTTTGATGATCACTTTCCTTGTAGACAGATAAATTGTAATATACTGCATGTGTATAATTGGCTGAAACTCTATATCCTGTATGTTCATACCAACATGGATAAAACAAGATTTATTCAATTCTTGATGGATGGCGGGTAATAGTTAACAGAGCCAGCTATCACTTGAAATTATTAACCTCAAAAGATGCGTTAACCGGATAGGTAATTCAGGCCTACTAATTATTGATGATTTACCTTTCAATACCGGTTTAATCTCAGATTTTGAACTGAAACTTCCACTTTCAAAGAAGAATATGATAATTTATCAATATTGATTAGTAATTAGACTAGATCTTGAATTCAGGTTAACATCATGTTTAACCATTGATATATCATGAAACGAAGAGGCGATGCCCAATTGCGATTATCAATGGTTGCAAATACGAATAATTACCGATATAGAGGGTACATACGATTCATTGCAGGAACTGAGGAATTTATCTCTTTTAAGGTTCAATGTAAGAAGAGGGTGGTTCCATAGTATATGTCTGAAACCGATGATTGTCTTACAAAATTACATCGTTTATGTGATGAAGACAGAGGTCGCATCACCAAGAGATCTAGAAAAATCGAACTTATGAATAATGGAGTTGAGTATTATTTTGTAGAGGTCACCAGGGAAAATGATGGTCAATTTGGAATTCAGGCATTCGGAGATGAAGCTCTAGAACTCTTTAAGGAATCCACTTCTATCATTCAAACTCAAGTATTAGTTGATATGGTCTCTTCCTTATATGGATAGAAATGTCAAATGTTCTATTCGATCCAGCATAATCGTACGGGAATAGTTTTCGGAACTCATCATTTGGTCTTTTGTTCTAGACGTGGCTTGAAGCAATCCTATTATTCCCATTTCTGAAATATAGAATTAATAATATCATTCAGTAGGAATTTAAGTTTCCCACTAGTATTAGAAACTCTGTTCCCCCAGAAAGTATTTGAATTAGTATTGAGTGGACAAAGAAAACAGTCAGCTAAAATTTCATAGTCTAAGTGTAGTCTATACATGTCATATTATTTGATCAACTGACCTAGTTTTACGACTCGACCAAATGACTCTCCGTTATCATTTGAAGATCTAGCTACAGGAACAGTTGTGCCATTACCATAATTTTCCCACCATGTGACATATACATTTTCGCCTTCCGCCTTTATGAGACAATCTTCGGAACGAACACCTGGTGAATTGCTGAGATTTATTGCCGTATCGAAGTTCTCGCCACTATCAGTGCTTCTTGCAAAGTAAACTTCAAAATTTCCTGTTTTATTAGACGACCAAACGAAATACACATTATCTCCTACCGCATCAATTGGAATCAATAATACAGGTGACAAAGCTGGCTCCGAAGTATTAAGCTCAGAATTTATTTGAATCGAATTATTAGTACGCAGTTCATTGACATTCCCTATCTCTGAAGACGAAGAGGCATATGAGATTCTTTCCGTTATTACAAATATTCCAATTACAATATGCATCGAAAGGACCAATAATAGTAAGCGTCTGTTGCGCATATTTGCAAAGTATTCCCTATTTCTTAGCATAATATAATACCATTATGATAATGGATAAATACTCTGCTAATTCCGGTTAAAAGAACTAATATTCTAGAAAGTTATTTGTTGTGATTGTCTATGACTAAGCTGGTGAACATAAATTATTTTAAACTTTTGTCAATAGGCATTTCTCTGATTTGTGCATCTTTCAACCCAGCTTCTGCGTCAAATGTTCCACCTTTCCCAAGAGATGAAGTCAATACAGGGGTTCGGGACGGAATTCAAGTAAATGGCTCATCTCTTAAACAAGAGTTGGCGAAATACGACGATTTCTTGGATAACGCTACCGATATTCAGAGGATATCTTACAATGGCGATGGTAAAGTAGTAAATGCCACGCTATGGTTGGGAGGCAAACTAGTTAGCAATCTATCAAAATATGGAGCAATTACCGTCGCGTATGGTGGACTAGTGGATGTGGACCATAACCCTCTTACTGGCAAGTTTGGCGTTGATTATCAAAAGGAAATTCAGTGGACCAAAAATACAGCTGTGTGGTCAGACCTGTTGGTAGAGTATTCATCTTCAAAAAACTATAGAATGCTCGAATCAAATAGAAATGACACGAATTTTTTTAATGATGATAATCAGTCTTTTGCACCAATATCTTTAGATTTAAAGTCTCTGACGTTACCATCTTCCTTCAATGTTTTGTACTATGCACTCATAATTTATAACAACTCTAAGATGGTCGTGGACTTAACTAACTGGATCAGCATTCCCCCACCGGGATATACTTTTTCAACTATCCCCTCGCCAATAAAAATTAGACAAGGTGAAGATAAAATTGTCGGGGTTCAGCTCTTATCAGATATGGGAAACCCGATAAAAATCATAAATTATGTTCAGTTTGAGGATACCTCTCCGATTGAACTCCATTTATATTCAGACAAATTAAAAAAGGTACAATTTGGGACCGCTCCTGCGTCGATAAGAATAGCAGTTCCTCAGGAAGCATCTGTTGGCAAATATACGATTCCTGTTCTGGTTAACATTTCAATTGGAAGTATGTTTCCGTCTAAAATCGTAAATGTTGGTGACCTTAATATTTCAGTACCATATGAAGGATATAATTCTGTAAGCACTAACTTAACAGTTTCTGTCATCGAGGCTTTGTCATTTTCCGAACGTGTCAAAGATTTTTGGAGCGTGTATGGTGCACTTATCTCTCTGGTTGGGGCAGGCTTTGCAGGGGGCTTTTCGACCCTTTTGTTCGATTATCTGAAGTCACGAGGTAAGAACAGGAAATAAAGTCCAGGAGAATACCAAATTATGTTGCTCATAGATACTGGAAGAGACAAATATATCATTCAAACGACCAGTAACTAATTTTGTAACGATTTAGTTACTCGATGTATAGCTCGCATAGTTTCAGCATTAATCAATTTCGCATAGTGCATGAATAGAATTGGATATAAATTGTAATCGCATTGAACCCAAACCTTAATTTTTTATTTAATCATACCTATCCATATTTTGATGATTTTTTCAAGCATAAGAGCATTTTGCATTTTGGACTATTTTTAAATCTGATAATATCGTATCGTCTAACTTTATCAAAAAGTATCATTTTTTTAAAATGTAATTCATACACATGCGAGATGTTCTATTAGCAGATATCCAAAATTATATCATGATTCATGGAATTCCGAATTCATATTTTTTGATTTTCTATAGTTCGAAGCCGGCAAGTCTTTCACAAAATTGATTATGGCCCACGAACTACGTTACTCGTTTCATACTTTCAGAGTTTAAATTGAACTATATTGGGAGATAATAGACGATAATTCCTCTCCCTCCGACATTGTCATACGTCATGATAAGTCATGAATTGCTCAAATTTTGAATTATTCTTCTTGAGCTTATCTAGCTCATCATATTTCAATTCCAAGTACGTTGCTAAGAAGTCTGAGTTAAAGCAATCACTAAGATAAGAAAAATCGCTCTTTAGTGCAGTAAGTGACTCGTCCAGAGTGGCAGGTAATGTTCCAATGCCCAAGCTCTTCCTTTCTAATTCTTTCATCTTATAAATGTCCTTATTTATTTGATCCCCGGGGTCGATCTTTTTCTTGATACCACTAAGGCCCGCAGCAACTGTAGCAGAAAAAGCAAGGTATGGATTTGCCGAAGGGTCTGGGGCTCTAAATTCGATCCTTTTTGATTTGGAGCTTCGCTTCTCATTAACTGGAACCCTTACTACTGCTGACCTGTTTCCGCTAGCCCACGCTAAATATACGGGTGCCTCGAATCCGGGTATTAGTCGATTATAGGAATTTACTGTCGGAGTCACGATCGCCGCCAATGAGCAAGCGTGATCTAATATCCCTCCTATAAAATAGCGACCAGTCTGACTTATTTCTGCAGTTTTTTCGTTCTCATCGTAAAATAGATTTACACTATTTGAAGATTTTTTCTTCCAAAGGCTAACACTAACATGCATTCCAGAACCATTATCACTTTTTTTATGATCGTTTTCATCAAAAAGTGGCTTAGGCATAAAGTTTGCGATTTTACTATGCGATTTGGCTGTATTTCTTACTACATCTTTGTAATATTGGACGTTATCAGCAGATTTTGTCAAGTAGTCATGAATGAAATTTATTTCTATCTGGCCACTGCTAGCTACTTCGTGATTCAGATTTGTTACTTCAATACCATAATGCTGCTTCAAAGTATTTGCAATTTCAAATCTGAATCCCACCAATGAATCTTGAAACGGTGGTGCATCATATCCGTCTTTTATTCTGATGGGATATTTTCCGCCCCCAAATTGTTCAGAAGAATTAATAATTATATCTTCAATTACGGATGCATTCTTTGCAATTGCACGAGAGACAGCCACTGTATGGTTTCTTGAGAATTCTATATCATCAAAAATAAAGCACTCAACCTCTGCACCAATCTGACATGTTATTTGATTTAAGGCAAGGTGGTCTTCCAATTGTTGTGTAACGTTTCTAGGGTCCCTTGAAGACCGACCAAGATTAAAACCCTTGTAAACGTCAGCAATAGTCGTGCTAACTTCTAATCCTCCCATCGTGACTTTCTTTAATGTTTTTCTGTCTGGGAGTAGCAGCATGTCCGATTCATCAATGTTCGCGAATCCCCTTACAGAAGAACCATCTAGCCCGATACCATTTCTAAATAAGTTATGGAGCTGTTCCTTTGATGTATGCAGATATTTCGCGAGAAACCTACCGAAGATATCTGTGTATCGTACTTGCAGAAAATGAGAATTTCTCGTATCATTGGTTGCATCTTTAAAAGAATTATTAATTATTGTCAAGAGTACCCTGTTAACCTTACATAATATTATACTAAATAACTTCTTCTCTCAGGTCATTTTTTCGTTCTCTTTGGGCCTGCGTCACCAATATTATATATAAAGACTTCGTTGCATCGATGGTATATCTCAAAATTCCAAAAAATAAATAAAAGATGTTGGGCATATGAATGTTCATAAAAATGATGAACTCCAATTTTATATTAATTATCAACATTTACTGTTTCAATTCTTGTCTTATTTCTAATTCAAAGTCCGATGCTTAATTACGTCCTAACGTCAGGTCAAGATATTGTTATGTACCAATTTTAATGGTGGTAACGCTTTGGAATGATTAATCCAATTCACACAATTCAACCCCTCTATTCAATACGGCACACCTATTCTATAATTGGAATGGTTCCATCCAGTATAGTTGATAATGTTTTTTGATAGTACCAATTTTTTTGCAAAAAGTCGATTATTTTAATTGTTTCTAATCAGGGAACCTCCTTTAAAGCATGGTGAACCTGAATGCAAACAAATTTCAATACTCTTGAATAGATGATTGTGAAACAAATGATTCAGAAAGGATTTATTGAAACGATCAAAGTGACAAAATGCTATAGCCCTATTATTGTAATTGAAAAAGCTACACTGGTGAATATCTTTTTTTCAGCCCACCATCTTTGCCATTAGTTTTCAGACAGATTTTGGCGATGTAGTAATACATTGCATTACTAATTACTATTTACGATGATGGTATTGCTAGCAAGGCAAAAGCAATGGGCTAACTTAAAATACTGATGTCTTCATTTTAGCGCGTCTAGGGAAACGTAATCTGTCAATACTCCGGAATCGTAGACAATAAACAAACTCACTTATTTAAATGGACTATTGCACACAATCAAATTTGATTGGGAGATAAAGTTATATTTTTCCTTTCAATTACAGACAGTAGAACCAAATTCGTAAAAATCTCAAGTTAGTTTAATTCGGTAGTAATCGAGTTTATCAGGATCGTATTTTTGCACGATTTCTATTGTTTCACCTTTGCTCTGTCTACTGATAATTACATCTCTGTGAACATAACTACTAACATATTGGAATCCGTGCTGTTTTGATTCATGAAGAAATTTTGATCTCAAAAGATGTCCACCCGTCTCACCCCAGTATGCAGGCTTGATTTTAATCCACTCCATGTAAGCGGTGTTTTTCTTGCCGTAATTTACGTCAACTGTTCCCCTTCGCAAGCTGTACTTTTCGAGTGATCCACCTTTCACATAACCCACAACATCGCCTTTTCCAGTATTGGTCCTCAAAGATATTAGAATAGCTTCATTATCGTCTAATGTACGTTTAAAGGCCTTTTCCAAAATTACGGGATCATAGAATTCTTCATACAATTTGATTATTGAGTTTTTTAAAGTCAAATCCATACTTTTACCGCACTTTTCAATAACGCTGATCAAATTTACATCATTTCGTCTTATTGAATTTTTTACTGCCACTTCGTTTTCCCATGCATTCCTGAATTCAGAAATGTTATTGTAAAGATTTCTGGTATAATTTTCTGGAATTCCTGTCGTCACGAAGTCAAGCATATTTTTTTCTTCCTTTAACGCGGTGAAATATTTTACAGATTGCTCATTTATGACAGATGGATGCCATCCCAAAGCGTGGGCGTTTAACCTTGCCAATTTCTTTGAATACTCGAAGTCATTCATACAATAGCTCGCGATTCGATCACAAATAGAAAGAAACCATCCAAGATCGCGAAAGTGATTTCTGCTTTCAGTGTCTGTTTCAGGAATGTTAGCCTCTGTGAGTAATAAACTAATTCTTTTTTCTGCATATTTTGCGATATCACCTTTAAATGGATATGCTGTCCTGTGAATTAGTGCGAGCATGATATTAATATTTATGTTGAATTTTGATACTAGTTTTCCTATCTTATTATCACTTCTGACGAAGGTTTCCACACAGTCTTCATGAGGTTTATCAAATCTTTTCACGGGGGTCAAAGTCGTGGAAGAGAGCAGCGACGAAGACAGCCTTTACATCATCGATGCTAAACTGGCCCTTTTTTAAATGATAGTCTGCAGCCAATAAGCTAAAATAAGTGACCTCGAGTTCATGGTCAATATTATGATACCCATAATAATCGGCACCAAGTCCATTTTTTGAAAATTCAGAAACTGCATGCCTCAATAATTTCTTGGTATTTTTTTCATCTAATCCTGAAATCTTAGCTAAATCAATGATCTTATCCTTTAAGCTGGCCTGTCTATTTATTCCAACATTATACTTTAACCACCACGGGAAGAGCTTGATCCGTTTTTGAAATTCAGTCGTCCATGGAAGGCGTCTAGCCAGTGGGTTTTCTTCCATCTCTTTGATTTCTTCTCCTTCATCTTGGAAAGACCACAGTGACCCCAATATCTCTACATAGCAATATTAATATATAAGATTTTTTCTCGTATTAAGCTAAATTAGTTACATTACCTCCAACTTTTCGTTTTCACGGCTTTCCGATTTTTGTAATATTTTTCTGTGACACACTGATAAAGGTTAGTCAACGTATATTCGAACATATTCTAGGTCTTAGGATACAATAAGGCAATTAGAAACACGTATGCTTTAGCAGAATAAGTCGTTTCTTCTTTTCCAGTACAATAATCATTTACGAAGTAGATATACCTGTTGGAATTTAATAGATAAGAAATGTAATATTTTTTATGCAATCAAGCTAATAAATAAAGATATTACATCATCTTCAATCAATCCAATTATGTAAGTAATTTTTTAGGTGTAACTCTTCATATCCCCCACAGGTTAAATTTGCTACGGGATCGACAAAATAATATGCTCTTAACTTTGAGGTTATTACAGTATAAATATGATCTAATCTTGTGAGAAAGCTATTAATTTTTAAATTCTGACATAAAAATATCTGTTATTTGATAATGCAAGGCAAAAATTAATGGTTAAATATCATTCAGTGTGGAATAACATCATGAGTCAAGATATACAGCAATTAAGAAAGTTAATTTTCGACGAGCTCACTAAAATTGTCGATCCGGAAATAGGTGTCTCTATCATGGAGCTTGAGCTAGTTGACAAGGTTGATATTAACGAAAGTAATGTCGCCGTGGATTTGCATTTAACTAGTCCTTTCTGTCCGGCCATATTTGGTTTCAAAATTGCGCAAGATGTTAGAGACAATATTTACATGATTGAAGGAATTAGCGCCGTGAAGGTAAATGTCAGCAATCATTTTATGGCCGAAGCTATGAACAAGCAAGTGAACGAAAGCAAATTACCCTCAAAGCGGTGAAACTTTTAATTTTTAGGATAATTCGCCAAATGGATTTTAGGTTTTTTCTTATCTTGTTTTGAAATACCTATCATATATGAACGTAGTAGTTGAATTCCTAATGCAGGGTCGACGCCTTTTGGACATACTTTGCTACACGAACCGGCAAAATGACACCGCCAAATGCCGTGTTTGTTATCAACAACGTCCAATCGTTCATGGGATTGGTCTCTTGTATCAGAAAAATATCGATACAATTGAGCAAGAGCCTGAGGACCAGGAAATTTTACGTCTGTAGCAGCAGTGGGACAGGCAGAGTAACACAATCCACATTTTATACAATATGAAAATTGCAGATATTTCTCTACCTCTGCGGGAGACTGTATGAATGAAAATAGGCCATTTTCCTTGGAAAGCTCTTTTAAATTTTCATTTATTATGAATGGCGAAACGTCGCGATGATGTTCAAAGAAGGCGGAGAAATCAGTCACCAAGTCTCTTATAAGAGGAAAATTCGGAAGAGGTTCGCACGTGATAGTTGAATTCTCAAATTCGGAAATCTTTGTATAGCATGCTAATCTTGGAATACCATTTATTTTCATACCGCAAGATCCACATGAGGCCATTCTACATGAATATCTAATGGCAATGCTGCTATCAATGTAAAATTTGGCATATAACAAAGCGTCAAGGACGGTAGTCCAGCGTTTTACATCAATTTCAAAGGTATCATAATGATGACCATCGTTATTCTCTGCATTGTTACGATAAACCTTTAATCTTATTCTATCGTGATCATACGTCTTTTCTTTTGATTGTTCTTTGATGACATTCTTAGTATGGTTATTCTTACCCATTTTGGATACAGCGTTACTCATTACATACCACTTGCCAATATTATTGTTCTTGTACCAAACCCTATTATCCCGATCATCGCAACTATCGTTACAGTTGTCATGGTATTTTCCCAAAATCTGCTTTGACGTAATTCAACCAATATTATTCTCAACCCATTGAACCCATGTATCGCAATTAATATTAATATTGCCTCAAGCAGGATGGTATAAAAGATGTTATGATAATTTGAAATTATATATTCGTATTCCAGGCTATTCGCGAAAGGTACAACAACTCTATTAAGTATGTGCACAGCGACTACAAATATTGCTATTATTCCCGTTATATAATGAATTTTCATGATTTGACTTTCCTTTATCAAAATACCCTTCCACCTATTGTTTTATTCTTGACCAAATAGAACACTCATCCCATATAACATGGCTACTGCAGCCAATATCAGGGCAATCCATATTCCAGATTTTTGTTTATAGTTTAGCGATGCAGCTGAATAGGGATAGTCAGGCCTACCTGGCATACCAAGTCCTACTCCAAAATGAGTGAATATCAGTCTTACTCCGTTGGCAGAATGGAATGTGCTTGCTCCGATCACTAATATCAAGAAAGTGTGCCCCCACGGAGTCTGTGTAAGTTCAAGAAACGCTTTCCAAGCGTCAGCTCCATTAATAATGTTACTTGTTTCAAATACGTGGCCAACAAAGTATACCAATAGGAATACGCCTGTGATTCTTTGAAACCAGTACGAGACCCGTTCCCAACCATATCTGAAAGGATTTAACCATCCTCTTAAACCCTCTCGATTACCTCTCCCATTATTCAAAGACTCCATTAGTATTTTCTCTCCATAGGCGCATAGCGAGTAAATGTAACCGGATACCATTCCATTTTCGGTGCCTCGTTTCCATGATAAGCTAGAGTGTGCTTTAAGAAATTAATGTCATCCCTTTTTGGGTAATCAGTTCTTGAATGCGCACCTCTTGATTCTTGACGATTCAATGCTCCTAAAAGTATTATTTCTGTTATTCTTAACAACGAATCGATTTCCATAACGTTTGTAAAATTTGTGTTATATTCTTTGGCATTATCATCAACATGTTTCCAAGATAATTGTTTTAGCTCTTGGACTTTTCTAAGCCCATCGCATAGACCTTCTTCATTTCTAAACACGTATGCGTATCTGTCCATCATGTCAGTCAGATCCTTCCTGACTTGATAAGGATTAACTTGTCCCTTGCCGCGAAAAATCCCATCGAAAATCCTCTTTTCTTCTAAATGTACCTGCTTATCTAAAATATGTATTGCTTTACCTTTCTTGGATTTGGCGTATCTAGCTGCTAGTTCACCAGTGATCCTCCCCCAGACAAGGCATTCTGAGGTAGAGTTCGCACCTAGCCTATTGGCACCGTGAGTACTGTTGCATGCTGCTTCACCTGCTGACCACAATCCAATCATTTCCGTTTTTCCATCTACATTGGTATGTATCCCGCCCATCATATAATGACAAACTGGCCTAATTTCAATTGGCTCCCGTTTAATGTCTACACCTGAGAATTTGATTCCTATTTCTCTTATTCCACCTAACCTTTCACTTATATGTTCTTCTCCAAGATGTGTTAAATCTAGCTTTAAGCAGTCTACTCCAGACTCATGCTTAAATCCTCTTCCCTCTGCCATTTCCAACATCATAGACCTTGACACTACGTCCCTAGGTGCCAGCTCCAATTTTTCCGGTGCATATTTTTTCATAAATCTCTCTTCTTGGTTGTTAATTAGGTATCCCCCTTCCCCCCTTGCTCCTTCAGTAATTAAGATTCCTGAAGGTAAAATTCCTGTAGGATGAAATTGGACAAATTCCATATCCTTGAGCGCTAGTCCAGACCTGAAAGCCATATCTAAGCCATCAGGCGTGGACGAATAAGCGTAGGTAGAGAAACTGTATACCCTCCCTGCTCCCCCCGTACATATAATTCCTGAAAGGCCTTGGAAAACATGTAAATTACCGCTCTTCAATTCAATAGCAATTAGGCCTGCGAAGTTCTTTTCATCATCCTTCAGGATAGAGGTGGTGAACCATTCGTTGTAGAAATGAATGTTATCGAATTTTAGACAGGTATCGTATAGTGTTTGCATTTCATAAAAACCGACTTTATCTTGAGCATAGGTTGCCCTTGGGAACGAATATCCGCCAAATTTCCGCTGATCAATTCTTCCGTCATTTCTTCTGGACCAAGGCATACCCCACTGATCCAATTGATAAATTTCATAAGGCATTTGAAGCGCAAGTTTCTCAGCTACATCCTGATCGCAGAGGAAATCGCTCCCCCTTATGGTGTCAAAAATATGTGAATTTATATTATCTCCTTCGTCTTCTAATAATACAGCAGCTGTGCCCCCTTCAGCCGAGACCGAATGCGAGCGCATGGCCTGAACTTTTGAAATGACACCTATACTAAGGCTACTATCTGTCATTGCACAGGCAATTGCAGACCGTAAACCTGCAAGACCTGATCCCACTATTAGTATATCGTGGTAAATTTTTTCAGTCAACCATCATATACCTCCTTCAGGCCCCTATTTTTCGATGATATTCAATCATAAATATCTTTGTTGTTTCAAAATGGCATTCAATTTCATTAATACCATATGATTTATGTACTTCAAAGAATTTATCATTAAAAATGATATTAGAGCCTCTGGGAAAAGTTCTATTTTCACCAAATACTAGCGACCAAGAAATTATTAAAGCTGGAATCAAGAAATTAATTGATAATGGCATTGATAGTGAACGGATTATAACAGGTTATGACATTCAAAGACTCGAAAAAAATGATCTTTTTGTCAGTTATGATCCACCAGATTTGGTTATTAGGATAGTTTATGACAAGAAATCGAGTGGCCTATTAAAGATGAGGACTCAAGTGGTAATTAGAATGTAGTTATTTCAAAATTGACTTGATTTCTCTGACTAAATCAAGTACCCTTATAGATCGCTCCGAATTTTTATATTTTAAAATTATTTCATCATTAGTTATATGCTCATTTATCACTATTAATATTGAAGCACCCTTCTGCGCAGAATCAATAATTTGCTTATTTACATTTCTATCGTTTATGTCATAGTCCACTGAAAAACCATTATTACGTAAGAACGTTACCATTTTTAACGCCTCTTGTCTAAATCCAGAAGAATGTACCACATAAATTACGGAATTCGATTTATTTATAATGGTGGGATTTTGCTTCATTGCGATGACTATTCTTTCTATACCTCCTGCTGCACCAATTGCCCCTACATCTGCTCTACCAAAAATTTCTGTTAGTTTATCATACCTCCCTCCGCCTACTAAAGATCCAATATTTAATTTGGGATCGCGTGCTTCGAATACCATTCCCGAGTAATAATCTAACCCGCGTACGATGCCAAAATTTATCCTTATATTCTCCAAATTTCTTTCCTTAAGGGAGTAAAATATTTGAGTTAATTCCTTCCAAGAATCAGATTTCAGAACCGTTTCATCGGATAAATCATCAGGATAACCATTGAATTTTGAAAAGTCTATTACTCGACTTAAATCATGTAAATTAAGTTTACCATTATATTCTTTCATTATTTCGTCGCTTTGTTTTTTTGAAGTTTTATCAACTGCCCTGAACAATTCTTCCTTTATGTTCTGATCTACAATATTTAGATTGTTAGATATAAAATCCTCCAAAATTCCTTTATGATTAATTTCAATAATGACATCAAGTCCCAAACTTTTCAAGAATAGTGCAACTAGTTCGATAACTACTATATCTGCTTCAATATTCTTAGATCCAAATATTTCTACGTTCCATTGGTGAAAATATCTGTATCGTCCCATCTGAGGTTCATCATATCTCCAAACTCCACCAAATGATGCAAGTTTTGCTGGAAACTTTAAATCTCTTCGTGTAGAAACATACCGCGATAAACCTACTGTGTAATCAAATCTTAGGGCAATGTGTCGTCCTCCCTTATCTACAAAATTGTAAGTATCGGCTATTATTGCTGGACCACCCTTCGCAGAAAGAGTAGATAACATTTCAATCGGTGAAGGATCCATTAATTGAAAATTAAATTTCTTAACGATTAGTATAAATTTTTCTCTGATAAATTCTATTTCCTTATGTTCACTAGGTTGAATATCTCTCATTCCACGAGGCAATTCCAACTTCACGTTTTTTTGAAATCAAGTCTTGCCATTTAGATTTTACGATTCTTTATAATAACGACAGGTCTTACTTCATCCATTGCTACCAGGATTTAGATATCTCGACCACGTGACAGATGCCTATATAGAAGCTTTTGGTTCTTCTATCGAGGAAGCATTTGACCAATCTGCGAGAGGATTGATTAACATCATGTTTGATATAAATAGTGTAGAGGGTCATAAACTTCGAGTTCTAAGTATACGCGGGGATGATATGATTGTGTTACTTTATAACTGGTTAGAAAAGATTCTTTTGATAATTTTTAACGATTGCGAAATAATGTCCAGGTTTCACGTTACCATTTCGAGGTTAAATTCTAGCATTTTACTGGAAGCCAGTACACTAACAGAACCCCTCGATATCACAAAACACAAATACAAAACTGAGGTGAAGGGCATCACGTTCCATGAAATGGAGGTCTTGGAGAAAGCTAATAAATGCACATGTAAGTATATAGTCGATTTATAGCAATCCAAAAATATTTCAAATCGATTACTGATTTTACAAGATTTAAATATTAAAATATTCATACTTCAGTATGGGTACACATTCGGACAGTTCCTCGTTAGTAGAGTTATCAGAAAGAAACTTCGACGATATAGTAGGTTCAGATAAGCCAACATTGGTAGATTTCTGGGCGACATGGTGTGGACCGTGTCAATTTATGCTGCCCGTTTTTGACAAATTGGCAAAAAAATTTGGCGAGAAAGTCACATTTGGCAGGCTCAATGTGGATGACAATCAAGCAGTTGCAATGAGATTTGACGTTTATGCGATTCCAACTTTTATTATATTCAGAGATGGAAAAGTGATAGAAAAGGCCATAGGTGCGGTTGGGGAAAAAGGGCTTGAAAACCTATTAGAAAAGTATCAGTAGGCTAAAGCATGCGAATGTAATTACAATAATCCAAAGGCGGGGTCGGTCTTGCGTTTTTTTGCAAGTATATAGTTGAATACTTCTTTTTCCGACTCGCTTAATCTATTGTCAAATCTCTCGATTAATAATTTGGCTTCTTTGCTTCTTAAATCAGTGTAGAAGATATCGCCTTCGTTTATCTGTCTCCCTATTGTAGGTTCCTTCATAGATAATGCAACTTGCATGCCGCTTGTTGCTAAATCTATATTTTTTCCAGCGTCTTGAATTTGATGAATGATGCCTACTCGTTTTCCTTCTTCATTTATTATTGGAGTTTTTTGCCTAAGTTTACCAATTAGTATTTCCGCTCCGAATACCGCGGGGTCGTTTCTTCTAAATATGTATCCCTTCAAAAATTGCAACTTGCTAATAGGAGATATTTCGTTGAACACTATCGACTCCTCATGCTCTTTCTCATAAATTACCCAATCAGAATAGCTCCTCACTAGATTGTAGATTATTTTTTCATTAAAGATTTTTATTCCTCTTGCTGCAGACTCTTTTTCTGCATCTTCCAAAATTTTTACATTAAATGCTAAAATGACGCCTAAAAATCTATCCTTTTCTCTAACGGCAGCCGCGCCTATCACGTCTCGTTTTGTAATGTGACCAATATCAGCAGATTGTATTGGAATTTTATCTCTTTTTAATAAGTCCGTTATTGCTTCTAGTGATCCAATGGCGTCGCATCTTAAGATAATTCCATTTGCATCTGTATTGATTACTGCTGAAGTTATCTCTGCTTCGACGATTGACTTCAGCCTACTTTCCTCTTCAGCATTCTTGAGAACGTAAATTGGACTTCCAGGCAAAATGTCTTCTAAATCAGGAGATGTTATCTTTAATCCTGCGGCAGAAATAACCTCCTTTACAGGCATGAATTTATCCCTCGGGTCGCGCATTTCGTCCAATGCTTTAGGAAGAAGAAGAGATTTTATTTTTGTGACTATCGCTCCGGTTTTCTTAGAAACTACAATCTTGTCACCTTTCCTTAGAATTCCGTCAACTAAAATTATATTCGCAGAGGGACCTAAACCCAATTCGTCATTGACTTCCAACACTATGCCTCGGGTCTCCACTTGTCGCTCAAGTTTCTTACTCATAAATTGTTGTGCCAAGCCAACCAGTACTACCAATAATTCAGAAATCCCAATACCCCGGGCAGCACTTACAGGTACAATGGCTACCTCCTTAGTAAAGTCTTTTATTCTCCAGAACGCCTCTGAATTGTATCCAAGCCGCGAAAGAGATCCCAGAACACTATAAATTTTTTCGTCTAGTGCAGACTGAATGTAGGAATCTTGCGTTTTTAATTGTTCAGAAACGAGGGTCGATTTGCTGCTCTTCCAGCCCGAGATTTGATCTATTTTGTTTAGTGCTATAACGAATGGAACCTTTCGACTTTTTAGAATTTCCATGCTTTCTATTGTTTGAGCTTCAAAACCCTTGTTGGCATCAACTACAACTATAGCTATATCTGCTGCTGACCCACCACGTAAACGTAAATTTGCAAACACCTCATGACCTGGCGTATCAATTATTAATAGTCCTGGTATAACATTAATTCCTGCGATTTTGTTAAATAACGGCCCTGTGATACTCCTAATTGTTTCAATTGGAAAATAACTTGCTCCTATATGCTGGGTAATTCCACCCACCTCTCTTGATTGAACAGCGGTCCCTCGCATTTTATCTAAGAGTGAAGTTTTCCCTGAGTCTACATGACCTAACACTACAACTATGGGTTGCCTGAGTTGCACTTAACCAAAAATGACATGGGACTCTTTTATGAAGCTTTCAACTGAATCTGAGGCGTGTATGAGATTGTCAGTAATTCCAAGGCCAAAATCACCGCGGATAGTACCCGGTATTGCTTCAAAAGCTTTTGTAGAACCTATCATTGTTCTAACTACACTAATAGCGTTACTTCCCTTTAATACACAAGCTACAAGCGGAGCTGATGTAATGAATTGAACCAATTCGTTGAAAAATGGTTTCTCTTGATGGGAACTGTAGAAAATCTTGGCATCTCCATCAGTCAACGTGAGGTATTTGATATTACCAATGATGAAGCCCTTCTCTTCAAAACGTGAAATTATCTTTCCAATTAGGCCTCTCTTTATCCCATCTGGTTTAATAAGTATCAAAGTTTCATCTTGATTCAAGAATTACTCGCCTACCTAGCTTTTTTTACCTTAATCCCACCTTTAACGTGCTTGCTAGTCCATTTCATCTTACGTGGGTCTCTCTTCAATACCCTAAGATTTTTTTTACATTTTGTAGAGCAAGTCCACTGTATCGTACCGTCATTTTTTACAAACATGTTTCCAAATCCAACTTGTATGTGTTTTCCACAAAAAAAACAGGTTCTTTGTGAAGCAGCTACTTTACTCAATATTCAATCACTACTTGATTTTACGGGCCTCTCTTTCGGTCTCACGTAACACCAATATGTCGTTAATTCGTATCGAGCCTTTGACGTTTCTCGTTAAAATACGTCCTTTATCCTTTCCCTCTAATACTTTAACCCTTACTTGTATCACTTCACCAGCAATACCAGTTCTTCCGACGATTTGAATTACCTCAGCTGGCGTAACCTTTTCTTCAGACGTTTTACTCAATCTTAGATGACCTACTCCTTCTTTTCTTTAAAGTTTGGAATAGAGCTTATTACTTGTTCAATAATATGCTGTGCTTCTCCAGCCTCTACTATTGCTACAGCAGCAGAACCGACGTCGATCCCCAAAGACTTACCTAGTTGCTCTTTACTTGGCACGAAGATAAAAGCAGAATTTCTTTCTTCACATAATATGGGTAAGTGTGCAACGACTTCTGGAGGTTGAACATCTTCTGCAATAACGACTAACTTGGCAACCCCTCGTTCTATTGCCTTTGTAGTTTCATTTGTACCTTTGCGCACTTTTCCACTCTGCTTAGAAATGCGAACTGCTTCGTACACTGCGTTCACTATATCTTGCGGAGTTTCAAATTTTACATAATAAGGTTTACTCATTACACTTTATCACCTTTTGGGATCATCGTATTGAAATTGAAAGAAATATGTGTATTAAAAACGTTCCCAATCATATTAAAATGCAAAACACTGTATGTTTGGAGACTAGTGATCCATCGCAACTTGAACGTATCAATACTTACTTAACTTGAAACTCATCATTCACAACCTTGATATATTCATTAATTTTCGAATTTAGCAAACCTCTGTCTGTGGACTCGCCATAAATTCTTATTAGAGGTTCAGTGCCGCTAGCCCGAACCATAATCCATGTTTCTTCGTCTATCCAAATTTTCGCGCCATCTAAATTTTCAACCTTTTTTGGACTGCCATGTGAAGATAGGTTATCAATTATTATTTGAATTGATTTATTATTCGCATACCTTAATTTCGACTTATATTGATATGTTACGGGCAACGTAGACATGTGTTCTGATAACGTGTCCTGGTATGACGACATCATTTCCATCATTAATGCGGTTGTCATAGCTCCGTCTCTTACTTGATTAAGGAAGCCATACATGAAGCCCCCATTTTCTTCTAAACCTAGTGAAGTATTCGTCTTGATCATTTCTCTAGATACTTCAACACTTCCTACCTTTGTATAGATTACCTCAGTTCCAAGTTCATGACAAACTTTTTCGAGAATCAACGACGTGTTTATAGGGCATACTACATTTGAGTTCCTGTGCTTGTACGAGATTAAATGCCTTATCAAAAGGGTTCCTGTTTTATCTCCCCAATGAATGTTGCCTAATTCGTCACAAAAAATACTCCTGTCACCATCGCCATCGAAGGCAACACCAAAATCTGCTCCTTCAGCCTTGACCACATTTGCCATGGCCCCCAAATTCTCGACGGTCGGCTCGGATCCTCGGGCAGGAAAAGATCCGTCAATTATCCCATTCATAGGGATTACACACGCCCCGAGTTTCTTTGCAATGTAAGGAGCAACACGCGCTTGAACACCATTACCAAAATCCATTACTATTTTTAAATTGCGTCCTCTTATTCTTTCAATATCCACTAGATTCAAAACGTCAGTTATGTACGTTGGAATTATAGTCTCTTCTATTGTTTCTCCGTTGTGCAAACCTATTCTAAAATTTCTATTATTGTATATTTCTTGGACTCGGACCTCATCCTGTCTGGATATTTCTACTCCATCTGAAGCGATAGGTTTGATCCCGTTATATTCAGGAGGATTATGTGAAGCTGTAATCATTATTCCGCCATTACGATGCATTTTTTTTGTGCAATATTGTAAACAAGGTGTCGGAATCATACCCACAGATAATACATCGAGACCGATTGAATTCAATGTGGCACTGACAGCATTTGAAATTATTTTATTAGTTCTACGTCCATCATAACCTACAAGAATTGGGCCTTTCTCAAAGTATGCAGCAAGGGAATGTGCAATGTCGATGACTAATTCCAAATTAAGATCTGTTCCATATACTCCCCTGATGCCATTAGTTCCAAATAGTCTTGTGTTAAGCATGAAAATATAATATTTGAAATGAATTACGAATAGATAAATTTGGCTATTATGGCATAGGCTATGATATAGTGCGGGGGTTGCCAAGCCAGGCCAACGGCGCAGGTCTCGTTAACATTAATAGTGAAAACGGGTGCGATGCTTAGAAAGGGACATTATAGTATTGTCCCATACATCCCTGTTCCTCAGGGATTCGTGGGTTCAAATCCCACCCCCCGCATTCGTATTCGCTGTATGTTGACATTAAATTTTAATAATTTTCGGTTCAATTTTTAAATCATTCTAGTTTACAAATTTTTTTATGATCATAGTCATGAAAATGGTTGTTGCAAAAATCGTAATCACACTGGTAGCAGTGCCAATTAGAGATTGTATGACATATAACACACTTTTGTGTAGGATTATTATAGTCAAAATCTCTCCTATTCCTCGATTTTACGGGTTTTCCTTGTTTTTGCTCAGATTTTAATTTTCTTCACCTCATAATCATAGAAGTTTCAAATTTCCTAAAAATTAGTATCTACAATTGAAGCAAACATATAACAGGTTTACCCATTTCTCTACCTAGCATCCATTATCTTATATAAGTTTTAGGATTTAATATTTTAATCCAAGTTATTTTATAGCAGATAGGATGAGGAAAAGAAGTACTTTCATTGAAATTACTGTCGTGGGCAAAGACAGGAAAGGTGTAATTGCAGATATTACAAATTTTATATTCTCCAACGATGGCAATATTGACGAGTTAAACCAAAACGTAGTCAATGGTTTGTTTGGTATGCACCTAAAGGCTTCATTCCAGAACATTCAAAAAGAAAATATGAGTCTCGGAATGAAGAATCTAGGAAAGAAACTTGGAATGGAAATAAAAATTCATTATCAAGAACCTGAAAGAATAAAAAATGTTGCAATTTTTGTGAGTAAAGAAGCTCATTGCTTAACGGAACTTTTAGATTCAAAAATGAATGGAATGATGTTGGCAGATAAAGTAGTAATAATTGGTAGCGAACGCACTTTAGAAACTGTTGCAAAAAGATACAAAATTCCGTTCTATCACATCGTACATAAAGAACAATCAAGAGCAGAATTGGAGATATTGAGAATATTGGAAAGATACAACGTTGATTTGATAGTCCTGGGAAGATATATGCGTATTCTTACTCCAAATTTTGTTTGGAGATATCCAAATAGAATTATAAATATACACCCATCGCTTTTGCCAGCATTCCCTGGTGCATATGCATATGTACAAGCATATGAACGTGGTGCAAAAATAGTGGGGTGTACTGCACACTTTGTTACTGAAGATTTAGATCAAGGTCCAATTATTTGTCAAGATTCCTTTAGAGTCCTGCAAAAAGATAGTATAAAATCTATTCAATCAAGGGGACAGAAATTGGAAAGTAAAACATTACTAGCAGCAGTCCGGCTGTATTTGGCAGATAAATTGGAAGTGAATTGGGGCAAGGTTCTAATCAATAAAACTAGATAGAGTCCAAATCGACTAACCTTTCTAATTTTGGTTCGTTATCGTTCAGAATATTAGAATTATTATTGTTGGGTCAATGTCCTATGAAATTAGAATTGAATGGAACAATATTGGAGAAATATTGGAGAATTCTTCTAAATCAAGATATAATAGGATATTAGATCTGAAATGTCCTGTTTATAGTGATTTGTAAGTAGTGATTTGTAAGTAGGACTTTGATTATAGACCTCAATATCATTGTTTTTTAGCGCTTTTTATCGATATTACAATAAAGTTTACTAACATCAGAGGTTCATAAGATTGTCAATGAAACAATCGTGGTCATTTTCGAATCTATAAAGTCTTTTTGAGCTATATAATCAGAACAGTCTCAACCACTTGATAAATCTTATACAGTATGGATTTAACTAGCCAGCCACATAGGACGATATAGTTTGTACCTATAAATAGGAATATTTGTCTGGTTAGTTCCCCAATGTGTAGCTAAAAACGGCTAAACATTATTTTTGATAAATTAATACATTGAAACTCAAATCCATATGATTGCTATCAAGCAAAGCTTTTAACTCGATGCCCTATAATACCTGAATAATTGCTTCTCCTTGACTTAGTACCTATATTCGGATTAGTTATAGTTTTATAAATGCCAGCTTTGGTAACAACTTTTATTGGATTTCAACAATTAAAATATTATTGCAATGGCTGGAACACCTTACTAATTGGTTCATTCCTTATCATATAGTCAGCCTCATCCTCAATATGGCAGGTGACAAAAAATACAATTTCAGTAGCTGTTGTATGCATAAATATTATACCAAATCCTTACATCATTTACAGACCAATCAACTTTTCAGTAATATGCTTACGAAATATGCTCTATATAGGGACTGAAGATTTGGGATAGATCTATTTTTTGGTAAACTTATTACAAAAAATTTCAATAATTCGCAAAAATTATCAACTGTATACAAGAGATGCCCAAGTTGGAGCATTCGGTATGCAAAAGACCCTTTTTTTGTTTAAATCTAAAATTATTCGAAAGTGATCATAATCCCAGTGCTTTGTTAGAAATACCTCTTCAAATGTAAATTAAACTGAGATTCTATCAGATATATTAAATAAGAAGAGGGGCTTTTTCGTTTAGATCAGATGTTAGTTTATGATATGAGTAGCATAGACATAAAAGAATTCAGATCGTCAACTAATTCTAGGCTGGCGATTGTTCCTGTAGGATCTCTTGAGCAACATGGATCTCATTTACCAGTCAGCACAGATTCAATCATTGCTGAACGCATTGCACGTGAAATTTCTTTGAAAATTCCTTCAATAGTTTTGCCAGTAATCCCCTATGGGGTATCCTTTGAGCACCTCCCGTTTTTAAATATCTCTATAAGCAGTCACACATTATCAACGCTTCTCACAAGAATTTCGGCATCTCTAATAGACAATGGGTTCGAGAATATAATTATAATTAATGGGCATCACGGGAACATGGGCGTTTTGGAATACCTATCCCAAAATGTACGAGAAACTACTTTAAAAGATAATTATATTTTAGCAATAAATTACTGGCATTTTTTGAGTGTTCCATTTGATCATGCAGGTCATGTAGAAACGTCATTGATGCTAGCGATCTGTCCAGATTTAGTAAAAATGGAGCTAGCGGAAAAAGAACGAAGTACAAAGCAATTGTCTCAAAGGGCAAAGTCAGTATTCTTAACCGGGGTAGGGTCCATATCGAAGTTTACTACTAATGGTGTAATGGGTGACCCTAGTAAAGCAAATGAAACCGATGGACGAGTTATGTTATCTGATGCAGTTGCTGAGATAACAAGAGTGGTAATGGAGTTAAGAGAATTTTGAGACTCTCATTGTTATTAACTATCAAGGGAAATTCTCAAGTTATTTGAAAAAATTATTAACTTTAATATATGACATAATGGAGGGATTACGATAGGTAGATTACGATTGTCAGTCGATATGGCCGTAAAAGTATTGGATGAAAGTCTTGGAAAGAGTGTAATCATAAAACTAAAGGGCGGTAAAGTAATCAGAGGTAGTTTGCAGGGCTTTGACCAACATATGAATTTATTACTCGAGGGTTCGGTAGAACTGTTATCAGATAATAAATCTAATGATTTGGGTACCATAGTCGTAAGAGGGGATAATGTTGTCATGATTTCTCCCCCCCTAAACTAGTAATAGATTCTGGAGATCGAGAATAAAATGACGAAAGGAACTACTTCGATGGGAAATTTCACGCGTAAAAAAACTCATATCAGATGCCGGCGATGTGGTCATAATGCATACCACAAAAGGGGAAAACAGTGTGCTAAGTGTGGATATCCTGATCCTAAATTTCGTAAATTTGAGTGGGTAAAAAGGCGGGTCATATGAATAAGTCCCATATGCAATTTACATATAATAATCTAGAGTTAGTCTGACCTTAACCTTGGAATTATTTTTGGCAATTGTTTCAGTTGTTGCAGGCTCTGTCTCTGCTATCTTTTTCAGCAATATTCGAATAAATGATAAATCACATTCAAATATGACTTATTCAGGGCATCGGAAATATAGACAAGAACTTGAAATATTACAAACTGAAAAATCAATTGTGAATGGCGCAATAACGCGTGTTTTTGAAGCATTTCAAAAAGGCAAACTTGACAAAGTGGAATTTGACAGGTTAATGTCAAAATATAATGAAGAATCTCAGATGTATGAGGAAAAAATTAAGCAGATTGAACCCATGGCAGATTTTTCTGAATTAAAAACTCTCAGAGGTGATCTACTTCATTTAGTTAAGGAAAAAATTAATGATATAGATATGAAATTGGGTGAAATTTCTAAGAATAATAGAATAATAACAAATTCCATTACAGAAGATATACAAAGAAAAGTATCTACTCATGATTCAAGTGGTACGATACGTCCATTTAGACCCAGACAGTTTGACTCTTTTCTTTTACAAGAGAGGAAAAATTTGGAGCAGATTGAGACTGAGATAATGCAGGCGCTAGAAAAATTATCTGATCAGGATGTAGTTAAGCCAAAAACAAAAAATTCGAGTATTGACAATGTCTAACCATCTTATTACGCAACCTAGAAATGCCTAATCGTATAATTCGTAGGTGATAGTTATGTGTTATCGATATTCAAGGTAACATCCACTTTTTCATTTAGCCTATTCTAAACATCTTTGTTGTGCATACTGAACAAATTCCTTGTGTCGCGGGCTTTCCGTTTTTCATTGTAACCTTTTTCTCATCATTCATGGTTCTTTTTGCTTTACATTTAACACAATATCCTTCCATTTTAGTTAATTCTAGTTGACAGATAAAAAATGATATGTATAAAATCATTGATTCAGCGGCTATTTTCTACTACAAACACAAACAATTCACGAGGAAGTATTAAGTATTTTAAAAGTCCAATTAACTGATCTAACCTATTTAGATTTTTCATCTGAAAATAGATTTTTATTTAGAAGTAAAACTAAGTTGCAGGTTAAAAGGATTACGATTCAGTCATTGCTAATAGTTAAACTATTATTATAATTATTATATTTACTAATAGTTAAACTAATAGTAAATACAACATATTGTAGGTAATCATGTAATAATTATAAAGTTAAAATACAACGGGCTTATCACTCACAGAATGTATATTCAGGTAGAAGTTACGCCATTAAAGTGCCAAATTTGTGGGCATGCGTGGAATTATGGTGGGGAAAAACCGATTTGTCGCCCATTGTCCTCATTGCAGAAATTACGTGAACGTCAAAAAGCAAAAAGTGAATTCTGCAGAGCTTGGAATTAGAGTCCCGAACCCTGCAGAATCGTCCAACAAAAAGACCGTAAAGCCTAAATGATGGATAAAACAGATAGTAAAAACCCACTCAAAAAAAGTTATAGTGCTGACTCCGACATTTTAATCACAACGTTGGAAAACTATTGCGAATTATTAACCAAATTAATTGATGAAAAAAAAGATGGTCCGGTTACCAGCCAGACCGAACGGCCCACAATCCAACCCAACCAACTACACTGATAATTGAGAGAGACGACTGTTAATGCAAATAATCAACTCCCCCGAAGATAAACTTATTGTCCTCAAGTCTCCTGCAGAGGAATGGACTCAATCGTATTTGGTTGATAACTTAAAACGGCAATTAGCAACTGTCGGATCATCAAAGTCTAAAATTCCAACCGACTTACTTGATACTCCAAACGACAACTTCAACAAATATTTCTGTTTAATATCAAACAGACATTACGTAAATCAGAGTTTTCATTATCTGAAGATTGGAATATTTAGTCCTATTCCTGAGTTCCTGATTAGCCTATCCGATTTATCTCCCAAGTTGGTGAAAGAACTCGCAGCACTGGATCAAAAGACAAGAGAGTTTGTTTTGAAGCAGGCAGTAGGAAGAATCTTCGAAGATATTAATTCGAAATTATATCACAAGAGCATTTCCAGCGTTTTGAAAGTCGAGGTGCTAGATTAAATGTCAGACGACGATTTTGAATCTGATAAGAAAAAGATTCTTGACGAGCAGAACGAAGACAACAGCAAGACCACTGTCAAATTCCTAAATATCACAGATGAGTTGAAGCAGTTAGGAGTCAAACAACTGGGATTTAGGGGGGCTCTTCTTTACGTCGAATGTAATGGACAACATGTTGAAACTGTTCTCTATCGGGACAATATGAAAAAGACTCTACAATATTTTGATGAATGGGTGAACGGTGTCTTTAGCGAACCAGTAAAAAAGGCCATTATGTCACATATTTCATCAGTTTGGGAAAAAGAATTCCATCAGGATGAACATGATTCTCCAGCAGATGAAAATCGAGTAAAACAGATTATCAATTTACGAGTTCCGGAAGAAAGATATTAAATTTATTTTTGATACAATGTACAAAGAAGCAGAATACGACAAGACTTCAATAGATCAAATATTTCTGGGAATGATGGGTGCAGCAACTAAGAACCCGCAAGGGCATAATATCAACTCCCGTAAATCAGGGGTTGGCAAGTCTTACAATCTAAATCATGTTGCTTCGTTCGTTCCTGATTGATATGTCAAAGTCTTAGCAAGTGCTTCCAGTAAGGCATTTCTTCACAAAGAAGGGGAAATGGTGTTAACCAATAGCGATGGCAGTTTAATTCCAATTCAGCCAATATTATCTAAATTGGAATCTGAAAAGGACGCAGAGAAAGATAAACTGGAACTTGAAAAAGACAAGAGTCCTGAATATAGGGACAAGGAACTCATGAGAAAATGCAGGCTAAAGATTATAGAAATTGATAGAAAAATACGTGAACTTTTGTCTAAACAAAAGAAGTTCATTGACCTGGACTACATGATTATTTTACTTCAGGATACTCCGCAGGATTCTTTTTTCGACAGTATGATGACACTAATAAGCCAAGACAGTGAGCGAGATCAGGAATATATTTTCACTGAACAATCAGGTAAAGGAAACTTTAGAGCAAAAGAGAATATTCTTCACGGAATGCCTCTGATTTTCACAACAAGGGTCATTGATGACACTGAGAACAAAAGATTTGCTGAAAAGAATCGAAGACTGGTAAATGTAAATCCTAATGTAAGTGAACAAAAAATTCGGGCCGCCAATGCTTTACTTATGAAAAAATGTGGTCTACTACCGGAATAGTATGCCGAGGAAGTAGTATCCAGAGAGGACAAGGAAAAGGCAAGGAAAATTATCGAAATAATATTTGAGAAGATAAAACATCACAGCAGCTTCCTAGGTCCAAAAGAGTTTGGAATCAAGTTATTCTTTGGTCCAGCAATCGCAAATGCCATACCTGGAAAAGACCCATGGTCCATGACAGTTACTGAAAGGATTAGAAAGTATCTCGCAGTTGTGGCAAAGATTCGCATGGATTCCCGGCCCAGGCTCGTAAACAAAAACACTGGAGCATTCTACATAATTCCGACATTCGACGATTTAAGGACAGTTTTAGACTTGATAGATAAAGCCGGGAGCAATATCAGGCCATATCAAGCCGATTGGTGTGAGAAAGTCTTCATATCCGCAATTGATGAGATGGGAAATAAGCCAAAAGAATACTGAGAAGATGGTCAACTGATTGAAAAGGAAATTCATATTGGAATTGGTTCTGGGGATTTGGCCGAAAAAACACAAGAAAGTACCAAAAAGATTAGAGATGATTTTCTTTACCCACTTCTTAACTGTGGATTAGTCGATTGCGTCAGAAGTGTAATTGATGGAAGGGAGAAAATCTGGTTTCCTGTAGACAATGAAGACAGAACCTTTTCACTTTTTCAAAATCAAAATGATAAAAGACTCACAGTCAATGACCTATCAATCTATCCCTATCCGTTTAGGCTAGAACTAGAACTAGAAGATTCTACTAGAAGACGAAAAATATATGACGCGGAGATAGCCATTGAAAATAAAAAAAATATTTCTGAAATTTATAGACTGGAAGATGCCAATAAAACTGAAATTTCTGTTAAACAGTTGGTAGACAAGTATCTCTCAAATCCCAAATCCTGTTTTATAGCAGATTTTGAAAGATATCGCGCACCTTTAAACAACACATTCTATTCAAAACAGATAACATTAGAATTACAAAAAAAATATTTTTTTAATAGTCAATCTCCGCGTCATAAATTTACCGAATTCTCTAAGAATCAGATAGAAGATTGTTTCACTAATGATGCATCGGTTTGTGGTAAATTTGGGGGTATTCCACAATGACCGTTATTATCGACGACAAGGACAAACCTAACAAAGACACAGCCGATGAGGAATACAATAATCCGGAAATAACAAAGCTGGACATTGAAATCTGTAGTATAAGAAAAATTCCACTTCCAAGAATTGTAAATCATATTCATAGGTCCAGTCCAGGCGCTGATAGTTGGAACTGTGAGAACTGCCAAACTAGAGGTGATAAATGGTTTCTGATGATACATTCCTGTAAAGCCTCAATAATTGAAAAACTAAAAACAAAACTAGAAATTCGACAAGCAGAGCAAGAGATACAACGACGATTAGAAGCAAGTAAGTGGACTTGTCCTTATTGTAATCAAGTCACAGACAGATTTTTCAAGAATGTCCATTATAGATGCTTGCCTGAAGAGAAAAAGAGAGAATTAGAAGAGGAGGAAGAATCTAAATTTGAATCATGTCCAACTTGCAATAAATTACTTGATCCATATTACAAAAATTTCCATATATGCGCTACTAATATTAAATCTGAACATGAATGTGAAAAATCCAATCCAATAAACATAAATCAACAAATTCCAATTCCAACTCCAACTCCAATTACAACTCACAAACATCGTGTAAATCGTTGGTATAATCGTTGGTATAGGTTTAGACGGAGAAGAAGAGCTCTCCGCAATGGTAGCGGGTTAGGCCGATTTTATGACGCATCAAGTCGTATTAGAAGGAGAATACTGGATTCTCTATATTAATGGTAAAAGAATAGGTCCCGTAGAAAAAGCAACAGCAACTGGCGGTTAATTTCTCATTCAAAGTAAATAGAACAAATCGAACAAATGTTTGTTCGACTGAAGATAACCCACTGACTGACACCATACAAACAGAAATCGATCCAGTCCTCTAAATTTACGCACGAAAAAAAGATCGATTGATTCATCACTCATTTTACTTCGATGTCTCCGCTCAAGGATGGCGCTAGTTTTTGCTGCAGCTGTTGATGAGCGTAGACAGTTTTGGCGATTGTCTCATCAATGGCTGCTTTTTTTAGCGCCCTCGTAGACATGGACAGTCGTATTATATCCCCTGCTATTTGTCTCGATTTTACACGAGACTTTGCTTTCAAAATTATTTTGTATTTCCTGACTCATGTTATATGTAATGTAATACCATGTATTACCTCTATATTAATGTATTACGTAGTAATACTTATATTGATATTTTATAAGATTGGATTGTGGTTAAAAACATGCATGTTGAAGAATTCACTTATACTATAGATAATTGTGGTAATTCTGCTCATATCCGTATGTCCAAAAAATGGTTAGGTAAAAAGGTAAAGGTAAGAATCGAAACAGTGCCGGACGATAAACCTAACGAACCAACCGAAAAACAAATAAGAAAATTACCATGGGTTTAGTATTGAAATCATTAAAATGAAAGCTGTCGGGACTTGTCCAATCTGTAAGATACAGCTATCTATTAACAGTAAAGACGCAATAAGATATTGCAGTCAATGTCGCAGGGAGTTTTATTGCATCGAAGAGCAAAAAACTAAATTGCAATTGGAGTATGGAGATTTGGAAACTATCGGGGAATCAGGTTCGTCTTTCCCCGTCTTACTTGCGGATGAAACAGATTATCGAGGTTTTCCAGAGTCTCGACAAAAGAAAAAGGACTACTTACAAAAATATTTCGAGAATGCGACAATTACGAGTCGGGAATATATTCCTACCTAAAAAATAAAAGCTAAATACTGAAATTCATTTCTATTAGTATATAATTGAACAAAAAACAGGATAACGCTAATGTTAACGCTGATGTAGTTGTAGATTGCCTTGAGCTTGAAAATCTGTTCAACTTTGATAAAGAGCAGTTGTGCTGGTCAGGACAATTCGCCGATTCGGAAGAAAAAATTCCGTATGAGAGATGGACGCCTGTCGAAGAAACAAAATGGAATAACTTCCGTGCAAAATGTATTGATATAAAAAGCGGAAAATGGTATACGGACGGAGAAGGAACGGGAATTTGTAAAGGAAAGCAGGGACCTAAGCGAATAGTTACTTCAATCATCAGGCTTAAGACCACAGATAACTCAGAGTATTTGTTATCAAGTAGTAAGATAATAGCATATGATGCTCACGGTGATATTCAGAAAACGACGGCACATCTTCCAGAGAAATATAATAAAACGATATTCAGATTCGAGACCGTTCCCAATCATGAAACCGGATATTCTGAGCGTAGGAATGTGGGGCCCAGTGGTTCAGAAATTGTATATACCCTTCCTTTCAAGAAAGAAAATGCACAAAAACTTTTTGATTTAAGAGATGGTAATAATAACAATAACAATGCCATTCAATTCATAGTCAAAAGTGATGAAGGTCAAGTCATTGGCGTAAAGCCACAGATAACACTTCAAGACACATTCAAACTTTTCACCGAGAATTCATTTGAATATTTGTATAATGCAAATTATATCCCAATACAACAAAAACTTCTTAACGCTAAACAAGCAGAGACAGAGGGATTAATACCACGACAGATGACAGATGATGAACGAACAGCTTCCTTAATTGCCGCACAGAATTTATCAGACAAGCAGAAGATGTCGTCGTATCAATGACAATAATATTATTTTATTAATTAGATAGGAGATAGAATTGACATGATATTAAACCCACAATTTGAAAAATTCCTAAAACACTTTGCTGTAGATAAAAATGAGAAACTACAGTTTACCCAGATTAAAAGTTCAACAAAGAAGAGGGCTTCTTGGAAATAATAATTATAATAATAGAATTAGGTCAGGCGCTTCGTTATCATTTGTATCATCATCAGTAGAATCAAATCAGATGCCTCTTGCAGGAGAAAGATATTCTTCCATGTGCGAGAATGAAAAGATGAAGGTTAGAAGAATAATGAAAGACCTGTTTGATACATTTAATTCATCAGCTTCATCAACACTCGCTTAAATTTTACTTCATCAAAAATTGATGAGTTAAGTAGTTAGTAAGTAGGTAAGTTGGACTTGGTTATTCCTCGTACTAATAAAAAAGACATCAGAAACAGAAGCGGAAATTATGAGACAATCAAGTTAGACCCTAGAACAATGGCCAGATTAAGGAACTGCTATTATGATGACCAAGCCAATAGGCCGGATACAATAACTTATGATGAATTGCTAAATCTATTAATGGATAAAGTAGAGTAGAATCTCTTTTTATTAGAAAATAAATAGCCGCAGCAGCGAAGAAAAGATGGGAAACGTTACCGAACCAAAATTGAATAAACCTGTTCTAAAAGGTCCCGATTGTCTACTGGTTTTTTAACGAAATGCCTCTCTCCCATTATTGGATACACTTTGTTCGATGGGGTACTATAATCCTCTACATTACTCAGCGCTGTGAGAAATACGGTCTTAATATTTGCATCTTTGGACTTTAATTTATGGTATAATTCAAATCCATTGACTTCTGGCATTTTGATATCGAGTATTATCAAGGCATAGAAATCTGGTCTGAAATTTTCTAAAACCTTACGAGGATCTGTAAAACAATCTACGTCGAATCCGTATTCTTCAAGTATCATCTTCAGGGTCTGGCCTACATCGGGCTCGTCGTCAACTATCAATATCTTCCTTTTTACTTGAGCCATTTACCACAATCTCAAGAGTCACTTAACCAGTATCACTGCAAGAATACTACTTCCAGTCGCGGCGACAAGCACACCGATAATGAATACAGGTAATATACTGATTATGTACGGGTTCTGTCTCATAACAGGCATGACTTAGTTACCCAATTTTAACATATCACTTCTGGGTTTACCCCAATGTCACTAGTCGATTCTTACACAAAGAAGATCTGACAACGTACCCATATAACATAATTGTCGAATAATTTCTTACAAGTGTAAGGTCCTCTAGGCTATTTTATACCTGAGTAACGCGTTCTAAGACTTAATGCGCATATTATGCCAGAGCAAGTCTAACTTCTTTGATTAATTTGTCTTCAGTTAATGGTTTACCTAAGACCCTAACGAACCATTTTCGAACTTCATCCCCAATTGATTGTGGCTCCCATGCAGTAAGCAATATTGCCTTAACGAAATTATCAAATTTTCGTATATTTTGAATAAACCCTAAACCATTGAGACCTGCCATAAAATAATCAGTAATTATCAAGTCGTAATACTCCGGCTTGAATGCTGACAAGGCCTTAATAGGATCAGTATAATTATCAATTTTATAGCCTTCTCTAGTTAGAATTAACTCAAATACAAATCCGCTGTCCTTCTCGTCTTCTACCAGTAGTATTCTTATATTATTATCCGTTGCAATTGTATTATTAGCCTTAAAAATATTAAAGTTCCGTGTCACTAATAATTAAGACTATCTCTATGTCTTTATAGAACCAGCACACTAACTAGTACTATATTAAGAAACCTATCCTACAATTACTTATTGTGCGAATACTAACTAATGGTAAGTTGCAGATGATGATTTAGTACATTCAGGTAACTGAAAACAATCTAGATGGATACAGAAGCAATAAAGTCTGGAGCATAGCATTCAAAAACTGCAGAAGGTTCGTCACGACCAAACTGGAATAACTGAATAAACTTTATCTTCCGATTAGTGGAAGTTATAAGCGTGGCCAAGTTCACCAATGAAGAGCGTCATATAGTTAAGTCGTTAATTGCTAGCTTTAACAATCAAGACGAATTCCTGACAAGGAAATCATCAAAAACATTTTTGAACAAACTAATAAGACGATATCAGAAAGAACATTATGCGAGTTACGACAGAGCATAAAACGTAGATTCATACAACTGGTGTACCAAACTCAGACAGGACCAGGTATGCATACATCAATGAATTAAAGAGACGGATTAAGGAAATATGGATCTTTGCAACAAGATGCACCATGAGATTATACAGAATCAAATAAACATAATCCACGGATACAGCAAACGATCCTTAGCGGAGTTGCATCGTCTAAACAATAACACGTTCAGAATTACGTTGACGTACTACCTGACGTAATTAATGGCATGCTACCATTTCAACGATACCAGAAAGACACGACACGTCAACCATCAGAGAGGGAATCAGCATTACAGTCTGATTCTCTCTATATTACGATGGACTTCCTTTCTGGATTTGGGATAAAGAAGAACATCTTCAAAAGGCCATAGCAACGAATCAGACTTGCTGTTTCAATCACGTATGCGGGAATCCTCGGAAATCTGGTCGTGAATTTCCCCTCTTCGACTACGAGCGTTTACTGTATGATACCTTAATGGTCCAAGATGGTTCATTCAAAGACAAGCACCTATTTTTATTAAAGTCGACGGGCTTGGGTGTTACAGAATTCATGTTAAGATTAATGGCTTGGTTATGTGTCAAGGATGACAAATACAGGAACACTCAGATGGTCATTATAACAGGTTTGGATCAATTCATTTCATGCCGCTCGCTGTGAATTTTTCCACTGAAGGAAGAAACATGCTCTGGCATGTCAAGGAACTCCTCGAATACACGCCTCGACAACTCATTGGAATTAATAGTAAATTTGAAAAACTTATCCTCTCTTTGAGAACAGCAGTGTCGGATAATTCAGGTAGACTAGACAAAAATCACACTGTATCAGACGATGTACTCGATGCAGCAATGCTCGCTCTTAAGCACTTTCGGATTAAGAAACCACAAGGAAATGAGCAGCCGATAATTTTATTTAAATGAGAAATGATATAATCTAATAGCTCGAACTTTTTTTGAGTTAGTGCACATCATGAATGCATTGGTTTGCTGAACTATGAATACATGAATACATGAATACATGGATGGATGACAAGTCAAGTCAGGCAGTAAGGGGTTGTCAATCTCCGTTCTGCTTGATAAACTTTTGATTAAAAATAGTGGTCGCGGCAAAGAGTACCGCCAGCATGAAAAATTAAAATTACTAATTTGTGGAATTCACTTCTTGACTTCACCTTGATATTGCTTTTCCAACAGCTGTATACGAGACACAAGCATATCGATTTTATCCTGCTTTTCTTTCAACACATCTAACTCAGTTCTTAATCGGTTAGATTCTTCAATTGTTAACTCATTAATGGCTTTAGAATACTCGGCTAATAGTTGCTTTTCATTCGGCTTATAGTATGTGTCATCAAGTCCTATTGAATGGCCCATTAACATCTCTTTGATTGTAACATTAACGTCACAGTTAGCAAGACAGGTATTGAAGTATTTCCTGAATGCATGAAATAGGCTTTTCTTCTGTCTCTTGTAAACATAGTTTTCAGTCTTATGATTTGGCTGTCTAAAGTTAAAGTCAGACCTATCCAATACAAAGGTGATTAATTTAGCAAGTGACTGAACCGTTAACTTCTTTGGATTTCTTGCATTGATGCCGAAATAATTAAAATCATTTCTAATTAAATAGGATTCATCCGTTATTTTCTCTCCTGCTTTTCTTCTCTGGTCCAGATAAGCATCAATCAGATTAGCGCATTCAGGTGTGCAAAATGTGATATACTCATCTTTAGTATTTTCATAAATTACGAACTTGTATAATCTTATACCCTTTTCTTGAATTTTAGTCAAATGACAAAGTTGTAAATCAGCTAATGCAGCCTTTCTTATTCCAGTTGAACTATAAATTGCAATAATTAACTTTGCACGAAAAGATGACTGTTCACACATCTTCAACAAATCTTCATGCGTATATGCCTCATCCTTTACAGTCCTGATATTCTCACCCATAAACTTCCTGATTTTCTTCTTGTTAATAGAAACATCATTGAGTTCAAGAAATGAACTCATAGCTGCTAATCTACTATGAATTGTAGCATATGACAGACTTCTTTTCACGCATAGAAACGGTATAAGAAATTAGGATTTGTTCGATTACTTTTGTATCCAGTGTTAGAAGTTTATCAACTGGCTGCTTATGAAACTCTTCAAAATATCCTATTTGTCTTTGATACAAATTCTGCGTTTCCTTTGACCTGATACTGTATAGGAAGGTTTGGATCAATTCATTTCTTCCCTTAACTTGTTCTTGATGCTGAGGAGCGTCTACCATTATTTTATGACTTTGTTTATAAACTAAAGTTGTTTTATATACCTTTTTATACATAAAATCATTGTCTTAAAGTATAAGTATGATTATCCAAAATTATATGGGCTGCACAGGATGATTAGAAATTTTCAATGATTGTATGACCCCCTAATTTGATAGTCCATCAGTGCTCTTTCCGGTCAGTTTGAAGATAGTTTATAAGACATCTGTAATGTTATTTATTGACCGTTTGAAAAATAGATAATACATTTCAAATAGGGCTCGTAGCTCAGCTTGGATAGAGCGCCTGCCTTCTAAAAACTAGTGAAGAAAGCCGGAAGTCGAGGGATCGAAGCCCTCCGGGCCCGTTGATTAAAAAGAGGGGAAAAAAGGAATTACGGCTCATCATCGTAAAACATAAACGATTTTAAATGGCAATAACCGCGTAATTTATCGTACCTATGTATAGCGATACTCAACTTATAGGGATTATTAAACACGCTCGGGCTGAAAGTACAAAAAAGAAGATTTACTCAGTCGGTTGAACTTATTGTAGTACTAAAAGACATTGACGTAAAAAGAGGATTTAATTTGCTAGAAGTAGTGGAGCTTCCACACAGAATCCACAAAAATGCAAAAATATGCGTAATCGCGTCTGGAGATATGAGCACGAGGGCTCGCAAAGCAGGGGTTGACAAAGTAATAGAACAAGATGAGTTGAACAGACTTGGAACTAATAAGAGAGAGGCTCGGAAAATAGTCCGGTCATACGATTTCTTTCTTGCCGATACATCGCTTATGGCAAGTGTTGGTCGATCTTTAGGACAATTTCTTGGTCCGAAAGGAAAAATGCCGTCCCCCGTTCCTTATGGAGCACCTATTGAAAATATAGCTGAAAGATTTAGAGGGTCTGTTCGAATGCGATCTAAGAATCAGTTGAACTTAGCTACCAAAATAGGGGATGAAAAGATGGATGATGAAAATCTTGCGTCCAATGCTTCTGCCATAATAGCTACTATAGAAAAGAAATTACCTCAGGGTGACAAAAATATTCGCAGTATCATGATCAAATTCACTATGGGAAAACCGGTAAATGATAAGTCCGGTAAGAGTGAAGCCAAAAAATGAAATCAATGAAAATGAATTCTTTCAACGTTACAAATAGAACGCATTACCCCAAGAAAAAACAACGGCTATTTGCTGAAATGCAACAACTTCCACGAGAACACACAGTCATTGCTCTATCAAACATGAATAAAGTTCGAGCTGAACAATTAATGAGGATACGAAAAAGGTTTTACAACGAAATCAAGATACTGATAATTAAAAACAAAGTGGCGCAACGCGCATTTGAGAAGATAGATGGAATAAATGGAATTGAAGAACTCTCAAAAAAATTGGAGGGTCAATGTGCATTGATGTTTACAAAAATTAGTCCGTTCAAACTTAATTTGATATTTGAAAAGAACAAGGTATTGTTAGCTGCTAAAGGAGGAGATGTGGCTAAGAAAGAAATTTCAATACCGTCCGGTAATACGGGAATAACGCCTGGTCCAGTATTATCAGAATTTAAAGAAGCGGGTGTAGCAACTAAGATCGATCAGGGTACGATATGGGTTACCAAAGACTCGGTTGTTGTTCGGGCAGGTGAAACGATTTCTCAAAAGACGGCATCGTTATTATCAAAGTTAAACATTAAACCAATTGAAGCAGGTATCGTTGTGAATTTTGCTATTTCCGATGGCACAATATTTACTGAAAAAGACCTTATGATTAATGTAGAGGAATTCATTAATGAGATTATCAAGAGTCAGAATCAGGCTATCATGTTATCGATTGAATCTTCTTATCTTACAAACCAATCAATAGGACCATTAGTCCAAAGGGCTATGAAAAACGCACAAGCGGTAGTGGGAGGCGTAGGATATGTTTCACAGGATACATATGAAATAGCTTTAAGTCTAGCACATCACCAAGCTGTAGCTGTAATGCAGATTGCAAGTAAACATGGTTACACTGGAAACTAATTCGAAAACTAATAGGTTTTAGAGTAGCTTAAATATTGGTGCAAATAGCTGCAATTATTGCTAAATTCACTAGGTATACACCCAGCATACCGGAGTATGTCGCTAGAAAATATTTAGGCCACAGTGAATTATGAAAATCATAATTGGTTTGATGCTGGTCGTATTTTTAATGGCTTCACGCCAAGGGAATTCTGTATTTCTGTAACTAGAGGCTATGGTTTTGGTAGTTTAGTTGATTTTTTCACGTCTAAATTAGATCAAAACATGTTACAATAAATCAATTCCCACGAGTGAGTACAGGTAGGATGATGCAATATTTTGGAAATCATTATTATGATGCAAGCCTTTGCAAATTAGCCATAATTGGCACTGCCAAAAGGGAAGATACAAAATCTATAATTCTTTACCTTTTTCCTAAATTCGTTCTTATTTCGTCTGGTGTATTTAGTCTCACAGGACTGAATGCGCAAGATTAATCTTTCTATGAGCCGAACCGAAGTAAATAAAATTATGGCATCATCCAAAGAGAGCTGATAACCCTTCCAATGCTTCCTCTTCTTTCTTTTCTTCTTTCTTTTCTTCCTCTTTTGGAACAGAAGTTGTTGTTGTATCTGGTTGGGAAGTACTAACGGAAGCCGCTGCTACCGGTGCAGATTTAAGCACCTCTTCGATGTTGACGTCACTTAACGCAGCTACAAGCGCTTTTACTTGGACCTCATTAGGAGTTACACCCGTAGATTGTATAACAGATTTCACACTATCCTCCGTTATTTCTTTTTTCAGCTTATGTAATAACAACGCGGCATAAACGTATTCCATTTTAGAAATTGTCTATTTGACCATAATATAAAACTTTCAACTATTTCACAATATTTTCGTACTTCGTACAACCGCATAAACGTGGTCCTTTAAGTCTCGTTCATAAATAGAGTTCATTTTTTCGAGTAAAATAGATCTCGCATGCGTTCTATCTTCAGACGTAGTAGCTTTAAAAAAATTGGCGAACATGTCTGGAAGGTTTTCTTTGATCCAACCGTCCAACACGTTATATCTATTTTCATTGATCCAAGTTACCTTGCATAAATTCTGATCAATTTCTTCATCAAAATTATTAATTTCAACATTATCAATTAGCATAAATATGCAATTATTTGGATCGGGATTCAGCAATACCTCTTTGGGCCTCCCCTCGCCTCTTCCTGATGAAACTCGCGCTATCAACCCGATGGGGACTATGGATGAACCTCTCACGTGAATTCTCGAACCCTCAATAGAATAGACTTGTCCTATTATCAGCCGTGTGAATCTGTCATAGTTCTGTACTACAAAAACATAATTACCTTCCTTTATTTTTCCTTTCCCGAACATAATTAGTCTGTTTACACAAATTATTTATCATTTTCTAAAAAATTGAAGTATTTTGTGATCAAGATTTTATAAAGGACTGAAAAGGTATTAACGCTTTCGAATTTTATTCAAATTTATAAGCACTTTAGCATGTACTAACTAGTATGGTAAGGGCATTTGTAGCTGCAGAAATTTCTGCGAAAGATGAAATCTTGCGAGTGCAAAACCGAATATCTAGTTATTTTATTAACAAGGATTTGAAACAGGTGGATAAGAAAAATCTCCATTTTACCCTCCTATTTTTCGGAGACATAGATGAACAAAAAATAGATCTTATAAAACTAAAACTAGCCGACATCAAATTTTACTCGTTTAATTTTAATTATTCTCTTCTTGACGGATTTCCAGATTCATCCAAAAGCAAGACTATTTTTTATGGTGTACAAGGAATTGCCAACTATAAATTTGGGATTCTGTTAGATGAAATCAAATCAAAAATTGCATATTTGAAAAGCAATTGCAATGAGAGATTCGTTCCTCATTTGACATTATTCAGATTAAGGTCAGGCAGATTAAATCTGACTCCAATTAGAATCCAGAAGGACTTTATCATTACTAAATCCGATATCATTAATAAGATATGTTTTAAACAAAGCATATTAACTCCCAACGGACCAATCTACAGTGACATATTGTCAGTGAATGCACAAAAATGAAAACGATACTCGCTTGCGCTGCCAACTTGGCTAAGCCCTCAATGTCTGACTTTAAGAAAGTTGAGAAAATTGCAAATGAAATCTTAGACAATATCAAACAATTTAATGACTCAAGGATAAAAGAGGTATCGATCGGAGGATCATTTGGCAAGGGAACTTGGCTGTCAGATACTGATATCGATTTTTTTGTATCAATATTACCAAGTGTCAATAGAAATGAATTTGAAAATCTTGGAAAAAGTGTTGGCTATTTTGCGCTAGGCAAATATCACCCATATCTTAGATACTCTGAACACCCATATGTGGAAGCAATTGTAGATACGACAAAAGTCAACATAGTACCATGTTATAATGTCACGATAGGTAACTGGAAAAGCTCTGCAGATAGATCTCCATATCATACATCATATATGAAAGAAAATCTTAATACTTATTTGATTGAACAGGTCAGGCTGCTCAAAAAATTTCTTAAGTCAATAGGTGTGTATGGATCTCAGTTGGCTATTTCTGGTTTTAGCGGGTATGTTACTGAGGTACTGATCCTAAAGTTCAAATCATTCATTGAGGTCCTCAACTTTATGGCTAATATCGGGACAGAAAGGACTATAATTAGCCTGAATAATAAAGCTTCGATTGATGCTTTTAATAGCAAACTCGTAATCTTAGACCCTATTGACGAAAAACGTAATTTGGGTGCAGCGATTTCATCAGAATCTCTTGCAAAATTCATTTTGACTGCAAGAAATTTTCTTAATCACCCATCGATAGCTTATTTTGAAGATGAGATTTCAAAGTGCGAAATCCGTGATCTAAGACAGAATTTATTAATTGTTGAATTTAACGTTAAAAAAAGAAGTCCAGATATACTTTGGGGGCAGCTAAAAAGAAAATTAGCTGCAATATCAAGGCAATTGTCAATGCGGCAATTCGATGTGATTAAACACTATTGTTATACTAATGAACAAGATTCGGCTGTTTTTTTCTTCATCCTCAAATCTCCAGTACTATCAGCAATTGAAGTAAAAAAAGGTCCAGATATTTTTCGACGGAATGAGACAAGTACGTTCCTTAACAAGAGATCTCATGACTCGATCTTGTTTTGGACCGATGACAGAATGAATATTTTTACTATGAATAAGGGGTCCAATATGACGGCAAAGGAGTGTATGAAGCAGCTCCTCCTAGAAGATATTCGTGTTAATACAAAGGGAGTTTCAAATGACTTCGCCTCTGGATTTGAAGTATATATGGGTAACGAAAAGGAACTCAATCGATTCGTCTTAACTGCTTTTGACATGCTAAATAAAGGAAATGAAAAAACATTTAGAATTCAATAATTTTGATGCATTTCGCAATCTATTGACGTATCCGAGATTTGAACAAGAAGTATATAAAGCAAGGTTAAATGAGCTTGACGATATAGGAGTAAGCTTAATAGCCCCTGGTGGAACCACCAGAATAGGAAATATTAACATACTTGGCAAAGGATGTGTGGGATTAGTTGTCATGGTTAAGTATAGAAGAAGAATCTTGGCACTCAAGATAAGAAGGGTGGATGCGAATAGGAACAACATGTATGATGAAGTCTTGCTACATTCTGCCGCAAACACTCTAGAAGTTGGCCCAATAATAATAGATTATTCGAAAAATTTCATATTGATGGAATTTGTAAATGGGTTTAATATTATAGAATTATGTAAAAAGAATATGAAACCTTCATCTCTACGAAAGTTAACGGTTACCCTACTTGAACAATGTTATAAAATGGATCAGATAGGATTGGACCACGGACAGCTTAGCAGCCTGAATAAACACGTGATTGTTTCGAAAAATTTCCCTGTAATTGTCGATTTCGAAACATCAAGCATGAAGCGTAAATCGAATAATGTTACATCTGTTGTTCAGGCTTTAATATTGAGTGGTCAAATTAGTAACAAGCTGAATCAATTGAATAAAAATTATGATAATAGTACAATAATCAGAATGCTTAAAGCATACAAAGAATTCAAGTCAAGGGATCATTTTGAAAAAATTATTGAAATTTTTGGTTAGGTAGTATTTTGAAGTTTGAGCAAGTTAGTACATTTCTTAAATTTATCCAAATAAAATTTTAAATTTGACAAATATAATTTGACAATGATGTCTGATGTTTCCATTGATGTCATCCCTTTGAAAAAAGTAAATTTGAAGGGTGCAACTGTAATTGATGGTTTCCCTTCTGAATTATTTACAAATTCGATTGCATCGCAATGCTTTCTACACTCTATTGATACTCAACTAATAGCGATTCTCGATTCCCCAATATTTAATCAATTAACAATAGTTAAAAATGAAATTCCTCAATTTCCTGTTAGAATTTACGCGAATGAAAAACTGAATTTAGCAATATTCATTTCGGACGTGAAGATTGAGCCAACGGTTTATCATATAATTGGAAAAACCATTTTACGTTGGGCCATCGATAATGAATGTAAATTAATAATAAGTACTTCAAGTATTGTAGAATCTAACAGTGTCGAGAAAAACTTTTCTGATTACACCATTTACGGCATAGGAAACACGGATGAAACTAGGATAAAGCTCAGAAATTCTAACATTACCATTTTCGGGAATGGAAGTATAAGCGGGCTGCCAGCAATCCTTCTAAATCAGGGTTCTATAAATGGTTTAAGCGTGATGGTTCTAATAGTGAAGGTTTTAGAAGGGGTCCCTGACTATCGAGCTGCTGCAGAACTGTCAAAAGCAATTATAGCCTTGGTCCCAGGAATTAAATGCGATACATCATTACTTATCAATCAAGCCGAAATAATAGAAAATGATATTAAGAGAATAAGAAATCAAAATAATTACAATGTGAACCTATATGGATGATAATATTGTAGATGACAAGATTCTACCTGCTAAAGAGCTATTTGAAATCGAGCACGAAGGTATAGATTAAACTACGCTAAATACCCTCTATCGCCAGCCAAAGTTCAGAAATATTTATAATATCAGCTCAGGTTCTGAATTTCGTACTATATGCTTGCCTCGATTGACAGGTCCAAAAAGGAGATCATGGACGCAAATTATAAGTAATAGCACCAATATCTTTTCATTGCATTCTTTGAAATGATCCTGCTTCTCTAAACCAAAACATCATAAATTTGTTAAGGTCGATGGTCGCGAACATCTTCACAGCTAAAATGTGCGTGCGGTTAAATAATTCGTGATATGTCCTAGCATGGGTGAAATGTTGTTCTCCAAAGGAAATGGATAATGGAAGTAGAGTTTTAAATCCCTTAACAGGCAGAGTTAATCATTTGCTATGATTCATGACTCTTAATATTATTGCATATTCTTCTAAAATAAAATTGACTCAAACCCTTAGGTTTTTGATAGATAACTTGACCGCATTTAAATCCAAATCTAGTTGATCTGCTATCATTTCGTCCGATATGCCAGAATCATGAAGATTCTTTATGATTTCTTGCTTATCCGATGGAATAAATGACACACTTTGTGATAAATCTAATTCTGAATCATGTTGACTGATATATTCCTTGACCCTCTCTAGAAATGTGTCTAGTGAGATTGTACTATCTGTAGACATGACTAGAATCTCCTCTCTTAACGGAATACTTGCCATCTTAACTTTTTCGTAAACATATAATACAGACTCGAGCTTCCCAAGTTCCTGCGAAAACATCCGTCGAAGGTCTATAATATATGCCGATTGTGTAAAGCTTATCTCAGGGTTCCGCCCTTTAAGATGTTCGTCTATCCCCTGCCTGTATAATCCAGCATGAAGATGACCAGATTTTTCAACTACACCACAAAATCGTATTTCAGGTATCTCAATTTGAAGTCCCTTGAGAAAATCATCAATATTCATTAATAATTTCAGTGGGTGGAAGAAAATATAGTTTTAGCTACATTTAACTAGGAGCAAGTCAGTTCTGCGGAATGCAAGAAAATGCTTGTTTTCCTCAAATACTAATATGACGTGACGGCTTGAACGCACGATAATTCTTAGACACTTACAATGCTGTAAATCATTAACGTTGAATTACTCTAATGAGTAGCTATCACCAGTTAACTTTTCGCCAGACCTTCTCCTCCAATCAAATAGTAATCTATGAAATTTGTCGTTTCCGGTGTGCAAATTGGGATTTATTCTTGCTTTGTGTTTTCATAAAGTGTAAATTTGTACAATTTATGAACTGCTTTCTTTTTAAATGAGGTAACTTTAAAGGAGCTAGCCCCAATATGCATACGTATAGTAGCTAAAAAAAGAAATACAATCTTAAACCGTAAATCTGCAACATTTGAAAGTCGATTAATTTCTTCCTGAATATAGCATCTGTCAATATTCTTTCTTGATTCTCCCTAAAAACTTGCGAATTTTTTTATTTATAACCACCTCATTCATCAAAAGAAATGATTCAGCGAAGTTTAGATTAATAAAGCTCGTACGTTGCTCTATATTTAGCTCTAAAAGACATCCAACTAAACATTTTATCTATGTTCCTTGGTGGAAGAGACAGAACTGTTTCAAAGCTTAGATTATAATTAGAAATAAATTTTAGAATACATTTTCTGTATTCATGTTTTGTCTCTAAAATTTTAAGCAAATGATAAAATTGTAGTATTGTGTTCCATCTAACTATCAAAAGTATTTGTTCATTAATTGCCAGATTTGAGCGTGTGCTTTACCATTTAAGAAACCATTGGCATTATTGATAGAAGTATGTGACGTTTAATTACAGTATTTCTTCAAACCGTCAGTCTAAAAAGCATATTTATCTGGAAGAAAACATTGTTTTCCTTTTTGACTGTGTGCTTTTGGTTTGTGATAGGATTTTTTTACTTAACCGTGCGAAACCAAGCGCCACAAACACATTAAATATCGTCAGTCAGATAATTCCATGACACGAAAACCAGATATTAGTGAACAAAATGATAATTGAGTGTGTCTGAGGATATTTCAGCAGCTTCAACAACTATACCACATCCTACCCTGACTATAATCTATTTGATAGACAAAGCCGAAATTATAATTGAAGAAATAAGTCAGAAATATAACAACATAACCATAGAAGATTGCTATGGCTATTTTCAAAATGGAAGTAAAAATAAATATAAAAAAATAACCATATGGAGTCAAGGAATCGATAGTCTTTGGTTTAATGCGGTAATTGCAAGGATCAAGGAGGTTTCAGCAGTAGAGACAGTTCCCATAGTTTCAGGTGGAATAATGTATTCTATATAATCTTCACAAGTTATGCATATGTCCGTATCATGTTAAGCTGCAGTAAGATTTAGCTATTCGAGGATGGAATTGTACCGAATTGATACAAATTTTTATTGAAGGAGAGTAAATCGTAGTTAGTGAGTCCACCACAATCTACTTTCCCTGAGCTCTTTTCGGTAAGCTTTACCAATACAGACGCCTCAAATTTCGTAGTTCAAGATTTCGCTGTAATCATGATTATTGCAGCGATAATGTTACTAATTACTTATAAACTCAAGCAACCCATGGTCATAGGCTATTTATTGGCAGGAATTATAATAGGTCCATACACTCCTCCGCTTAGCCTAGTGCACGATCCTAGCACCGTCAATATTTTTGCTGAACTTGGAATCATAATGTTACTCTTTGTAATCGGTACAGAATTTCCAATTGCTAAATTGAAATCTGTAGGAAGAATATCAATTATTGTAGCTTTGGCCGAGTCAATTACTACCATGATAATAGTATTTTTTATAGCTCAAAATTTGGGTTTCAAATTTAATGATTCCATCTTTATATCACTCGCTATGTCAATAACCAGTACCGTTACTACAGTAAAAATACTAGAAGAACTGCAAATAATTAAGGACAAATCCTCCATACTTATTCTTGGAATTTTAATCGTTGAAGACATTATAGCAGTCACTGCCCTAGGAGGTCTACAATCAATATCATCCGGAGGACAAGAAATTTCACCCTTAAGAATAGCAATATCCCTCGCCATTGTAGGGGCCTTTATAGGAGGTATATTAGGAATAGGGTCTAGATATCTACCTAACATTATCGACAAGGTGGGTAAGACTAATGACTACGCATTATTATTGATAGTCATCCTTGGACTTGCGTTTGGTTTAGCATTCTTTTCTAAATGGTTAGGGTTATCTGGGGTTATAGGTGCATTCTTAGCAGGCGTTCTGGTTGCAGAATCTAGAACAGCTTCTATTGCAAGAGTCATTACTGTTCCCCTTAGGGACGTATTTGCAGCATTGTTCTTTATTTCTATCGGCGCGTTGATCAACATAGCCCTTATACCAATCGTTATCATCCCATCAATGATCTTGCTCTTATCTTCATTTGCAATAAAGTTCCTCATAGTAAGTGGGATACTAACACGGGCAAAGTACGATAGCGCTACTTCTATTAGAACAGGTTTGGGTGTGTCCTCAGCAAAAGGGGAAATGTCCCTTATTATAGCAAAGGGAGGACAAGACTTAGGAGCTATCAGCTCATCAGTTTTACCAATACTAGGCGTAATAACATTGGTCACTACCTTTATTGCTCCTTATCTCATTAGATTTGGCTCAAAGCTTAGCCTACAACTATCGTCTCAAGATTGAATCACTCCAACGGAGATATCGATAATTCGTTAAACTCTAGATTCCATGCTAATATCAACTACTAGTTTGTGCCCAACGCTAGGGCTGCCCATTAACTGGTACCTTTTTTTTGGTAAAGTAATCTGCATTACTGTTTGCTGATATGACTTAATCAAAGTTTGAGGTTGTGACCTAAGAAGTGCTTCAAGAATAGGTTTAATTTGCTGTTTAACCTCCTTGTCTGTTAGCGCGCCCTCAACTGCTTCTAGCATAAGTTGTTGCTGAGAAATTGTTTCGAGCTCGACGTCCTCTACTAAAGACAATGTAACAGCAATTCCGTTGTCAACGATCTGAGTTATTGCATAACGTATCTGTGTGTCTTCCAACCTGAGACGATAGATTTTAATTTCACAATATTACTGTTTGTAATGTTTATTTAATTTATTAGATGAAATTATTTAGATTATTGAATTTATTCAAACCAAATAGTATCACCGATTTTTTTGATCTGATAATGAGAGAAATTTCCATTCTCAATTGCACCGTGCCAATGCCATAAATAAGCGGGTACAAGAATAACATCACCTGCTGTCATTCTTTGTGTCTTAAATAAAATTGTTCCAGATTCGGGATCAGACAGCTTGATATTGTCGTATAAGGCAATTTTCCCTTCACCATTATTCCCAATCAATATCTGATCGACTTCATGGTAATGCAATCTAGTTCTAGCTCCGTTATAGAATTGAACTTGATATAATTCGACCTCATCTGAATCTGATCTAGTTACTATTTTTTTTACAATAACTTCCCCTACAAAATATTTGGTCATATCATCATCAGGAAAAATGTCGCCAATTTTTTTCACTTTCATTGTTAAATAATAGGACCCACGCATATTTATGCGATTTAAATTTATTCCCTCACCGGTTCTCAAAATCACAAAATTCAGCATATGTGAAACTCTGAAAACGCGTATGTAAAAATACTCTCTATTAGACCATATTTAACATATATTTGAGCATTTTCAATATATTTAATTTGCTTAATTCGCTAATATTTTTGGGGCGGTAAAAAGGATAACTATGTTATTCGCTTCATTCTAAGTCAAATAGTGTATTTGGCTAAAAGATCTCAATTCAGAATATTTGACCTAGTCACAATTGAATTCAATATAAAGTATTGGCATTATACATCACGTTTTGAAGGTGCTCACTACTCTGAATGGGACGTTATCTGATATTATTAGAAGATGAAAGGTATTTGTGCGCTTTCGAAAATTCATTTTATTGACAACACATCTAAAATACATTATAGGTGTTTAAACAACCTTATATTAGCCTGAGATGATTACAAATTTAGCGTGGAAGTAATAAAAGAGGAACACCAGTCATTAGAATTAGACTTTTCAAACACCGCAATGCAGAACTTTATCAACAGCCTAAAATCCAAAAGCACCAGAGTAATGTATCTACATCACTTTAGAAGGTTCCTAACATATTTCAATTTGAACGTTGAAACACTGCAAAACCTACCAATAAAAGACTTGGAGCAATTATTGATAAATTACATAGGGAAGTCAAAACAAGAGGGCAAGGGTCATTCATATCTTAGTGTAGCATTTTGCGCAATCAAACACTTTTGTGTAATGAACGATATTCGGATTAACAAGGAGAAGATAGGCAAGTTCTTGGGTGAATCACAGAGAAAGAATTCAGACAGAGCTTATACTCATCAAGAAATCAAGAAGATTCTGGACGTTGCAGACTCACGAATGAAATCTGTAATATTGCTAATGGCTTCGACTGGAATGCGTATCGGTGCAATTCCAGATTTAAAACTAAAACACCTGGAAGAATTACCCGATAAGCAAATTTACAAGATTACAGTCTATGAGAAAGCAAAGGAACAGTATTACACATTTTGCAGTCATGAGTGTTATTCTGTAATCAAGTCATATCTGGAATATAGAAAGAAGAGCGGGGAGATGTTAAACGATGAATCCTATTTAATCAGAGAACAATTTGACATCGATGATTTTGAACAAATACGAAAGAAGTCAAGAGGAATCACTCTAGAAGGATTAAAGACAAACATCCAAGGATTATTGAGGAAAGCAGGTATTAGAGAGGTAAATCATAACTTCAACTATGGACACAGAACCCCTATTCCAATGTCTCATGGATTTAGAAAGTTCTGGATGACTCAGGCAGTCAAGTCAAAGATGCCAGCAGAACAGAGAGAAATGCTATTAGGACATAAGATTGGATTGGCTTCTGCATATTATAGACCTAGTGAAGATGAAATGCTTGATGCTTATCTTGTTGCAATCGATAACCTCACAATTGAAGAATCCAATCGACTCAAGAAGAAAGTAACAGAGCTGGAACAAAAGCAGACACAAATCGATATGCTAGTTTCTAGGATTCAGTCATTGGAAAAGCAGTATCATGGTTAGTTTGGTAATCGATTAAAAAAATTTAATCAAAAGTTTAAAACAGGTAAGGGAGCAGATAGACCCCGACATCCCTTACCTGCTTCTTGACTGTGTTCATCCATGTGTTCGTCCGCAATTACCTACCCATTCAACCGAGCAATCAAGTTGATGAGCTAGTCATATTATAATAGCAATTATCGATATAAAATTATCGAAACATAAAATCAGACATTATTAATAAAGATTTGTTCCACTCTGATGTAGAAGTGGAACAAAATGTTAAATATGATGAACAAAAGCAGGAACAGGAACAGGAACAGGAACTAACACAATGGTTATTTAGTTAACATAATGGGATTCGGTTCTCTATTTTTATTTTTGATACGAAAGTGCTTGAGTGCCAGCATCGTGGCATCGAGTATGTCGTCATAGGATGTATCCTCTTTCGACAATCTTCCTTGATTATCCGATACTGCAGTCCTTAAAGCAGTAACAAGTTTGTCGAATTTACTATTAATTCCTATAAGACTTCTAGGTGAGTATTCTAAGAGTTCCTTTGTATGCAACAATAAATCGATAGCACCTCCAGCTCCAAAGTTAACTGGAATAACTTGCATAAAATCTGCAGCGTTTAAATCAAATTTTCTGCATTGGTCTAACTGTTCCTTCCAGTATTGAGGTGAATCATCCTCTCCCACTAACAGCTTTAAACTTCTTACAAACTCAGGGGCCGACCCATCACAGTAAATTTTTACTGCTTCAAGATTTTCTTGGTTAATACTCCATTGATTCATAGTTGTTAATATGTTCTTAATCTTAGTAACTGCATCCTCGTAGCGTATCATTTCATATTGTTCGGCTATCCGCACCTGTATAGTTCCGTCTATCATTTCCAGCAAACAGACTCCGAAAGCCGAAGATGAAAAGCCAGAATCGATGCCTAGCACTTTAATTGTCTCTGGAGAAATTAAATTTACATCATAGGAATCTCCGAGGGCAATTGCTTTTTGAATATCGGCCTCATGAAATGTATTTCCAATCAAACCGCTAAATTTTAGGCAATATTCTCTCTCCCATGAAGGTGACATTTTGGCCTTTTCAATCTCTTCGTTTGAATATATGCGATTCAAGCCATACGTGTAATCGAGGAAAATTCTTTTGTAAATGCAAGTTTCTTCGGGTTTCTTCTGAATCTTCTGGAAAAGACCCAATGGAGAATTTGGAGTCGATACCATTACAATCCAGGGATTGGACTTCAGAATATAGCGTTCACACACATCACTAACTTCTTGCTGTTGTCCAATTGGTAGATAATCCCCTTCGTCAAGCAGTATAAAGGAAACGTTAGGCAATCCCCGTATTGTATCCAAGTGATGTGATGGGAAGGCTTCAATCTTTACTCCATTTAATTCTAATACCGTCTCTTTATTTTCTGGATAAATATTCAAGTTATGGAATAGTTTCTTCATTCTATCAATCAGAACGATAGTTAATTCTATTCTAGGGCCAGTTATAATACAAACCTGAGAATTCTTTAATTTATCATCCTTCAAACATAGCCAAGCTATATACCGAAGAAATAGCTCTGTGATGCCGAGGCCTGTAGCCTTCAATATCCAGATATGCTTATGTTGTTGTAATTCATCACAGATTGTTTTTTCATAATCGAAGAGGGGATACTCTCTCCCTTCCTTTGTGGGACATCCTACAATGTGATTGAAACAACAATTCTGATTAGTTTCCTTTGCTAGTCTAAGGTGTTCAGTCTTATCAAATATCCAGAAGGGTTTATTAAGTAACTTAGCAAGACTACTAGACTGTAATGGTTGATTGCCGTTCTGTTTCTGGTGAGCTCTTATCTTTTGATAACGCTGGTAAGGTAGCATGAATAACTATATCACTTGCTACATCATAGAAATTACTTAACGGTATTGATAACCTGTGAAGTCTGCAAGGGAAGTTTGTTGCACCTGCGGATTATGTTCATTGCTCTTAATAATCTCGTGGTGCTTTTGTTGCAATGAAAGTAATTCGTTGATTCGCTCCCTATATTCATGAATATATGCGAACTGGTCTTGTCTCAGTTTTGTGAACCATCGAGTAGATGATGATTTGCTGGATAAAAAAATAGAGGAGGATTAGTTATTGTGTGTTGTCGTTGTTGTTGTGATTGTATTTAGGGTGATGTTTCCAGCCCCATGGTTTGTGCCATGGTTTGTGCCATGGTTTGTGCCATGGTTTGTGCCATGGTTTGTGCCATGGTTTGTGGTTTGTGCCATGGTTTGTGCCATGGTTTGTGCCATGGTTTGTGCCATGGTTTGTGTTTGTCTTTGTTTCCGCCATCATGACCCCATTTTTTATCTTTGTTTCCGCCATCATGACCCCATTTTTTATCTTTGTTTCCGCCATCATGACCACCATCACCACTTTTATGTCCGCCATCTTGACCACCATCACCACTTTTATGTCCGCCATCTTGACTACTTGCGTATACAGCGTTTACAGGCGTAGTCATTGCCAGTATTCCAGCGAATAGCACAACAAACATTACTGCGGTGATGAATAGTTTCTTATTCATTTACTTATTACCTCCAGTCTTATTGATTCAGAATTGATTTTCATTTCTTCTACTAGGTATGACTTAGTCACCCTAATTTAAGTATTACCTAGTTTCTATTAGTAATCCCATGGGAAACCATGTATATATAAGTCAAACCAAGAGTTTATTAGGGGTAATTAACATTTAAACAATATAATGCCAATTAAGAAAGGAAATAAACTCGTTGAACTTCGAGGGGACGTAATCAAGGGTTTGGCGAGGGTCTATGAATCAGGTCTTCGAGCTGCACCAAGTTTTACCACATTTGTTAACGAGTTGCTTCTTGATGTTATGAAGAAAGAGCGATTCCTATCCCAATACAAGCCATTTAGTCACTTGACTTATGCAGGGGGTCGTGCTGGAAGCCTTTTCATAAAGGATAATAAGCAGAACCTAATTGCAGAAATCATTTATAAAGATGGTTTATTGTACTGCAATTCTCCTGATTCGGACTCCAATTGCGACCACGTGAGATTTGCTACATCATTAATTGAGCTGGCGAAGTACTTGCAAGAAAAATAGACTAGAGTATTTAAGTTGCAGAGCGGGCTAATTAAACTCAGTTAATATGAAATATAGAAGCAGAACTGATATTTTTGCGTCAATTTTAGAGTCAGTAAATAATTTGAACGGCGCAGGTATAACTACAATAATGTACAAGTCATTCCTGTCACACTATCAACTCAAAAAATATATGGCTATAATGCTCAAGAATAATTTGGTCAAATTTCACGAGGATGAACATTTATACAAAATTACTGAAAAAGGTGTCAAGTTCCTACAGCTTTTTACAAATATTAATCAGTTGATTGGTCAGACGAAGGACATAAAGTAGGCTGCATTAATTTTTTCTAGAAATCAAAAACTTCGAACTATGTAGTGACTGAAAAAAATAATTGCTATTTAGGATCACAGTGTACCTATTTATGTATACCACATTCTATTCAACTTCCGTCTGATTTCGCTTGAATTTCAAAATAACGTAACTACAAATTCATGCAACGGTTCTGTAAATGATTAACCCAAGCAAAAATAATATTTAAGTCAAGAATTAGCAAAATATACTGAGTATCATAATTCAAATTTGAAATCTTTTCTACTTGTTAATTTCGCTCTTTCTTAATACTTATGGCTAATTCAATGGTTATACTCGAGATCCACGTGAAGGTTCACTGATCGTAAACCCTGAAATAATTATGTTTAACTTGGATATACAATACCATAGCCCGGCCCAGATTCGAACTGGGGTCAAAGGCTCCAAAGGCCTCTATGCTTGGCCACTACATTCGGTGAAAGGATCCCTACCGGGCTTCCGGGCGTGGTTTTTCCTATCCATTGCCTTATTTAAAATTATGTTGATAGTATCAACAAGTTTTTTAACTGGGTCCTCCATTTCATTCACTAGTTTTTTTGCCAATTCCTGCTGAGAATGACGCATTTGTGGTTTGTCTTGGAATTTCGTAAGTAATTTAATAAGGGCATTCCTTTCGTTTACCTGATGTATTAAGTTCATTCTTAACAAGTAATCATTTATGTAAAACCTTATTGGTGCTATTGATATTACTGGTTTGCCCATTAAAGCTGCTTCTGCAGACATTGTTCCGCCTCCACCAACAAATATGTCGGATAATGAAATCAACTCAAGTCCATCCTGGGTTTCTTTCGATACAATTGCCCTACCATTGTATCTTTTAGAAAAATCAACTATTTGATCTTGATACCTACATAAGAAAATTATATTTGAAGTTCTGTGAAAAGTATCAACAATTCCGTCCATTAAAGCTAGGTTACTACGAATGTTTATACTGGAAATATAAGAGGCTGCACTTTCCGTGGGCCGTATCAATATTGTCCAGCCTTTTGAAAGCTTGTCCTTACCAAATAATTCATATCGTGTACTGCCCTTATTCTGATAATTCTTTAACCATGCAACTGGGTCTAATGCTTTATAACGAATAATCTGACTTCTTTGTATCCCGAATGGATACCACACTTTGTACGGAATAATCCAGGGACAAAGCAGGCGATTAGTTAGTGGAATAGAGAGTTTATTTACTGCGTATGAATGAGGTGAATCATTCAAGGATATATTATGTATACCCAAACCGAATGCAACCCTCGTGGCCTCTGGAGAAGAATAGCTAACAGATATGTCAGGATTGAATTTATGAATTATTTCGGAAAGTAAATATGTTCTATGTGCACTTTGTCGCAACTTCTGATACCTCAAGCTACCTCCGTGCTTTCCAATTATTTTGAGATCAAGGTTCTTAATTTTTGCCAACTGGATACACTCGCGGTAATTCCGTGACGTACACAGAATATCGTGATCGGATTTTTTAAGTTCGTTCACTGCAGGTTTGAAAAACATTACTTGTTTTGGGGTCAGAATATCAAACCAGATTTTCAATTAACCGCTATTTATTAACAGACCAGAAAAAACCTTTCCTTGATCTTTTCAGCATAGGTCTGGAAACTTGAAATAGGTTAGTATACGAAGCTTGATGTACATATTGACGGCCGAGTCTAATGTTAACTCAATTGTAATATATGGATTTAGCACGGAAGGTTATAGAATAGCGTCTTCTATCGCTTTAAGGGGCAATAAGGTGTCAATTATCGATGATTCTGCAGGAATGGCTATATTACTAACTCCAGAAACAGCTAAGTCGTATCCCGACGTTAACTCTCTAACCGAGGATGAGCCATTACTTACAGTTCAGCCCATCGATATTGCCATCAAAAACGCATCGTACATATTTTTTTCCCCCAGGATTAGAAAAACTGGAACCGAGGTAAAAAACCATATTTCATTAAAGTTTCAAGATGTAGTCAGACATATAGGGAAGAACACTTCTATTATCTACACTGTCCCCACTGGCGTTGGGGGAAACAATGAGAATATTGCAGTCATAGAACATATTTCAGGACTCACCGTTGGGAATGACGTTAATTATTACTATTTCCCAAGTCTTATACAAACTAATGAATTTGGATTATATATTGGCACTCTAAAGCATAAAAATGACACTTTCCTATTGGAACTACTTAGTGAAGGGGAATCGGGGTCAAAAATTAATATTCTCGATATGGGGACTGCAGAGTATTTCCATATTATTAATGTTGTTGGTCACTTTTGCAGATTGTCGAGCATTTTTGAGATTTGTAGACACGCAAGAGATGTTGGGAATTCTACAGAATTGCAAAAGGAAACATTTAATGACTTATTTTTTGATGATTTGGCAAGTGGGCTTTACGACCTAAGAATAATTCAGGCCTCATTATCCGGAGCTACTCCCCTTATGTTCTTGTTAAATGGATCAATTAAAGCAATAGAAACTTATCTCAAATTCTTAACGGATGAACTGCGATTTCTTTTAAAAAGACGAGATCTCAAAGCAAGCAAGACAAGAGTTATAATTGCTTGGTCTTTAGATTCTAACGAAATGAGAGGTGACAAATTGGACCTTCTAGCTAGTCTCGAAACCAAATTAAAGGATTACATAGGAGATGTACAAATCAACAATAGTGGTAATCTTTATCCTTCTGAAAAAACTACCGTCATTATAGCTTGTTCTAAAAAAGACTTCGCTGAGTGTATAAAGGGACCAAATTCTGATTTGATAATAAAGGCAACCCCTATTTCGCAAATTCTTGATTAAAAAAATATTAAGGTCAGAAGCCTACACACTCACGAAATATAATGCTTGATGCAAAATGCCCTGATTGTGGAAAGAAGGCCAGGGTGGACAATGACTTTCAGCTTGTCAAATGTGGAAACTGCGGTTATTCCGCAAAATACAATGAATATCTTGAAACGATGAAGATAAAGGCACAAAACTTAGCAGATGATTATCAAACAAATTGGGACAAGAGTTCATGAAATATATTTATGTAAGATGTTACCAATAAAGGCCTTTATCAGAGCAAGTCAATTCTGCACCGCAATTTTCACATCTAAGATGACAGGCCTGCAATGAGGTCATTAAATATCCACACTTCGGGCATTGGCTATTACCTTCCATCATATTAGGATTATGAAATAAGTTCGTTTTATAATTAACTGTTTCAGGAAGATTAATTAATCGAAAATTAGTGCCAAACTTTATGGCTCAGTTTAAAGTAATTATTTCAGATAAGAATGGAAAGGCTATTAGTTTAGAATTAAAGGATCGAGAAGCCCAACCCTTGATTGGATCTAAAATAGGAGATCCTCTGGATTCTAACATTTTTGGCATACCAGAAGGAAAAATTGTGATTACAGGAGGTAGCGACAAATCAGGAACTTCTATGAGAAAAGATGTGCATGGGGGAGTTAAGAAATACATCTTGCTTTCTAAGGGAACAGGAATGAGGAATTCGGAAGATGGTATAAGAAAACGAAAATTAATCAGAGGGAATATTATTAACGAAGATATATATCAGATAAATTGTCTACTGGTCGAAGGTAGTTTGCCTACTGAACCAAGTTCTAAAACACAAGAAAACCCATCAAGTGCGGGCAAATAAATCTTCTCTGTATAAAGTCATAACTAACTTAATATCTCTGAAAAAATTCAACATATATGTTGCATTGGAAGGAGACTTTACCTGAGTGGTACGTTAAGGAATATGGTTATCAACCGTGTGTTAATATCGGCACGGCGGGTCATGTCGATCACGGAAAGACGACACTATTGCAATCGATTACTGGGGTTTGGACTAGTGGGCATAGTGAAGAACTAAGGAGAGGTATCACGATAAAAGTTGGCTATGCAGATGCTGCATTTTATAAATGCAAGCAATGTCCTGCTCCTAATAATTACTCAACTCAACCAGTATGTGGGAATTGTGGTGGCCAAGCTGATTTTGAAAGAGTTGTAAGTTTTGTAGATTCTCCCGGTCATGAAAGTTTAATGGCGAATATGCTTTCAGGTTCTGCTCTTATGGATGGAGCAATGCTTGTCATTGCAGCGAATGAGCATGTTCCGCAACCTCAAACGAGAGAACATTTGTTGGCATTACAGACGCTAGGGATAAGACAAATTGTACTTGTTCAAAATAAAGTGGATTTAGATTCATATGATGAATCCATAGAGAATTACAAGGAAATAACGAAATTTGTAGAAGGAAGTCTAGCCGAAGAAGCACCAATAATTCCAGTTTCCGCCCAGCATAATCTCAATGTCGATGCATTAATAGCTAACATTGAAGCTAAAATCAAGACTCCGCGGAGACCGAATAATGTAATTCCTTTAATGCATGTATTACGTTCCTTTGACATCAATAAACCAGGCATAGGGATAAACAGCGTTAAGGGGGGTGTGTTGGGAGGAGCACTAATTCAGGGACAATTTGAATTGGGCGATGAGATTGAAATTAGACCAGGTTTACTAGATGATAAGAAAAATAGGTATGAACCAATCAGATCTAAGATAATTACTCTTGGGACCGGGGCTGGTTTGGTGGAGACTGTCAAGCCAGGAGGTCTTATCGCAATTGGAACTTCACTCGATCCTTCGTTTGTTAGGAGTGATTCGTTGATAGGCTCCGTAATCGGCCTTCCAGATGATCTTCCAGAAGATGTGGACAACATTTCCGTAGACCTTCAACTATTCGACACTGCCGTAGGAACTCAAGAATTGGTAAGGGTTGATCCTATAAAAATTAAAGAATCATTGCGTCTTAACGTAGGTACAGCAGCTACTCTTGGTACTGTGATGAATGTAAGAGACAAAAGAGCCGAGATACGGTTAAGAAAGCCCATTTGCAAAATAGATAAAAGCAGAATAGCAATTAGTAGAAGAATAGCTGATAGATGGCGTCTCATAGGATCTGGTATCATAATATAGTTTCTACCGAGAAATCAACTATCTTAATGGAGTTAAGGCCCATCTCATCTGAGTCAGGTGGCATTTAAGCTATATGTTATAAATTCATATTATGGTCCTTCAAAGTTTGTTAAATAATCAAATATCGTTATTCACTTATATTGTTGATTTTTAATATACAGTTCATTTTGATATTATTTGAGTTACTAATCAATACAAATCAGAATCAAGAGGACACAACATTTCATTGCAACTACGTTTCTTGGACGAGTTTCTATTAAGGTATGATTCAACAAAATACTACCTGAGTATCGAGGGTAATATCTATATCTACGTTATTTGAAAATTAGCTGCTCCATAAAATCATATAATTTACTATTTACAAAAAGGAGACGGTTTAATAATTTGGACTTGGCTCATAATATCAGATTTTTCTCATTTAGTGCTATAGAAACATGTCCTTCACCTTTGGTAACGATTCCGATCTCGAAGGCATTTATACCACTCTTCTTACAAATTCGTGTTACTGTTTCAACATATCGGTTCGGGAGAATTATGCAGAAACCAATTCCCATATTAAAAGTTGAATACATTTCAGTATCGTTAATATTACCTTCATACTGAATTTGTCTAAAGATATCTGCTGGGCATGGTAATGCATTTAAGTAAAAGTTAACGTGAGTGTTCAACCTTCGTAGCTTCGTGAATGACCCTCCTGTAATATGGGCTAAGCCATGCACATCCTTATCTAGGGATTTAATAATTTCCATTATTGACTTAACGTATATTCTAGTTGGTCGTAGTAATTCCTTACCCAATGAGTTTTTCATTAAATGTGGTTGATCGTTTATTGTATACCTCGAAAGTAGAACCTTACGTACCATAGTGTATCCGTTTGAATGTAACCCATTGCTTTCAAGCCCAACTATTACATCCCCCGCTTTAATACTTGTGCCCGTGATTACAGACCTTTTCTTGACTATTCCTAGAACACTCCCCACTAAATCAAAAGAATAGTTTTTTCCTGGAGCTAATAAATCAGGCACTATTGCAGTTTCCCCCCCCACTATGGGCATTTCAGATTGCTTTGCACCCTCAACTAGACCTTTCATTAATTGTTCGACTAAATTCTTCGTTGGAGAGGCCAGCGCAATGTAATCCAAGAAACCGATAGGTTCTGCCCCCACGCAAATAACGTCATTTACATTCATGGCGATGCAATCTATTCCTATGGTATCATATTTTCCAACCAAATCAGCAATCATTATTTTGGTTCCCACACCGTCTGTATGCAAGGCAAGCAAATAGGATCCGACTCGGATTAAACCCGCATAATGTCCAAATCCTGAGATGACCTCTGATTTTTTATTTAGAATAAATGTAGGTGCAATTATTCTTCCAACGTCCGATTGTAATGATTTAATTTTTTTTAAGTTTACCCCTGCTTTTGAGTAGCTCATTTTCATTTTATAACACAAATATTAGTGCTTAAATGAAAAGAGTAGATAAACCTTCATTTCTTTTCGATTATTTTCTTAAATGTGTCATAAAATTTAAAATCATGGTTTGTTAATACTTAAATCATGTTTGACGATTCAGAGGAAGTATTCATTGAGTTAGCAAATGCACAAAGACTTGATATAATTCATAAGTTAAGGGAAGGCGGCAAGAATTTGTCTCTTCTTTCAAAAGAATTGAAATATACCATGCAGGAGGTACATCGCAATTTAAACCGCTTGACTAATGCTGGATTAATAGAAAAGAATTCCAACGGTACATTCGCCCTTACTACTTTTGGTAACACTATAATTACCCAAATACCATCAATTAGTTTTTTATCGAGAAACAAAACATACTTTTCAGATCACACATTTGGCGACATACCAATGAAATTCGTACAAAGAATAGGAGCATTGAATTCAAGTACGCTTATCCAAGGACTCGTAGCAGTCATAGAAAAGATAAAAGATTTGTATACTCATTCCAATGAATATGTTTACGGGATGATACCCCAAGTTCCACTTGACATTATGGAAACTATTGTATCGGTTATACAGATGCAAAAAATAAGATTTAATTACATACTACCGAAGCAGGCATTAGTTCCAAAGAGGGGTAAGGAAATGCTAAAAGAAGTTAAATATACAGATCTTTTAAAAACTGGGATGGTTGAAAGAAAAATGATCGACGTGGTAAAGGTAGGAGTTATACTCAATGAAACTACCGGCTTAGTAATGTTTCCGTCTACAAAAGGTGATACTGATATGAGCAACGTATTGTATAGTAGTGATGCATTGTTTCATGAATGGTGTCAAGACTTCTTTAGATATAACTGGATAAAATCAAGATCCTTTGATGAAGAACAACTTAGAGTAGTCTAACTAACTCGGCCTTGGTCTTGCCTTTTCTAGCGCTGAGAGCAAGGCGCCAGCCTTATGTACCGTTTCTGACCACTCAGTCTCAGGGACTGAATCTAAAACGATTCCGGCTCCGGATTGAATATAAGCTTTATTCCTATCAACAAATATTGAACGTATAATGATAGCAAAATCTGAGGCACCGTTAAATGAGAAATAACCCAATGCCCCTGCATACGGGCCTCTGGAGGCGGGCTCTAATTCATTTATTATTGTCATAGCCCTAATCTTAGGCGCCCCTGTTACCGTACCCGCAGGGAAAACTGCCCTAAACGCATCATAACAATCATATCTCTTTTCTAATTTTCCAATTACTTTGGATACAAGATGTTGTACGTGACTAAATCTTTTTACATTCATTAGCTCCTTAGTTTTGACTGAACCATAAACACATACTCTACCAATATCGTTTCTTGCTAGATCCACAAGCATTGTGTGCTCAGCAACTTCTTTCTCATCTTTGAGCAATTCTCTCCCTAATTTTGCATTTTGTTTCTGACTACTAGTAACTTTTCGAGTACCAGCTATTGGAAAGGTCTGAATACCATCAGTAGATGTTCGAACTAACATTTCGGGGCTACAACCAATAATACAAGTAGTATTTCTTTTCATGAAGTACATATACGGGGAGGGATTCAATTTTCTCAATTGCAGATAGATTGCCAACAAGTCTCCCGTAATCTCGAACTCAAGCTTTCTAGACAATACAACTTGAAATATTTCTCCGTTACGAAGATACGCCTTAGCTCGTACGACCTTGGAAATGAAATCCCTTTTCTGTATATTTGGTTTGGGAATAGAATACTGAATATTCCGTTTTGATGAATCTTTGCGTTTCATCACCTTTGTAATTTGATCGAGACGAGATTCAGCACCAATATGAAAATAATAAGTTTCCTTGCGACTTCGATTGTGTATTATTCCATCAGTATAAATTCCGAAGTCGAGTAACGGATAATTTGGAATTGATTTTTTTCGTGGTATTTTCTCCCAAAATCTTATCGCATCGTATGAAACATATCCCACTGCTCCACCAACGAACCTAGATCTATAAGGCAGACTTTTCGGCATAATAGCACGAATTTGTTTTATTGGGTCTTCTGTTCTTGTTTGATAAATTATATGATCCTTTTTCCATACTCGGAATTGATCATTGTCACACCGCAATTGATAAAGTGGATCGAATCCAATTATCGAAAATTCTGAAAGCTCCTTTGGGCCCGTTAAGGATTCTAAAATAAAGGCGTCATTGTAGGAGTCATTTATTTTTTTAAAAAGATCAAAAGTACTCCCCCTAATATCGATTTTCTTTTTATGCAATGAATAGTCGTCAAGATCTAGTATGCAATCTTCGTCCACAATAACTGCCCCGCCTCTTACTAGACAGTGGAGATAATTACGATTTAAACTTTATGAAATTCATAATATTATCAATACAAAATACATTACGCTTCCCCTAACTGAAATAATTCAATACCTAAAGAATACCTAATGAAGATATCATGGTTCTATCATATTTACGTCGGTCAAGGGTTTCCTTCCCATGAAACCCTCTTCTTTGCCATGCCAGAATTTTATCTCTCCTTCACCATATTTCCAGCACAACCATACTTCTTCATCAAAGCGTAGTGATGGAAAATCTAACAATCCTTCCTCTACGCTTTTAATCATTACACCACTATCCTCGAGTTTTTCAATCATCTTATATAATTGTGTAACTGACTTATTCAATTCCTGCTTCTTACTTATGAAGAGACTAAATTTAGATCCATTGCTAATAATTCTTTGTAATTCTTCTTGCAGTAAGATTATTTTGTTTCTTTGATCGACTATTTGTGAAAATATTCCACTTACTTCTGCTAGAATCTGATTTACATCTTGTGGAGTGAAATAAATCGTCATTATAATCACTACCTCAATTACTAAATTTATACATTATCGCTGAATGCATTTCTTGTGATTTTTCTTTTTGGTGGTAAACTTAGAGTAAAGCTCGTTGAAATCCCCCAATCCATGGGAATATCTTTCCCATTTGTTCGATTTACCAAAAAGATTATCGAGCTTTTCTGAAGCTTCGAATGAGAATTTGTTCAGAGTAAGATGGATTGATTCATGACTTATTATGGATGTCGCGATTAATGGAGTCTTACCCTGCATTTCATATTCTCTCCATAATTTGTAATTTGAAATAAACGCTCTATATTTGCCATAATATAGGACATACATCAAACCCTGTCTACCAACTTGACCTCTCAGTCTTAAGTCACTGACCATGATAAGATATTTCATTATGATACCAGTCTGATTAAGCTTTTTGAGATAGTTTTCCTAATAATTAGATAAAAATCTTAAAATTAATGTACTTTTATTATGTAAAATCCATATAAAAATACGTCAATAAAGCAACAATATAACGATTTTCCCAATTTTTATCTTATGTTCAGCACTAATTTATACTGGAGGGCCTTTTCTAGATCAATTGAAATTGATAATTCTTAGAGGCTTTAAATTGGTTTACTTAGGAGTGTATTTTTACTTGGATCTTTGATAACAGTCTGTCCCATAGTATATACCATGAATTTTTGGATTCGGAGTCATTTTAATACCGATAAACTAATGTCATTATAGTGGGAATGATTAGAAATAAGCCATCGATAATTCAAAATAATAAAGAAACAAGGTCAACAAAATTATTGTTAAATGCGATAGAAAAAACATTTCAGGCAATTGACCCATATAAATTAATTGCAAACACTATCAGTATGACAAATTCCATAATGAGAATAGAATCATTGAACAAGAAATCAACTAGTTTGGATTTGTCAGGTTTTAAAGGAATATACATAATTGGTGCAGGCAAAGCAACGGCTAAGATGGCTAAATCATTGTCCGATATTTTGGGCAGCAAGTTGACTGGCGGAGCAATAACAGTTCCCTATGACACAAGAGCGGACAGGATGAATATCTTGATAACGAAGGCAAGTCACCCTATTCCGGACGATAACGCGATTAACGGTACAAATAAGATACTAGAAGTAATTCAAAAATCAAAATATCATGATTTGATTTTCGTCCTAATCTCTGGGGGTGCATCAGCCCTATTACCAATGCCATATAAGGGGATAACAATCAGCCAGAAGCAAGAAATCACGTCTAAACTCCTCTCAGCTGGTGCTTCGATAAGAGAAATTAATATTGTCCGGAAGCATATATCAGCTGTAAAAGGTGGTAGGCTGGCGGAAAGTTTTCATAATAAGAGGGTCGTTACATTAATTTTATCAGATGTAGTACATGATCCCCTTGATACAATCGGTTCTGGTCCTACTGTTGGTGATACTTCTTCATTCTTCGACGCCAAGAGCGTTTTAAGTAAATACGATTTATGGTACAACAATGATATTGTACCCAATTCAATAAGAAAAATAATAAATCGGGGCATTCTTGGTAAAATACCTGAAACCCCAAATCCTTCTGATCCAATATTTAGGCGAATCAGCAATCTTTTGATTGGTAATAATTCTATAGCTTGCCAAAAAGCCATGAGATTTTTAAATAGTAAAGGGGTAAAAACTATGCATCTTGGTTCTGATTTTATAGGTACGGCAAAAGCCTTCGGAATATTTCTCTCAAGTTTAACGAAATTCATGCCTGAATGTGTTCCGTATGCTTTCATACTAGGCGGAGAAACAACGGTAAAATTGAATAGTCATAAAAATGGAATTGGAGGGAGGAACCAAGAAGCAGCTCTTGAGGCCGCCTTAAATATTAAAACATGGCAAGATCTGGATTTTACTATAGCATGTTTCGGCACAGATGGAATAGATGGAAATTCTAATGCCGCTGGTGCATTAGTAACCCCAACACTGCTTTCTAGGATTAGGAAAAAGGGACGAAATATGAATGAATATATTAAACGTCATGACAGCAATTCATTATTTCGCGAATTTGGTAGTTTGATAGTTACAAAAAGAACTGGAACTAATGTAAATGATGTAGCTATTGTTTGCAGAATTAATTGACGTATTCGAATATGCAATTTGGGGGCTAAGATATAGTATGTTTAATCCTTCTTGTTTAATGGCAATGTAAAAACGAAAGTAGAACCATGCCCTTCCTTGCTATTCATACCCCATATTTTTCCTCCGTGAGCCTCTATTATGCTTTTTGAAATAAAGAGGCCAAGTCCAGTTCCTTGCTCAGATTTTGAGGCGAATTTAGTAAAGAGTCTGTTTAAAATTTCACTATCAATGCCTTTTCCATTATCTTTCAGACTCACTTGCACTTCATTTTCATTCAGTTCAAGCTTGATATTTATTGTACCATGATCTGTGAACTTTATTGCGTTATTCAATAAGTTAGAAACTACTTGCGTAATCCTATCCTTATCCGCCTTAACAAAAATAGGATTTTGTTCGTACTCGATTCGAACATCCCGTTTTGTGGGGTTATTTTCAATTTTTCGATTATATTCACTTACCAACTGAGAGATTACTTCATTTATGTCGAATTCAATTTTATTTAATTTCAGTGATTTTCCCTCAATCCGAGTTACATCTAATATATCTGCTGCCAGTCTATCGAGTCGTTTTGCATTTCGAATAATTACATTTATTTGTTCTATATCTAATTGATGCTCACTCTTCTTTTGAAATTGATTCTCAATCAATTCTGCCTCTCCGAGTATAGGCATTATTGGCGTTCGTAACTCATGGGCTGCCACATTGATAAATTCTTTTTGCATTTTATCATTTATTTCCAATTGTCGATTTGCAGATGCAAGAAGTCGATTAGACCTAAACATGGAGTCATTAGCTTCTTTTAGTTCCAGGGTCCGATATTTTACTGCCCCCTCAAGTCTCTTGTTCCATGATAACACCAGAAAGGCTATGCCTAAGGTCATAGAAATTATAACAAAAATCACAACAGTGCTGAAATTCTGTTGTTGATTAATCAAATAGCCTACATCTGTTGCTAGACTATGCGGCGTGCTTAGAAATAATGTCCAAATATATTTGCCATCGATGTTTATGGGCTGATATGCTATAGTCGTTATATTTCCCTGGACGGACAGGTCATACAACCCTGTTTTTCCACTCAATGAGCTGGCTAGAATACTATTGTAAGAATCTTTTATTTCCTGCGGAATTAAGGATTGAAATTCAGAAGCAAGATAATTCTTACCTACGACTTGTTCATTTCTTGTATATAATATAACGCCATTTCTATCTATTAAGCCTAAATTCGAAAAGAAATCAGGAGAAATCTCCAGTTGAAGGAATTGTCCTAGCTCTGCAAGGTTTATAGCCGCAACTATTACTCCGTTAAAAGAAGAATTATATTGTGAATTATTATAATCCAAAATGGGAACTGATACATATAAATACTGATATTCATTAGTTGTCCCAATCGCATTGCCATAATAAGCCTTTCCGGTAGTTTTGGGAATGCTAAAAAATAAAGTATTGCTCAGATTTGAGCCAACATAGTTTATTAAATTTGCAGTGCTACTTTGTGACAAAACTTTTCCATGATTGTCCAGCCAGTAATAGCCGTCTGTAAGGTCTTGGGTTGATTCCTGAGCACTCGTAAGCAGTTTGTTAGCATCAATATTCTCTTTACCTATAGTAAGAGATGCTCCTAGAGTTTTTAGATTTATTGAAACAGATTCAACGCTTTTAATTAATATTCTCGATAGCTCGTAAATTTCAATCCGAGCATTTGACCTGACATCCTGGGAAGATAATTCAGCTATTTCATTTGCAACCTGAAGAGAGTATTGATTAGAAAGTATAGACAAAACTATACCAACTAGAGCGATCATAAGCAAAATTATTATATTCTTCCTTGAGAAAGTAGCTCCTAACAAGGGTCTAGTAAATTAATAGAGATCTAGTACATAAGTAGAAGCTATACAATTTTCTAGGAGAATTAGCAATTATGCATAACATCGCACTTTGTCATCTATTCCAAACTTTAACGATATCACTTCCGGGTAGGATTTGTAATTAATGTAATTAGTTAAACGTCTTTACAAGTCCTTCAATTCTTTCGTAGTGTGAAATATTCTAATCCATCATAATTATTCAGTTATATGACTGAATATGTAGCAATTTTCGACAAAGCTCTACCTATTCATGGACAAGTATAACTCATGTCCATAATTAAGATACAGTATCATTATATGAATAATTCGTTGTAATAAGTAGTTCATTATTTGGGGTTGGATCTCATAGCAACACACTTTGTTTTATTGTATTAAAGTTAATTTAACCGGAAAAATTGAATCGTTAATTCAGCTTACAATACTACATTAATTCAAATAACTAAAATGGTTAACTGTCCTTTTACTGCAAATTGAGTTCGATGTTAGTCTAGTTACTAAAGCTAGCTATCATAAAAGTCAAGATGCATTTGGTTATTCAAATGTTTCCATCACAATAGATATATGGATATCATTGAGTTAAGATACTGTCACTGTTCCCTATTCATATATTCAGCCATATTGTATGATGCTTCGGCATATCACCATGCAAAGCTAATTGTATTTAATATTTAACATCCTTGGACTTGGTAATGTGCCATATGCAGGGATTAATTCGTAAACTTTATCTATGTATCACTGATTGGAGGCGAGACCCTGTTACTAGGTACAAAATCGTAAAATAACAATTATCATGCTCACATTCAACAAATTGTCATTATTGATTGAAACTCAACTCTTAATCCATAATTTATTGCATCCAAATGCGAAAAATTTCACTCATTCTCACCAGAATAGCATAAAAATTTTAACTCCAATAATAATGCTATAACAGTTTGGGATGACGGCTCAGGTCGATATGTTCAAAGCTCTAATCAAATTTCTTAGTCAAACTATTTAGAAAATAGATACCAATTGGCATTTCAATTTCTAAATTTCAACCCAAAAAAAGTTGATGATGACTCTATAACTACCAATTGATTTTATATTGTATAAGTTATCTCTTCTAGTAGTAAAATCAATCAGGATTTGATTTAAAGTTTAGGGCAAGGCAAGTTCAATGCGCCTAATAATCAGTACCACTTAAAGCAGATTAACAATTAACTGACGTAGGTGGAGCGAAATATATGTTATAGGTTTGGATAACTTAATGCTAATTCAGTTCAAAATTAACGTAAAATAAACGACCGTTTTAAGATGTTAATATCCCTAGTTTCACTACCTTATAGTATTGATATAATAACTACATTATCACCCCGAAGTAAAATATCTCCAATTGTTGTTTGACCATCGTTTGTAATTTTGCCATCATCCTGATGAATTGATTTATCATTTTGCTTTGCTATTTCATCGAACTCTTTAGCATCTTTTAGTAACAAATTCATTTGTTTGTCGAACCCCTTTAGAATACCTGTAATGGATTTCCTCCACTTTAACTTAACTAACACATTTTTACCCACGTTTTGCTGTAATACTTCATTAACGATTCCATCGTCTGTCATTGAATATTTTTCAACATCATAACGGGTTCACAAGTATTAAGTCTTTCCCATATGGATTAGGTATCTTATGATCTCTACCTAATAGCAAAAAGACGTCATTTTTTTTCTAAAATAATACTTCAAACAACTGAAATAGTATCATGATGAAGGTGGCGATTTATATCGAATTTAATTGCAGTAAGAATAATGTGAAGACTAGCCGGATCACAACTTAAAGACTTTCATTAAATAACGATTTGAATTAACATTTTCTATCTAGTGAAATTACACTAAATAAACTCTTCCTTATGGTAGAGAAACTCTTCCACTTATTATTTTCATTAATCCACGTGAAGTGTCCACTAGTAACCCGCCATCCATTTCAATATCTATTGCTTTTCCAACGATCTTTTTGTCCCCCTCAATAACGATTACATCCTTTCCAAAGATATCAGTATGCCTTTTCCAATTCTTCAATATTTCTTTCGAGCTATCTCCCAGCATGAAATAATAATTTTCAAATTTTTCGATCATTACTTTTGCAAATTGCTTTAAATTCACCTCGTACCCCAGTTCGCTTAATAAAGTTGTTGCATTTCGATAGCTCCTTGGTTTAATCAAGCGATTGACTAAGCGATCATTAAAGTTGATATTTACACCTATGCCTATTACAGCATATGTAAGAGTAGCTGACTCATACGATCCGTTAGTAATTATTCCGCATACCTTTTTCCCCCTTATCATCACGTCATTAGGCCACTTAATAGTGCAATCCAAACCAGTTAAAGACAATATAGTTTCTTGAACAGCTAATGCTGCAACAAATTGCAAAAGTAATCCATTTTTAATCTTAAAGTTTGGTCTAATGATTATCGACATCCAGAGGCCACCTTGAGGCGATATCCATTTGGATCCGTCCCTTCCTACTCCAGAATTTTGTTCGTGAGATATAATTATAGTGCCGTGTCTTGATTCCGGGTCTTTCAACATTTCTAATGCAAGGGCTTGTGTTGATTCAACTTTTTGAAAGAGCAGAATTACTTTTCCGAATTCTCTAGTTTCTAATGAGTTCATTAAACCCTCCATATCGATCATTCATTAATTACACATATATTCGTCACAAAAAGTACTTGGTAACATAATCGAAAAATATTCCAACAAACAACAATGAACCAGTGATCCTCGAATAAAGAATAATGTTATACATAATTGGAACTAACTTGGCGAGATCGTTTTGATTCTCAAGTAATGGGGTCATTCCCCTTAAAGCAATCGGTAATGAAAATAATGAGACGAGTACAGTGGGAGGTAGAAGTGAAAAAATCACCGCTATAATTATCATGAAATAAGTTAACCCCACAAGGATTGGAAAAATCTGTGATGTTTTTCTTTTCCCTAGAATTATCACTATAGTACGCCTGCCACTTTTCTTGTCGGCTTCAAAGTCAGGAAACGAAGTTATAATTAGCACCGTTGATGAAAGCATTCCTATTATTATCCCCAAAAATATTGCCGAGGAATCAATATACCCTGTTTGGACAAAGAACGAACCAAGTACTATCATTACTCCTTTAATCCCTACAAAAACCTCACCCAATCCAAATCCGACTAACCTCGTTGAATAGAAATAAACTGATGTCGTTGCAAATAACAAAATGAAAAGTATGGTTATTCCCCTTACAGTTACAAAATACACTCCTATCATAAACCCTAAAATCAAAAATATTATGCCTGCTAGAAACACAGATCTAGAATCCAAGAGCTTGTTCGGTATAACACCGCTACCTCCGCTAAATTTTGTGCGGGTTGTGTAATTGTCTATTCCCTTCTTGGAATCCCAATAATCATTTAATAAGTCGACGCTCATGTGCAGAGAAATTACTCCAAGGAAAGTCATAATTGTATAAAATGGGTCAAATACGCCCTCTTTCCATAGTGCAATCATTACCCCATTTGCAACAGCAACAATCGAGGAAATAAGAAATTTTGTCCTAATGGCTATAGCCCAAATGACTAACTTGCTTTTGATATCATTTGGATTTACCATAGTCAGTACTACACATATCGAAATCAGAAGATCTTTCGATTCATATTATCCTAACGAAATAAACTACCTATTGAGCGAATAGTATAAGATCATGACATACACAAAGAAAAATACAAGTTAAATGCTAATCCGCATTTACAATTTTGGTGCGTAGAAGTATCCCCTATTGTACGAAGTATTAGGACCCCTTTTTGGTAATGCCTTGTATGTGACCTCCTCTATTCTTTCCTCCCAGTTTGGATCGTAATCGGGTAATGTCGGATCATTGTATTTGTTAGATCCTGTTTTGTACGATGCTGTAGCTGTTTGTTTGGGAGCAGATTCCATTAACGTTCCAACGGGCTTACTCGGATCATAGCCTGGTAATGTTGGATCATTGTATTTGTTAACTGCTGAAGACGGTGAAGGTGTCGTGGATTGTTTGGGAGCAGATTCCATTAACGTTCCAACGGGCTTACTCGGATCATAGCCTGGTAATGTTGGATCATTGTATTTGTTAACTGCTGAAGACGGTGAAGGTGTCGTGGATTGTTTGGGAGCAGAATCGTTCGGGGCAGAATCTTGTTTGGGAGCAGAATCTTGTTTGGGAGCAGAATCTTGTTTGGGAGCAGAATCTTGTTTGGGAGCAGAATCCGTCTTAGACTTATTTTCAACTCCACTTGGCTTGCTTGGATCATAGCCTGGTAATGTCGGATCATTGTATTTGTTTGAGTTTGCAGTACTCATATTTTAGATCAAATAACAACCCCTATGCATTTATGGATTTCGCTTTTTAATGATATTTATGAATTTAGTGATTTTTAGCATTTGAACTGATGTATGCTTAAAGCTCTCATGCTACAGCAATTGATATTGTCAAATCTGATTAGTGTCATATTTATGCCGAACCAAATTAGAAAGATTTGATTTTTGACCACGTTCAGCATCTTGCGTGATTCATTATTTTCAATAATCGTAAATCAAGGGAAATCTGAAATTTAATATAAATATTGAAAATTTTTAAATCGCTGAATAATGAATATATAGACTGAAATTTAATATTTTTTGCTATCTTTTATATTGGGCAATTCTTATTGGTGGTACTATCCTGAACGTCGCGACTCGAACTATGCAAACTTAGGCAGTTGTCAGCGGAACAGCTTCCCAAATGCTAAAAACAATCAGATAATCACTTGAAAATGTTTTTTTGATTACTTAAGTCATAACATTTTAATAATATAGGAAATCTATCTCCAAAAACACAATAAATAACTACGAACCCTAGATGTTGCCTGTTTCCTAATAAGTCCTTATGACAGGCCAAATCCTAAAATGCTCTTCACCGTTTAAGCAATGTAGGTAATGGCACTTAATTTAATAGCGGTTTTTACCCAGTGTACTTTCAATTTTGCAATATCATATCCTCTGACAAGTAATTAGTCTTCCAATTAGATTATTTTCTGATAATTGTAAAATGCGAAGTACAATATGGGGATAAACTCAATATTAAAATCCCGGAGAGCTGACCATCTTTAGTTCCTATACACAGTAAAAACCGTAAATTATAGATAAATTTAATCTGGATATGAATAGCTACGAGTATTTTTCAAATGGTAACACGATGCCAAGTAAACATGTAAGTCATTTTAACTTTATTAATTAATCGAAATTAGAATTATAACGTATAAAAGATGGGTGATGTCTCGATGAGTTATGGATTATTCAGAATTGTGCGAATCAGTTTTTGCACTCCATGATGACATTAGATATGCAGCTGTAATTGACGATACAGGACTTCCGATTGCTGGAGGCATGAGGAGAGGTATAGATTCTATTGTGGATCAAATTAACGAAGAACTTTACTTGGCCCAAACTGCATTAAGGAAGTCCATGAGGCAGAGATTTGATGAGTCTATGGGAAAGGCGAGGTTTGCATATGTAGAAAGAGAGAAAATAGCTATGTTAACGGTCTACATGAATGAAAATATTCTGTTAGTCACTTTTGAACCAAATGTTAGCTCGCACACCGTAATTGATATTGCGGAGGATATTATTGAAATATTAGAGAAGTACAAATGACACTTCTATGAAAATTTCTGTTGTTATTGTTATAATTTATAACAATTTCCAGATCTTACTAGTAGACTTATTCCAACCGTCAGTTTAGCCAAATTTTTATTCTTTTTTCAAAAGAAGATTCTTTCCAACGCAAATACATGCTCTACCTCATAGTCGAAAACATCAACAACCAATTAAATCACATGAGATGATGGGTTAGATTTTTAATTTATTTCTCTAGCCTCATGTTAACTTCTCAAGTTGACATAGGCATTTGACTGCAGTGTTATTATTGCTAGTAATAAATCAGATTCGAACTTTCTGATACAATATCTGAAATCAAATAAGATTGTTTTCAAAAATCTTGATTTTCATTTCGTAAAAAGTATTTGTGATTACGAATTATGATTTTATAGCTAATTGGCATTACTTATTAATTGGAAATTTTGCCATTCTATGACTTTCAATTTTAGTGAAAACTTCACAGGATAATTTAGATTTTCATATTACCCAAAATTTTGTATAGCGATTTTAGTGAAGCACAAGCAGTATTCAAGGTATTTAGTTTCCAGTTGATAATATTTATTCGTACCGTTCAAGTTAGATTATGCATGTACCTGAGATCATTGCTGAATTGTTCTAATTCTATTGGTATTTTAATATCGGTCTGATCCCTGAGTGACAAAGATTTGCCAGTTTTCATAGATACCGTATCTTTTTTCGAGGCCCACACAGAGGAATTAAATTCAATAATTAAAGCAGTAAACTTACGCATATCCACGTATCTATTTTGAAATTTTGGCATCCTCTCATTATGTATGGACTTTGAAGAATAAATTTTCGTCCACAATTGTTCTGTAATGAAGGGACAAATGGGTGATAGTAATGTAAGAATAGTTGAAAAGCAATAGTGGAGAGTATATATGGCTGAATTTCGGCCCCTGTTATCATTGGTACTATAGGCACGAGACTTAACCAATTCGATGTAATGTGCCGCAAACAAATTTCGAGTAAACTCCCTAATAGCATTTGCAGGAATGTAAAAGTCATAATCTTGATAACCCTTTTTGCATTGATCAATTAATTGATATAGCTCTCCAAGAATCCATTTGTCAGATGGGGCTGGTTCATCTGGAAAATCAATGTTATCAAACATAGAGACAAACCTACCAACATTCCAGAGTTTTGTCAAAAATTTTTGAGCTTCAGCTATTTTTTGTTCAGAACATCTGAAGTCCTGTCCTAATCTTGCCTCTATTGCTGACCAAAATCTAAAGGTATCTGCACCGTATTTTGTTACTAATGGCAGTGGATCAATGACATTCCCTTTGCTCTTGCTCATTTTTTCTCCCTTTTCGTCTACACCATATCCCATGACCCAAACATCTGACCAAGGCAATATTTTCGTAAGTTGATAACATCGAAGCATAGTGTAGAACAACCAAGTTCTAACAATGTCTTTTGATTGAGGCCTAATACACGTGGGATAAGCATTTGAGAAAAAATTATCGTTCTGTTTGAATTTTGTGATGTAGAGAGGGGTAATACTTGAATCCATCCACGTATCAAAAGTTCTTTCATCCCCAATAAAATCCGGGTGTCCGCAATTCAAACAATTTGAGAATGGAGGGTCTTCCTTCCAAGGCTTGTAATATTTTCCAGCAGGAGGGACATTTGGTTCTTCACATTTAGTACAATACCAAATCGGAATTTCAGTTCCGTAAAATCTCCTTCTTGATATTGGCCAGTCTATAGAAATCGATTCCAACCAATTATCCAGTATTTGTCGATGGATTTCAGGATGAAAAGACAGTTTTTTGGAAAGCTCCTTAATTTTAGGAACAAATTCGAGTTGTTTTATATAATAGTCCTTCATTGGTATTATTTCTATTGGCGTCCTACTTCTTTCACATAACGGTGTTCTATGCATAATGATTTTTTCCTTCACCACGTATCCGAATTTTTTTAAATCTTCTATTATTGATTTCCTAGCTTGAAGTATTTTCAATCCTGCATAAGGTCCCCCCGTTTGTGTTATCTTACCGTTGAGATCTATTCCTTCAATTTCATTAAGATGTAATTCCCTGAAAATCTGAACATCATTTTGATCTCCATAGCTACAAACCATTACGGCGCCAGTCCCGAATTCTCGTTTAACGGAATGATGTGGAATAATTAAGACTTCTCTGTTAAATAGAGGCAATACTACTTTTTTATTTATTAAACTTTCATATCTATCGTCATCTGGATGCACAATTATCATTTGGCAGGTGAATAATAATTCCGGTCTAGTAGTGGCTATAGTAACTGCTGATTCAGAACCGACCAATTTGAATTTTATAAAGACCAATAGCGTACTTAATTCGTCGTATGTTATCTCGGCGTCAGATATTGTGGTTCCACAATCATAACAATAATTGTTGGGCCTATTGGCAGAATATACTAAACCTCTATGCCACAAATCAATAAACGTAGCTTGTGTTAATTTTCGAAACTCATCCGAGTCAGTGCGATAATAGTTACTAAAGCTCGAGGACAGACCCATTTTCTTCATAATTTGAATCATTTCATTTTCGAGCTCATCTAGCGAAGACTTACAAAGCTGTAGAAATCTTTCTCTATCCGTATTCCTCATCCTGATTTTATGTTTCTTTTCAGTGTAAATTTCAACTGGAAGACCGTTCCTATCTATCCCTATGGGGAAGAAGACATTTTTTCCGAACATTCTAGCAGTTCTTGCAATCATATCAATTTGCGCATAATGAGATGCTGCACCAATGTGCCAGGGCCTACCTGAAGGGTAAGGTGGCGGGGTATCTATTATGAAGAGGTCATCGTTTACTTGTTGCATTTCATCAAAATCATAAATCCCCTCTTGCACCCATATCCTAAATAATTCCTCTTCAAGATCGGGTTTCCATGTTTTTTCTTCTATTTTTGTCATTAAACCTTATGACCTTCACAATTGGGATTATATTAAAATTGATATTATATATTATTAAGGTCTTAAATCTAACACATCGTACATAAAGGACTCATTAATCGATTCTATCTTTGGTTTAAATCTACATCTAGATACACTCATGGCTTTTTTTTGACACTCGATAAAATGTGGGCGCCTTTATTTACACCTTCGTACACATAAATTCCTATTGCTTCCACATTTGCTGGAACCTTTTTAGATAATATACGAAGTATGACAAATGAAAGATTTTCCACAGTAGCTTCTCCGGGCATAACATAGACAGTGCTCTTTGGCAACTGTAAATTAAAAATACCATTCGCTCCATCGAAAGAAACATGATAATGCAAATTGTCTTCTTTAATAATATACTTCTTGTTGACTAAAAACTTGTGATCTATAACAGATAACGTTTCCTTGATAAGCCGCTTTGCTTCACCAAAGTCGATTACCAAATTGTCAATCATTTTTCCAATAAATTCAACCATTACTGTAGATGTGTGCCCATGTAATATTGAACACTTTTCCACTAAGGGTAATACGTGTGCATAGTCAAATGCTAAGCTTGAATCCTCAATAAATATTGAGCCAATTTGATTCTTTTCAGAATCAAGAACATTCAGCGTATTAAGCTCTTCTATTTTTGCCCCGAACTTAAGAGTGCCTAAACCGAGCAACTGAAGTGAAGGCAGTTTACTTTTGATTAATTTAAATTCTTCCAGTTCGTCTTCGGACTGGATCAGTTTTATGTATTTATCATTTATTTTAAAGTCAATATTGTACTTGCATCCGTCTCCAGCATCAACCGTTACATCATATTTATAATTATGACCCAAGAAAGAAAAGAGTCTAGACAAGGTCAACCCAGTTCTACTATTTATTAAATTTCCCACCTGGTCCAAATATGCAAGATTACGGTCTAAAACCATCTTATCCATCAGTTTAGGTCAAAGATAAACCAATCCAGTCTTGTATATACATTTTTTGATAATTTCAATTTGTGAAAAGTGTCAGCTTACTCGTTGGTACAGTGAAAACTAGTTCTAATAACTGAACGTCCCATTTGATGAAATTATATATCTTTTAATGGTCGAATCATAAACTATAAAAAAAACTGTTGCAGAAACCTTAACAAATCATTTGCAACAAGTACGACTTCACTTAATACATCGCGGCCAACTCTATCATAGACGATAGAGTTTTAGATTCCTGAAATTTGAAAATCACTAAAATGCTGATAATTTAAGCAATTAAAGTGTGTTTATTTTCCATTTTTCTGGTTTAGTTCTTATATTAATTGTTTATCTGCTAGTTATCTATAAAAATCGACATTTCAATTTAGAATACTGTCATGATATTGTACAATACTGACCTTGTTAATGCAATGTTTGAAACCGTAAGACACTGCTTGACCAATAAAAGTTCAAGTAATGTAGGAATTGCTTTTTCGGGCGGCATAGATAGTACGATTTTAGCTTCCATTTGTAAGAATATAGGTCAAAAAATAACATTATTGACAGTAGGATTTAAGGACTCGCACGATATTCGTGTATCAAGGAAAATATCATCCATTTTAAATATGCCTCATAAATTTCTTGAAATTTCACCTGATGAATTTGATGCAGCTTCAAACAGCATCAGGAATAAAATTCATTGTACCAATACTTCTCACATAGAAAACTGCATTGCCTTCTATTTTGTTTCGAAATTGGCATTGGATAACAATATTACAACAATCATATCAGCTAATGGATGTGACGAGATATTTTGTGGGTACAATTCATTTAGATTACTTTTTAAATATGGTGACGAAACTATCATAAAAACAATTAATGAAAAACTAAATATGGAATATGAACTTGTGGACGAGATAAGATCCACTTGCAATCGCCTCGGAGTGGATGTATGGCAACCTTTTTTATCTAAAGAATTTGTCGAAATCGGTCTCAAAATTCCCGTGATTCTGAAAATTAAAAGTTCTACTGATTTCTTAAGAAAACACATTTTAAGGAAAATTGCGCTCACTCTAGACATTCCAGCAGAGGTTATCATCAGTCGAAAGAAAGCATTCCAATATGGATCATCCATACACAAAAATTATAAAAAATTGACTTAATTTTGGTAATTTTTTTGTGTTTTCCTGAATGTAACTTGTGCATTTGAAGCTACGCCGTTAATAATGGTGACAGATGAGGATAAGTGGTTCTCAGGATTGAAAATGTATTTTAATTCCCGTTCGTTCAAGTATTTTCGGAGATAGTTATCCCTTTTTACTGCATCATAGAAGTTTACATTATTTTCTGTCGCCCAAAATGCAACTTCCTGGATCTTTCGATATGCATCTATTCTTGGGATTTGTTTTTTGACAAGGGCATATAGCACAAATTCTGCGTAAATTTGGCCACGAGTTTTTTCTATATTTTCTTTAATTTTTTTTGTATTAATGCTCAAATTTTGAATTACGCTTAACATTGAATTCAACATTTCGTCCAAAAGGATTACACTCATTGGTACAATAAATCGCTCATTTGCAGAATTTGTTAGATCTCTTTCATGCCACAATGTGATATTTTCCATAGCAATGCCTGAAAATGAGCGCATTAACCTTGCTAAAGAGCAAACCCTTTCACTTTTTATTGGATTTCTTTTAATGGGTACAGCGCTACTCCCCATCTGTCCCTTCTTGAACGCCTCTGCCACTTCACCTATTTCGGTTCTTTGTAAGTTTCTGATTTCTGTGGCAATTTTTTCTAGAGTGCTTGCCATAAGTGCGAATATGAACATAGATTCTGCAATCCTTTCTCGGGCAATTACCTGCGTTGCAGCATCAACAGGGTACAGATGTAAACTCATGGCGACAAGCCGTTGGACTTTCAGTGCTTTAGAACCCATTATCGAACCCGTACCTACTACGCCCAATGTTTTACATACCAAGAATCTCTTTTTTCCTTCGTAGAATCTTTCAATGTGTTTACAGAGTTCACTAGCCCAAACTGCGAATTTTAGACCAAATGAAATTATGCTTGCATGTTGACCATGAGTTCTACCCACAGATGGTAACTCCTTGAATCTTTTTGCATGGCCTAAAATTAAATTAGTTAGCCCAATAATTTTTGGGTTGATTATCTCGAATGCGTCTTTCAACTGTAAAGATATGCACGTATCAATTACGTCATTACTTGTCAAACCGTAGTGTACCCAAGGTTTCGCTGAAGACGGACAATATTCAGACAATGCTTCAACTACGGCCGCAGTGTCATGATCGCTAATTACTTCTAATTCCTTAACTCTATTCAATTTTATCTTTCCAGATTTAGCGATCTTGTAAATCTCTTTTGAAGAATTTAAGGGAATAATGCCAAGCTTTCCCTGAGCACGTGCGACTTCCGCCTCAAACTCTAATTGATACTGTAGTCGCCTTTCCTCTTCGAAGATTACCCTGATCGCGTTACTACCATACCTTCCCGAATCGATTGGTAAAATAGCCATCGAAATCTTCAACAATCTTTAATTGAATAATATTGTTTGTTTTCATAGTTAGATAAAATGCCAAGATCAGCTATTATATTAGAGATGAAAGGAATATAATGAATTAAAAGAAAAGGTCAAGACCGTATGAGCGAATTCACCACATCTCGGGGGAATCACATAGTGAAAAAAATAGGCGAAAATGTGTACAGGGTTGATAGGATCGAATCAGCTGGGATGAATGTTCCAGTCACAATTTATGCAAATGAAAATTTAATATCAAAGATGGTTAGTGACAGAACAATTGACCAAGCGATAAATGTATCAACACTACCGGGAGTAGTAAAGCATGTTATCGTATTACCTGACGGTCACGAGGGATATGGATTTCCAGTCGGTGGAGTAGCTGCTATGGATATTGAAACTGGTGTTATAAGTCCTGGCGGTGTAGGATATGATATTAACTGCGGTGTAAGATTGCTGACTGTTAACTTGACCGAGGATAAATTAAGACCTAAGCTCAAATATTTAGTGAACGAATTGTTTGACTCGATTCCTGCTGGAGTTGGGAGTTCTAGGCAAGCGAAGCTGACTAAAGCTGAATTTGACGAACTCTTGGTCGAAGGTGCAGAGTGGGCTGTAAATAAAGGATATGGTATTGATTCAGATGTTGAGGTTTGTGAAGAAAATGGGAGTATAGAAGGAGCAGATCCGGTTTACGTTTCGGATACCGCGAGAAAAAGGGGCATGCCGCAACTTGGGACTCTTGGTTCTGGAAACCATTTTCTTGAAATTCAAAAGGTAGACAAAATATTTGACGAAGAAGCAGCAAAAAAGATGGGTATACGTAAGGGTCAAATAACAGTTTTGATTCATTGTGGGTCGCGAGGTTTTGGACATCAAGTTTGTAGTGATTATTTGAGGATATCTGAAAGTGCTTTAAGAAGATCGGGAATAATTCTGGTTGATAGGGAACTAGCGTGTGTTCCAAACGTTTCCAAGGAAGGTGAAGAGTACCGTAAAGCAATGTATTGTGCACTGAACTTTGCATGGTCAAATAGACAAATCATCAGTCATTATACACGAAAAGCATTTCAACGAGTGTTCGAGACCACTGAGTCGCAATTGGACATGAATCTGGTATATGATGTTGCTCACAATATTGCCAAAGTTGAAAGACATCGAGTGGATGGGGAAGGTTCGCGAGACCTCGTTATTCATAGAAAAGGTGCAACTAGAGCATTTCCACGAGGTAATGAACACATACCTGCCAAATATCAATCCATTGGCCAACCAGTGATAATTCCCGGTTCAATGGGTACCGCAAGCTGGGTCTTGCTAGGTAATTCGAAATCGTTAGATTTAAGTTTTGGATCTACTGCACATGGAGCAGGTAGAACCATGTCCAGATCTGCTGCAAGGAGAAGTTACACAGTAGATGGGGTAAGAAAGGCTCTTGAATCTAAAGGAGTTCTCATCAAATCATTGAGCAAGGAAGGTATTGTCGAGGAAACCCCCCAGGCTTACAAGGATGTTGACGAAGTAGTGGAGGTATCAGACAGATTAGGTATAGCTACTAAAGTTGCACGCCTCGTTCCAATTGGGGTGATTAAAGGTTGAGCATGGAAGAAGATCCCGATATTGCAATAATTAAAGCCCGAAAAATGAAGCAGCTTCGGGAACAGGCTGCATCAAAGGGAAAAGTGAACAATACCAATGAAAAGAATGCTGAATCAAATTCGAATATATTAAGATCATATCTTTATGATCGGGGAGACGAAGTATTGAAGCTGGCATTTGACCAATTTCCAGAACAGACTGAACTTCTAGTAAATAGGATAGTGGATTTGTTTAAAGTTGGAGAGATAAATGGTCGTATTTCAGGGGGTGAACTTTTGTCTATTTTCAGGTATGCAGGCCTTAGAATTAGGCTGAATACTAATATTAATATTCACGAGCATGGAAAATCTATATCCCTTGCGGATAAATTAAAACAGAATGAATAGGCCATGACAGTTTAATTAGCTCTAAAAGAATCCTAAAAACTACAATTAATGCTACGAAGTCATATGAATGCAGCAGTTTATGAAGATTTAAGAAAAATAATAGTACAAGACGTTCAAACTCCAAGTACACATAATGGTAGCGTTTTAGTGAAAACTCTGGCTAGTGCAATTTGTGGGTATGATGTTAGAGTATACAACGAAGGCCACCGAAAAGTAATAGCACCCGTAATATTGGGACATGAAGTATGTGCAGTAACACTTTCAGATATCGTTTTACCTGGCAAAAGAACAATACGTAAAGGTACCAGAGTTTCAATATCGCCAATCATTCCCTGCCTAAGGTGCTACTACTGCAACAATAAGCTCTATAATCTATGTGACGACTTAATCGAAATAGGCTCCACTATTAATGGAGGATTCGCGGAATTTATCGAAATTCCCGCCAATAATCTCTTAATAGGAGGTTTGATTCCAATCCCTGATAGCCTTACTGATGAAGAAGGTTCCCTTATTGAACCTCTTGCATGCTGCTTAAATTCTCACCTAAGATTAAATCCAGCGAGTTCAGATAGAGATAGAGACATAGTAATTATAGGAGACGGTCCAGTTGGATTAATTCATTTACAGATATCGAAATTGTACGGTGGAAGAACCATTGTAATAGGTAAAATTCAGAGTAGAATTAATCAAGCGATGAATTTAGGAGCTCGAACTGCATTTTTGGATCAAAGTATGGATGAATCAGTAAAAAACATCATGGAATTAACAGATAATATAGGCGCAAGCATAGTTATCGTGGCTACAAGTAGTCCAGAAGCAGCTGATTTGGCCTTCAGGATTGTAGGTAAGAATTCAAAAATTAGCTTTTTCGCAGGAATGCCAAAAGACAAGATCATGTCAGTCGATCCTAATTGGATACATTACAATCAGATAACAATCTCAGGAAGTTTTAGTTCCACACCAACGATGGCTAAACAAGCCATAAAATTAGTGGAGCAGAGACGAGTAGATTTAACAAAAATCATAAGTCATAAATTCTCAATATTTGAAATAGAAAAAGCGCTTGCCACAACTAAAAAATTTCAAGGTTTAAGGTCTGTTATAAACTCTTTTTGATACTGATAGGTTAAATTAAAATTAAGGTTATAGATCCCAATAATAGTTTCGATTAACATTAATAGCATACTAATGAAAGCACTATATATTGAATGACTCATACAATTATAGACGGATATGCCACACCTGATGGGACGTTACGTTTCAGAGCCAATTCAGTTGCAAAGGGGATACCAGTTAATCATTTCAGATCTTTTATTGATTTGATGTTTTCGAGCATTGGTATGGGTACTTATCTAGGAGAAATGACAAAGGAAGAAGATGATAGAATTGAAAATGCAATTTACAATTCTGTAAAATCAGGTACCGTTAACGTGTTAGACACTGCAATTAACTATAGAGCAATGCTGTCTGAACGAAACGTCGGCCGCGCGTTGAAGAGGCTCATCGATGATGACTTGATCTCAAGGGATCAAGTATTCATAAGTACTAAAAATGGTTACATTACCAACGATGGTAGTTATCCGATGATAGATGTAATGGAATATATTCAAAGAATGTATATTTCCACGAATATAATTGACGCTGGTGATATTAGTACTGGCTATAATATCCTTAATCCTAACTATATTTCAAGATGCATTGAAAAATCGCTTTTAAACATGTCTTTGAGTACAATTGATTTAGTGTATGTACATAATTCATATGAAAGTTGGCACGACGACATTAGTTTTGAAGAATTCAAGGAGAAATTATCAAAAGTATTTCAAGTGTACGAAACATACAGGTCAAAGGAAAAATTACGTTACTATGGCATGGCTACTTGGACTTGCTTCAGGGTAATTCAGAATAATAAGGAATATCTTTCCTTAGAAGAAATAATCAAAATTGCAGAACAAGTTGGAGGTAAGGACCACGGATTTAAGTTCATTCAATTGCCCTATAACTTGGTCTATAGCGAGGCCTTATTTCTTAAAAACCAATCTGTCGGATCCGAAAAAAATCTTACAATTCTTGAAGCATGCGAAAAATTGAATATTGGTGTTTTTACAAGTGTTCCCCTATTTCAATCAAGACTATTGCGCACAAATATTCCTGATTATCTTGGTATAACGGATCAAATAATCAAACTTTTACAGATTATTAGGTCCACTCCACACATTCTAGCTCCAATAATAGGTCAAAAGAGACCCGAACATGTTCGTGAAAATCTGAACATAGCAAAATTTCCCCCTTTGACCACATCAGAGTTTAGGGAAGCTGTAGAAATTTTAATGAAATAAACGCTTAGTTTGAAACACATTCGTAACGTGACAAAATAATTCGATAGTCATAACCAAAATAGTAGAGAATAATGTGAAAATATGCTGAAAAGGAATTTGAAAAATAACAGCCGATCTTATTCTCCTTCCCCAAAAAGTATGCTATTATATTCATTTAGTAAGGCGAATGCCAACATATTATTTTCCTTTAGACAGGGAGGAAATAGAAACAAGCCTCTATTCCACATTAATTCCCAAATCACTAGAACAAAATGTGATTCCTGTTTGGTAAGAATAATAGATACTAATAACATTGCGATAATTCAATTTATAGCAAATGGATCACTGGACTGGTTATTTTCATTTTCTTTTTGTAATAATCGATATGCAAACGGGTCTTGTAAGAAGGATTTATTTGTTCTTAATTCTGTCTCCACAACGCCCAATTGTGATATGTGATCGATATTTTGACACAATTTGCTGCACGCTGATCCTTGTACTAAGAATGCTTCACCATTCCGACTAGTTACCAATTCTTTGGTAACTATCTTTTTTTGATCGTTCACGCAATAAAAGCTTATCATACTTTCTCCGTTTAAAATAAATTTATTACAAGGGCTAACTTCAAAGGTTTCACGTCCTATTAATGCTGATGAAGAATGTGTCGTTGCATTTAATAATGCCACAATTACCATAGACAGCAAAAGCCATCTGTACATAAATAGTGAAATATGCAATTCCTAATAACAGCATTTGGATTAAGAAATATAAAGTAGTTTGTCGAATTTTTCACATCTCGTAATCTAAATTTAGTCCGTTAATAAAAAATCACTTATTAGTACTCCCATAGTATAATATATAGAATAGCTATGAAGTATATTTGTAATTATATTTTCCTATGATACTAAGGATTCACCTGTTCCACAATTCAATAAAAAGAATGATCTATAAACGACTCACGAGAATATTATTAAATTTAATTTTTACAGTTATGTCCATATATATTAGTAACACCATTATTATTTACCATTCAACTTAACGTTATTTGTACTGATTGGTTTGACTTTACCGAAGATTTACCGAAGAGTTGGATTAAGAAAAAATAAATACCGACTTATCGTTACCAAGTTGTTACCTGGCACTGTTATTAAGTTTTTGATTATTATTTATCTCTTATTTGATATCAGATTTCGGTAATTGCGCAACGCATACTGTTTGATATTAATTCATGCCTCAATTCAATATTGAAATCGTAAAAAAAGAGACTTATGATAATTGGTGCAAATGTCAAAAAAAATTGCATTTAGTTACTATAATTTTATGAATTCATTTTCATTAATCGTATTCACCAGTTCAAAAAAAGAAATTTACTAAGCATTACCCAAATAATTGTATTTGTGTCCAAATATTAAGTAAAAAAACTCGATACTTTTGAAATAAATGACATTTTCTAAGATTTGGGATAATTTTCAAAATCTTTTGTCCGCAATGTGCTGGAAAAGGGAAAAGATCTTATGAATGCCCAAAGGTTGGTCGTTCTGGAATATTTAAGATAAACAATAAGTTGCGATATTATTTTTTTGGGCGCATATTAGACCAATGATAGCAAGTCAATTTTCACGAGACTTATAAGACGAAGCGTACAAAACTTTGACGAATTGATGGTGTTGTTTATTTTTTTCTTAAAGATTACTGGATTCCTGTTGGGAGTAATTATTACCATATTAACTATATCTTCAAATTTTCTCATCACGTAAAATCTAGCTCCGCTTTAATTCAACTCAATGTATAAAATGACTAAATTAGAGGACTAAACAATTCAGGGGGACAGATGAATTTGAGATAGGGCAGGTACAATAATTCTATGTTGACTTTTTCCTGACTCAAATAGATATTTTTCAGGAGCAATTTTGAGAATAATTTTATAAATTTTAATTGAAAATTACATTTGATTTCCGAAAAAAATTTTACAGAGCCTATTAAAAAAGAAGGAGAGCTTCGTAAGCAATTAAACTGCAAGAATTTATGTAATGATCATCATCTACAAAAATATGAAATTTAGATCATTTTGCAATCAGCTCCGATTTCTAAATTAAGTTATCTGGTCCCTATATGGATACTTATACATGTCAGAGTTGTAAAAATTTCAAAATGCCTTCAAATCATTAGGCACATTAAAATAAACTTGTAATATTCATTTGACAACAGAATAAATAGGGCACATAAGGTAAGCCAACTAAAGTTAGCTCATCATAGTATGGAATAAAGCGCCATGATTTGCATTATTTAGCATCATATTCTAAAATTTGTTTCCAATTAGTATTTAAAGATGTCAGCTTGAAAATTAGAGTAGCGTGTTCAAAATTAATTACAACGCATTTACTGCGTTAGCATTACTTATACTGTTCTTAGGTGGTACTGGTGCTACTGGCATGTTTTACTACTCTGCTTTTGGCCAGGAGGAATTTAGACAGCGTGAATTCGTGGAAGAGGAATCCTTACCCACTCTGGTAGACTCCAAGCTGAAAGTCGAGGAAGTAGTAGGAGGACTTGATACTCCAACAACTATGGCATTTTTAGGTCCAAATGATTTTCTGATACTGGAAAAGGACAAGGGTACGGTGTTGCGTGTAACTGACGGCAAAGTTTCGGACCAGCCCTTGCTGGACGTAAATGTGGCAAACTCCGTTGAAAGATGTATGTGCGGTATCGCAATATCAAAACACGGATCTACGACCTATGTTTTTCTCTATTACACAGAAATTGATGGAGCAGATGGAGATGACAGAAACGGAAAACAACCAGTTGGGAACCGTCTATACCGCTACGAGCTTGCAGGTGATAAACTAGTAAAACCTTTGCTTCTATTAGATCTACCGGCATATCCTGGACCTCGGCATAATGGAGGAGCAATCGAGATTGGACCTGATAATAATATCTACGTGCCAATAGGCGATGTAGATGGTTCGTTTAGAGGAGAAGATACAGAAACCAAAGCCCAAAACTATGTAGATGGTAAAGATGTAGATGGAAGAAGTGGAATATTGAGGATAACTCAGGATGGACAACCAGTTGGTGATGGCATACTGGGAGATTCTGTACCACTAAAACTATACTATGCATATGGCATAAGAAACTCTTTCGGGCTTGGATTCGATCCTGTAACTGGTAATTTGTGGGAGACTGAGAACGGGCCTGGAGAAAGAGACGAAATTAACTTAGTCACCCCAGGCTTTAATAGTGGATGGCAGCGAGTACATGGACTAACAGAAACACAAGAAGATTTTAATGATCAAGAATTGACGACCTTTGGAGACAAAGGACATTATGAAGAACCAAAGTTAGTTTGGGAAAATACAGCCGGACCTACTGCAGTAACTTTTATGACTTCTGATAAACTGGGAGCAGAATACAAGAATGACATGTTTGTAGGAGACGTACACAATGGAAGAATATACCATTTCAAGCTAAACAGTGAAAGAACCGATCTCGTACTGCCAGAAGCACTTGGTGGCAATGTTGTAAAGAAACCTACTTCTCCTGGAATCAAAGATTTGATATTTGGTGAGAACTTTGCAGGTGTTACAGACCTAACAGTCGGTCCGGACGGGTATCTGTATGTTGTATCTATAGGTCAAGGAAAGGTTTTCAGAATACTTGAAATTGAGTAATAACATTATTGCGAGTGAATGAAGACGATATCACCGTATTAATTACTACGATCATGATAATGCTATTGATAAACTACTGTCTAGAAAGGCAGCAATTACCGCAATAGCTACATGATTATGACAAAAACAATTAATATAAATTTGCAATTTATTTTGAATTGCTAGAAGCAATTAAGAACTAGATGCAAAACACATATCGTTATAAGAATGCATTCATTGGCCGTCGATACTCATATTGGTATGATTTGACATTTTTTTGAGTATTTCGGGCCAAATCATGATAATAGATATCAGTAAATTGGAATTAACTCGTAGCCTTAGGACACATTTGACCAAAAAGATCTCATAATAACAACTTGGAATCTGATAAGAATGTAAATTTTATGAGATAAAAATCTAGGAAAGACAAATATTAATAAATCGATCAAATGAATATGATGGGAAAAAATTCAAAATGGTAGAAATTTTAAATGCTGAACTTGCTCTTTTAAAAAATACTTTAGTTGCAATTAGGATTGCAGTCAGTAGATTAGGGGAATAATCGAAAGAAGTACAACAAATCAGTGATAGAATTAGAGAAGCAGAACGACTAATTTCTAGCAACTTGGATAACAAATCGAGGTTTACCAGATAACAATTTGAAATGGATACAGTTTAAGTATAAAGATAAAATGCCTGATTTTTAAAATAACGCCAATACGCTATGTTATTTATTTCTTCGGGATAAGTCTAAAAATGCTGTTCGAACAACGGTCTAATTATTTCAAATTCTGTTATTACTAAGTCGAGCCATATCATTAATAGAATAGTCCCTGTTTTTATATTATTGATGTTATATCAAAGGGTCTAAATAGCCATTCGATACTTTAATATTAGAATTTCCAATGCACGATAAAAACGGTAAGAGAGAATCCAATAGTTTGATTAATGAGTCTAGCCCGTACCTCTTACAACACGCATACAACCCCGTGCGATGGTATGCGTGGAACGAGTTTTCACTAAGTAAGGCACGCTCAGAAGATAAGCCAATATTTTTAAGTGTTGGGTATAGTTCTTGCCATTGGTGTCATGTAATGGCACATGAATCATTTGAAGACGATGATATCGCTAAATTAATGAATGAGAATTATATAAATATTAAAGTAGACAGAGAAGAGAGGCCAGATATAGACGACATTTATCAAAGAGCATGTCAGCTCACTACGGGGACGGGCGGTTGGCCGTTATCTGTGTTCCTTACACCAGAACAAAAACCTTTCTATGCTGGCACCTTCTTTCCACGTAAAGGCAGAAATGGCATTGTGGGATTTGATACTTTATTAGTCAAATTAGCTGAAGTTTACAAAGAAAAAAAAGAACAAATAATCGAGTCAACAGAAGAGTTTATGTCCGCGCTAAAAGAACATTCTAAAGACATAGTAAGTGACGATAGTGTGAATATTGAAAAGTCATTACTGGAGGAGTCTGCGGTTAGGTTACTATACATGGGTGACAGCTTAGATGGCGGGTTTGGTCAGGCCCCAAAATTTCCAAATCCATCGAATTTGCTTTTCCTACTAAGAGCGTACGAATTGACTGGAATTACACGTTATAAGGATTTCGTATCCTTCACTGCAGACAAAATGAGAGCTGGCGGAATTTACGATCATATTGGTGGAGGATTTTCTCGGTACTCTACAGATCGAAAATGGCTGGTACCGCATTTTGAAAAAATGTTGTATGATAATGCATTGTTGAGCACATTATACTCTGAGTTATACAATATATCTGATAATCCTCTTTACATCTCTACAATAAATGGTATTTTACAATATGTATTGAGAGAAATGACCTCAGTTGAAGGAGGTTTTTACTCCTCTCAGGACGCTGATTCGGATGGAGAAGAAGGAAAATTCTATGTTTGGGGATTTAAAGAATTGAAGGAACACTTAGACGAGGATATTTCTTCAGCATTCATGGAGCACTTCGGGATCAGTCAAGCAGGAAATTTTGATGGAAAGAATATTCTGCATGTTAGTACAAATTTAGATACTTTATCTCGTAGGTATTCACGCTCTGAGCAATGGCTTTCAACTAGGTTTGATGAAATGGTGAAGAAACTATATGAAATAAGAAAACATCGAATTAAACCAGAAACTGATAAAAAAATTCTAACATCTTGGAATGGACTAATGATTTCAGGATTTATTAGTGGATATAAGGCAACAGGAATTACATCCTACTTAGATGCTGCAAGAAAAGCAATTAATTTTATTGAAGAATTTGCTAGAGAGGGAACAAAGCTAAATAGAATATTCATGAGTGGATCGTCAAAAATCAACGGATACTTAGATGATTATGTCTTTTTTACATCAGCTCTTCTCGATATATTCAGCGTTGATTCGAATCCAAGATATTTGGAAGGCGCAAAAAGGTATACAGACTATATACTGGAACACTTTTGGGATTCGAAGATTGGAGATTTCTTTTTTGCTCCAGATAACAATGAGGAGCTCATACTTAGAACAAAAAGTCACTACGATCTTGCTATTCCAAGTGGGAATTCAGTTGCTGTAAATAATCTTATTAGACTATACTGTTATACTAACCATAAAGAATATCAATCAATCGCAAAAAGTATAGCGAAGGTTTCATGTAAGTCAGCTAGCGAAAACCCATTTGGATTTGGACATTTACTAAGTTCCATATATAACCTAGTCAAGCTACCTGTAGAAATAAACGTAGTCCGGAAAGAGAATGAATCTCCAATGTTTAATTGGTTAAGGAAGCAATTTATTCCAAATGCGGTTACTTCAAACACGTATATAGCTGATTTGGCGCAACTTCAAAAATATCCATATTTTGCTGGAAAAATAATAGACACTGAAAAGGGGGAGTATGCATTTGTTTGTAAAAATTTTACTTGTTCTCTTCCCATATTGTCGTTATCTGATTTTCAAAAAGAATTAAGAGTGCGCACCTAAATTGGAAGGAGTTTAAGCGAGGTATTTTGAATACAACTCAAATTAAAATATTCAGATCAGGGCGTTGAAAATCACAATATTAGCATTTTGGTGATATATCCACATGGAATCCAAATTTTGGTCAGATGCTAAGCAAGATTTCAATCCTATAAATTGGCTCTCAAAATACAAGAGAAATGACATTCTCTATTTAACTTTAATGGTGTTATTCTATCATGTAATAGGTATTTTTATTATGGTTATGGGTTACCTTTTCATTACTACAGTTATCGATAATTATGAAGAACCTATGATACCAATCACAGGTGTCTCTGTTATTTTGGCAGGGCCAATTGAAGAATCCATTTTCTTTGGAATTCCATTTTATGCAACAGGGAGTAATATTATTGTCCTCGCGGGAGGGGTCGTTTGGGCAATGTTTCATATTCTGAACACACCATCATTGCAGCTCGATAGTTTGGCATATGCAAATTGGTTGTTTGTAATCCCGTCACTTTTTCTCAGTTACAGAACTTGGATAAGCGGAAAGGGTTGGTTTGCGATCCTCGCGCACTCGTCATGGAATATGATTTTTTTTATCGCTGGTTGTATATCAAACCAATTCCCTTGTACCATAGCGACTGAAAAAAATTTCTCAAACGATATATCATCAATAGTGCTATCTATAATTTTGATAATAACCACATATTGGCTATTTCTAAGATATATCAAAAGGGAAAATTATAGTTTAGCAGCATAATTTGTGGACAGTAGAAGGCCTATATATAATCTTATTAATATGATCTATATGCCGGTAATAGTCCAACAATTGGTTTGTGATTACTGTAAAAGGGTAATATTGGAGAAGGAAGGAGAAGATCTGTTAAACCTAGGAGAATTTCCCATATCAGAAATTGAAGCTGAAATGATAAATAGAGAGCATAGAGGACATGAGTGCCATATTGAAGCTGTAGAAAAACAACCATAAATAAGATAATTCTCAGTCATACACTCAATAAATCGATAATCACTTCTGACTGTATCGTAAAGCGAACAGATTAGATTAAGAGATCAGTTGCTAAACATGCCTATATTCTAGGTCTATGAAATTCTGAAATTTAGTAAAAAAGAAAAATATTGGGTATAATAATTTGGTACTTCATGAGCTCGGTTCCCGATGAATGGCTTTCGCATTTTCTTGGGGTTGGATACAGGTACCAGGACGTTTACATGAATGTGTTACTACTGTTTAACGATTTGAAAAAGGCGGTAACAATTTGGAATAAAACGATTGATTTGTGGTCAGATGATCAAACTAGATTACGCTTTATAGAAAATGACGATAACTACTGGTTTGTGCTTTACAATTTGGGTTCCAATTTGCTTTTACAACGGAATGTTGGATTCGTTAAGAAAATGAAATTAAGTGAAAATTATGATAGATTTAAATCCGTATATGAAAATAAGATCATTATTAGATTTGCATCATATAAACAAAAAAGCGAAAAAAATGAAAAACATCAGGGGTTTGAGTTAAAATTATCGAAGAAATTCAGATATATACATGATGTACAATTTTTTAGCATGGCCCAAATTGAAAATGACAGTTTGGAATCAATTGCACTAGCGAGCATAAAGGGTTGATAATAAAAGATTTTCACTGTGTTGAGGATTGTTCTGATTGTTGCATTAAAAGACAATATTTTCCGACTGTAGAATATGGTAAGATAGGTATCTTTCTCCTTCCCAATGAAAAGTTGGAAATAGAATCACTAGCAACCGAAATGTCTATCAGGGTGAATATTTTGCCGCGAATAGCGATTGGAGGATGGAAATCGCCCGGTCCGAGCAAAGTTATTGGTTTTCAACTCATGGGATACCATGAAGGGAATTACTGCCCTTTTTTAGATGTCAAGAGTCAGGATCGAGCCGATCATGGAGGGTTTGTTTGTACAATATACGCATCAAGACCATTAGCATGCAAGGCATATCCAGCAATTAAAAATTATGGTAATAAAGTAGAATTGGATTGCAATTGCAAATTTGCGTGCAACGATTCAATTTTTGCTAATAAAAAGTATCTTGCAAACGAAATACTTGCTTTAAGAACAATTCAAAAATCAACCGAAATCTCCAGGAATTCAAAAATATGGCGATATGCTACACAAATAGGAGAAGAAAAGTATAAAAACATATTTTTGCCCCGTGGATGGTATCTCCAGAACTAAGTGCATTTTTAATTCTAATGTCAAAATCAGAAAATGATGCTATCGCTTGAATTTTTTATATATAATACAACTATCTCTCTTGATTTGATCGATCCTCGTAATTGGTATGATTTCCAAATTTTCAGATATTCTCATAAATTCACGAAGTGGAACCGTTACTATATCTTCAAAGTCTCTATATGAAACATCATACTTGTCCAATTCATTTAAGTAAACTGCCCGGCTAATTATCTCTTTTATTATTCCCTTTTTCTTGCTCACGGTCTATAGCCAACCAATCCACCGCAATCAATTATTTCTTTAATTAACGGCGGAAATGGTTTTATTTTAAAAGATTCATTTTTAGTTAGATCTAGTATTTGATTTTTATCAATATCTATTTGAAGAACATCTTTATCGTCTATATTTTGAAGTGTTCGTTTTTCAATCTCCAATGGAAGCAAGTATCCACCATCCACCGCGTTTCTATAAAAAATTCTAGCAAAAGAAGGAGCCAATACTGCCTTTATTCCTGCATATGAAAGTGCAATAGGTGCATGTTCCCTACTGGAGCCACATCCAAAATTTGCACCTGCTAGAAGAAAATCGCCATTGGATATCTTTTTTGAAAAGTCTGGGTCCAATCCCTCCATCGCATGACTAGCTAGAGTTTGATGATCATGAATTTTAAGATAAGGTCCAGGCAAAATAACATCTGTATCTATATTGTCCTTGCCATACTTATGTACAGTCCCCTTAAGAATTGTCAATTTGTCAAGTCCCTTGGATCCGTTATGGTTCCAGAAAGTGCAGAGGCTGCTACTACTTTTGGTGATGCCAAAAACGTCTTTGATTGCACATCCCCCATTCTTCCTGGAAAATTCCTGTTAGTTGTACTAATACAAACTTCATCTTTACCCAGCACGCCCATATGTGCACCACAACATGCACCACAAGTAGGAGGTCCCACTACAGCGCCAGAGTCCATAAAAATTTCAATAAGACCCTCTCTGAGCGCCGACTTGAAGATTGATTGTGCAGCTGGCAGAACTTCTGTTCGTACTTTTACTTTTTTGCCTTTCAAAATCCTTGCGGCCACTCTTAAATCTTCCAATTTCGCTCCAGTACACGACCCAATGTACGCCTTGTCGATTTCAATGCCCTGAAGCTCGCGAGCTACTGATATATTTGAAGGCGAATATGGCTTTGCCACGGTTGGTTCAATTTTGCTAATGTCGTAAGTGAATTCCTCTAAATACTCCGCTTCTGCGTCCCCAAATACACGAGAATATGCTTTATTTGTTCGCTGGCGTATATATTCATCAGTTATGGTGTCAGGTTCAATAATGCCATTTTTTGCTCCTGCCTCTGTAGTCATGTTAGTAAGAGTTAGCCGTTCCTCCATGCAAAGTTGATCGACTATTTCACCAGTGAATTGCATGGTTTTATAATTGGCCCCATCTGTTCCAATGTCTGCGATAATTTGTAAGATTATATCTTTCGCCATCACATGTTCCGATTTTTTCCCTTCTAATTTGAATAATAACGCTTCGGGGACTTTCATCCATATTTTTCCATGCATGAGAGTATATGCAATATCAGTATGGCCTAATCCAACTGCTACCGCTCCTAAGGCTCCAGTAGTATTCGTGTGAGAATCTCCTCCAACGTACAATTCTCCGGGCAAAACTAGTGCTTCTTCGTGTGATAGCGTGTGGCAAATGCCATATTGCCCTAATCCATATTTATAGTGCTTTTTGATACCGAACTTAGTTGTCCAGTTTGTGAGTTTTTGAACGTTGTCCGCGGAAATCTTGTCTGCGGCAGGTACAAAGTGATCTTCAGATACCCATACCTTTTCTGGGTCCCATACCCGATTCAGTGTGATTCCGTTTCTTGACCATTCATCAAATACTTTAATTACACCCGGTCCCGAAACGTCATGCATCATTAATTTATCTACGTTGACAAAGACTACATCATCAGGAGCTACGGAATGCTTGGATGACGCACGTGCGATAATCTTTTCAGTAATATTCATAGCCAATGTTCTTGGATACTTGTGTACTTATATTATTTATATTTCAATTCATTTGAGAATACAAAAATGGCTCATAGTAACTTTAGGCCGATAGTGCTAATACCAATAAAAATATCCAGGAAAAGCAAGCCTTTTGATTTATACAATGCCATAAAAAATACTTCGTTCAAATTCATAGACGGAGATATACTAATTATTTCCAGTAAATTTGTTTCCATGAGTGAAGGTGCATTGGTTCATCTGAAAGATGTTACGGCAAGCGCGAAGGCGAAAAAGCTGGCATCAATATTTCGAATGGATGAAAAAATTGTAGAAATAGTCTTAAAAGAATCTGATCATATTGTGAGCGGGATCCCGGGATTTTTGCTATCGATTCAAAAGGGGATCCTTGCTCCAAATGCAGGGATAGACAAATCAAACGTGCCTTCAGGTACGGTCATTGTTTATCCTCGAAAGCCGTTTCAAACAGCTGATAAATTGCGTAAGAAATTTTTGATGGAGTTAAATTTGAGAATGGGCATAGTTATATCAGACAGTAGACTCATGCCCATGAGAATTGGAACTACGGGAATCGCGATTGGGGTTGCAGGATTTGAACCAGTTGAAGATGATCGGGGAAGAAAAGACCTATTTGGGAAGAAACTCAGATTTACTTACAGAGCGGTAGCAGATTCGTTGGCTACTATGGGCGTAGCACTGATGGGAGAAAGTAACGAGTCTATTCCGATAGTGATAGCAAGGGGTCCTAAAGTAACTCCTACAAGTAGACTATTGAACAACAGAGATATGGGTGTAAGATTCTCGAACGACTTATACTTTAAAGCCGTAAATTTACAAATTAAAGCGATTGGTAGAAAAACACACAGTTTTAATATTGCCACATTGTGAAAGATTCAGTTACCACGTAATGGCTGAATTTCTAACTACGTATCCTAGGCGTATAGGTCTTCTCAAGGGATTACAGGATTTTATTCGTCATGAAGAGATACAATTCGACCATCTGAGTGTAATAGTAAGAATCAGGAAAGAAGAATTAATCCGAACACTTTTTGAAGAGGGATTTAGAAAAGTCGATTTTGAAAACAAGAAGCCTTTTCAAATTGGCACTGGATTTGCAAAAAAGCTTAAAACTCCTTGGGAGATGCATTTAAGGTTATTAAGTCTACACCAAGGCTTGATAGCCATTCAAGCGGAAGTTGAAATATCCCGTAGATATATACAGCATATAGGGTCCGTAAGAGCGCCGGTAATTTATGAAATTGAATCCATACTAAAAAAACACAGAATAGAATACAGGATCTGGAATGAAAAGATTCGCGATTATATTACCAATATAATCGATAATCATCAAATTAAGTTAAATGCTCCAAAATTACCAGCTACTCCTTGGAAACCTATGATGCTTATAGGAATATTGATTGCAGCTACATACGCATTAAAATTTTTGAGAATTTTCTAATCTGAATGCGGGTATAAACTTTGTAGTCCGTAGAGTATTTGTTCAAAGTCATGAAACACTAGCATTTATTCCGTCTTGATTTCTGTCAAGTCCAAACTTTCTCCTTAAATGTGAGCTTCATGTTTAGTACGAAATTGATTGTAGTAGCAACCGAAATCGCAATAACTAAAGATATTCTGTAAGGTATCATGTTTTCTACCATCACATACAAAAAATATGTCTGTATCAATATCCCTATTGCACTTATCCCGCCGAAGGTCAAATATTGTCTAATGGTTTGTCCAATGGAATAGTCTCTGTCCTCAAAGGTCCAAATTTTATTTAGCAAAAAATTAGAAGTTGTTGAGACTGCAGCCCCAATTATGGATGCCTCGATATACCAAATATTTGAGAGTAATCTCAAAGAGTTTGCCAAGTCGTTCGCCAAGACGAATGAAATCAAATAATTAATTACGAGGCCTGTTAAACCCACCGTATAATATCTACCTGCCTTAGATAGGAAAATTACAGACTTCCTGTTTACTTGTTCATTCTTAAGACTCTTTGATGATTTTTGTCCATATCTGTATAAATGCCAAACAGCCGACAAATAATTGGTTACAACATCTGTATCCATCTTACTTGCCCCGGACTGCCTGTCAGTAAATGTGTATGGAATTTCTTGGACAGGCGTGTTTTTATGCTTGACCAATATCTCTAGCAATATCTTGTAACCTTTTGTATCTATAGAAATACTTTCAATTAATTCCCTCCTTAGTGCAAAAAATCCTGACATGGGATCCTTTACTTGACGGACGTTTAATCCAAACCTTGCGAGGGTGGAAGCTCCACTGCTTAGAATTCTTCTCCTAATTGGCCATCCTACGACCTTACCTCCGTCAGTGTACCGTGAGGCTACGATAATAGTATCTGGCTTCGATCTTAATTGGTCCATCATTTGTGGAATAACTTCTGGGGGATGAGAAAAATCTGCGTCCATAACTACAACATTTTTTCCGTACGATTGCTTAACACCGTCAATAATTGCTGGTATAAGTCCATTTTTTTCCACTCTATGGATTACTTTCAATCTAATTTTCATGTTTTCATAAACGACATTGTCAGGTGAATTTAACTTTCTATCACTTGACTTATCCTTCGACCTTCTTTGCATAATATAATCGTGGACAATCTCTCCGGTCCCATCAGGGGAGTTATCATCAACTATCACAACCTCAGTAAGATCAGAATCGCACACATTTTTTTCTATTTCATTTATTAGACGCAAAATATTAGCTGATTCATTGTAAGTAGGAATAATTATCGAAAAGTTCACTACTCTGTGACCTGAAACGGCTATACTCTTCCTACCGGAAATCAATTCCTACAAAAATAAGAAAGTCTTCGGGTATTAAGATTTTTGTATTATGTAACAAAAAAATTTACCTTAATTTTTTCAATACTAAATATAACAGTAAATTCGAACGATTAGACTTTCTTATTAAATGAAGCAAGATTCAACTTAAGTAATAAGAACGTCTTTCAGAATAAAAATACCAAAATGACTTCAATTTTTAGTATTTTTCTCCAAGTACAAAGCTACCCCGATTAGACTCCATCCCTAATGTTGAATATGCTTTGCTTTTATAATAATCTCAGCTGCTAACAATAAGCCGATCTTGCAGGAGAAATGACAAGCAATTGTAATACAATTTCAAATTTTATAACAAATGTTTGAATCTTGGCAAATATGTTATTATTATTAGAAACACCATTCTATTTATCCTATATCTACCAAATTTAAAGATGCATTCACCATAGTTGCCTTACTATCATATAAATGTGAATTTATAAATGGAAGGCCTGTACAGGTAAGTAGATTTTTCACCTTGATTTTGGTTCGTTTATCATTCTAATGAATTACTTCATTTAGAAATTATTAGAGTACGTCAAGTCGAATAAATGTAATTCACTTGTTGTCCAAGCCTCCCTTAGGTTAATTGAATTAATAATGGATTTGAGTTAGTAGTCCATAGTTTCATAGATTTATCAAAAATGGTTCAAATTGTTTCTGAAAATGTTAATTCGTATTTAATATCACCCGCCTTAGTTGTAAAGTTTTTTAGGCATTTTAGACCAAACTATAACGTTGTCACCGCCTTTCAAACTCTTTAAACGTGCTCTAACTAATTCTGACCAAGGCCTTCAGCCAGATACCATTACAATTATTGAAACGTCGGAACTTTTAAATAGAAAGAAGGAAAATTTGGTGGCCAATTTATTTTCAAAAATTGAACCTTTAGAAAGTAAATTGGAACGTGTTCTTTTGAACTTAAATAAAATAGCCGAAAACTTATCTGGACAGGATATCAAAGTTGAAGATAACAATTTTAAATCGCTAATTGAAAATACAAAAAGGACTTTAATAAATTCAATTAGACGTGAGTCTAATTTAAGTTTACCAAAAGAACAAACTTTTGAGGGAGCGAAATTTTTCTCGGACAGGTTAAATAACCTACTAAATCGATATGGCGAGGTGAGTGGTTCACATAGCAAGGTTATAAATGAATTTATGAAAAAACATACTTCAAAACTAAAGGATGAATTTGGAACACTCTCCAAAATACAAAAAGAGACAACCAAATTGATAACAATCTATGAAGAAGAAATAAATCGAATTCTTGATTGCCAAGAATCGATACAAAAACTCGAAGAGAGAATTAAGATGAAAAAAATGAATGAAGAAACTATTTCCAATTTACTACGTGAAAAAAATGAGCTTGAAGTACAACGGATAGCATTAGAAGAGGAATTGGAAGAATTTAAGGAATCTCAAGAATTTTTAAACATCTCGAAGACTCTTGAAAAAATAGAAGTAGAAGAAAAGAAGAAACATCTTAAGAGGAAATCAATTTCAAATATGTTCTCCAATATTTCAAGAGCAGTAAACAAATATTCATATAGTGTGTCCAAAGAGGTTCAAAGGAAACTAGACTTGATGATATCACGTCCATGGACGACGGTTGATGATGTCACCTTGTATGTAGGTCTATTGGAGAACATAAAAAAAGATGTAAGTAATGGTAAGATTCAGGTTAAGGACTATGATAAGACGATATCATACTTTGATCAAATTATAGCCTCGCTTCCAACTTATAGTATTGAGATTAAGGAATTAGAAAACCAATTAGAACTACTGAGAAAATCAATAAATGTTGATACTAAGAAAAAGATAGAGGAACATCCAAAAAACCTCTCTAGTATCCATGCTACGCTTTTAAATGTAAATCAGTCAATTGATGATACGAAGGTAAAAAGCATTCAGGATCGTTCTTCTATTAGCGATTCTACAATTAAAATAGAAAATGATTTATATGAAATCTTTGACAAACGATACAACCTAATTCTAACATAGATTATAGGAATATTGCCTCATTGTGTAAATAATACAAATTTGACGATAAATTTGAACCAACGAATTTAGATTATCATAGTTACCCGAATTTGGCCTATAACTCAGAATTGAAAAATTAAATTACACATTACAACGAAAGATACCTGAAAAATACATTTATCAATAGTCAAATTCTCATTGTCCATGGACAATTTTATTATAAAATCGCATTTGATTGTACTAGCGGATTTTCACGATTAGAGTAGGATAAAACTTATGGGTAATTGAATTCTACTTAATTTAAAGATAATTCTTTGCTAGAGTTACGCTCAATGTCCAATCCTATATTGCGAATTAATACTACAGTATGCCAACAACTTTATTTATTCCTGAAATTTCATCTCCAGAATACAGATATTACACCCAATCCCATAATGCAAAGTCCGCCATAGGAAACTGGTGGTACACTTACTACCAAACCAACTACAGCAATACCTATGCCGCAGGCGATGGATATAGCTTCACCTACTCTACGTTGTCGTTTCATAATTGTTAAATTCTAGCATTTACGTATTATAAAAGCGTACTTGATAGAAAATATAATTAGTTAAAGAATTCGTGAGGGATTGTATTAAACCTCGCTTTAATTCAACTAAACCAAACCGATTTAGTTGAAAGATAATAACTTAAGTACTATTCCTTCCTTATCTAGAATATAAAAATGATTTGCAAAGACAACCAAAACATGATAAACGCACTGCTAAGATTGAAGGATAATACTAGAAGGTCAACAACAATCAACCGTATTGGTTCATATGAAGACAGGACAACACAGTGCGTGAATATTATCAATGAACTTATGGACAATTATAAAACTCAAAATAAGATCGCTTCTGTTCAATCTAAAACGGGAGAATTAGTAGAGTTCCAATCGTTGCTTAAGTGCTTAATTAGTTAGGTTCTCCTAATAAAAGCTGTAACACAATTTGTTAGCCGAAATAGCTGTAACGCAAGCTAATTAGGAAGGATTAAGAACTCGTCGCAATCTCAATACTACCTCTCGTAAGGCCTTAATACCTTCCATGAAAATTATACGTTTTGTTAATTATTTATTCCCTAACGAACTACAAGAAGAGGGGGGAGAGTATTACTTTGAATTATCAATTTGTTTGTCTTACGTCTAATCCATCATCAGGTTTGATTAACAATTTATCGCAGGGATCATCTTTACCAATAATTTTTAGATAACAACATTGTGCGCGGAAGGCGCAGTTAATATCTTCATCATCATTTATTGCAATTGCATTATTTAGAAAGCCTGTTGTAGTTACTGTTGGTATTGTTACCATAAATAGTGCATATAAGTATAGAATTGAAATTAGATTGTTATTCATAATGTATCATATAATGATAGTATTAAACTGAGTTTTGACTGTCGATACGAGAAGATTTTAATATAAAAAAGACAAATCAAATTATTTCGCTCTTATCCAGAAAAATAATAGACTGATTTTTGTGACGAATCAATGCTTCGATAACTGAGAATTCTTATATGATGTGATGACGTAGATACCAGTGGTCACAACTGATGGAGGGTTTTGATGACGGCTTAGGAACGCCTGGGGGAGATCGATGGGGCGCAAAGAAGAGAAGGGATTATGTTAGAATTGCTAAATTTGTTATCATCGGTGGATTCATTGTCGTAGGTGTCATTGTTTTGTATGTATTTCTTACAACTTCTGGAGTGAACATACAAATTAGTGAACAAAACCAAATGGCAGGAATACAGACTATAAACGTAAGAATTTCCAACAACCAGTTTAGTACTCTAAATGATGTTACGGTTCAATTTGGAGACCAAGGAAGAATTCAGAAGGTCGGAAGTATGGGCCCGTATTCGTCTGTGGCGGTTACACCTGACCAAAAGGATTTGAATTTTGAAAAGGTAATCGTAAGAGGGAATGATGGCCATAGCAATTTTGACATAGTCAGATTTAGAAAATAGGACATTTGAATTGTATAGGTAAAGCCAGATAATCCTTGAACTAAGCAATCAAGGACTTTGTTTTTACGCCATTGTATTTCCATTTGTTTTTTCGATAGTTTCTTGTTGGTATTCAATTCAACTTCTTTTCTATATCTATGTATATTTTATTCCCTTTTCCTTGATTTTCTGTGATTGAATGATAAATATTTTGAATTATGGTTCTATAAAGACATAGAGATAGTCTTAATTATTAGTGACACGGAACTTTAGTATTTTTAAGGCTAATAATACAATTGCAACGGATAATAATATAAGAATACTACTGGTAGAAGACGAGAAGGACAGCGGATTTGTATTTGAGTTAATTCTAACTAGAGAAGGCTATAAAATTGATAATTATACTGATCCTATTAAGGCCTTGTCAGCATTCAAGCCGAAGTATTACGACTTGATAATTACTGATTATTTTATGGCAGGTCTCAATGGTTTAGGGTTTATTCAAAATATACGAAAAATTGATGAATCTGTTAAGGCTATATTGTTAACTGCATGGGAGCCACAATCAATTGGGGATGAAGTTCGAAAATGGTTCAACAAGATTTTAGGTAAGCCATTAACTGAAGACAAATTAATCAAAGAAGTTAGACTTGCTCTGGCATAATATGCGCATTAAGTCTTAGAACTCATTCACGTATAAAATAGCCTAGAGGACCTTTCTACACTTGTAAGAAATTACTTAGCAATTATGTTGTATTGTACATCCTGTACAAAATTAGCATCAGAACAATCAGGGTCTAAACAAACGGATAGATTGGATCAGGATATGCAACAGGGAATAGAATTAGATAAATTTGAATTGAAAAAATACGTAAGCTTTGTAATAAATGAAGTAAAAAAGAAAGATACAGTTTAACTGTCTTCAATTAGAATACAAACACTAAATTATCCAATCGAGATTTTATGGTAAATCTATCCTCTAATGCTACTTTTACTACAGAGACGAATGGGTATGAGTTTATCTAGTAAGGTAGTTGCTTGTTGTTATTGTTATGGTTATGGTTATGGTTATTGTTTATTGATTCTTGATAAGAAGGAGAAGAAGGAGGTAATTTAATACTAGTTCTAAAAGTTAGTCCTTCATTAACTAACTTGAAAATATTAGCCTCTGCTTCACAGAAAGTTCTTGTTGCTTCCATCCTATCATCGGGCTTTGCATTTTCGTCGTTCATTATTTGTTTACAAAGATTAACGCAATTAAGCAAACTGTCCACTAGTCTTTGAGCCCTGTATTTGGCACTGTCCATGTGAATTTTATCCCACAGAAGGGCATCGGTATCCATTATTCGCTTAACATGTCTATAGTAGGTAGCCCGACTAATGCCTAATTGCTGGATAATATCTTCATGACTTTTACCTAATTCTAAATTCTGCTCCATGAATTTTCTAATTAGGTTTGTTTCCGCATTTATTAGACTTCTTGATTTCTTCATTTTTTTATTTTTGTATCATAAAGTATCATAACCCAAAATATTTAAAACCGTTGTTTTGATTGTAGAAATGTTTTCGTTTCAACACTGAAATAAAAAAATAAAAAATAATTAGTGTTGAAATAGTATTTAATAGTCAATGTATCCATTAAGGTTTGGGATACTAGTAAATACCTGTAAAATTTGATTTCAAATTGGGAAATAAATTAATCCGATACGATCATCAACTTTCTCTCTGCTAAAGTATATTATCATATTTATATTATCTTTAAAAACGTAAGGACAAATATGGAACAAAATTGTCTTAACTGTCCAAGGTTATTATTTATCTGCGAGCTAATTTTAAAGAATACAGAATCTAATTGTTGGTAGATACTAAAGATAAATCTAATAATCAGGATTGAACAGATTGATGCTCTCCTATTATTCCATAGATTTTTGGTCCATGTCTATATGAGTGGGAGAACAGAATCAATTTCGATAAATGTAACCATCTCTATTGAACTTTAAGTAAAGTGCTCTTTTCAATGCCCTCTATATGTATGGTTTTGATAATAGGCTTTGCATCAGTTTAGGTTCTTTTAACTAGTATTGTTGAGTTGCGACTATCGTTCCCAAGTCGAGTAATGTTATATTAAACGTCCGCATAACTGTGGATGCAAACGAATATAGATCCAAGTGCCAAATCTATAAATGCATTATTGTTCCCGTCAAAAAAATTATTGATGGATTAGGCCGCCCTGAGCACCTGTGTGAGGAGACTGGCCCACAAATTTTCTTCTAAAGTGTCCTGATGGTCTTTTTGACAAGAGTTCGATGAACCATGCTTCGTGTTCAATTTCCTCTGACATAATACTTTGGGCTATATCATAAGTACGAGGATCTTTTCCTGAAGTCATATCGCATACTTCCCCCCAAGACCTGATGGCACACTGCTCTGCTTCTAACAAAACTTTGATGATCGAAGTAAGATCTTCCCAATTATCAGGTAAAAACGCATCAGGACAGCCTGCTTGATCTGCAAATTTTCTGATATCTCTTGGTAAGCTGCCGCCTAGTTCATATAATCTTGGAACCATGGCTTCGAAGTGGTTTCTATCTTCTATACGTGCATCTTCCACAATTTCCTTAATGCCTTCTCCATCCAATCCAGTACAGTGCATTCTTAATATTGTATAATAATAATACGTGGTAAATTCTGCCCCGACACCTTTTGTGATTAAATCTTTTAGCTTCTCTACGTCAACTCCATTTTTCTTCAAAACCTCAAGAGCGACTATATTAGGTATAGAATCTTTTGCATTACTCATATAAAACTTCATAGGAATTATTGTATAAAAGTCTTCTCATCGACTTCAAAATAATAATATTCTAACAAATTTATTGAAATGTCATTTCATGAAAAAGTCAGATTGAAAGTTAATTTTATATTAAAAGCGAGATAAGTATAGATATTGAGATTCGTTGATGAGGAAGGAAATATTATAGTACCAAAATTAGTGCGTCCCATAATTAGGTACGCGCCCACAATACTTGGCGAAAAAAAAGGTTCCAATTATCAGTATAGATTAGGCAACTTACACGTTAGAGAATATGCGGATCATTATAGAGTGCACACGGATAGAATAGATCCGCATATGGATCCGTTGGGTCACATCCTAATTGATGTCCCACGGTATGCCAATGCTGTAATAATGCTAGCAAGAATTGCAAGAAGATATCTAAGTAATTCCTACAATAACTAACATTTATGGCAATAATAATCCGCTCATCAATTCGCAGAATACGGAGTTATATCAAATATGTTAGATGAAGCAGCCCAAAATAATCCATTTGAAATTATAGAACAAGCTTATGATAACAATTCAAAAGGTTGGTTCATAGTGACTATAATAAGAACGGTAATTAAACTAGTGCCTATCGCTATCCATCTTCGATCGGACAGAAAGCAATGGCTGAGAAAACAAGGTAGGGACATTGATGAAAAGAAATTTAAGAAACATGCAGAAGGTGCAATGAGATCATTTATTTCGTTAGGACCTTCTTATGTTAAATTGGGTCAATGGCTCTCATCTAGGTCGGATATACTTCCACAACCATATCTAGATGTTTTTGCAAAGCTTCAAGATGATGTCCCTCCCGCACCCTTTAAGGAGATAGAACCCACTATCGAAAAGGAATTAGGAAAAATTGATAATATTTTTGATTCATTTAACACATCTCCGATTTCTGGTGCAAGCATAGGACAAGTGTACTTAGCAAAATTCAAAGGCAAGGACGTAATAGTGAAAGTGAGTCGTCCAAATATCGAAAATTTGATAGCACGTGACATATACATTCTAAAGAGACTAATACCTTTTGCGACGTCATTCATAGATAAGAATTTGAGGTTTTCTGCAGAGGGAATGTTAGCTCAATTTATTGAGACTATCTATGAAGAAATGGATTATAGAATAGAGGCACAAAATCTACTAGAAATTAGTAGAAATCTAAAAGATGATTCCTCGGTGATTATTCCTCAATTATATGAGAGTCACACAAGCAAACATGTCTTGGTTCTAGAATATTTACCTGGAATCAAGATTACAGATGTAGAATCTCTAGAGAAAATTGGAATCAGCAGATCAAATTTAGTAATAAGGATTCATAGGCTGTTCTTCAAAATGTTGCTCAGACACAGTATTTTTCATGCTGACCCTCATCCGGGTAATATTTCTGTCGCCCCAGATGGTTCAATAATACTTTACGATTTTGGAATGGTTGGCAGACTTGATACAGAAACCAGAACCAGATTGGTTAGATTATATCTTGGACTGATAGACAGGGATCCAGTTAGAACTACCGATGTGCTCATCGAGCTCGGTACACTTGAACCTAGTGTGAACCGTTCTCTCGTAGAGAAGGGCTTGGAATTAAGCATAAGTTCTTTACATGGCCAGAAAGTAGACAGAATGCAAGTTAAAGCGTTACAAGAACTTGCTAATAGAACACTGAGTAGATTTCCATTCAAATTGCCCAAAAATCTTGCATTATACATGAGAATGGCTTCCATCCTAGAAGGGATTTATCTTCACCATAAGGTAAAATTTCAATTCGTTCGTGTACTTTCTAATTTGCTTGAGGAAGAAGGATTGGTAAAGGATGCTTATGTTGAAGAAGTTAAAAGGATGATCATGAAGTATGCTAGAGCGATAGAGTCTTCTAGTGAGTTGGTACCCATGTTGAGACAATACCTGAACGATCGAAATGAGATGAATTTTGCAAAACGAAATAATTTTCTTATTCCCTCAGCCATATTGTCAGCAGCAATCTTTGTTGGTTCTGCATTAATTTTTCCATATAGTATAAGTGCATCCACAGTTGGAATTATTTCTTCAAGTGTCATAATGTGTGGGGCAATACTCTATACCCGATTCTATAGATAAAGAAATGACTGAATGTTCACACGCCAGTGAAGATCAAAATCATATCACACAATGTCAAAATCTTAGACCAAACTGGAACTAAACATGTCGCATATATATAGACACCTACGGCGAGGTTAAACAATATAAATGGTACTATATCCTAATATCTACGACCGCATGATTTTTTGCGAATATACTTTTTCAGGCTGTGACAATTAGATGTTACAGTTATTTTCTAATTTTACAAATCCAATTAGATCATTTAGCTTAAAGTACAATAAAATTGCCAGACTAATTTTTTTCGTATTATTCGTATCAGGACTCCTCTCTAGTATTTTTTACTCAGTTGATATAGCCTTCAGAGTGCTTCAGGGTTACGAACCCAATCTTTATTCTGATTTATTTGTCACCTTAAGTGCACTTGGAACAGTGTGGGGGTTAATGGCATATTATGAATTTTCTAACTCGTCAAAAAGAGTACTTGAAACCTGTAATTTAGCTCGTCAACTTGATCCGCTTATTGGAAAATATCAATATAAAACGTACAATCCAGAGTTGCGTGATTTTGAAGATGGTTACGCTCCTCTGGGTCCCATAGATTTCTGGGATAAAGAAACTTACGCGCCAACTTGGCTTGATAAGGCAAAATATTGGCACATTCTTTTGGGACTTCAGGCGGCCGACAAAGAAGTAGTTTTACAAGTTGTAAGTGATAAAGAACTATCATCGAACGGAGCTCAGAACATAGCAACTACACAACGGGAAAAAGTTGTAAATGAACATTCTAGCAAATTTAGGCGGTACAGGTATCGAGTAAGGATTCCACAGTGGGTAGTTTTGAGTACAGATAACGCAAAAAGCATAAATGAAGATTTGCGTCCTGACGATTTCCATTCAATTTTAAGGAATTATAACAAAGCACTTCTACCAGCAGTTAATGAGATTATAGAGAGAGAGAAACCCAGAATAAAGTATCCGTGGTTGGCTAATGGATTTTTGATATATCTTAACAAGAGTTTGCCTTTGAGATTGATTTATAATCAAATCATAAAAATGCTCCCTAATTTTGGCAGATCGATAGTTGACGATACAAATGAGGGTCTAGTTGACGTTGATGAAGATAAGTTATGCACGGCCATTTATCATATCGCTACCATGAAAGGTATTAATACACAAAGAATGGACTTTATCAAGTTACTAGTAGCCTTTTTAAAAAAGGCTTATTCTAATATTGGACTTGGAGAAGGATCAACATCTTACCATAATTTTCACCACAGCCTTGAAGTAAGCTATATGGCACTACAAATGGTTCCAAATGAAATTTATGGATACAGATTTTTCCCAAGGGAAATTGAAATTCTGGTAGTAGCGGCACTCTTACATGATTATGACCCTATGCAAGAGAGAATTGGGTCGCTAGTAAATGACAATGGTCAAAAAAAGGCTAAAGGACCAATGGGACCAAGGGTGTATAGAACAATCCAAGAATTGCGAAGACTAAAAATCCATGATGCATATTTCACAATGTCTCTAGGCGATTTTGAAGCATTCCTGAAGCGTAAACTAGATGATACATCGGACACGGATGTCCAATCTAATCTTAATTACACACAACCGAATGAAAGTTTAATTGTTGAGGCATATATTTGGAGGACCGATTTCCCTTACCATAAGCGTGTACTCTCACAAGAAATGTTTTCGAGGTTGTTATCGGAGCTTAAGGATCGTGGTCAAAATATCGAAAAATTATCTCTACTATCTGAAATATTATGGCTGTCGGATCTTTCAGTTACGTATATGGGATCCGATCCCGTCCGTGCATGGACTCGTGTTACAAGTTTATATGATGAATTGTATTTACCAAGACTTGAAGCAGTCTCCAGGACAGATACTTTCTTTTCTGATTTTGCGGAGACGAAATTATTTCTGGAATTAATAAATTCAAAAAGTTTCCCAAGTATCTTTAAGAATAGATGGAATTTGGTTTATCAGTTTTTTCATGAGGGCAATCCCTCAACTGCTCTAGTTAGAACCATCAATAATGCCCGCAAATCTTATCTGAAAATCAATATGGAAATCGGTTTGTTAAAGGGAGATAATTTGTATAATATTGCAGAAAAAAATTGGAGCGAATACTTTATTGGAATAAGCAAGAACCAACAGGAAGTTTTGATAGCAAAGTCAAAATTTATGATGCTGGAACCGCAGAACGCTGCCGCATTCTGGGGAGATACGATGAAGCTAGGCTCTGCACTAGTGAATCAATCAGTAGATAATTTTCTTATGCGGATGCCAAGAAAGCACATTAGTTTGAGGGATTCTGAAATTTCCTCGCTTAGGTCATTAATCGATATATTACCCCTGAAACTTGTTGATACTGGTTCTCTTCAGGTTATGACAGATATTGAACAAGATAGTCCCTTATTTATTGATCTAACCAGGCTAGTATTATCAGCGGGGTTCTCTGAAATTACAACTAATAGTATCAAGAACTATTTTGATTCAGAAAAGGATCGAGATGACGACTTTACAGATGAAGTCAACGTTCTTATATTTCGAAAATAGTTTTCAAAGGTGTAATTTTCCATAAGAGTAATTGATGAATTCTTTGGTACTGCTGCTGCATACACATAGTTGCATATATTAATTAAACCGTCGATTTGGTAAGATGTCGTAAACAGATGCGTAATCGTGTAAAAGTTGCTATAGCTGGTGTGGGAAATTGTGCCTCTGCTTTAATACAGGGTACTATATTTTACATTCATAAGAAACAAACTGAAATACGAGATAATAATACAATGATTGATGGTCTTTTGTCATATTCTCTTGGTGGTATCGAACCAGGTGATATCGAATTTGTTGCAGCGTTTGACGTAGTAGAATCAAAAGTAGGGAAGGACCTTGCAGATGCCATATTTTCGAGTCCTAATAATACTATCAAGATTTGTGATGTACCAAAGACAGGGATAAATGTAGATAAAGGAGAAGTATTTGATGGTATTGGCAAACATCTAAACGAAAGAGTCAAAATTTCTGATAAAAAAGCTCCAAGCGTTTCAAATATACTTAGAGATACAGGGGCTGAAATTCTAATAAACTATCTTCCTGTTGGAAGCAGACGGGCAACGCAATACTATGTCGAACAATGTCTTGATGCTGGTGTGTGTTTTATCAATGCAATACCAGTATTTATTGCATCAACTCCAAAATGGCAAAAGACATTTGCAGAAAAAAATATTTCCTGTGCTGGTGATGATGTCATGAGTCAGCTTGGAGCTACAGTATTACATAAAACACTGGTCAAATTATTTGTTGATAGAGGGGTAAGAGTAGATGAAACGTATCAGCTAAATGTCGGTGGTGATATGGACTTTTACAACATGCTTGATGAAGAACGTCTTGAAGATAAAAGAATAAGCAAGACTAGTGCCGTAGCTGCCATGGCACCATATGAAATACCAATGAGAATAGGACCTTCTGATTTTGTTGGCTTTTTACACAATGATAAAGTATGCTATATTTCCATGAAAGGAAAATATTTTGGAGATGTTCCATTAGAAGTCGACGTCAAACTAAAGGTAGTAGACGCATATAATAGCGCAGGAGTCATGATTGATGCAATAAGAGCTACCAAGATTGCAATAGATAGAGGGGTAACTGGATCATTGGACAGCGTATCAGCTTATTGCTTCAAACACCCACCGATACAGATGTCCTATTCTGAAGCAAAGAAAAACTTTATGGAATTTGTTGAAGGAAAGAGAGAAAGATGATCCGGGATTCGACATGATTTAAATTAATGAGAAATTAGTTAAAATACACATAATGGAATCAATATTCTCCAATTCAATTGAGTGGTTTTCTATCATTTAAAAATTATTAGTTCATTCAATACTTAAAATAACGTTAGCATCTCATGAAAAATGGGGCTCGTGGCGCAGATCGTGCACAAATTGAGCGAGCGCAAAATGGACAGCGTGAACGCCTCCTAAGCGTTAGGTCGAGGGTTCAAATCCCTCCGAGCCCGCTTACTACAAGGGTTCATAAACTTGAAGAAGTATCTTCTACTTAATAACAAAATTATCAGTAACCCTTCAAACTACGACTAAAAAAATCAATTGAGAGTATCTAACAAAACCATGCATCGATAGTTCAAGAGCATTATCAATTTATGAAGGAATTTGGCAATCCTGAAAGAAACCAAAAGGATAATCTAAAATGTATGATAGCCTTTTCGGCTTACCTAAAGGATAACCTTCTTGATAAAGTCAACGATAAAGAAACAAACTTGCAGTATTTGAAATCAAAACAAAAATCCATACCGCATGTATTACGTTTCGATGTAATAATTAATAGACAGCTCAATTGTGTGTAAACATCCACTTAAAGCATTAGGAGTGGGTCGAATGAGGTCCATATCCCAATTGGTAGAGACGTCAGCAAGTCTTGAGTTTTAGCGCAAGAGCAAGATAGGAACCCCAACCCTGGATAGAGCCATTGACAAATTAGAAAGTTATGCTGATTCTCGAACAAAATGTTGTATGGCTTGCTGCATAGATGAGTTATTATCAAAAGGCTGTATCTTTTGCGTCCGGTGAATAAAGAACTCAGATAATTCAGGCTAATCGCTTCCCTATAATTTTGACAACCCTCTTCATGAATACAGGGATAAGGGCAATAAAGAAAAGTCATCATTGTCAATGCAGCCAAAGGAAGAAGAAGAGGACTAACATTAGAGAACTTAGTTCTTAGACTTAAAGTAGAAGCATTACTGTACGGAGATGACTAGATATTCATGTGTGATTTCGATGTACAAATAGAAAAGGAATCTAAATCTGCTTAAAACTGAAGTAGCGACTTTTATCTCTGCAAATTGCAACTAAGAGTACGTATTGTAAAGACTTAATGAATCATGTTGTAAATAAATTAGTTAAATGCGAAACTGAATTCTGCACTTATTCTAGTTTATTACCTAGGTCCTATATAGAAACTTAGAGAAGATATGACTTGTTAGAAAGAACGCTAAAAAGTATAGTACCTTTCGTGTCCAATTCCGAAAAGAATTCAAGATTTTGTATAGTTTGCGCAAAGCCTGCGACAAAGGTAGTTCATTATCAAATTGAAGAGGCCACATTATTAGAAAAATACTGTGATGAATGTGCTAAAGATGCTGAATCAAAATCAATTCAGACAAAAGGATGGTATGTCTAGAATTTACCAGAAAACCTTGCTCATCTAAGGAACGCAACACAGTTGTAACATTAAAATCGTTACAGTGCGAAACTGTCGAGCAGTGACACTAATCTAATTGTTTAATACGTACCAGTGTTATTCACAATTGAAGTTGAAATGAATTACTAGATAAAAAACTAAAGAGCATTGAACCTTTCATAGCAGATCCCAAAAAAGAACCGAGATTTTGCATTGTTTGTGCAAATCAGGCAACAAAGACTGTAAAATACAGTGTGGAAGGAGCAATAGTAATAGAGAAATATTGTGATCAATGTATCAAAAATATTGAGGTTGAATATAGTCAGGCTAAGTAAACGCAAGCACCAAATTTATTATCATGACGTTTCTATTTGAAATATGATAGTATGTCCGCATTGTAATGAAGAATTTGGTCCTGGCGATGTTGTTGTTGACCCGGTAATAAGGCAGAACATAAAAAATTTTATTATCATATCTTGTCCAAAGTGCAACAAGTTTTTAGATAGTGTGACTTGACGAAGTCCGGATTTGTAGTCGGTATAACGACTGGTGATTTAATCATAGTCGGAGGCAATTTCCGGCCTTAGTCTAGCATTGACCCCTTTGTATCAATTCTTCATTGTAAGCCCAAAAAGTCAAATTCTGATACAAAAGTATATTGATCTAAAATGTATTCAAGTGGCTAATAGATCCTTCCCAATTACAACTACGGTATGACCCATATAAGGTTAGATTATAATTATGACCTCGACAAGATATACATAGCAGAAAAGATCGGGAAATAAAAAAAGTCCTAGAAGTTGAAAGAGAACGTAATCTAAATTAACTGAGAAAGTTGGTTATATTTCCAATACCTTTTCAATTGATAGGACTATGTGGTTAGGATATTGATTAGAGAACGTACTAACAAACCAGTACATTTTCATTCTTTAGAAGTTGGGCCAAGTTTTGGTCCAAGACTGCATTAGCTGTAAATGAACACATAGGATTATGACAATATTAGAGTTTTAAAAGTATAATGATTCAAAATACCGAATCAAGAAGCATTTATTGCTATTCATTATAAAATATATATTACACAGGATAGCACTTGTCTTCCTGTGGACTGAAGCAATGCTGGTTTCGTGCTTGAACTAAAATCGAAATTGCGGAACATCAGCTGGATACGAAAAGGAACATATCAATTCCGACAATAAAGGCATCATTACTATCAATATCGTTAAGGAACATGAACTCCTGTCTCATCACAATCTACGAATGAATAAAGAAATCTTAGCTTTGCCAGGGAGGCATATTAAATTAAAATATTGTTAAAGACAACATCAACAAATGAATATTACTTGAATAAGGACTATACTGGTCATTATGATTTATAAGATGCCCTAAGATTATTATATAGAATTTGCATATTTATCGGAAGATAAGTAACAAAAAAAGTCAAACTTTGTGTTGTGGTTGTCCTGATATATCAATTTGTCTTGATGATCCGCTTTGTCTAGACAAGTCGCTTAGAGCTTGAAATAATTCGTCCTTATCCAAGCCATCACTCAGGTCAATATTCGTATTTTTCTTAATACTGTCCAATACAGTATCAGCTAGATCTTCCAACTTATCCGTATCATTTAATCCCGTCACGCTTGACAATTGTGTCAATACATCATATCGATTAATATTTTCTTGACCTGTTCTGAATTTCTTCTTATCATTATCTGTGAATTGGTTTGTAATATCTATTGGTAGCGCTTTTAAAAGGACTTCCGCAGCTTTCGGAGTTGATTTCTGAATAAACATGGAGGTAAGACCACTCACCGCAGAGTCTGCTATTTCCGGAGGTATTCCAAAAGACGAAGCAATGCTTCCACTGATATTTTGCATAAATAACAATAGAAAATTTAAGTATTAAACTTTTTTTAGAACATGATATAAACAAGATTAGTTACTGATTCTAAACAGTTTCAATTTATCTTCTAGGCTGGCAGGAAATCGATAGCCATATGCAATATACACTAAGTCGTTGACGAATTGCCCTAGATATACGCCTAGAAATAGAACATGAAAAAAGGTCAAAATACTACTAATGGACCATCATAGCTATTTCAAGTTGGTAAATACTGAGTTTATAACTACCGAGATTTTTATATTACTAATAAGGGACATTCCTTAAAAGCAATTGTACATCTTAATACGATAATATTTGAACAGACACATAAAAAATAATGCACCTTTCACCTTGGAATACTACATCTCCGTAGGGTAATTATTAGTAGTCATTGCATTAGCGCGATATTAGATAATACAGAGAGAGATCAAAAGGATTGTTTTACATATAGTATCGCTTTCAAAGAATTTTCTAAAAGTTAGATACGTGTGTTTCATCAATGGTTTCCTTGATGTTGATAAGGCTGCAGTTTCTCTAACATTCCACTTGTTATTTTGTTATACGAATAGATTCCAATATTTTTTCAACTTCTGGCATGTGCTTATTAAACTTAGTTTCGTCTCCATCAAAGGTCATCAGGTATACCCGATTCCCCACAGTAGTCCAAATATTCATGTTGTTCATCAGTAAGGTACCGTTTTGGAATGGCTTTTCTGTGATGATTACTCTATGGGAAGGAAATCCAGAAATACTATACTCCGAAGAATTTCTAACTTCCACACGTTGTGATTGATTAAGAATCATTGATACAAAATTTGTATACTCAGAAAGCGATATATTTTGACTGTAAGTCACCACAGAAAGTTTGAATCGTGGTGGAAATGTGTCAGTCAGATTCTCCAGCGGAGGGTAAAATGCAATCAAATCTGTGTAATCCACTAGTCCGCTAGTGGATGGCATCCAATCTGAGGGGTATTGCAATGAAATACCCAAATTGGCATCTTTATAATACATGAAACCAGATAAATCTGTCGTATTTTCCTTCATAATTTCGCTTACTGGTCCCTCTTGCGCTGCCATTGCCATTCTGAACGGTAATAAATAATAATTACCCTTACTATTTGATAGAACGCAAAGAGATAACAATAGAATGACAGTTAGCGAAATAGAAGTCATTGCGTGAATTCGAGAATTAATCGTCATATGGATTAACAAAAATCAAAGTATTATAAGTATTGTGGTTTTGGTGGTTTTATTGAAATTTCGTGAAGAATATGCTGGGATGTAAGAATTCTTCAAAATTGTACATCGACAAATTCTCATTTATTATGTCGACATGCTATAAATATGCTACACAGATTAAAATAGTCCAATTTATTATGCTCCGCCTGATAATAATATAATCCAAGGGCTAAAACTGTAATTTTATACTTTTAAAATAGAATCATATAAATCAAATGAAAAACCGGAAAGATTGATTTACTCTCATGAATCATTGAATATAGGCTGTATAGTAACAGTTCAAGCACAATGAAAATCCCCAACTGCGGCTATATTTTTAAGTTTATTAGAAGATAATATTGGATCACTAAAACATTATTTATCTTTTAAAAGGATTGCCCATCATGAGAATTAGAGAGCAGCAGACACGGAAAAAAACAACTGGAGAAAGACTAGCACCCGCTACTATTTCGCTTTCACAATAATCAAGAGAAAAATGAATATTTAATTATGATAAAACTATTAGGTGATAAGAAAATAGAACATGGGTAAATTATAACAGATGCGGAAAGAAAAGAGCAATTTTAATGCGTAATCTTGGTCTGTTTTGATTCCCGCCATTCTTTCAATTAGGAACATAACTGTCACATTAAGACCAATAACAAAATTGAATAAAGAACAAAATTAATTTACACGTAAAGGAATGAGGTCCCTTACTTGTAAATTGAAACGCTTTTACAAATATACAATCATAACAACGATTATTAACTTTGTAAAAATAGGTGCAACAACCCTAAACATGGGAGTACAACTAAAAATCCCTCTTTAAGTTGGCGTTGACATTAAAGCATTTTGTATTATTCAAATAGAAATCAACAGAATAGCTAGGAAGATGGGAAAATTATTAGGAATTTCTGAATTGTGTTTCAAATATTATTGTTAAATAAGGATTAATTAGTTTTATTTCAATATTTCTTTATTCAGTCAGAAGATGTCTTCATCATCTACTTTTACAGATGCTTGCGGTCTGGCAACCAACAGATCATGTTGTTATTTTAAATCTTGTCACCTATCGATCATACCATCCGCAATAATATATTTAAAGTACTATTCTCTTGTTACCTAACTTTGTAAATGATAAGACAAATTCAAGACTTGAACTAAATCCTCACCATTTTAGCTAATATATTCGAAACATTGCCATCGAGATAAAGCAATTTGTAGATTGTAGAGATTGTAGATTTGTAGATTGTAGATTGTAGATTGTAGATTGTAGATTGTAGATGCCCGCTAGTAATAGGTTTAAAACTAATTTATTGAAATAGTCCTGTAGTCAGAAAAAAACAAAATATAATGGCAATTTGCCTGAGTGAGTGCCAAATATTTGAATCTAATTGTTATGACATTGAGATCTGTAGTTCTCAGATTTACCGAACAAGTTACTTTCTAAATCGGGATCATTCAAAAGTCCACTCATTTTTGACTGTGATTGATTATCGCTAAAGGCAGATTTCAACAATACATCATTACAATCATTGGTTAACGAATTTAAATCTCCCATATTCAAATTGGGTGGTTGAATACCTACGCATGGAAAATCCGTTAGACATTGAATTTTTGCGTCTTCAGTTTGTGTACAGGGAGCAGTATTTATGCACTGAACATTCAATGCCCAAACCTTCCCGTCGAAATCATAAACGTCACTTAAGTGTAATAAAAGCAAGAACACTAACAATGTCAACGATCCGAAAAGTAAAGCAAGGAACATACGGTATATTCCACGACTTGGTTTAAAAGAATTTACGAGAAGTTGTATATATGAATGTATCCGTACATATTTTTGATAGGAACATATTAGCACAAATTCTTATCTGAGTATAGGTTAGTAAAACACTTCTCGATAGAAGTTTCAAATGGGAAATTGATTGGAAATATGGTGGGCATCTACAACAAATTAAAAAATGTGTTGTGTATAGGTAAACGTTCCAAGTTCCTTAATCATTTCTGGTATATTCGGGATGGAAAATCGTCATACTTATTTAAATTGGGCGAATAAATCATACCGTTTTAAAGTATATTGGGAAGTAATTAGCAATATGGTATGAGATTTGAGTAATTATAGCTGATGTCAGAATATCTTAGTCAACTGACGCACTAGTATTAGATAAAGTATCATCACACCATAATCATTATGTTGTGATTATGTAATCATACGCCATTGACTCATTTAGAATATTTTCGTTCTTCGTATTAACTTCACTATTATTGTAAACTAAAAATTACTTATTAATATAATGGATAGAAGTAATTGAATAATACTAAGGACCAAAGTGATCTTTTTGGTGTACGTGAAGTATAGTTCTTCTGCATTTACTTGGAGCACGAAATGTAGTTTAGTGAGAGCTCGCGCTTTGGCTATATATTTTGCATGAAAATTAACTATTAGAATAATTATTTTAAGTTAATTGTTATTGTAATTATATTCTACGGATTATGTTATATTCCCAACTAGATTTCAGAACTAATTATCTTACGACCATGACCGGACAATGGGCATACGTTACCATGCCCGAGGCCACACTGCCAAGTAACAGTTTTTTGATACTGGATTTCCCTTTTGTTCCAAGTACGATAAGATTGGATTCCTCTTTACTTGCATAGTCTACCAACCCACCGACTATACTTGCCGATGCAATTATTTGTGTTTGGACCTGAATATTTTCCGTTACAGCTTCCTTTTTCATGTCTTCTAAGTATTGCTCAGCTTCTTCTTTCAGAGCAGCTATATGAGTTGGGAGTGATGGTCCAAATATTCCAATATCTGAAACTATCACATGGACTATTGTTAAATTAGAATTAAATTTTTTTGCTATAGAAACTCCGTATTTTGTTGCATGGTAGGATGCTTCGGAACCATCTACTGCTACCATTATATTTGAAAATATTTGCGTCTTTGACATCTTGTCACATCTATGAATTTGAGACCGCCTTAAAAAGATAATTAAAAATATTGATTTCAACTAATTAAAAACACAACTTGGATGCACTACCTATCCAAAGGTAAGAACTGCCCAAAATAAATGAAATTTATTTATTATTGTTAGGCTAGGTAAAAATAGAAATACCATTGATTTCTTCTATTGTTTCTAGTCTTAACTTTTCAGATAAAAAATATCGCTTTGATTTGTGTATCAAAAAGTAGTTTAAAAATAATGTACGATAAACCTCAATTTCAAATTCAAATATTTTACTTATTTTTCTCAAATTGCATTAATTAAAACTTCATATAGTTTCGAGCCCCTACTATAGTCTATAAGTAATAGGCAATAACTTATCAAACCGTCCAATTTACTTTTGTTAGATTCACTGAGAATCTAATCCCCCATTCTAGTTATTTTAAAATAATATAAAGTATTTACGCGTCAGTTAATCGAAGTGTCTTTTAATAAACATTCTATCCTCAATGCTTTCCATCATAATCTAAATAGATTTTTTATTTAGATATAGAACTGAGGTCATGTTTAAAAGGATTTTGATTTAGTCGAGCTTGTTTTTGTACGTGAATTTGAAAAAAAGGCTCTATTTCCACCTGTAGGATACATGTTAAATGCTTTATCTTGCCATTCATCAGGGGCCGAGGGTCAGGATTGATGGGGTTGGGGTTCATAAATTAAACTGACTTTTCCAGATTTCAGCGATTTTGCCTAATCCGTTTCGAGTACACTAAGTTATGAAAAATAATTAATAATGATATAAAATGACAGATGTGGGGATTCATGCACCTTGACAGATGTTCCCACACCCGCATGATGTTTCCCAGAGAGCCAATCTAGTCGCATAGTGATTGGCAACAGATGATGTACATTATTGTATTTACAAACATCAAGGTAACAGCCAGTGTGGCTTTCCCCACCTAATGCACACTGTCCATATGGCTATTCAGAATCCACTCCTTTGTTAATAGAAATGGCCAATACTTTATCTCAAAAATTCTATTAATGAGTTACTGTCAACGAAGTCTAACAACTTTTGGCTTTAATTATCATAGCAGATGCAGGAATATTGGGTGGGACCTGCATCTGCTCAAATTAAATG
>CAVPGE010000022.1:0-75356 GCA_963703885.1 uncultured Nitrososphaerales archaeon
CAAAAGTCTATAATTTCATTACCTCTTTTTATAGTGCCATCACAAACTCCATGTTCCTCTCTGATGCAATGAGTGGAGTTTTCAATAATTGAGAATTACTATAATATGTTCTATATTTTTTGCTTACAATCTAATTATTAATTAATAAATTGCAGAATCGTCACAAACCGTTAAATGTTTCCAAAATAAATTTAATCTCATGGGAGTTTATTCAGAAAAGAGGCCATGGGGTTATTTTGAGAAATTTCATGAAAATCGTCCTTCTACCGTTAAACTACTAAACATTAATGCAAATGCTAGGTTAAGTTTACAATTTCATGCAAAACGTGAAGAATTTTGGAGGATTGTAAAAGGATCAGCTTTGATTGAGGTTGACGACAAGAAATTGAATTTAGAGTGAGGGAGATGAAGTAATAATTCCGAGAGGTGCAAAGCATCGAATCAGAGCTCAAAATTCTGGATGTATCGTACTTAGAGATATCATATGGTGAATTTGATGAGGGTGATATCACCCGTTTGGCAGACGACTATGAAAGAGCCTAAGATAAAATTAAATAATTTACAAAACTTGAGGTCTTTATGTTGGGAACTAAATTCTCAATAATACCGATGATTTTTATCAAATCAGCATAATTATTACTAACGAAATACAAATAAAGCCCTTTGAATGGCTCTATTCTAATGAGTGCAAGCAAGAAACCACACATGAATCTTGTGGTTGTTGGACATGTGGATAATGGTAAATCTACTATTGTAGGTCATTTGATGGTCGATATGGGTGTTATTGATCAACGAACTATAGATGCATTTGCAAAGGAATCTGAAGCTACAGGAAAGGGTGATACTTTTAAGTATGCGTGGGTATTGGACAGCATCAAAGATGAGCGAGAAAGAGGTATCACAATAGACTTAGCATTTCAGAAATTTGAAACTTCTAAATATTTTTATACGCTAATAGATGCGCCTGGACACAGAGATTTCATCAAAAACATGATAACAGGAGCATCAGAGGCTGATGTTGCTGTGTTAGTAGTATCCACAAAGGCCGGTGAAACAGAAGCGGCGACTGACCCTGGAGGACAGGCAAGAGAACATGCCTTCCTCGCCAGAACTCTCGGTGTTGGTCAATTAGTAGTAGCATTGAATAAAATGGATGACTCAAACTATGCTGAAGCACGTTTCAAAGAAGTAAAAGAAGTAGTTGAAAAGATGCTTAAGTTAGTAGGCTACAATACTGCAAAAGTTAATTTTGTACCTGTTTCAGGGTGGAAGGGCGATAACCTTGTAAAGAAATCAGAGAATATGCCATGGTACAAAGGGCCGACTCTAGCTGAAGCACTCGACTTATTTGAGGCGCCTGAAAAGCCAATTGGAAAGCCATTGCGAATCCCGATACAGGATGTGTACTCAATTACTGGAGTTGGAACAGTACCTGTTGGCAGAGTGGAAACTGGGGTATTAAAAGCTAATGAGAAGGTAATAGTGATGCCGGCTGGAGTGACTGGAGAAGTTAAGTCTATTGAAACCCATCATACCCAAATGGACTCGGCAGAAGCAGGTGATAACATAGGTTTTAACCTTCGAGGTGTGGACAAGAAATCAATTAAACGCGGTGATATAATAGGTCCAGTTAGTAATCCTCCATCTGTGGCTAAAGAATTTGAGGCACAAATAATTGTAATTCATCATCCCACGGCAATGGCGCCAGGATACACTCCAGTTTTACACGCCCATACAGCACAAGTGGCAGCTACTCTTTCCGAATTTATTTCGAAAATAGACCCAAAAACAGGGGGAGCCTTAGAAGAAAGGCCAAAGTTTTTGAAGACTGGCGATGCGGCTATCGTAAGAATTAAACCGGTAAGACCTCTTGCTATAGAGACTTTTAAAGAATTTCCGGAAATTGGTCGATTCGCACTTCGTGACATGGGTACCACGATTGCGGCTGGCGTTGTAAAAGCGATTATTGAAAAATACGATCCAAATGTGAAAAAGTGAATTTAGTTAATGGCACAGGAGGCAAGAATAAAACTTACGAGCACCAATCTTCCGATGTTGGAAAGTGTATGTTCTGAAATAAAAGGGATCGGAGAAAAAAATGGAATACGCCTAAAGGGACCACATCCTCTTCCAACCAAGAAAATGAAAGTAGTGACTAGGAAATCCCCCTGTGGTCAAGGCACAAATACGTGGGATAAGTACGAATTAAGGATCCACAGACGTGTAATAGATTTGGGTGCTGACGATAGATCAATCAGACAACTGATGAGACTCAAGATCCCTGATGATGTTTATATCGAGGTCTCATTGACTCAATAACCAAAAATTGGTTGTAGTCTAAAATTTTAATTTTAATTTTAATTTTAACGAGCTCATAGCCGTAGCCTCGTGTAGCTATTCCTAGGCACATGGATGTTTGAGAATTTTGGATTTATTATTTTGGCTATTATTTCTAGTCCCGTAACAACTCTCGGACTAGGACGACTGAAATATGACAACGCATTAAGTGCAAATATTGCATTATTCTTGTACGCGGTAAGTGATTTCCAATCTCTGCGACAAGTCAATATTTCTGATTCCTTTAAAGTCCTGCTTAAATCAAAACCGCAAGGCATAAGCAAAATCACATCTGGATCAAAGTTTACAATTTCTGAAATAGAAATCCTATATGATCTTTGCCCCTTTGTTGAAAGTCCGTTAGTGCCACCAGCAATTTCAATTAATTCTGGTATCCAATGACCGGCAACAAAAAGCGGGTCTAGCCATTCAATACAAATTATTTTTTTTCTTTGAACTTCCAGAGATCTAATTACCTTTACTCGTTGCAATAATGAGATTTTTAGCTGCACTGCTAAATCCATATTCCCAATTCTTGAAGCAATTTCGATAATGCTTTCTAATATTTCATCTAGAGTTTTTGGATTTAGTATTAACACACTTGGCTTATAAGACAAAATTTCCAGCGCTTGTTCTACTTCCTTTTTATAGGGAGAGCAAACATCGCATGTCTCTTGGGTTATTATTAAATCAGGATTCGAATCCTTGAGCAGGTCGGAATCAAGATTAAACAGGTTTTTTCCAGACATCAAAAGTTCAGTTACCCTTTGGTCTATTTCTTTGCTTGACATACAATCCATTTTTAAAACAGGTGTTATCACCTTAGGTTTTGACCTTGCCTTACCAGGAAATATACATTGATGAGTTACTCCAAGGAGTAAACTGTCTAGTTTAAGCTCATAAATTATTTCAGTTGCACTTGAGAGAAAGGATACCACTCGTTTCGCCATATCGCTATTCAATTGGATTAGTGACATCAAACCTTATTATTTATCCTACGTTCCAGAAGGATATTTCAGTAAGGGTAATCCAAAAAATAAGTTTTTGAAATGCTAGTAAAATATCTAAATTTGTAGTGACATTTTCTGAATTTCATTTATCAGCGCCATTTACCTATCATCATAGTACGAAAGAAGTGCCACTTAGTTTGATTTTGGCTGGACACTAAAGTCATGTCACTGATGACCCTTAGACTTTATCATAAGTTTCTTATCGAACGAGTAATCGCAACTCAACAAGCATGGCACAGTACCTTTACAATTTGATAAAGTACGCTAACGACATAGGCCACAAACTCATTTCCCCTTCGTTCTATAGGAACCCGCTGCTTGTGATATAGTTGAAACCCCAATGAACTATTATCTGAAGGTTTTTAAATATATTTTTCTAGTATCTAGATGACTTTAATATGCTGAGGCGATCTAGATGAGTAAATTTAATTCCAGTGACGGGGTTGAAATAGAAAATATTGAAGAGCGTACAAAATATCTTATGGAATTTTTCAAAAAAATCTATTTGGAAGGGAAATCCACCGACTTCATATCTGACGCCATTACCAATATGATGGTATGTAACTCAGTCTATTCAAAAATTTTCGAGGGGTATATCATTGTTTCAAATAAGCGAAATATGCCACAAGAGATGACTGATGGTTTTGTCAAGTGGGCAACTGAACAATTGGACGAGTTGAAGATAAAGTTGAATGATATTTATGAAAAAATTGATATGAGGTAATATAAAATGAAATTTATTTCCACTTACGCATAAATAGGAATCGCTTATGGTCCTAGCTGTAATTCCAAAAGTCTATATAATTTATAATTAATTACAAAAGCTAATGAAACATTACATCTTAACAATTATACTCTTCTCGATCATGATTCTCTCAAGTTCCAATATTGCGATCCAAGCTCAGCCTACAGAAAACTTGATATCTTCACATTTTTTGAACAAAATATTCCAAGACGTTCAGAACTCCGTGGTTCAAATTACTAGGGAAGTGCCTGGTAAGTCCGAAGTGCCAAAGAATGAAAATTCATCTTCTCTGGGGTCTGGCTTCATATATGATGACGAAGGTAGGATTATTACCAATAGTCATGTGGTCGGGGATTCCAAATCGGTTGACATTACATTTGTAGACGGCAATAGGTACGTTGCAAAAGTTATAGGTAAAGATAACTACAGTGATATTGCAGTTGTACAAACTGACGGTAACATTACCGAAAAATTAGTTCCATTGAAGCTTGGCAATTCTTCGTTAGTATCAGTTGGAGATTTAGTAATAGCAATAGGAAATCCTTACGGTCTTTCAAATTCCATGACTCTAGGCATAGTGAGTCAAATTGGTAGGCTTTTATCGACAAAATCTACACCTTTTGCTATTCCGGATATAATCCAAACAGATGCGCTAATTAACCCAGGCAATTCAGGGGGCCCTCTACTCAATCTAGATGAGCAAGTCGTTGGCATGAATACTGCAGGTGTAGTCTCGGATTCTGGAAGTTCTTCGGGTATTGGACTGGCTGTATCTTCAAATACTATTTCGAGGATAGCGCCGATATTGATATCCAAGGGTAACTATAGCCATCCGTATTTAGGGATGTCAGGGTCAACCTTGACGTCTGAACTAACAGAAAATTTTGGGAATGTAAGTAGAAATTTCAAAGGAATATACGTAGAAACTATCACTGCCAAGGGACCTGCAGATAAAGCTGGGCTTAGAGCAAGCACAGTAGACCAGTATGGAAAGAAACACGGTGGTGATATTGTAACTGCTTTGGATGGAAATAATGTAACTTATTTGGAGCAACTTATATCATATATGGATAACAAAAAAATGCCTGGTGATAACATGACTATAACGGTATATAGAAATAATAGTCTGGCTAATATCACAGCAACGTTGGGAGACCGCAGTCAGATAAATAATGTTAATAACACCAGCAATTATCCGTAGAGGCTGATACTAACACATCTTTTGAGCCGAATTTTTTCTACCTTTGTTTTCGCAATGAGGTATTAGGATTTCAAATGTTAAAATGCCTATTCTAATTAGAAATAATTCAATACTAATTTTATAATGCCTTACTCTCTTGGAAATGAAAATTGTATTGCTATGCTGATGTATATATATCATAGTTAACACTATACCAGACCTAATACCAATTTTCTTTTTAAAAAGAAAGAGGACTGAGACCAAGGTGACGATTGTGACGAGAATCACTTGATAAATAAGTAAGGGGGTGGTTGGTATAATTATATGAAACCCCCCATGATACACTGCTGCAAATATTAATGTGCCCAAAAGCAACGAATTATTTAGTATTTTTGACCCCAGTACGTTGGCTATTGCTATGGATGCCCCGGTCGCTCCTTTTCTTGCCAGTAACATCAATGAAATTTTTTCCGGCATCTCTCCTGCAATTGGACTTATTATCACTGATAAGATAATCGTCGATACACCTACTTCTTCAGAAAATGCTTCTAGTGAGTTGATAAACGGTCCTGCACCTGCTATTATCCCAATAGTACCTATTAGGAAGATTATTACTGGCTTTAATATCTCCTTGCTAATAAATTTTGAATTTTCCAATTGCAAATTTTCTATGGACATCTGTTCGACAGTATGATTACTAATCATCGAATGCCGATCATTAATCATCTCTCTAAAGGCCATTATAACATATGCAATAAACATAGAAACAAAGAGAAAACCATCGATAATGTCATATCCATTGATAAACAGTATTGCGCCAGCTATTGCAGTAAAAATTAGAAAAACCTTATCTAATCTAAAATGAGTTACATCAATACCCTTTATGGGATTCTTAGATAGACGAGTTGTTGCGATTAGTAACATTATTGATAATCCCAATGTCATCATCAATAAGTTACTTCCCAGTCCTGCTCCGATCGCTATTCCATATGCACCTTTCGACGCCGCATAAATCACTATCGCTATTTCAGGTAAAGTAGTTGCTATGCTTAATAAGACTCTGCCCACAAATTTGGCACCAAATCTATGGGACAAACGGTCTGCCCCATTCGAGAGTATCCAACTTGATACAGTTAACTCCCCTAACCATAAAATCATGACAAACAATTCATTAGACAAATTCTCTGCAATGCAAGCTAAATATTTTAGTCATATAAATCAAAGGTATCTAGACGATACCTTATTGTGGAATATCTATTTATCCAAATGTTGCGTTTTAAATTTAATTATTTTGAAATAGGTTATGACATATTTATTTTATACTATTAAATCCAAACAAACTAAGATATAGAAATATTACTAGTCTTAGGAATCGGAATCCTTAAACTAACTACGCCATCTACATACTCGGCCTTTGTGCTGACATTTTCTTCATCTGTCAGGTCGATGGGAAGAGGAACTTCTTTATCTATTTTTTTGGGTCTCTGATGAAAATATACAACCGAAACTTCATCAACAACTGTTCGTTGCGCCCTTATCGAAAGAATATTTTTAGATATCTTGATGTTAATATCCTTTTTTTGAAAACCTGGTAAATCGATCAAAACCACAAGGTCAGAACCATCTTCATAAATGTCCACGGCGGGCATAACGAATTCATAAAATTCCCTAGATCTATTCCCAATTTCCCGGATTAACTCTTTGGCCATAAATTGTCCTAATCCCATATACTTGATCTAATAACTAGATATAAATTTCTTCTTTTATTGTTTATTAAATTCTTATCGTCTTAATAAGTTGAGTTGTGATTGACATATCAATTCACTTTTAGGCTGTACTTTAAAAATGATGAAATAGAACAATAATTTAAACGTAAGCGAAATGAATGGGAATGTTCCGCCAATTGATAGGCTCGCTGGAATGGATTTTTACTCTACAGATTTTAAGGGCTGTGGGGAATCCATCAAGGACAAAAATGAGGATTTTCAAGTATTCGAATTATTAGACAGCTCCATAAGCAATCAAATATCAAAGGTTCAGACAAAATATTATAAAATCCCATTATACGTGCTGGAAAAAAACAACATAGATTCCAGTCATGCCATTCATAAGATTTTCCAGAAAATGAGGACAAAGTTAAGAATTTTAGGATTGAAAGACGCAAAGGCAATCACACTTCAATACGCAACAGGGCAGCCTTCCAAAGTAATCCAAAATATAGATACTGGAGATGTGAAATTAAAGCTAATTGGGTTCTTGGCATTCCCACTTAAAAAATCCAATCTTGTAGGAAACCGATTCAAAATACGGATATCTTATGCAGATTGTGAATATATTTCAAAACATGCAAGTGATTTCTATGGCATTGCTAACTATTATGGGTTACAGCGATTTGGCAGTGAGCGATTGGTAACGCATCTAGTTGGTAGAGAAATTATAAGAAAAAATTTTCGAGCAGCCCTAGAACTATACCTTTGTCATACAACAAAATATGATAGTAATTTTAGTAAGGAAATAAGAAACAAATGTCTTGATCAAAAAAACTATAAAAGCGTATTAAAAGTAATGCCAAAAGGCATGGATATTGAACGAATTATTTTATCTGCATTGGTGGAAGGTAAAAGCGACGTGGCAGCCTTACGTTCCATTCCAGTAGCTATGAGACGATTTTTTATTCATTCATTTCAAAGTTATCTTTTTAATAAATGTATAAGTAGAGCAATGCAAGACGGCGAATCTCTCTCAAAAACAAATAGGGATGATCTTTGCTTTGAAATTGGAAATGGATTCGCATTGGGCAAATTATATAGAAGTGAAGGGACTGAGAAGGAGAAAAATGTGGTACCTGCAATTCAATTGGCAGGATACGGTTTAAAGAATTCTGGAGGCCGGTTTGAAAAAATATCCATCGAGATATTAAAGGAGGAAAAAATTATTCCCAGAGATTTTTACATTAATGAATTGCAAGAGCTGAGCATTGAAGGAGGTTATAGACAAACAACACTAATGACACATGGTTTTTCTTCCGACCAAGGCAAGATTGAATTCACATTACCTGTAGGAGCTTATGCCACTACACTTCTGCGAGAAATAATGAAGCCTATCGATCCAATTAAGTCTGGATTCTAAGCCAGTCTTTAGAACAATTCAATTAGCTTCGTCGTGAATGAATTGAAATTTAAAATATGTCATAAATTAAAATGTAGTAATGCTTGGTGGAAGGGATTACAATAAATTACTTAATAAGGAAATTGATAAGTTAAGCCGAAATCTGGTTCCACTAGTTGATAGATCTGACTCAAATAGAATCCACGCAGCCGAGACTATAATATGTACTAGATATTCATATTACGAAAGAGCTGAGCCCCTTAATGATAATGTATCTATCACGCTCCTGTCCATTCTAAAGAGAGGGTGTTCTGATTTCATTAATAGTCCATCTGCTGAATATAAAGTAGATGATTTGATACTTATCGTAACAGCAGACATGATCGTTGATGAAATGGTAGTAAATTATGTTTTAGTTAATAGTTTGCCCGATATACCAGATCCGAGAGACCTGCTTTATACTAATGCTTGTTTATTCGGATTTGATAAGAATAATGGAATTATACTATATAGTACCGTAGATGGAAAACATACTGAATTTTTTGTACCTCGAAGTAATAAAATGTTCGAGCAAGTAATAAGAAGGGCAAGAATTTTAAGCTTACTGCTCAAGCAAAAAAACACTCCTGTTATAGAACCTAGCGATTTTTGCAGGACTTGCAAATATAATAAAAGGTGCTATATACAAATAAGCAAGGAGTCCTCGTCTCTTGAAGAAATTTTTGGATTTGGAAAGGCGTGATGAATTAAGAAAGATGAATTATCCACCATTTAATTCTGTGATTTTATCCTTCGACAAATTGCTATTTCTCTTCATTCTCATCCCGAATAGCAATCCAGTCAATATAACAAACATTCCTGCAGCTATTCCATAAGTTATTAATAAATCAGACATAATTCGTATTTTTCCTACGACTTAATATTCTTAACTCCTAACGACTAAATCATAATTTCACAAAAAACAACAGTTACGGAAATTTGATGCTAAAATCATTATCTGCCCCTGTGGATTGGAAGCTTGAAGTCTGTTTATAAGAAAAGGTGCCATTGATTAAATATTTTGTATTATTCTTTGCAATATCGTTCCATATGATCGCATCGGCATCATTTTTCAATACAACACTTTTATCCTTTATGTTCAGTGTACTATTTCCCACAATCGGAAAAATATTTTCTTGGGAATCTACAAACCCTTCTGGTTTTTCGCCTATATCGCCAGATACTACTCGTTTTGAATTAGTAAAAATATTATACGAGATAGTTTCCAACATAACTGTTCCTATATTGGGATTAAACACATTAAATGCAATGCGCACTTCAGCTGAGCTGTTGTCAATAGGTCTAGCAGTTAAATTATCTATTGACAGTATAAGTGGCTTGGCCTCTTTAAGTGCGCCTTGATTAAAGATTGGACCGCTAGGTATGCTTACAGTTGGAATTTTGATCCCAGTAAACCCGTTCCCAGCAAAAAAGAAAGCAAGAGCACCAGCTATTACAACTATTATTCCTATTGAAGCATAAATAACCTTTTTTGTCATACAGATGTATTCATAAAGGTAATTATATATGAGTCTATTTGTCAATCCATGCTGTTACCGTTTGAACCTGGATTCTTATTTGAGATATGCAAAACTTGAACTTAACTATAAGAATCAGGAGACCTTTGATTTTTGGGCAAATAAATTTCCATGCCATCAGTTACACTAAAAATTTCAATACCATTAGAAGTTACGAAAATCAACGCCTGTTTGCATATTTAAAATACTGCAAATTAGCATTAATACTGAATTGGGGGGGCAATCCTAATGTTTTCATATAGTCAAATCCTTGTGATATGTTAAATGGTAAAGCAGACAGAAGGCCATACCAAATCTCTTCAAACTTTACTAAATCAGCTTATTTTCAAAATGTTTAGAATTTAGAAGTTTAGTATATTGCAGCAAATATGTTGAGCAAATATATGTCCATATATCTCTGAATCATCACTTGATTATTGTGATATATACTGAAGTATAAACCAAATGTATTTTTCCAAATTTCCATGCACAAACTAGGCAATTTGTTAATGATGAATGTTGGATATTGCGTTCAAAATTAAAGTCACGAAATGGAATAACTTATAAACGGATGTCGTTGTTGTCATGTTTGACCTTTGATAGAGGCAATAGTAAATGAACTTGAAAAATATGCTAATGGATTCAATTTTCTGATTTCTTTTTATAGATCAAATTGACATTTAGTGCTCGCAGACTCAAATTCTCAAAATGGCTAAGCGTTTAGGCAACAAATTTAGATACCTGAATCTAGCAATGCAGCCAATAATAATACTATTATTGACAAAAAAACTGTTATCCTCCCTAACCATATTATTTTTGTTCGTACTGAAATTAAATATTGAAGATCTAGTTTTCCTGAAGTTATTTCTTCTTCAGTTTTGGTACTGAATATCCTAATGTGAATAATGTAAATTACCAATATTGCAACTGCAACTAAAATCTTGATTATCAAAATTTGTCCATATTGCGTTTCTAGAATGTCATTAGGATGGAAAATAAAGGTTCTCGAATTGTAAATTCCTGTGACCATCAGTATTAGGAATGAGGGTAACGCAATTGCGTTAAATTTCCTACCAAATCTTATCATTAGCGAAAGTCTATCCTCAATATTTGGTTTCATATTTCTTATTTCAGGAGCCAACACTATTCCTAAGAAAATAGAGCCACCAACCCAAATCGAGGAACATATTAAGTGAACCCATACAATTAATGCATCGAAGATAACCATTTTTAATAACATAAGATAGTAAACATGTACTTAATAGTTGTAATTGTCAAACGGAAGATATACTATCTGTCGGACTAAGATTATATTGATGAACGAGTAATTTACATTATGTTTCTCAGTGCAAGAAGAATCATCTTGATTATTACCATAGCTGTCATCGTTATGGTTATTGTACTCTACCCTTATATATTGAAAATATTAGCAGGAAAAGAAATAACCAATCTTTCGATATCCCTAAAAAATATTACTCTTGTGACAACAAACATAACCAGCAGTTCTGTTCCTTTAATGGTTCATTTCTCGATATTTAACCCAACAGACAAAGCATTAACCACGTCAAGAATAGAATATGCGCTCTACGCCAATGGGGTCAACTTGGGTAATAACACATTATCTTACGAGGACATACCACTAAATGGAAGACCACAATTTTATTCTGGTAAGAATGCTGATCTTCAATCCTATTTTGAAATAAATAATTTAACAGAATCAGCAAAGCTATTCAAAGAAATCATTAATAATGCAAATGACACGAACCGAATCAAATGGGAAGTCAGAGGCGAAGCCCTAATCGACTCTGCCTTTACTTCCGAACCGAAGTCATTTACAACTACTCTAAATTGATCTAAGCCATATTTAATTATCTGAAAAAGATTTTATAAAACTAGAGGTCACCCATGTTTCTAATAAAGCACATCGCCATGGGCTATTTGGAGTAGATTCGTCTTCAGATGAACACGAATGTTCAAAGGAACATCTAAAACACGGGGCATCTTTTACGCAATCAATAGTTACAGGCTTGTTCTTATCCTCTGTTATCGATGGCTTCCTCACAATGAGTTTGTATGTCCACCTACCCTTGTACAGAACTTTTTCACGTGATATGCGCGATTGCTTTTCCAAGTTTCCAGCTAACCTGGAACCATCTCTACTATCTAAAGAAAATTCCTTACAGATTTCGGTCTGAAAAACACCTTGCTCGCCGCTTTTCAAAATTGCCGCCATCACTTGATCGAAGAGTTCTTGCTTATTTTTAATTGCACACTTAGAAGTAATATTAGTTGACAAAAGATAGTATACATATCGATTAAATCATATAAAAAGCTTCATTTACAATTTAACGCTTCGTACTTCCGAAATGAGATTGGGAATTTTCTTATTTTACAATTTTATTAGGTCATTCGGGGGATTGCTTAAAATTAGTGATCTAAATTGTATATAGCACACATTTCAAGTAGATGCGGTCACCGGGATTTGAATTCCCGCTCGGTTAAAATAACCGAGTCCCGGGTTGCGGGCTTTCTTCTGTAGAATAATTAATTATTCCACATTACAATGGAAGGCCAGTGTCCTAACCAAACTAGACGATGACCGCACAACATAGTGGTCCAAAATCAGCATATTAAATCTTATTATGCCATATTTTCAATTATTTATCGGGAAAAATATAATTTAATAGCGAGTTCAATGCCCGATTTTTAGCCTTATTTTTCAAGTCCTCTACTCCAATGCGGGGATACTCTTTTTTCTTTTCAAAAGATATTTCATCTACAGTACGATGATCCAAGGATCCGTCAAATTGGATTTTCAATCCCTTTAAACGCGGTTTAATTAAATCAAAAATCTCCTTGTGCCAGAATGAACTAACAACATAAATAAAAGGTGGATTAGGCAAATCTTTAAAACCCTTGACAACATTTTTGAGAGAGTCAAGTAAATTCTTTGATTTCGAGTCAATCCTTATTTGTAAATTTTCTTTCGATGCTAGAATACAGTTTTTTATCATTTCTCCCCCAACTTTATCAGCAACAATAACTATTGATGTGTAGTTGCTATCCGGTTTGGAATTCTGTATTCGCTGAAAAACGTTCAGACAAGTCTTAATTCTTTCATTAATATAATCGGGTACTACAGTGCCATTACCTTTAATGTGGTTGGAATATAAAATTATTATATTTCCATACGTAAATTTTGAATCAGACATAGCTTCCCATAACTGTCAATTTAAGACTAAATAATCCGCCGTATCTCACCAATTAGTTGTTCTCTTCACAGGTATTAGCTGGCGTTCAATTTCATCTAGCCTCTGCAAGACTTCTGGATTTTGACGTAATTCTGTATATGACTCACTAGTCCTTATTTTTTGGATAATTGCAATGACTTCTTCAAGAGCTACGCCATGTTTTATATCATACTCAATTTGTTTTGAACAACTTGAGATTGTACTATATTTTTTGAAATTTCGCTTCTCAAATGATGAGGCATCAGGAGAGATACCTTTGATATAACGAATAATTACTTTTTCAACATGTTCAAGGTGCCAATCCTTCATAGCAAAATTGTTAGGTTTCATTTTGAACCATCATAACTGGATGAATACGATATTTATTCTATTAGCTAATAATTTTGCATATCATTCACAGTATTTAGAGTTCCTTTACGTATTGTTTAACTTTGATTTCCCGAAAATGATAATCTTTTGGGATTTTTAACCATGTAATCATCAAGACCTATTTTCTCTTGTCCTGGAATTCGTGCTATTTCAAATCTTTGAGGTTCTTTCAACAATGTAGCTGTTGCATCAATCCCTAATTTGGAAGTTATTAAATTTTCCTGATCAGATGAGGGATCCAAGCTAGATCCTTTTGTGTTAGTTACTACAATCAAGTCTTTATCTGCCTGACATCGGGTAGAGATTGCATACTCGACCTCGACAGGGTCAGTCGGGTTGATATCTTCGTCCACCACAATTGCCATTTTAAGCGAAGGGTGAGCTGCAAATGCCGCCAAAAGAGCATTCTTCGGTTCACCTTCTAGTCTTTTTCTGATTTGGATCACAGCATGAAGCCAATTACTTCCACCATCTGTCAAATGAACTGTCTTTGTAGTAGAAACAACATTTCTTACTGATTGTTGAATCCTTGCTTCGATCGGAAGACCCATCAGTAATCTGTGTTCGGCATACCCTGGCAATATGTCGTAATAGATTGAATTTTCTGAGAAATGAATGCTATCGAGTTCAAAAACTGGTTGTTTCCGAGCTATGTCGTAGGTACGTAGCATTTCAACCATGTACTCATCCTCCAGCCTATCTGAAAGAATTCGTCCCTCCAAAAGAATTTCTATATCATTAGGGATTACTAATTTCGAGTATCGCGACTTAGTAACGTCAAGCTTCCCATCAAGCAGGGAATTTGCGATTGTCAGTTCATCTTGGCCGTATGTAGCTTGATATGCTGCAGCAATGTAGATTGCAGGGTTTGCGCCGATAACTATAGAAATTCTCAAATCTTCTCCATGCTCTTTTGCTACAGAATAACATTTGTGCAGATGTCTGCCTTCTACCATTCGAACAACCATGTGTTTCTGATCCAATCTTAGCAGCCTATGGGTGGATAGATTTTGCGTATTAGTTTCACTGTCCTTAGCAAAAACTAGTGAAGAAGTGACATATGCGCCTGCATCCTTCTCAAAATGAGTAATTATCGGAAGATCAAAAAGATTTCTTGATTTTTTGTCCAATTTGTATTTAGGACTTATTTTCGGTAATGCCGAGGCACTGGATACAGCGAAATTGATCCGTTTGGTGAGATCCCCCTTTGATACTCTAACAGCCCGGGAAATTCTATCTCTAGTTCCCAAAACATTAGCTACAACGCTGAATTTGCTGTCATGTACTGAATCAAACAGCACTGCTTCGCGTTTGTCAAGCTTGCTAACCACCGCAGGAATTTCAAATTTTGGAGAAACCCTTTTTTTAATTCGAATTAGTTCGTTAGCTTTTTCCAGCTCGGCCAAAAATGTCTTTAATCCTTGCATTTAATCTTATCACCAGTATTCATTTTTGAAATACATTAGTAAGGTCAATTATGCGAAGGCTAATTTCTTTCATCTCTTCAACAGAAAGAGGCTTTCTTCCTGCAAAGTTAACAATCGCAAACCCATTAATCATTAATGAAACACGCTCAGATATGCTGGTTACAAATATGGTATCTTGCATGTTAGGTATTACCTTGGCTGTTTGACATTTATTAGAAGAAGAAGTGGACACATAAAGGCTGCCTATCTTGGGTCTATCTTCTGATACAGATAAAAAACAACCATTTTGAAATTTCAATAGTTGAATCACAAATTTCCTGCCAGAATTAGTGGAAACGATTAATTCTAGAAAATTATTTGAGTTGATATCTGGCATTATTTTTTACTTTGTAATTGAATTACTGACAGAGTATTTCCTATAATTGATAGATTACTTGTCTTGGTTTGTCTAAGCTTTGTTTTATATTTCAAGTTTCTCGGTTTTGTTCTTAATCGATAACCACAGCAAGGACACCATAGGCCTTCCCAGTTTATAAAAATCTCACAGACTTGACATCTTTTTTGACCAGCCATATACCTTCCGTGTCCCACGGGCTTCTGAGCTTTATGTCTGATGCATATACCCTTGCATGTCATTAATAATACTTCTCACATTTTGTCTTTCAAATATACTATTTAAATTTATCAAAATTATACTATTAATAGATTATTCTTGATAAATTTAATTTTGATCCTATCTAATTTATATGATATTAGGGTTTTTTACTACAAACATCAGATAGTTCTTCCAACCCTGAGTGCTATTTTCTTTGCAGAATCCTGATCCTTTCTCCAACTACTATTAGAGACAGCGTAGCGAGATGTCCCATATTCATTTACTATTTCGATTCTAATAGAATTTCCGAATCTTCGCTTTATCTCCTTTACAATCGTATTTGCTACGGATGGATTTCCATCCCCGATCCTTACTAACTTCTCATTCGATTCGATTGAATACAGAAAATTTACCACTATGTTAACAGCAGAATCTATTGAATTGCATACGGTACTATCCAATTCGTAATTACGATAAAATGCAAAGATTCCAATTCTGTTACCCGGATCAATTCCGATAACTAACAAATTTGGTTCATGGTTAAGACCTAAATTTTTTATAATCCGTGCTTTGAAGATTGACGGATATCTGTGGATATCCGTGTCAAATAATAGATTTGATTTTCCAATTATTCTAGCTTCTTCCTTCGTGGTGATAATTACCCTTGATTCTGACAGCGCTGCTTCCTCGGGGGACAATGAATCAAAATTGAGCCCTATTTGCCTTAAAACCGATACTATTTTATAATATGATTTACCGGACAAAGTTGCTACTATTATTTTATTGTATCTGTCGATCTTAAGGGGGATTCATCAATTTGTAATTGCCATGAATAGCTATTAATCTTTAACTAACAAAGAAAATGAATTATTTCTTTTCACTCAATATAGAATCTACCACCAGTTGAACTGATTTATCAAACGTTGATTCTATATTTTTCTTAATCTTGGAGACATTTTCCTCAACGTCAACTTCTATTAACTTGGCTTGTTCTTCTGCTTCTTCCTTAGCTTTTTTTAAAATGTTATCAGATTCCTTCTTTGCTACCTCTATAATTTTCTTTCTCAGGTTCGAAATTTCGTCTTCTGAAAATGCTAATATTTTCTTTCTCATCTCATCCACTTTAGATGAAAGAGTATCTATGTCCTGCTCTACCTCATTGAGCGAGTGAATTATGTTATCTACCGCAGACATGTACTTATCATCTAAAACTCTGTGATCCTTATATTAACTTTGTAATCACGTCGTCAAATTTAAAATTGCTTGCGCGATATCTCCGTTTGCATCATTGAGAGCTACGATGGCTTTCTCTTTGGAAACTGAGGCTTGTTGCATTACCAATACCACATCTTCATCCTTAAATGACGGTGTTTCCCTTTGTCTCTCTTCTACGTCTGAAGCTACTATTTGATATATGCTACTGTCCTTTCCTTTCATTTCGACAACTTGAGGTTTAATCAAATAAAGTTCTCTTGTTTCCATTTTAATAATTACTTCATCAACATTATCCATCTCTTTCATTTCAAGTCCCATTTTATCTAGCATACGTCTCATTTCACGGTTACCTCCTCCACGCATCATGTCATTTTATCCTCAGATCTACTTTTTATTCCTTCTCTGATCTTTACTGCCACACCCAAATTCTCCCTTAAAGATGAGATACTTATAAGTGATCTTCCAACGGCCATTGGGGTGTAATTGGCATCGGTTATTACGGCTTCCGAACCGACTCCAATATTTGATCCAAAATGCTTTACGTGCTTGCAGAATAATGATCTTCCCTCCATTATGTATGGAATCACTTCAACTACGGGGACCACACAATTATTCCTAAAGGATTTACTCTTCAACAGGATGCTCGAGCCATAAATTGTCAAGGCTATTCCGCCGTCTGACCTTAGAGTTCCTATAGTTTTGTCATTACTCCCAAATGACTTAATCCTTCCAGTACGCTTAGAAAACAAAAAATTAAGGTTGGGAGGTAAGACATCGGAAACCCCGCATCCAAAAAGTGCATCAATGTGATGAGCAATCTTCCATTCAGGTCTCAAGTACCATTATTCTGATGTGGTTAGATTAAAGTCTTCGATTTGAATTTAATAGCAATATTAGTCAAAATTCCTGATTAAATATGAAGCCGAATTCTTCAAAACAATAATATCCTAATACTTATAATTTAGCAATACTTGGCCTTCTGTGAATTATGTAGCGGCCCTCTTGCATTGGGTAAAGAGAAAATTATCGTAGACGGAGTAGTTCTATCTGTTTGTCGGAAATGCTCAAAGAGAGGTAAGCCCGTGGCTAGCGATGAAGTAAGACGATTAGTTTCCAAAACCAAGAAAAAAAGTAAAAATCAGATCGGATTTTCGGATAATACTGTCCTCGAGGAAGATTATGCAGAGATCATACGACATGCTAGAACTGATAGAGGACTAACTCACGAACAACTTGGGAGCAATATTAAGGAAAAATCTACATTACTGCGAAGGCTTGAAACTGGAAGCCTAAAGCCTGATGAGACCTTGGCAAGAAAATTGGAAAGATTTCTGGGGATAAAACTATATGTTGAAGTTGAAGATTTAGATTGAACTTACGTTCGGCTATATTGATAACTTATCCAAACTGTGAGGCCACAGAAGAGGCGAAATCATTAGCAGAGGCAGCTGGATACAGTATTGAGATGACCGTGACTCAGAGGAATATTACTAGATCAAAATTCGGAATTGGCAAAGGAAAGGCAGAAGAGGTCAGGGAATTGATAAAGGCATCTAAAGTTGATTGCTTAATATTTGATGAAGTACTCAGGCCTACTCAACAATACAATTTGACGAAACTGTGCGAAATCGATGTTGTCGATAGAGAAAGATTGATCTTGGAAATTTTTGAGAGAAGAGCAAGTACGGAAGAATCTAGGATTCAGATAAAACTTGCACAGCTACATTATGATGCTGTAAGAATAAAGGAAAAGATAAAATTGGCTAGGAGGGGTGAACAACCAGGTTTTTTTGGATTAGGTAAGTACGATGTAGATGTATCATCACTTTATATTAAAAATAGAATATCCGTGCTTAAAAAAAAATTATCAAGAGAAGAAAAGAGAAAACAACTACAAAGGACAAACAGAGTTAATTTAGGGTATCCAACAATTTCGATCGTAGGCTACACATCTGCAGGAAAAACAACCTTGTTTAATTTATTATCAGGCGAGTCCAAAACGGTGGGACCATTACTATTTACAACGTTATCCACTTCCACTAGGGCAATCAAACTTAAAAAAGGTAAAGCCATGATTTCTGATACTATAGGTTTTATAAGTAAACTTCCAGCCTACGTAATAGACGCATTCAAATCTACGTTAGAAGAGCTATATCTTTCAAATATGATCCTTCTGGTAGTAGATATTAGTCGTTCAAAGGAAGTTATTGAAGAACAACTTTTGAGCAGTATAAGAGTTCTCAACCATATGGGAATAAATCTTGGTAAAGTAGTCTATGTTCTAAATAAAGCAGATTCGATAAGCCTTGAAGAAGCAAATGAAAAGCAAAGTAAGCTGGTATTTATTAACGAGAAGAAAAATACTATATTAATATCTGCAAAAAAGAACATGAATATAAATTCTCTTTTAAAATTGATAGAGTCAAAAATATTCAATGAAAAAAATGAGGATTTTTCTTGAATGTATCTGTTTTAAGATTAGGATATAGAGTCTCGAGGGATGATAGGATTACTACTCATGCCGCCTTGGTGTCTAGAGCATTTGGGTGCAACAGGATCTATATGACGCTAGTTGATGATTCCATATTGGATAGTGTAGAAAGTATTTGCGAGAGATGGGGGAGAAATAATGATTTTAAATTAGAAATAATGCAGGACTGGAAATCGCTATGTAAGTCATGGAAGAAGCGTAAGGGGTTAATTGTACATTTAACAATGTATGGTATTAATATTGGGAAGGTGAATTTGAATTTTGACGACAATAAAGATGTACTAGTAATTATCGGTGCTAGTAAAGTACCTAAAGAAGTTTACTCATATGCGGACTATAATATTGCTATAGGCAATCAACCACATTCTGAGATTTCTGCTCTAGCTATTTTCTTAGACCGGTTGTTTGAAGGTAAACAATTAGATTGCACTTTCAAAGATGCCAAAATGATAATACGCCCTTCACTATACGGGAAAGAAGTGCAACGTATATCGGATCCATAGCATCTTGGATTGTAAATTCACTATATATACAGGGTCTATGTTGATACCATTAACGCGGGGGTTGCCAAGCTAGGTCAAAGGCGTGAGTTATAATTTTCTGCACGAAGCTCAGAAGATCTTGGCTAAGAAACCTCATCCCTGAGGGGTTCGTGGGTTCAAATCCCACCCTCCGCACTAGCATTGAAAGTAATTGAATTTGGAAATCTAAAGAGCTATTAAATACTACCACTTGTTTTTGTAAAACATATGATTAAGAATATTGAATATGATGATTACTGGAAGATTTGGACAGAATTCTATATAAACAGTATCTTTAACAAGGTGCAGGCTGAATCCAAAAATCAAGATGGAATTGCTGAAGGCCTGAGTAATTATTATTATAGTAACGAAACCCGAGTTCCAAATTAAGAATTGTATAATTATTTTTTTAGCGTCCACAATAATTTTTTTTCCATTTCAGCCTAAAAAAATGTGCATGTATAGTCCTGATTAAGAATGTATCACAGACAAAGATATATTCCCCCTCCAAAGCTAAGAAATTAGCGGGGTGGGGAAGCCAGTCCTAGATTGGGGCAAAGTTATCCCGGCGGGCTCATAACCCGCAGAGCGGTTACTGTAATGATTTATTTCATTCAGCCGTATGTTCAAATCAACCCCCCGCTATTCCTTCTCGGATGGAAAAACCTTAATCCAATTTGAGTACATAGGTCTGATAAATTCTGGTATGTTTAGATAGGTTTTCTCTAGTCCATATCTATGCAAGGGCTTGGTCAGATGTCTGTAGGCAGTAAGCTTTGGCATGTAGATACCCCTAGAAAGGTCTCTTTTAACAGGAACTTTAATTTTGATGCTATTACTCCTGTACTTACAATTTTCGCATTGGAATCCTTTGTTTTTCCCCTCCGATTTCATTCTTTTATTGCAATTGAAGCACTTTGGATTTTCTAATGTAAATTTAGAGGTCAACTTTTCTATTGAAATATATTCAATATTTAGAACATCATATTGACATTTAGCATCTTTTTTTACCCCGAATCCAATATCGATAATATCGCCAACTTCCAATCTTGCAGCTATACTTCCCATACCTGTGGGCTCGTATACGGCTGCAACTAAACTAAATCCATTATTATCAGATATTTCAAAAAATACATGGCCACCTTTAATTATTTTCGGGCTCTTGGATACGAAGCACCTGGTATAACCTGCAGTATATGGTTTCATCGATGAAAAGGACGCCTTTTTAATTAAGTGCATATTTGTAGCCTGATTTGTCCTGAATACCATAAAACCCTCTATATCTTCATGCGACAATATTTTCATTAGATATGTTACTACATGATAAGCACTTTCGCCCCTGATACCGCAGTATATAGGATCAGGGCCATGAGGTGCTACTAAGACTCTTTTATTTGATGGGTCATAATTGTTAAATGTGAATGGAAAGGTATGGTAATTGTACATGATAATTTTTTTCCTATCCAAATTCCGTGCACCTTTACTTCCGCTTTTCCTGTATGCAATAACCTCGTAAGTATGGTCTCCTTCAAGCGTACATCCTATAGATGCAAGTGCCCCTATTATCCCGCGACCGTTACCAAATTTTACACAATCTACATCATTCCTAATAGCTAACTCTTCTGCTTCTCCAATGGATACAACATCGTACATGGCCTTCGTACTAAATTGCTTTATTTGATAAGGTATAACGTTACCTTCAAATACAGCTAATCCTGGATTGGTATTCTTATCTAAGGCAGATTCTGTTAATATTGTATCCCTGATATATTCAACAATTTCCGTTGTTTGGTTAGATCTTAGCCTTAAGCAAACACTGGCATTACCCCGTGTTTTCCAGGGGATATTTGGATTTAGCCTTACCAATAATGGGTAGTCTATGAATTGTACATTTCTGTCGTAAAATAGGTGAGTTGTAATCTTAAATGCAAGGTGAGTTGTGCACTTGCCATAAATCGAGTCAGTATCATCAAACCCGATATGGATAGTTTTAACTTCGCCCAACTTTAATTCACTAATCTATTTATGTAATTTTAAAGAAATATTAATTTAGTTAATTTAATCATGTAGATAATCAAGCACATTATCCTTATTCAAAATGGTGACTTTAGATTATTTTATATATGTATGAAATAAAATATGTATATGAATTTTACGAGTCTTATAATACCTTTTATCCTTATTTCAGTACTCTTATTGTCATTTGTTATATTGTATATAGATATTCAAGGTTACCCCAAAGTATACGCGGATGAAGAAAGCTTTGATAAATTTGGGACAAGAGAAATTTATCCGACTAAAGAGGGTGGTAGAGAATGGTACGTAAATATGGAAAATCCTAAGAATGATACAAGGTTTGTGATTACTTTTAATCCAAACATTACTCGGCAACATGATGGGTCTTGGAGAATTTCTGAACCTGTTGTGAGGATGAATGTGAATACCCTGCCCGGATCAAGTCAGTGGAAGAATGTTGAGATAACCGGATACGCTAAAGTAGTAGGATTAATTCCAAACAGTACAAATTCCGTGAAGGATAATGATCTTAGTTGGTATGCCCGCGGCGGCAGACATAACCCTTCCACACCTTGTGAAGCAAGCGCTTACATAGGCGGAATTTATGATAATGGAAAGGTTGGATGGAAAAAGGAAATTTGGTTTATAGGTGGATATACGGATGAAAAAGGTCCCATCGCCGTGACTGATCCACTGTTCGATAGATGGATAGGCTGGAAAATAGTTATTTTTAACATCAATAACAATTCTGCAGTAAGACTCCAGTCATTTCTTGATAATACAAATACAAATTACTGGGTAAAGGTAACCGATTTCATTGATGATGGCGGGTGGTATGCTCGAACTTCAGACACAGAATTCTTTAGTGCAGATTGCAATAGAGACAAAGACTATATAATAACAAAGTCTGGTCCGATAGTTACGTTTAGATCGGATAATTTGATTTGGGACTTTAAAAATTTAAGTATTAGAGAAATACAAGCTACCGATAATTAAAACGCATTCATACAAATTTCGGTGAAAACGACAGGAAATTGATTTAGTTTGATGAAAAGAATAATAACTATTTTTTGGTTATATTCATTCGAGATATCCATATTGAAAATTGGTCTGACTTAATAATTGAGGTACGAATTTTAGCCTCGCGCAATATCTCTGCTCCATCATCTGGATAGGCCGACAGAGCCACCACTTTACTAATCCCCACACTTATTACCATCTTACTGCATTCGAGACACGGAGAATAAGTTGAATATAAAGTTGACCCCTTTGGTGTAACTCCTATGCCAAGAATGGCACATTGCATAATTGCATTGGCTTCAGCGTGTGTACACAAACACCTGTCAAGCATTTCTCCAGACTTGATTTTTCCGTACTTTCTCTCTAAGCATCGCGCACAGCCACCATCAAAGCAATTCTTGATTCCAGACGGTGTCCCATTATACCCAGTAGATATTTGTCTATTGTTTTTTACTATCACACATCCAACTTGACGTGCAATGCAATTTGATCTGAGTCTTGCAATTTCTGCGTGAAGCATAAAATAAATATCCCAGGTTGGGCGCTTATCCATTCAATATTCGCTCCTTTTTCTCTATATTTAACCTGATCGGCAAATCAATTTTTGTGCACATAATGAAACAACTATGATGTGTACCTTTTAAAACTAGATGCTTACGATTGTTACCCGTTCAGTATATCCCATTCGTCTCATGATCTTTTGAAAGCAGTCTTTATCTCTAGTTACCATCACCTGAATTTTGCCATTTCCTTTCTTACGTAAATTTCTATGATACTTGAGAAGAATTCTTGTTTCTTTGACAATATTCTTAGCTGGGTCAACGAATCGAACAGTAGGAAACAGCTTAACTAAGTAATCTTTAATCATGGGTAAATGAGTACTTGAAAGAGTAATAACATCAATATCATGAGGGACATTAACGACTTGGACTATTGAATTAATAGTTGCTTTTTCATCCGACAAGTGAACTCCACTTTCAATCAATTTTATCAAACCAGAAGAATTAATTTTGGTAACGTGTATATCTTGGGGAATTTGAGATTTAATTTGATAATCTAGTTCTAAACTACGTATAGTAGATTGAGTAGCCATTATACCGATATGTTTGCTTCTTGTCATTCTTACGGCTTGCTTAAATGGTGGATATACACCAATTAGAGGTACTTTGGTACAAAACTTTACCTCTTCTAAAATTTGAATTGAAGGTGTGTTGGATGCAATGATTATGATTTTTGGATTGAATACTTCTAAGTATTTGATTGTATTCCGGATTATTTTCGTAAGCTCATTCCGTGATTTTGTTCCGTACGGAAAATGTTGTTTGTCTGCGAGATAAATTATATTTTCATGGGTCAATTCCCTTCGGAGTTCCTTGATTACAGATAATGATCCTATCCCTGAATCAAACACTGCAATTGGATTGTTTGACATTATATCCCTTCATCCAGACTCATACTTGTACAGACTTGTAATTTTCAATGTTTCTTGTTCCTCGTACGTTGAAAGTAGATGTTGGCTAGGACATTAATATACCGCAACATTAATTTTCCACATTCAGTTCCATTAAAGTTTTTTTCCAAATCGTTACCAAGTGCAATTGTAAAAGCTCTTGGAAATTTTAAATGCTCATTCATATAAATTAGTATTGAAAAATATAAATATTTTCGTATGTCAACTTCTACAGTATCCTTACTATCTGACATAATATTAGTAACAATGTTGGAAAAACTAGGAGAAAACACAATTTCATTATTGAATGAAGAGGAATTAATGATCTCCATTAACAATAAATCATTCAGGGCGAACTCAATGTCTCTGGGATCTTCGCTTGATTCACTCATTTTTAACTTTGAATTTTATAATTAGTTGAAAATATGATCTTGCTAATTCGGGGTCAACTAGACCTTGCACAATCATGGATTGATCATTAGATAACTTGATATCCATTGCAACAGCGCTATATGGTATTTCGAATTCAGAAATTTCATCTTCTCTTTCTGTATCGAATATTGTACTTTGGTCATTTCCATGACAATTAATGCCAATGATGCGACTAATTTTTCGAAAACCTGAACCCCCTGCTCGTCCTCCTGCAGAACCCTTTGACTCTTCAACAAATAATATATATATTTGATTATCTTCGCGCATAGAGAGGTTAATTTCCCGTGAACAGACTACTAACTTTCTTTTATTTGTTCGCAACAGATTTTCGACAAGATTAGATGACAAAATATTCCATCGGTTTAACAATAAAGTATCATTTTAACTTACTTTGTCCTCAGTTTTTTCTCCGAATTTTTCTAATTATGTCTAATATCATGTCTATGTCTTCTGCTTCGGGAAATTTCTCAATATATTGGTTAAAGTGACTTAATGCTTCTTGATTCTTATTCCTCTTGAATGAAATCATCCCTCTATCACGAATACCATATTGTTCATTCTTGTCTATTTTCAATGCCATTTCATTTACTAATTCAGCGTTACCAATATCATTACATTCAAAATAGCTTGACTTTAGGTTGTTCAACATTCTTATAATAACCCTTGCATCAGACGACTTCTCAACAAAGTTTCTCGTCAAGGGAACATCCAATTTGGGATACGTTTGGTCGAGCAGCTGCTTAAGAGAATAATCATCCATTATTCTCCCTTCATTGTATGGATCAATAATTATGTCGTTGTTTTCACCATCAAGAACATGCTTCACCAAAAAATGAGAAGGAAAATTAATGGGGTGAAGTTCAAATTTTAGAAGTTGAGCTATACGAATATATAGAATTGAAAGAGTTATGGGAATCCCTAACTTCCTCTTGAGAACTATGTTTAAGAAGCTGTTGGAGGGATTATAATAGTCATCCTTATTCCCTTTAAAATTTTCTATCTTGTACAATTGATTATTCATGGCAGCTATAATTTGAGTGGGCCTAGTATTACTTATTTCCTTATTCGATTGAATAATTATACGACCAATATTGTCAATTTTTGAAATTTCGTTAATAACATCTAATTCTGGGTAGGCTATTATGCGCGCGAGATGTAAGGCATATTCAGCTAATTTGCTTGGATTATTAAATGCCAAATAGGACACCACGCTCCTATCCCAATCATGAACAGCGTCGTGGAGACTATTTTGCATCATTATTAGATTGATCCGTCGACCTATTATATTTGATGCTTATTATTCTCTACTCTGACTTTCGTTTCCCATAGTATGCTCGGCATTAGAAAACATTAAATTAATTTTTAGTTAAATCTATACTTTTTCACTAAATGGTTCATTGACTTTTGAATCGTAATTAGGTATCTCAGGCAAATCCGACATCGAAGGAAAAAGCTTTCTCATTTCCTCATGCTTTCTTAAAAAAAGAAATCCCGCCTCTGCAGTTCTGTAGAGTCCTGTTATTTCTGAATATTCCACTAATCTTCGTTCTACTGCTATTGCCAAATACCTCGTTAACTGAGAGTGTGAAACCCCTGCATTATTCATTACAGTTGTCTTATATTCCCAATTAGAAACTGCTGCATTAAGAATTGCTGCCATTATTTCTATTTCAGAGCGATTCTTCATAATAGAACACCACTACAGGTTGAAATAAAGATAAAAGCCTAGTAGATAATGATGACTATTAGAATGATGGATAATAATTGACAAACTTAAATTCTTTAATAAATTCTTCTAAAATTGAAATTAACTCTGAATGGTAGTTAATTGGCCTTCCAAGCGTGAATGGAAAACATCTATTTATTCTAAAATTTGCTAATTTATTTTCTTTAATATGCCATATTTGTCACGAAAGTTTAAGCCAAATTCCTTCATAGCTGCAAGTTCATTTCGGTTAAATACCGTTCCATCAATACACACAAGCCATCTGTCTATACTGCAACTTCCGCATATTCCGATTCCACATTTCATATATCTCTCCAGGCTAGCTTGGATGGGAATCATATTGGATTCACATATTTTGAATACTTTTTTCATCATTTTTTCTGGACCGCAAGTGAATACATGATCAAAGCTATGTTCCTTTACAACATTAGTCATAACATCGACAGCTGTCCCTTTGAGCCCATGACTACCATCATCAGTACAAACTATGATGTTATTGCCAGTATCTCCAAGCAAATTGTACGCGGTTGTCTCAAAAAATACTTCATTTTCATTACGAGCACCCATGATTAGTGTACACTTGATATTGCTTTCCTTCAACTGATTTGCGAGCCTTAATAGTGGGACAAGTCCAGTTCCACCCCCAACCAATAATACATGACTAAACTTATTCGAAACCGCAAATTTTTTTCCGTAAGGTCCCCTAATTCCAATCTTATCTCCCTTTTTCATATCAAATAAGGCCGTTGTGCCAATTCCATACTTTCTGACTGTTATAGCTGCAAAATGTTTCCTTGGAAAGATCATCACACTCATTGGGAGTTCATCAATTTTTGGGACCCACACCATCAAAAACTGACCTGCCGCTGCTCTTGAACTCAATTTATCGTTAAAAATTAGTGTTTTTATAGTCGCAGTTTCCAAGATTGTTTCTTCAACAAGAACCATTCGTCTAGTATTAGCTTCTGCAACCAAGACCTATTATCTCCATTATGTTGTCCGACTTTTTTTCTTGAACATATTTCATTAGATTGTTTGCAATTTTTGTGAAAAAATTTGGATCTCGTTTTCCGAGTATACTTCCAAATTGCACAGCAGATGCACCAGCAAGCATATATTCAATCACATCACGCCATGATGATATTCCTCCACATCCAATTACAGGCACATTAATGTTCTTCGTTATTTCGTATACAGCTCTTACACCAACTGGTTTTATCGCAGCACCTGATAAACCTCCGATTTTGTTACTAAGAACGGGAGTCATCGAGTCGACCTCGATCGTCATAGCTCTGATGGTATTGATAGCCGTAATGATATCAGCCCCAGCTTTTACAGCTACTCTTGATATTTCTACTACATCAGCTGAGCCTATTCCCACCTTTACGATAACTGGCTTTCTAGTACATCTTTTAACTGCCTTAACTATTTTGCTCACCATCTCTGGGTCGTCACCGATATCTAGTCCCATTTTTTTTACATGTGGGCACGATAAATTTATCTCGTACCCTATTATATTAAGGGAATCGAAATAATTAACCAATTGAGGGAAATCTTCTTCTGAAGAACCAACTAGACTTACAATTATTGGAACATCTCTATTAGAGGATATTTCACTAGAAAATGCCTCTGCCCCTGGGTTAGTGAGTCCCACGGCATTTAGATAGCTCCCGTGACCAAGAGGTACAATTGTAGGATTTTCATATCCTGTTCTAGGCAACAAGCTAATGGACTTTGTAACCACTCCACCTATGCCCTCTTCATATAACCTCTCAAAAATCTTTTGCGAAATACCCATCACGCCTGAAGCCAACATCAGCGGATTACGTAAGGAGAGTTTACCAATTTTTACTGAAAGAATGCTACCTACATCGTGATACTTCATATATAGCGATTCATTAGTTTCTTGAATATTTAATCTAAATAATCGAAAACGAAAGTAAAACACACATAATTAGATTTATTTATCAATGACTTTGACTCATTTGTTTCTGGACCATCCCAAGTCATTGGTTACGGTAGCTTTGTTATAAACAAGAGACCAAACGAATAGATTAATATGATAAATTTATGTGAAGCCCAAAAATCGTCCTGTATAAATTAACGGAGTTCAGGACAGGCTTTGGATGGCCAGCAGACATGACAAATGAATTGAGAGCAAAATTTAAACGATTTACAACTGCGATAAACTATAGTTTTCATGATATGAACTAAATCAGTTTATTTTGGAATAATGTAACAAACGAAGCTTTCAAAATCTGGTAAGTGATGATCGATGAGCATATCTAAAATTGTGAATTTACTCTCAATCTAGGAAATTCTTGGTAGGGAGTTTAGGAACACCTTCTCACTTTTCAAAGTAGCACGGAATTGAAAGTGTTCTGTTAAATATATTTGATGTCAAAAATTACGATTGTATTATATAATAAAGTCCTCGTTTCCTCAAGTTAGTCATAAATAGGCAACCAAATTCCGGGCTGCTGATTTCCCTTTAACTGTTAAGACAAATATTAAAAAATTACATCACGGATAGCATTTAAAATTAGTGTTGTAAGAATCAGTTGTCATTATTGATTCATTGTGTATTGGAAGTTGCAACCAATTGGCAATTGATTAACATTTATACCATGTATATTGCAAAACAGCTACTAAGATTGAGCGGTGTATTTGAGGATCTGGAAAATTGGAGAAGAACTCACTACTCAATGGAAATTAATCCATCATTGAATCTGACTGAAGTTATAATTATGGGGTGGCTCTCGTCTATAAGAGATCATGGTAATATCAAATTCTACACGATTTCTGATAGGTTCGGCAATATTCAAATTACATTGAAAATTCAGGAAAGCAACGACTCTCTAATTACAAAGTTTACCTCCATACGAGAACATACATCCATCGCAGTAAAAGGATGCGTGAGAGCAGAGCCCAAAGCACCCAACGGAGCAGAGATTATTCCATCCCAACTAAAAATTCTATCGTTGGCCACTAAACCACCACCTTTCATGACACAGAGCATTAAGGACATTGGGTTCGAAGTCAGATTAGATCTACGAGCCTTAGATCTCAGAAGACCCTTCTTAAGATCCTTGTTCGACATAAGGTATACTGTTTTGGAATCATGCAGGGAATTCCTAAAGAGTCAGTATTTTATTGAGGTAAATACCCCGAAAATTATTTCTACTGCCACAGAAGGCGGAGCGACATTATTCCCTATCTTCTATTATAACCGCGAGGCGTTTTTGGCACAAAGCCCACAACTTTACAAGGAGCAATTGACAATGGCCTTTGAAAATGTATTCGAAATAGCTCCTATATTTCGAGCTGAACCTTCTCGAACCAATAGACATCTTTCTGAAGCTATCTCCATCGATGTTGAAAAGGCCTTCGTCGATTACACGGATGTAATGGAAATCATGGAACATATGATTTCACATATTCTAGTGAAAATCAGGGAAAAAAACCAACAACAATTGGATTATTTAAGAATTCAATTGCCAAATATTAATTTGCCTTTTCCTCGTTATCGTTATTCGGATCTGATTGATAAATTGCAGTCTTATGACGAAAATATAGAATGGGGTGACGACTTGTCCTATCAAAAGATGCAAAATTTAAAGGACGAAGGTATGAATAATTTTTATTTTGTAACTGACTGGCCTACGGCTATAAAGCCATTTTATGTGAAATCGAGAATAACGAATCCAATTGAATGTGAATCATTCGATTTGATGTTCCGCTCACTTGAAATATCTTCAGGCAGCACCAGAATTAGGGACAAAGAGCAGATAATTGAAAGAATGAAGAAGCAAGGATTGAATTCAGAAGCATTCGACTCGCACTTGAGGGTCTTTGATTACGGTATACCTCCGCATGCAGGGTTTGGTATTGGACTTGAGCGATTACTTATGAGTATATGCAATGTAGAAAATATACGTGATGTGACTTTTTATCCTAGGGACATCGATAGACTCACTCCATAGCTACAAATTAATTTGACATGTAATTTTGACATAATGATCATTTTGATTACAAAGGAAGAATTATTACGTCTATGTGCAATTTCCCGGATTAACTTGGATCAAGAGCAACGTGAATGCTTCCAAAAAAATATAGATAAGACTGTTGCTTACATTGACTCATTACAAGATTTGGAATTGGACGATGTAGATTTTGATTTATTGGAAGTTAGTTATTTAAAGTTAAGAAATGATGAATGTCATAAATTTGGCGGTGATATTTTGTCTAAAAATAGGTTGACAAAAAATGGTTATCTAAAAGGACCAAAAATGGGTTAAATTGGCTGATTATTCACAATTAACAGCTACTGAAATTGTAGAAGGCTTAAAAAACGAATCATTTAGAATCGAGGATTACGTATGGGCAATACTTGATAGAATAGAAAAAATTGAGCCGAAAATACATTCGTTCATTACGATTAATAACGAGAACGCAATAGAAACTTCCAAAATAATTGATAAGAAGATTCGAAATGGTGAAAAATTAGGAAAGTTGGCTGGAGTAATGGTTGGGGTAAAAGATAACATAAGTACGAGAGGTCTAAGGACCACTTGCGGTTCGCTTATGCTAAGGGATTATGTACCGCCATATGACGCCACCGTAATCGAACGCCTCAAAAATGAAGGAGCTATAATTTTAGGTAAACTAAATATGGATGAATTCGGAATGGGCTCAACTACTGAATACAGTAGATTTGGGGCTACTTATAATCCTTGGAACTTGAATCACGTCCCTGGGGGTTCATCAGGCGGAAGTGCGGCGTCAGTTGCTTCCTGTGAATCCACCATCTCACTAGGTTCAGACACTGGTGGTTCAGTAAGATGTCCAGCTAGTTTTTGTTCTGTTATTGGATTAAAACCAACTTATGGATGTGTTAGTAGGTATGGTTTAATATCATATGCAAATAGTTTGGAACAGATAGGGCCTATGAGCAGATCAACAGAAGATATCGTTCTTATAATGAATACTATTGGGGGTTTGGATTCCAAAGATGGTACGAGTCAAATATTTAATCCATTACAAATAAATATGACCCCAAAAAAATTACGCGTCGCACTAATCAAGGATCTTATTGATGGATCCGATCTGGCAGTGAGAAAGGCAATGTACAGTATGATTGACATATTTTCGGAATTAGGTTCCTCAATAGCGGAAATATCTGTAGACAGTGCAAAGTTTGCGCTTCCTTCGTATTATACTATCGCGATGGCAGAAGCTTCAAGTAATCTAGCTCGATATGATAATATCCGATATGGTATGGAGAACAAAGATACAAACTCAGAATGGTCACAGTATATTACTCAAGAGAGGAATAATTTCGGAGATGAGGTTAAAAGAAGAATATTGGTAGGTTCATATGTGCTCTCATCGGGATACTACGGTAAATATTATCTTAAGGCAAGAAATCTCAAGTCTTTGCTAAAAAGGAAATTAATATCTTTGTTTAAATTATATGATGTTATTGTTTGTCCTACTATGCCGACATTACCGGTGAGAATAGGAGAAAAAATAGAAGATCCAGTAAAAATGTATTTAATGGATATGCATACAGTTCTGGCCAATCTTGCCGGGATTCCGTCAATATCTGTCCCCTCTGGATTTAGTAATGGACTCCCGATTGGAATTCAATTAATGGCTGCACCGTTCAATGAACAAGTGTTGGTGGATTCTGCATTTATTCTTGAGCAATCTACGAAAATAAAAATGAGAACTGAAGTTATATGAATGATACATTAATTGGACTTGAAATTCATTGTCAGTTGACTGGACTTGAATCAAAGCTATTATGTTCCTGCTCTGCATCTTACAGAAATCTTGATCCTAATGTAAATATTTGTCCTACATGCTGCGGTCTTCCAGGAAGTTTACCTATGATAAATAAGAAGGCAATAGAGTACGCCGCAATGATTTCTTCAGCACTTCAATGTAAAATTCCTGAAAAGATAGTTTTTTATCGCAAGAATTATTTTTATCCTGACCTGCCGAAAAATTTTCAAATAACTCAATACAATGAGTATGGATGTACATCTATTGGTAGCGAGGGAATACTGGAATATTCAAAAATGCATAAAGTTAGAATTAGGAGAATACAACTAGAGGAAGATCCAGGACGGCTATCTTATGATGGGGGAGCCAATATGAATATTGCTCTCATAGATTATAATCGAGCAGGGATTTCTCTTGCAGAAATCGTTACTGAACCTGATTTTGACAACCCTGTGTTGGTTAGGATGTTTTTAAATAATCTTACTTCAATTTTGGAACATTTAGGAGTCTGTGATCCCTCTCTGGAGGGGGCGGTGCGATGTGATGTGAATATCTCCATGAAAGGGAAACATAGAGTAGAAGTAAAAAACGTAAATTCATTCAAGGATGTAGAACGGGCGCTTAACTATGAAATATCTCGACAATCCAGTCTAATTTCTCACAATATTGAAGTACGTCCCGAAACAAGACATTGGGATGACCAGAGAAAAATAACAAAGAGTTCTAGATCAAAAGAAGCAGAACACGACTATAGATATTTTCCAGAACCTGATATTCCTGCAATAATTTTGGGCTCAAATTTTGAAAGTACTATTCATGACATTATGCCAGAATTGCCTGATAAAAGGATCCGTAGGTTTTTGGACGATTATAATATTTCGGAACATGCATGTGAGATACTAATTAATCATAAATATTTCGCTGATTTCTTTGAAGAAGCCGTGAAGATCCATCATTCACCTGTAGAAATTTCTAATTGGATAGTAACGGACTTGAAAGGCCTTTTGGGGGACGAATTGGAGAACAAATTAGCGTCATCCAAGATTGAACCTAAGCACATTGCGGAACTTGTCAAGTTGGTTGATGATAAAAGAATTAATAGAACTATTGCTAAACAGGTTCTTACTGAGATATTTAAAACCGGTTTATCACCATTAAAGATACTGGTAGATAATGATTATTCTAGAATAGATGATAAGATCGCCCTCGCTGCAACTATTGATTTAATATTTAAGGATGAGATTTTAGCAGTAAATGATGCGAAAGCAAATCCCAATGCGGTTAATTATCTCTTGGGTAAAGTCATGAAATATACTAAAGGAAGGGCAGATCCTAAAACTGCAGTTGAATTGATTAATGATAAACTTCAGTTATTAAATTAGATTAAAGGAGTAATCGTTATTGATTCGTATAACCAAATCTAATCTGCTTGGCTGTCAAATTCTTGAAGAAAGTGTACTAGGGCAGGAAGAAATGTACCAACATCGGTAACTACTCCAATTGCTTGTGTGGTACCCCTGTCAAGTAACTTTGTTACTACTGGCTGGCTTATATCTACGGCGACAACCTTGACCTTCGCGGGGAGCATGTTCCCTACAGCTATAGAATGAAGCATAGTCGATAGCATTAGTACCATTTTCGAATTCACAAGTAATTCCTTGTACTTTGATTGGGCCTCTATTACATTTGGAATAACATCAGGTATAGGACCATCATCTCTTATTGATCCACACAGCACATAAGGAATCCCATTCCTTATGCACTCATACATAATACCTGACTTAAGTTTTTTTTCCCTTACCATTTTTGGTATTGAACCGGCCCTAAAAATTTCATTTATGGTCTGCATGTGGTTCCTATGACCTCTTACTGCCAAAGTACCGTCAGTCACATTCATACCAAGCGAAGTCCCCAAAATGGAATTTTCAATATCGTGTACTGCTAAGGCGTTGCCAGATAGAATACCATCAACGTAACCTAAACTGATCATTTTGGCCAATGAATCTGATGCTCCAGAATGAACGATTACAGGACCAGCCACCACAACTATCTTCCCGCCATTTTTTTTAGTATCGTAAATATCATGTGCGATTTTTCTTACAATTTGTTGAGTAGGCCGCTCACTTGAGCTTGAACTACTCATGAATTGAAAGATATCTATACCTTCCCTTGGACGTTCCTGAGGAATGATTTTAATTCCTTTTTCCCCCACAACTATCATATCACCTCTTTTCACTTCTCTTATCATTTTGCAATAGGCGGCACCTTCTTTCGTATCGAGAACAATGCACTTATCCATCATCATATTTTCTACAGGAATCCACCGATTATTATAATAAATTTCGGTGATATTGTTGGTAGTACTGTAAAAATCAGCTGGTAATACCATATTTTTCGGTGATGCTTTAATCTTAACGGTTTCAACCTCTATCGGTTGTGCTCCTTCGATATAGATCGATTCTAGTAACTGTTCAAGATGTCTCTTTGTGTTACCTCGAACCAAAAGCCGGGCATAGCTTAATTCATTCTTTCTTTTTCCTACTATGAATTCAAGTACGTGAAATTCTCCTTTAAGATCCATTATTTTATCAAAAATTTTAGTTAGTATCATCGAATCTATGAGATGGCCTTTGACTTCTATTGTCTCTTCATAGAGCTTAGTTGTGTCGTCGATCAATTGATTAAAACATCCTTAGAATGAAATTATATTGGTAAGATTAATTTGCCAGAATATTCTGAGATATTACCTTTTATCATTTCCTTTATGATTTCATCCTTTCTTTCTTCATCGAACCACTGAGAAATTGATTTTGCAATTCCACAACCATCGCATAGCGCAATTGTATAACCAGACTCTTCTTTAATAACACAATAACGGTTTTCTTCACCCACTGGTTCCCACTTATTATCATTATTATCTCTCAGTGCTAATGCAGGGAGGGCATTTCCTGAATACTTCTCAAGTAACCTTTGCGCAGCTTTTACCCTCTTTTCACCCAGCTTTAAGGCCGGAAAATATTGCATATACAAATTTTCACTTAATTGAATTTAAAGTTTGCAATAGAGTGTATAAAATAGTATCCTTTTTACTAACAATACGGTGAGATTCAGAAAGAAATTTATTCAACAAGTGTTCCGAATATCCCTGTTCCAAATAGTTTCTAGCTTGAAAAGCCATCTCTACTTTATCTATTCTATGAACTATGTGAGATAGGTTAGTTCGATCTTCCAAATACTCTTTCCAAATAGAGCAATATTTCCTGCGTATTGATTTGGGCACGTTTGCGAGAATTGATCTAATTGCCCTATCTTCCAATTTTTTTTTGTGCAAATTTGATAACTCCGATGGAGTCAAGTCTCCGATTATGGCCTCCGCCAAATCGTGTAAACAAACCATTTTCATCATGCGCTCGGTGTCCATGCCTAGTATGTCTGATATAAGCATAGAGATTATGCACATTGCGTAAGAATGATCAGCTACTGATTCTGGATGCGTAATTCCCAATTCCAATTTCCAACCCTTTCTTAATACTTTCTTTAGCCTAAAGGCAATTTCAAAGAAAGATATTACTTCTTTGATATCATATTCCATAAATAATGTTACAGGCTAGTAGATATCAATATTCCAAATCCATTATCGATCGGTATTGTTTTTATTTGATCTTAATTTCAAGACATTAGTAGCTTACTAATCGATTTCTCAAATTGAGGTATCGGTATCAGAACCGAATGGATCATGTCCAGATAATATGTAAATAGTGTAGTCAGAAAAGCTAAAAATATTGAAACCACGACTATAAGTATGACATTCCTGGTTTGTTCCAAATATGACTTCACTGATTATATATCATATTTAAATTAATTTCTAATTGGTATGTTTCCATGCAATATCTTGAATATTTTGACGTTTATTAGCCAGGCGAGCTAATACAAATAACAAATCTGATAATCTATTCAAATATACTAGAATTTCATTGTTTATTACTTGTGATTTTGCAAGAGCAACACAAGTTGTTTCTGTTCTTCTCACAATCGTTCGGCAAACGTGTAGCAGAGATGACTCTATACTTCCACCTGGCAGAATAAAATATTTTATGGGATCCAAATCTAATTCATATGTATCAATGCTTTTCTCGATAAATAGTGTCATGGTAGTGCTTACCCTATAATCTTTAGATTCGATATTTGGATTAGCCAGGTCAGCTCCCACTATGAAAAGTTGATTTTGAATCGAATCCAATGTATCAACAATATCCAAATACTCATTTTTATTACCAAGAAATGAAATACATAGACCTACCTGTGAATTGATTTCGTCAATTTGACCATAAGTCGTAATTCTCAGATTAGATTTGTCTATCCTCGATCCATTAACTAGTCCGGTTTCTCCCTTATCCCCTGTTTTAGTATATATTTTCATATTCCCCCACCTACTTAATGAGCGTAACCTAAAAGGCAGGACTAAATTTAATACAATTAGGAATTTACTTATCGATTAATTCAGTATGAATGAATTTCGGCCTTGTGTTCCCGTAAATATTTCTTTTTCTTGAAGCGCTTATCGCATTTCTCGCATTTAAATGGTCTCTCAAATTCGATTAGGAATCTCCTTCTCCTCTCTTCGGGCGAATCCAAAGTTGTATCTTGTGTATCTGTAATTTCCATGAATTTAGTCCAAATTACGATTCAAGTTATCACTTATTTACTTTAAGGAAGATAGTTATCTTACAGTTATAAATGAACATATCACATAATGATGTTAAACTCGAGACAAGATTATATAATCATTAAATCTAATCTAGGTTTCGTGCCGTCGTAGCTCAGCCTGGGAGAGCACTCGACCTGAATTTTAGGGGTGTAGCTGAAGACCGAGCTGTCGTGAGCTCAAATCTCACCGACGGCACCTTGTATTTAGACCAATAATTATTATATGGTCAATACTAATTATGCTAATATCGCTATTTTCTCTTAGTTCATTTAAACGACTATTCTGTAAACACAAAGAAATATACTCCTTCAGAAAATATGATGATTTTGATTTTGACGAATTCCATCAATGTAAGGACTGTGGAAAAGTTCTTGGACATATCAAGGGATTTGATGAAGATATTAGAGGTTGATTAATTTTAGGGTAAATCTTCAAATTCTAATCGTCTTCTGGTGGATTGGTGCAATAGCTGCCGTTATCGCAATTCTTCTCCCTGTATATCTACATTTCTTTATTATTGGAGTGTTCGGATGGTCCATCGTTATATTGACTACGGGACTAATTATCTTCGAAATTAAAAGGACAAAATTAGAAAATAAGAATAAAACTAGTTAATTCTATGCGAGTTCTTTTCCGCCTTGTTCTTCTATCACTACCAAGGTAACTGTGGAAGTGATTCCCGGAACCTTCCTTATTCTATTCGTGATAGTGTGATTCATAGTTTCAGTATTATCTGATTTTACCTTAACAAAAACATCGTGAACGCCATATGTTCCTCTAACTTCCTTAACATCAACTAATTTTGCAATCTCATTTATAATACTTTCCTCAGACCCAAGGGTACAGTTTACCAAAATATATGCAGTCGGCATAAATAACAGTCAAATCAATAATATTTGAGTCTTTTGATAAAAAACTGCCAAACTCGGTGATATTCATGGTAGTTACATATTCATGGAATAGATCCTGTATAAGTGACCTGTTTGCTTACTCACATATTTCCAATCTTCAACCTTGTATTTCACTTCAATAAACCTTTCGCGTAATTCTGGGTGCAACTTGCTAAATACATCCTCTCCTATTGTGATGTTATTTGGTTCGGTTATTGAGGTCATTTTAGCTGAAACACTCATACAATATCCTAGGACGTCAAGAGGCGAGTTCTTATCATGTCCATACTGGACTATGATATTCTCACCCTCATCAACTCCAATCTTGACTCCTAATTCTGGATAATCGTACTGATTGAGTATTGGGTTGAGCCCATTTTTGATAATCGATAACATAGAAATTCCGCATCTTACCGCCTTGTCGCAAGCGAGATACTTATTGTGTCCGGAAGGAAAAAAGGAGATTACTGCATCACCTACATATTTTAATACAAAACCTCCAAATGCATTTGCTAAACATGTCATTTCATAAGAAAAAGCCCTAATTATGGTAACTAGTTTGTCGACCGAAATTGTCATTGACATTTGTGTTGAGCCTACCAAATCAACGTATAAAATAGCTAGCGGAATCTTTGAATTTACGTACTTGCGAAGGTAGTCCTGCGCGGGTGCCAGATTTGAGTCATATTGGTATCTTCTCTTAAGCGCTTTCCATAGCCTCTTCTGCGTTTTGTTTATCAACGTATCTACATCAACACTCGAATCTGGATTTTCTTCATTATTATCCACACTTTGTATAATCATATCAATTAGCCTAGCAGGATTGTCTGGTTCAATTTTACTTTTATTCGTTTCATCCTGCCTTTGCTTTTCATCTAGCACGCTGTATTTAGAACAGAATATGATTTAAACATCTTCAATTGAGGATAAGTAGGTCAAGATTTATGTTTAGTATTATAAATAAAACTGCATGAGACTCCCGATTAACGAAAAAGGCTCTCAAACTAATGAATTAAATGATATTTATTCAAGCATTGAGAATTTGTATGCAAAAGCTCTAATGCAGTTTACTGAAACAAGGGATGTTAAAGTGATGCTGGGGGATGGATCAGTTATAGATTCCAAAACATTTGATCCAAATCGCGTAAGAAATTATTATAATTTAGTTGCCAAAAAACTTCAAAAATGGGACATCTTGGGAATCAGAGAATCGCAAAATGAGGATGTTTACCGAACCTTTTTTGAAATTTCAAGTGATATATCAAAGTATAGATTGAAGGGATATTTTGGAATCCAATATAGAGCTTTGTCGTACTATAAGGTCGATAAAGAAGTTATAGCGATCCAAAAACAGTTACGGGAGATAACTGAAAAAGATTTACAATTGGATAAAACTATTTCTGATATAGGCAACAGATTGATTACAGACGAAATCAACAAAATGGGATTAAAAGGACTATCGCACGAAGCTCTATTCGACCGCATTTTGTCCAATCCTTCGATAAGTGAAGAATTGGAGAAAAAGGCTACATATGTTGAGGGACTGTTCCCTGAAGTAAGCCTAATTGAAGAAAGTCAAAAAGCACTGAACAATAAACTCAAAAATCTCCTTTTAGAAATATATCTAATATCCAGAGTCTTAATTGACTATAACCAATTAATGCAAGGCCAGGAGGGATTTGTGATGTATTTCGATATTACGCTATCAAAAAGCACTCCCGCCCAAGGCTCACACCTAGATATTGAAAAAATTAATCGACAGGAATTTATAAGAATCATTGATTCTTTTAACGAGATTTTAGCATCATTAGAATTGCCAAAAATCAGATAAATATACTTGATACCTAGCAGATTAAAATAATGGGCAGGTGGATTGTAACAGTTGTTTGAGAATGAACGTGGCCTTATGGCAAAAGGAATTCCGACCGCGAACGATATTATTGTGGCTCGCAAATTACTAGACAGCACAATAAGGGTAACCCCGCTTTTGAAATCAAACACATTTTCTGAACTTACTGGTAGTTCAATCTTTTTAAAATATGAATCTTTTCAAAAAACTGGATCATTTAAGGTCAGAGGTGCATGTGCTAGGATTAACTCTCTTACTCTTGAGCAGTGCAAAAATGGGGTTATAGCAGCTTCAGCGGGAAATCACGCTCAAGGTGTATCTTATGCAGCGATGAAGCGGTCAATACCCTGTAAAATAGTCATGCCAGAAAATGCTTCTCCTGCAAAAGTTGCAGCGACGAAGTCGTATGGTGCAGAAGTAATTCTTGCTGGCACAACATATGACGAGTCATGGGAAATAGCAAAAACTATATCCGAAAATGAAAGATCAATCATGATTCATGCATTTGATGACCCTGTCGTCATAGCAGGGCAAGGGACGTTAGGACTTGAATTAATGGAAAGTTTGAATGACTTTGATAAAATCTATATTCCAGTAGGTGGAGGTGGCTTGGCATCAGGAGTCGGTTTAATAGTGAAGTCCAGGCGACCTAATGTGAAAATTATAGGTGTCGAATCCAAACAGTTTCCAGCAATGAAGGAATCTATAAGTCACAAAAATCCCGTAACAATTAAGGGAGGGTTTACTATAGCGGATGGGATTTCAGTAAAATCTCCGGGGCAAACAACGTTCGAGATTTGCTCGAAGTATTTGGACGATGTAGTTTTAGTCGATGATATCTCAATTGTTGAAACGATGTTTCTACTTATGGAACGAGAAAAGGTTGTAGTTGAACCATCTGGGGCGGCTAGCCTTGCCTATATACTTTCTTTAGGAAAGCAAACGCACAACGAAAAAATAATCTCTATACTATCTGGAGGAAATGTAGACATGTATTTACTTGGACAAATTGTGGCTAAGGGATTAATGCAAATGGGAAGAATGACAAAAATCTTCATTCAGTTACCTGACATGCCCGGAGCATTAAAGAGCGTAGTTGATCGTATCGCTGATATGAGTGTTAATATCGTGCAAGTGGAACATGATCGTCTTAGCTCCAATGTGGGTGCTGGATTGGCCGGTGTTTATTTAAGTTTGGAACTGGAAGATAAAAAACACGCCAAAAAACTATTGGACTACCTACGCGAAGTGGGAATCAAATTTCGAGTTGTAATCTAAGTGCAATAACAATATTCACGAATTCCTGCTTTCTCAGCCGTTGAACCACCAATTTTTACTAACACGAATTCTTTAGTAGCATTCACATAAGATTCATTCAAATTCCTCGTATTAGACCTTAGTATTTGATATTCTTCCATTGAAAGTCTAACTCTTGGATTAATTTCTTCTTCCAGATTCATGTGCTTTACTATTTGCTTATATTCTGGTTGGATAACTCCGCTAAACACCATAGCGCTACTTCCACTTCCATACGACCCAAACCCGACTCTCAACCCTTCTAAATCATTGTTTTTCCTAAATTCATATTCTAGCAAGCTCCTAAATCCCATATACATCGACGCTGTATAGAGATTACCAATCATACTTGAAGCTTCTAAAGAGCTTGACATTTTCTTCTCGTAAACTTCATTGTAAAATGAAGTCGTCATGAATCTTTTTCTAAACTTCTCGTCAGCCTCCATAAACTCTGTATCTGTCAAGATCGACTCAATTGTTCCACGATGATCGTTCAAAACTGGCTCACTAAAGCCTATCTCCCTGATTACGTTTTGCCATCTAGGCAGAGTTCTCCACTCATGTCTAAGGAGATATGCAAGAGCCTTTTCACCCATTTTTCTATATGGTAGGTGCACCGTGAACAAATCAATATGATCTGTAATTGACTCCCCGTCATTCAGTCGAATTAAACCAGTTCTGATTGCCTTTTCTTTATAACTATCGAATGCTTTTCTAACTTGAATTAGGTATAGCAGATTGGAGTAAGTACCGTTTACTAGGGGCGTTTCTTTGCCAAAAGGTCTGTAGAAATCGTATTCATTTTTTATTATTGTAGACGTAACTTTCGGGTCAAGCGCTAATATTCTGGGGTCTTCCTTGATGAGAAGCGCAACAGCACCTGCTCCTTGAGTATATTCGCCAGCCGAACCTAAATCATATTTGGCTATATCAGATACAACGACTATGGCAGCTTTCCCGTTATTCTCTTGTGCCCTGATCCAATTAGTATTATCATATATCGCATAGGATCCACTCACACATGCAAATTTGCATTCAATTCCGCCAGCATGTTCAAACGACTCTTCATCATATACTTGTTCAAGCATTCCAATAACGAAGGAATTCATCGCTTTCGACTCGTCTAAGCTCGATTCAGTCGCAACATAAAGTCTGCCAATGTCATCCGGGTTCAAATTATTCCTTTGCATTATTTTTAAGCATGCGTTAGCTGCCATACATGCTGAATCTTGATTCGTATCAACCAAAGCCATCTTTTGGACACCGATCCCATTCGCCAATTTCTTAGGGTCGATACCCCTTGCAACTGCAAAATCTTCATAGTCTAAATAGAGCTTTGGAATGTATATAGCAAGATCATCTATGCCAACAGGCATATAGAATCTTTCAAAACTGGACATTTAAAGGTACTTATAGCAAAAATTGACAAGAAAGGTAAATACTTGGAAAGTGCCCTTCAATCCATCATTTTTATACATCTAGTAACTTCTTACCGTTTCATAAAAATTGTTACGCTCTACTGGTACAAAATTCATACTTCGTATAGCATCAATTATTCTACCTTCCGTGAGTTCCGTAGACCTTGCCCCAGTAGCGCTAACTACCTCCTCACCGATAAGAGTTCCACCAAAATCATCTGCACCAAACATCAATGCAAGCTGTGCCATACCAATTCCGTTTGTGAGCCAAGAGGATTGCAAATGGTCGATTAGCCCGAAAAAAATAATCCTAGATATCGCAATCATTTTTAACAATTTCAAACCTCCAGAGGAATAATTAATGTCTCCATTTAATTGAATTTCAGTATTGTTTGGTTCGAAACTCCAGGGAATGAATGCCATAAATCCTCCAGTTTTCTCTTGGAGTCGGGCAATTTTAATTAAATGCCTTGCCTGTTGCTCTTGGTTTTCGACCGTACCATACATCATGGTCGCGGAAGACTTAATACCTAAAATGTGAGCCTCTTCCATTATTCTTAGCCATTCATCAGTTTTAATTTTTAAAGGGCTAATTTGGTTTTTTACCGTATCGTCCAAGATTTCTGCACCTGCTCCAGGCAGAGAATGGAGCCCAGAATCTTTCAGTCTTGACAGTACTTCTTTTGTACTACACTTTTCTACCTTGGAAATCATGTCAATTTCAGAAGCAGAGAGTCCGTGAATTCCAATTTCCGGATATTTTTCATTTATACGTCTAAAAGCGTCTTCATAATACTCTATCCTCAAATTAGGATTATGACCTCCTTGGATAAGAACTTGAGTGATGCCAAAGAGCCTTCGTGCAGTTCCAACTCGCTTGATAATCTCGTCAACAGATAATGTGTAGGCATCAGTGTCGCCGAGAGGTCGGTAAAATGCACAAAATTTACAATAAGTTACGCAAACATTAGTATAATTAAGTATTATGTTATTTACAAAGGTCGCAATATTTCCATAGATCTTTTCCCGTAACTCACTCGAGAGTAGCCCTAAAGCGTATAAGTCATCCGACTTGATAAGACGTAAACAATCATTTAAATTGAGCCTCTCAGTCGCCAATATTCTGTCAGCTATATCACTGACATCAGACTTCCCAACATAGACCAGTGATTCTGAATTGCTTAGCAACTGTATAACAAATTCACGCTTAAGGGTATTTAATCCTTACAAAGAGCATTTTGAAAATTTGGCAGTATTGGTAATCAGAAGATAATAATAATTTTACGATTTTCTGTAAGTAGAAACCGAGATCAAAAATTTTATTCAAACAATTGATTAATTAGAATCTAGTAATGGGGAAGAATTTATACCAGCGGTTGCGCCATAAATTACGTTATTGCAAAGAATCAGCAGTTCTGCAGCCTTAGAAAAAATTACTCATGGTGAGGAGCTGAGTTACAATGATGGCTTGGACCTAATTAAAAATGAAAATCTATTCCTCCTGGGATCGACGGCAAACGAACTCAAGATACGGGCAAAAGGGAATCACATTACATTTGTGTCATCATACTACCTAAATTATACAAATATCTGTGCTGCCAGTTGTCCACTCTGTGCGTTCTATAGGAAAGACAAAGATGAAGACGCATACACCCTTACGAGCGAACAAATATTATCTCGAGCGAAAATTGCCATTTGCGATATGGGTGCAACTGAACTTCATATTGTTGGAGGTTTTCATCCACGATTAGGAATCGAATACTATGAAAAAATGATCAGGGCAATAAAAAATGAATTTCCGTTGGTAACGATCAAGGCTTTAACACCGGCCGAGATTTTTTTCATCTCTAGGGTAACAAAGAATTCGATAAAGGAAATCTTGTCCAGACTTAAGGGTGCAGGTTTGGATGCATTACCCGGAGGAGGAGCAGAGATTTTTGATGATAAAGTTCGTAATATACTGATAAGGGGTAAATGCACTGGTGATGAATGGCTCGAGACAGCTAGAACTGCTCATGAATTAGGCATAAAGTCAAATTGCACTATGCTCTTTGGGCATATTGAAAGACCTGAGCATATTATAGACCATCTTTTGAAAGTAAGAGAACTTAATAAAAAGACGAACGGCTTCATCACGTTTATACCTTTAAAATTCAGCCTAGATAATACTGAACTTGAGCAAAAGGGACTAATCAAAACTGAGAGCTCTTCAATCTACGATCTTAAAATTATCGCATTGTCAAGGCTCATGTTGCACGGAAATTTGGATAACATTTCAGTCTATTGGGTGGCGCTTGGGAAGAAACTATCTCAGGTCGCTCTTTCATTTGGGGGTAACGATTTGGTGGGAACTGCTTTTTCGGAAGAAATATTTCGAGCTGCTGGAAAATCTACTGGGACGTCCATGAAAGAATTGGCAACGTTAATAAGGGAAATTAATTGCATCCCGGAGCAAAGAGATACGTTTTTTAATATACTACAGCAATTTTGAATCTGAATTCACCCCTCAGAAAACATGACCTTATCATATTCTAATATACCATGCGACTTAGCTTTTTCCAACAATCGAATAATTGAATTTTTTCCATTCTCGCCCATATCAACAGTAAGATAATTTACGTACATTTTTACAAATCTTGCTATAATGTCCCTACTTTGGCCTCTTCCATACCTCATCGAATAATCTAGGGCATCATCCACGTGATTCAATCCGTATTCGATTGATTCCCTAAATAGTGCATTAAATTTATCAATTTCTAAAGCACTGAGGCCCTTTCTGGAAGCTACATTAATTCCGAGTGGTACTGGAAGACCATTTGTTTGGAGGTTCCACCATTTTCCGAGATCTATAACTAACTCAACATCGTCGCCGTACGATAGCTGCATTTCATGTATTACTACGCCTGCATCTACTGACAGGGATTTAATAGCCTTGGGAATTAGATCAAATTTCATCTCTACGGCTTCGAAATTGCCAATCGCCAATCTTAATAACAGATTTGCAGTTGTCATTTTTCCGGGAATGGCTATTCTTGAATTTCTTAATTCTCCCATCGACAACTTTCTTTTTGAGAGAACAACTGGACCATAATTGATTCCGAAACTCCCACCACTACGCAAGAATTACGTAATCCTGTAAATATCCATATGCGTGAGCTGATACAGCCGTAACATCCAATTCATTATTTAACGCACGCATGTTGAGAGTTTCTATATCTTCAATGATATGCTGAATAGAAAATCCTCTCATATCCAGTTCTCCTGAATCGAGAGCAAAAAACATAAAAGCGTCATCAGAATCAGGTGTATGTCCCAACGTAATTTCTTTCATAATGGTTTGTTTATAGGAGAACAATATTTTCGTTGTGTAAAGCGACTGAAATGAAAGTTCGCAACTATCATTCGAGAATTCAGAAAATAGTTCTCTTCACTTTATTTTAGGGCTGTAATAATTAAGGAAGGTTAATAACGGTGTACGGATTTTTTCGATTGTATTATGCCTAAATTCAAATCTACTCAGGATATACTACGAATTATTGGTAATAAGGATCAAATCAGAAATTTCGGAGTTATTGCTCATGTGGATCATGGAAAGACGACTATGAGTGATAGTCTATTAGCTGCGTCTGGTATTATCTCGCCAACCGTTGCTGGGCAGGCTCTGGCACTAGATTCGATGAAGCTGGAACAGAATAGGCAAATGACGATCAGAGGCGCCAACGTAACCCTATTTTACGAACATGATGGCAAGGAATATGTAATTAACATGATTGATACTCCTGGACACATTGACTTTACGGGAAGAGTTACTAGAGCTTTACGAGCTATTGATGGTGTCGTAGTAGTTTCAGATTCAGTTGAGGGAATAATGACACAAACGGAGACAGTCACTAGACAAGCTCTGGAAGAGCGGGTTCGTCCTGTTCTTTACATAAACAAAATTGATCGTTTGGTAAAGGAATTGAGATTGGATGCTCCTGCGATGCAGAAATGGCTTTCTAGTATAATTGCCGAGTTCAACAAACTGGTGGATATATATGCTGAACCAGAATTAAAAGAAAAATGGAAAGTTAGCATTCAAGGAAACAATGTTGCATTTGGGTCTGCAAAAGATAGGTGGGGGTTTAACTTTAACGTAGCCCAAAAGAAAGGCATTGGCTTCAAAGATGTTTACGATGCTTATACCTCCGGCGATCCATCTGGAGTTAAAGCCCTAGCGGAACGAGCGCCATTGCATGAGGCAGTTTTGGGTATGGTTGTACAACACCATCCCCCGCCACACGTAGCACAGAAATATAGAATACCCAAAATTTGGCCAGGGGACTTGAATTCCGACATTGGGAAGTCACTATTATCGTGTGATGATAAAGGGCCCATAATAATGATGGTTACTACCATAAATGTTGACCCCCAAGCAGGTAGAATAGCAACTGGCAGATTATTTTCGGGAACAGCTAAGGATGGGGATGAAGTGTATCTCTTGGATGCAAAAAGGATCGGTAAAATTCAATCCGTAAATATCTACATGGGCAATACCCGTGAAGTTGTAAACTTGCTTCCTGCTGGAAACATCCCTGCTTTGTTAGGGTTAGATTATGCGATTGCTGGCGAAACATTTTCGTCAGTCAAAAATGTACCTGCCTTCGAGTCTATAAAATATGTTTCAGAGCCAGTTGTCACCATAGCAGTCGAACCTAAACATCCAAAAGATTTACCAAAACTAGTTGAGGCATTACGAAGAATAACAGTCGAAGATCCAAATCTTATTGTCAAGATCAATGAAGAGACTGGTGAAACGCTGATGGCGGGAATGGGTGTATTGCACTTGGAAATCGCAACATCCCTCCTTCAAGAAGCTGGATTAGAAATCACCACCACACAACCGCTTATTAATTATCGAGAAACTATACGTTCTAGTGCAGGACCCATCATGAGCAAGTCTCCTAATAGACATAACAAGATATTTATGCGAGTTGAACCACTAGCCGAGGATATTGTCGAATTAATTAGATCCAGACAAATAAAGGAAGAGATGGACAAAAAGGAAATAGCCCGAATTTTAAGAGAGAAGGGATGGAACGCAGACGAGGCTAGGAATGTCGCTACGATAGATCCAATAGGAAATCTATTAATTGATGAAACAAAGGGTGTCCAATTCATTCAGGAATCGATGGATTCGATCAAATCCGGTTTCGATGATGTCATGCATTCAGGACCCATAGCACATGAAACAGTAAGGGGTGTAAAATTTGCGCTTCATCATTTTGTACCTCATGAAGATCCAGCTCATAGAGGTCTCGCACAATTAATGCCTGCGACAAGGCGGTCTATGTTGGGTTCAATGTTGTTGGCAGATCCAATATTGTTAGAGCCCGTACTGGGCATTGAAATCAAATGTCCCCAAGAACAGATTGGTACTGTTGCCGGAATACTCTCTGGAAAAAGAGGAAAATTGTTAAATGTAGAACAAAAAGGTGTAATTGCCATAATTCAAGGCGAGATTCCAGCGGCAGAAACATTTGATATTTCAGAAGTAATGCGGGGTGGAACTGCTGGTAAGGCGCTGTGGAACACATACTTTAAAAGTTGGCAGCCTGTTCCTCAATCATTATTTAAGAACCTAGTGACGGACATCCGCAAAAGAAAAGGACTTAATCCAGACCCTCCTTCGGCTGATGAATTTATAGATAAGGAATAATTGTAATCACTTACAAGTTGCATACAACACTTATAAAAAAATGTAAATCATGCTTAATTTAGCCTTGTCAAAATAGTTATAGATGATGTTTATATAAATTTCATAGTATGTGATAATATATTATAAATCATTCATAAAAAAGTGTAAAATTTATATTACAACTTCCACTATCAGTATATAAAAGCGTGATTAACAATTTGTTCAACAAAGGGGCATGTAGATCGTGTGGTCTGAGCCTTATACCTTTATCAAGTTGCAAGACATGTGAAGAACATATTTCGTGGGTCTGTAAAAATTGTAATAAAAGGGAAGACATAACACATTCACATAAGAGAGCATGATAAAAGTATAATCAGATCTAGGCTGTATTCACTTTAATAATATATCAAATCTGTGTTAAAACTAAATCACCTATTTCATTGCACCGAAATAGCTAATCTGCCTCAGCAAGTGGTTTTATTAAATTAAGTTAGGTGTTCATCGGCTATGCTAATTATTCATATATGTAATACCTGAGATGCCCTCCTTTTAAAATATCCAAAATTTTCCTCAGGGTTTTAACGATAATGTAGGGAGAGAATTATAATTACGTTCTTTGTAAATAGCTTGCCTTGTTGCTCAAATAGTGGAACGTGACAAGTGTGGTTTCATTACTAATTGATTCTAAGTAAGTCGCCTTTAATGAAAACACATCAAATATCACTTTCCTAGTCAGAAGATCATTTTCAAGAATATTAAATTGTCTCTCCATGTGTTCCAATTAAAGTTTTCTTCATACTTAAACTCCATTAACTATTATTCTACTCCTCAGGATGTGGAGTTTCTGTTCATGACCTAAAGTTAGTGCTTCAGTAATATTATCAAACTGATGATATAAAAAACAACCTCGAGTCAGATAATAATTCAAGAAAAATCTTAGCATTAAGTAAATTTATTTTGATATTTTTTCGGGAAGCTTCCTACTATAAGGAACATCAGAATAGCGCCTAAATTGTTGGTTCATTTCACTGGAATAAATTATTCCAACTTGAATACACCAGTCTTCTAAATTCAACTTACGTAGAATGATTATTCAACTTCAAAATTATATTAATATACTAACATCCACGCCAATTCTGCTATGGGACAAGATTATCTTGTAGACTGGGATTAATTGTTAGATTTGTCACGGACCATTGGATTCATCCTCAATAACCGTAAGATTTCGCATTGTACTATAATACTCCTAAATCCATGTTTCAAATTTTCACTACATAGTTATTCAATTATGACATTATAGTTTATCGTTAGACTAGAGTATTATATTCGCATGGTAAATTTTAGCAGCAATTGGACAAAACAGAAAAAAAAGGAGCCGGCCGAATTCATAAGAGACACCCTAAGAGGCCAAAAACCATTGAAACCAACAATGCAAACAGCCCGGAATAAAATTGGCATGCAATCGCAGAAATTAGATCAACTCCTTGAAAAGCTAAAGTCAAAAGATAGGTCTTTGTTTGCACAAATCATTTCACAGTTACAACATCATGATATTCAACAAAGTAAGATGCTATCTAATGAATTATCACAAGTACGAAAGACTATGAAGACAGTGTCGCAACTAAAATTATCATTAGATCAGGTGCACATGAGACTTGAATCGACCCTTGATATTGGAGACGCTATGGCAGCACTCAAACCTGCAGTGGGAACTTTATATTCTGTAAAAACCGGATTAACCGGAGTAATGCCGAATGTTGATTTAGAATTGAGTGAAATTAATAGCGTATTTGGAGATATCATGCTTAACGCTGAAAGTGCAGGTGAAATCAGCCTAGCGTTGGGCCAGGGTGGTGATGATGTTAGTGGAATCATTTCTGAAGCACACGCAATTGCAGAACAAAGGGTAAACGATAGTTTCCCAGATATACCATCAAATACGTTCGGTAATACGAGAACAACCTTGGGTGAACATCCCCAATAGCAGTCCCTTATTATGATATTGAATTAGAGAAAGATCGCTTTACTAAAGTTTTATTATTAACTACAAATCTGGTGAATGATTTCTGCCAATTATTAATTTAGGAGTTATCGTGATGTCTACATTTCCATCTCTGGCTTTAGCCCGCAAGGGTGCGAAGATAATGCTGAAAAAGAAACTGTGTGCTTGCGTTAATATCATCAAGTCAAACTCCATCTATATTTGGAAGAATAAAATAGTGGATGACAATGAATGTTTATGTTTATTCAAAACAACCAAAATATCTTCTGAAGTATTAAAAAGGGAAATAAGAAAGTTTCACCCATATGAGTTACCTGAGATAGTAGAATTGAAGTTGAATGATGTAGAGTCTAATTATTTTAAATGGATGATTGATGCTACCAAAAATACTGAATTTAAATAAAATCGTGGCTCATGTTCGATGAAGATTGATTTGATATCTCAATAAGGCTACAGCCCCTCCAAGTGAAGATATTCTTAAACCGATATCTGTAGTAGCGTCAACACCATATATCTTTGACCCACCATATTCTATAGAATTTAAAAAGGTTATTAATTCTGTTTCCTCCATAACGTTGAATACCGTATCAGAATAAATCAACGAATCAATCGCACCCATATCTGCGGCAGTTCTAATTTCATTAATCCCTATTGCAAACCTTAATTCATTTCTGTGAATAAAGTCAAATATCTTGTCTAGAATCGATGATACAACACCTAGCTTAGTATTTTTCATGACTTCCCTCAAAGATTTAGATCTCAACGCGACAAAGATACCGTCCTCCCCGGCTACATCTATCTCCTCAATTATCGAAATTTTTGCGACAGAATCAAATTTATTAGATAAGTAATTTAAGAACTTTCTTTTTGTTTCTCCAGGTCCAAAAACAACTATGTTTAACGATTGGTAACCAAGTGATACTATTGTATCTAACATCTTTAATATTTCCTTATAAAAAATAAATATATCTGGATTGCTTTTCTTATTTGCATATCTTTTTCCGCTCTGTCCTGAATAAATATTGGGATAGATCTTTACATGAGTACCAATCACCATGGCGATTCCTGCTTCTTGATTATCAATTGCAATTAATACGAACGTAGATATGTTTGCAGATTTAGTTAGCAGATTAATTTCACTAGTCCTCCACTGTCGATTCTTATCGAGCACCACGGCCTCACCTATTCTGATAGAAACAGAGTGTTGTACCCCTTTTGTTACAAGTGGGTTGTCTGAGTTTAGTATTGTTCCTCCTATTCTCAGTCTATCCACTGCTCCGTCAAAGTTTACTTTGGTGACTCTTAGCAAGACCCTGATTTTTACTCGCTCGCCTTTGTCTGGTCTAGCGAATTCCTTATTTTGTTTCACGACTCTGGATGTGTCCACTACAACAGTATCTTCATTGTCGATTATTCTTCTCAGTGTGAATAAATCATCTGAATCCTCGGGTATTATGAGTTTGGAATTAGCAGAATTATTAACTTCTTTGACGATCATAGGGATTTTTAAAATATCTGTATAAAGTTCGACATGAAAATTTCAAATTCAAATGGGATAAGTTTCACTTTAGTGCCTAGTGTTTTTCAAATTAGTGTCGCTGATCGATGTCGAAGTTTTGATATAATTATCAACCCACTCTTGAGTGATAACCCCTGACTCAACTAAATTAACTAAGGCATTAGGCGATGCGTCTCCAGTAACCTTTCCTGTTTTTCGCCGTGTTTGACGCCATCTGAGTTTAGTATTTCCACTTTTCGAAGAATATATAATTCCTAGAATCTCTTTAGCATTGACAAACGTGATCTCTCGTATTTTCTTTAAGGTTACTTTGTCAGCTGCTTCTATATATATAGCACCGGGATCTTCCTCACGCTCGGGAAATACATCAAAATCAGTAACATAACTTTCAGGCATAAAAGATCTGCAGGTACTGAACATAATAAATTTCCTGAAATTTTCAAGAGAACAAGCGGTTACTATATGAACCAAGTAAATTTGAATTTCACCCTGCCACTTATGAAGTTTCTGAAAATAACTTGCCTTATAGTAGTATCTTGTTGACAAACTCCAAACTCAAGATCTTCTTCATTCAAATTTCCGCAGGGCTATTATGTCATCGTTTGTCGACTCTTATAACACAAGGGACATAATTAATTTTTATTTCTATAGTGAAATAATAAATCTTCTGGATTTTGTCATCAGTTTCTTCTAGTTCTCAAATGATGGAAATCTCGCATCCTGCCATAAGTATTGAAAATATTCTTTAGAAAATTGTGCTAGTCCGGGATGAACAGACCATATTGCAATAGGTTCTAAAGGCCTTTCGCTATATTTTGCATCTGCCAACAAGATCATTACATGGTAACCATCTGCAATAACTCCTCCTCCAAACATGTCGTTCTTAACCTTGACAGTCGAAATTCGCGACAGACCGCGTAATGTACCTCTGTTGGTTCCTGTTGATGCCAAAACAGTAATCTTAACCCCTTTTTCTGATAGGGTTCTGAGAGTTGGCAAAACCAATTTTGACATATCGTCAGCTATTACAGGTAGTGCAATTAACAATTCCTTGTTACAAGATTGAATCATTTCATTGGCCTTGAATACGATGTTGTTCAATCCTCTAACAACCCATATCTCAGGACGCTCCTTGACACCTGTTTTCTCGTAAATTGGCATTAGTTCATCGGTAATTAGTATTTCATTAAGTTTTAACTTATCTTCCAAAATTAATCTCGTTGATTCTAAAGCAAATTGGGGTGATCTAGGAAAAAATTTTTGAGGCCTCGAGCTATTGGAATCTATCCACCCCTTTTGCTCCAATGACTTTAAAACTTCGTAAATTTTTGAATATGGCACCATGGATTTAGTACTGAGGTTAGATGCGGTCATTGTTCCGAATTCAATTAATGACCCGTATACCTTTATTTCGTAACTAGTTAAACCAAGCGCTTCCATGGCCTTCCTTGCCTTGTCGCTCAAATCCATACCGTCTTTGAAGTTCTTAACAAGTGATAAATATTTATTTGCTCAATGGACATGAGCTAACTAATCACCTGATTATTGGTTACATTAAATTTATATATAAAAAGACTTATGGTTCGATTAACAAAGGTATAATGTAATGGAGCTAATACAAATATCAAATTTATCTAGTGGTAAAATTAGTGCTGAAAAAAGGTCAATTAGATTTACTCAAAGTATCTGTCCAGAGTGTAATATGATTTTAGATGCGGAAGTATTTGAAAGGGACGGCAAGGTCTTCATGACTAAGACGTGCCCTTCGCATGGCGAGTGTGAGGAGTTATACTTTGGATCGTATAAGATGTACAATAAATTTAGTACATATTGGATGGATGGCAAAGGGGCTCATGCACCCAATGTTATGGTAGATAAATGTGCGTGCCCTAATAATTGCGGACTTTGCACAAATCACCTTTCTCACTCCGGCTTGGCTAATATCATAGTTACCAACAGGTGCGATCTCACATGCTGGTATTGCTTCTTCTACGTGAAGAAAGGCTTGGAGGGAGCATATCTCTACGAACCTAATCATGAACAGGTAAGAGCAATGATGAAGACACTTAAAGCCGAAAAACCAATAGCAGGTAATTCTATACAGATAACAGGAGGCGAACCAATGTTGCGTGATGATATAACTGATATAATTCAAATCATGAAGGAAGAAGGCGTAGATCACGTTCAACTTAATACGAACGGTATAAAATTAGCCTTGTCCCCAGAAACTATGAGGCAGGTACGAAATTCGGGAGTTAGCAATCTATATTTATCATTCGATGGTGTTACACCCAGAACTAATCCGAAAAATCATTGGGAGGTACCGTACACCTTGGAATCTGCAAGAAAGTGTGGTATGACCGTAGTGTTTGTTCCAACTGTTATAAAGTCTATTAACGATCATGAATTGGGAGGAATTATTCGATTCGCCCAGAAAAATCTAGATGTAGTTCATGCCGTTAACTTTCAACCTGTGTCATTAACCGGTAGAATGGGTAAGAAGGAGCGCGAGAAATACAGAATAACTATTCCAGACTGCATAGAGAGAATTGAGGAACAAACAAATGGTGAAATAATGTCTGACGCCTGGTTTCCAGTCCCTTCATGTATGCCTATGACAAATGTGATCGAAGCATTCAGCAAGAAGCCAAAATATGAGTTGTCTATACATTTCGCCTGTGGTGCTGGTACTTACGTCTTTGAGGATATGGAAACTAAAAGGCTTACCCCTCTTACGTCATTCATTGATTTAAAAGGCGTACTTGAATACTTCGAGGAGAAAACCGAAGAGATCAAATCTGGAGCAAATAGACATTGGACTATGTTACAGGTAATCAGAAAATTGAATCAATTTGTTGATAAAAGTAAGCAACCGCGTGGTCTTGATCTGGCCAAGATGTTCTCTAGTATACTTTTGAAGCGGAATTTCGACTCGGTAGGATCATGGCATGTCAGATCATTGTTTTTGGGCATGATGCACTTCCAGGATAAATATAACGAAGATCTTGAACGATTACAACGATGTGATATTCATTATCTTACACCGGATTTGCGTATTATACCCTTCTGTGCCTTTAATGTGATCCCCGAATGGTATAGGGACAGAATTCAAAAGAAATATAGCATTCCTGTTGAAGATTGGGAAAAGGAACATGGACAAACATTGGAAGCTGGATTGTACCGAGGTCTGATGAGAAGGGGCAAGCCAGAAGCCCAAATGGGATGTGCTATGTCAGAAATGCATAAGGATGCTTCTGAATCAATGGCAACGGACAACCACAAGGCCACCGAGCTACGGAATGGCATGGCCGGTGCCTGATTACTTTCATTATTTTTTAGATAAGTTTTAATTTATAGCATAGCAAACTTTTGTCTGTTGAAAAATGAAATACATAGATCTGAGTGTACAAGATGAAATAGCAATCATCAAAATAAATAGACCAGAGGCTCTAAATGCCATGAATGTTGACGTTATTGATGAACTTTCCAGTACAATTGATCGTATAGATGTTGATAATGCCGTCAAAGTAGTAATTATTACTGGTGCGGGAGAAAGGGCTTTCTGTGCCGGGGCTGACATAGCGTTTATGGTAAACATTAACCCTATTGAAGCAGAAAAATATGCTAGTTCAGCTCAAATGGTTTTGAATAAAATTGAAAAGCTTGGCAAACCAGTGATTGCTGCAGTAAATGGATTTGCTTTAGGTGGTGGATGTGAATTGGCAATGGTCTGCGATATTAGGATTGCTTCGAGTAATGCAAAGATGGGACAACCAGAAGTTACTATTGGGATTCCACCTGGGTGGGGAGGAACACAGAGATTGATGAGATTGGTCGGTCCGTCGAGAGCTAAAGAATTAGTTTTCACTGGAAAAATGATATCAGCTGAACAGGCATTTCAAATCGGATTAATAAATAAGATAGTCTCTTTAACGGCAGACGAACTGCCGCCGGAATTACCTCAGGACGACCTTAATGGCCAAAAGGAAAGATCCATCAAGATAGCAAAGACGCTCAACGCTAAATTAATATCTGAGACTATCTCCCTTTGTAAAGAAATTACAAAAAATAGTCAGAACGCAATAAAAATCAGTAAGATGCTCATAAATAAAGGAATGGATTCAGATTTGGAAACTGGATTAAGATTGGAAATATATGGCTGGGCTCTTTCCTTCGCTCATGAAGATCGAGAGAAATTGATGTCGGCGTTTTTGAACAAATCTAAGAAGTAAAAGTTTCCTTCAACTAGCTAATGATCCTAGCACCGGTACTAGATTTGCAGATATGAATGGCAGATTGGACCCCTACGTCCAAAAAACCCTTTTTCATGCTATCTGCGATAATTGTTGCCTTATTACGTTCATTTGAGAATGAAATTATGGAAGGTCCAGCACCACTTATGGTAGTTGCTAATGCTCCAGCATTTAATGAATACTTTTTTACAATATCATATCCTGTTATCATATGCTTTCTCACAGGCTCGATTATTTCATCATTAATCCCTTTGCCTATCATTTCCGAGTCCCTCATCAGAAACCCTGAAACCACAGTACTTGCGTTAAAGATGCTATGTGTAACCTTTTCTAGTGATATTCTCTTTGGTAGTATGCTTCTCGCCAGAGCTGTTTTTTTATTAGGAACAATTACTTTAGGGATCGCAATTATCAATATTAGATCTGAAGGAGGGTCAATCCTAATGACTTCTAATATTGGTCTAGTTCTAACTATGACGAATCCTCCAAATAATGAGGCAGCAACATTATCATAATGCTTTGTACCTGAGCTTGCGATTTCGCCCTCTGCCGCGAATCCAACTAATTTTTGTTTGTCCATGCCCAATTCAAAAAGGTGATTAAATGCACATACTGAGGCTACCGCTGATGCCGCACTACTTCCTAAACCGAAGCCATGAGGAACTTTTTTTGTTATTGTAATTTCGATGTCGTTTCTGATTGAACATGTGTTTGCCATGGATTTAACGGCCAAACTGGCTGAATTCTGTTCCACGCTGGTCGGAATGTCTGTATCATTTGAAAATTTTGTATTTATAGAACCTGAATACGAGTCTAATTTACTAATTTTTACTTTGTCATAGAAAAGATCCAAACCAAGCCCAAAGACGTCAAACCCAGGGCCAATATTAGCGCTGGATGAGGGAGCGACAGCCTCACAACAGATCCTTTTGGATTTTGACAGCTTAATCCAAAACCTCCTCTCCCTGCGCTAAAATTCGAGATAATGAAGCCGAGAGATTTGTCATTCCAGCCATTGTCAGATTCGATATTAGGATAGGATTAAAGAACATATTACATCTGGAAATGCCCCTGAGCAACTCTTGTGCCAAAACTGAATACTGAGTATCTTTTTCTTTTGATAAACTTTGTTCAATTGCTGTTTTGGAGTTCGACCACGATAAGATATCATGTAACTTATCTATAATTAAGTCTCTTTTTGTCATGACATCAATCTGTGAAATTCCTAACCGCAATCTTACCGAAGTTGCAATTAGACTTATCACTACGAAATTGATTGGTGAAGTTGACAATATGCTATCAAATGTAAAAAGATTAACCTTATTTTCAGCTTGAAAATTTGAGACAAAATAGGGACCGCTTGTTCGAAAAACAAATAACTCGATTTGACCGGGACTATCTACAATCACATAATCGGGGTTTAATTTATCAACTTGCTCTTGTATTTCTTCAAGTCTTGTTGAGATCATATCCGTAGCCATTATGAGTGACCCGTTAGGACCAAGCCCGTATTCTTGCATCAAATTCTCGATATTGATTATATCCCTTACATCTACATCGGGTTCATAAGGAAGACTTACTGCTCCTGGATCTAGGTTCAGGGAAATGGGAAATGCATTATTATCCTTATACAACTCCATTAGTCTCGATGTCAGGAGCGACTTGCCGGAACCTGCTGTTCCTGTTATAATTATTGCATTCAATCCTAAACAATTTCATCTTCTTGAATATATTAAACTTCATTTTCGTAATATGAGTTTGATATTAAGCTTTACTGTACAAACAATACTTATTCTCAAACCTCATGAGTATGAGTAGTGCATAATGAGGGACCAAACTAAGCTTCTGGCCATTTACTCATTTTTGGTTCTAAACACAGGAATAATTCTAGCCATCATGGTTCCGAATTTATGTGTAACTAAATATAGGATCCATTCTTTTAGCATTTAACTACCTGGCCCGACATGTTATAAATGCGATTGAGAGGTAATTACCACATATTATTTAGTGCAATATCAATATGAGATATTTTACCGTCATAGCTTGGAATTTGTCCAAAGAGGTCTTGGCATATAGTAAAAATTTCCAATTTTTAATTTAACAAACTTAATTCTAGATCTCTTGATAGAGGATTAGACCGTAGAGATTAATATAGACAAATTAATATTAAGACCATATGCTTTTACATTATTTCCCGCACGAAGTAGGAGGCGCATTGCAAGTGCTAAAATATTAAATAGGTAAGAAATTTGAATTAACGTTTTCAACCAAAACTACTTATAATTACGCAATGTTGGTTAATTTTTGCCCGATAATTGGTGTGACTAAGAACATCCTGACTCACAAATTGGCAATGGTCCTTCTTATAGATTATCAATATTGAGCCTTAAAATTGTTCAAGAAATCTAGCTCTTCAATTATGAGTTATCATGCCATCCTTGATTGAATCAGATCATTTGTATTGACGAGACTTTGGCGTATTCGTCCTTGATTAGCAAAATAAGGCCCATGATCATGGACAAATCAGGAGTCTTTTACCCGTTTTGCAGATTTCGGTCGCTAATTTTGAAAATTAAACTTTTCGATTTCTATTAATTATTATAATCCTATCATTTATTGAATATTGATATCTCGTGAAGTGGCAGATAGTTGCGGTTGGGGCGAGTCTCATTCCCTTCTTATTGTTATTCGCGTTTACGCCGGTGTCTCCATCAGATGTATTTTCAGTGGGAGTAATACCGTTCGTATTATCTGTTTCTGCAGTGATGGTTAGGATAATGCTTCAAGCATACAGATTTAGATATTTTATCAAGCATTTCATTGGACCAAACGTAAGTTCCACAGGCAAAACAATGATCGCTCGCCTGGGTGGAGAATTTGTAACACAAACAACCCCTTCATATGTTGGTGGAGAAATTGTTAGGATAGCTTGGTTGAGGAAACATGGAATCTCATCAGGTACTGCTGCTTGGGTTGCTACTACCGAGATAATCGCAGATGTGTTTGCGGGAAGTATATTAGGGTTTATTTCAGGTGGTATCGCACTATATAACGGTGGCTATTTCATAGGAAGTTTTGTAATTCTTGTTACAATGCCAACTTTCGCGTTTTGGTTCTTAATTTTGATTATTTCGGCAAATAAAAATATACAACTTCCTAGATTCTCATTAAGACTAATTAACAAGTTCTTGTCAAAGGAAAAATCCATCAGTTTGATTAATTCTACGAATAGCGCTCTTTCAGACCTTTGTAAGATGAGCAGGGAAAACTTTACATCCATTAAAACGGTCAAGGTATTTGCTGGGGGAATAGCCATAACCTTTATTGCGTTTGTATTTCAAGGGGTATCCTTTATGGTCCTTGCTGATTCGGTAGGTGAACATGTGGGACTTTTCCAATCTTTCATGGCTACATCGGCTTCAACTTCTCTGTCAACACTTCCAATCACTATTGGCGGTTCGGGATTAGCTGAATTTGGACTTTGGGCATATATATCAAATCTGAACGGATTGCCACATTTGGGCGATGTTTTGAATGATTCTCAGTTATCCGTTATAATCGCCTGGCGAATTGCAACTTATCACATCCCTTTGGTCTTGATGTGGATTTGTCTTATGAAAATAACAATTGGACCCAATTCTATTCTGACAAAAAAGTCTATATGCCGTCCTGGTGTTACAATGCCATCCGATCAAGACTTGTCCAGTAACACGGCTTCAGCTGAAACAAAAAGTATGAATCAATCTGACATTGTTAGTGAGACTGGACATGGTGTTAAAGCAAAAGCGTCAGATTCAGGTTTCCCCTTTACTGTTCCATGGAAATTAGATGAATCTGAGATTAATAAAAAAGGTTCTAAAAGTAATTCTAATGATGGAAAGGAATAGTTAGCAAAATTTTAGTATTCAAGAATGAAGACATTCAAAAACAAGAACATCGTTATTACAGGAGCGTCCTCTGGAATTGGACGAGAGGTAGCTATTGACTTTTCAAAAAGGGGTGCAAAGACCATTATATTAATTTCTCGTGACAGGAGAAAGTTGGAAAATGTCGCATCCATAATAGGCAATAAAAGCGAAAGTATGATATGTGAATGTGATATATCGCAAAGAGCCGAAGTCTTAGGAGCTGCGGAAAGAATTTTAAAGACCTATGGTAGTGTGGATATTCTTGTAAACAATGCCGGAATTGGTATGTTGAGCGAAGTCAAGGATCAGTCATTGGATGATATTGAAAAAATCACTGCGACCAATTACTATGGTATGATATATTGTACTAAATCATTTTTAAGTTCCATGTTGCGTAGAAAAACTGGTCATATTGTAAATGTGGCATCATTGGCTGCTAGCTTTGGGATGCCTGGACTTGCAGCATATTGTGGCTCGAAATTTGCCATGTTGGGGTTTTCTGAGTCATTGTATCATGAATTGCATGGAACGGGTGTAGGCGTAACTGTAGTAAGCCCAATTGGAGTGGATACAGCTTTTTTTGAGCACAAATCTTTTGGTGGTCAATATTATAACCGTAAATTTTTTTTAAAACCATCCACTGTATCAAATGCAATTGTTCGTGCTTCCACCTCGCGTAGACTTGAAATAGTCGTACCATTTTTTATGAGGGGAGCAGTTTGGCTCAAGCAAACTATCCCTTACCTAGTGAACCCATTTGTAGCAACAACATTCAAGACTAATATTGACTAGTTTGAAGGATTATTCATCAAATTCATTTTCTGGTGACCCTTGCGAGTCACTCTCAACGTCCATCAAATTTAACTCCTTTAATTCAAACCTATAAATTGCATTCATTTCCAAATCGTAAGTATTTTTTAAAAGATCTGTTAGTTCCTGACTAAGTGGCGCCTTAGAAACTTGAATTTTAAATTCATATACTACGCCCTTGATGAAGTCATTGTAATTCAGATCTTTTGACACATCTAGCCCCTCAATAATTGTTCGACCATCTGAAAGAGCTTCGTACAACTGTACATCCACCTTATGGTCATTCACGTAAATGTCTAAAATATAGCCAGAACGTGAAATCAATTGATCTTCTGTAAAGTTGACTGATTTTATTTCATCCTCAGCCCACTTAGGCAATTGTTGTTCATTTTGGATTTTTTCTGATGATCTCTTTGAGCTGCTATCCTTGGATTTGACCATACCTCATACTGTCCAAGTTGTTTTGAGGAATAAAAAACCTATTAGATAAAACTCTTATTTTATCAAGTCATAATTCTTTGAGTAAATTTATTTCCAGCTTTTATTAATCATAACATTAATTAAAATATTAAATTCACTTATTTGATTAATAATTGATCAAGAGTCGGCCATGTCTTTATATTTGGACTCTGTTTTTCACATCTATTTTGATTTTTCAAACTACTTCGTCATACGCAAGCTCAAGTGATGAGAAGGGCGCATTTGTTAATTCGATAAGATTTATTCAATATCTTGATGGAAATACCGCATTACAAGAAGTACGCTTGGGAAATCTTGATGCATATTTATTTAGGATTCCTCTGGAAAGAACACTCGATGCATACAGAGATCCACTTCTAAAGATTTACGAAAAAAATGCTGGTTCAATAGACCTGCTGGTAAATCCAGCCCCCTCAAAGGATGCATCTATCTTAAATCCATTTGAATTTAGACAAATTCGTTTTGCATTGAATTATCTCATAGACAGATCGTTCGTCGTTAATGAGCTTTTGGGAGGATTTGGGACAATACAAATCGATCCATATGGAGTATATTCTCCAGAATACGAAAACATTATATCAAATGTGGAATCCTTGGGAATCGGATATAATCCAAATCTTGCCGAGAAAATAATAGGGGACGTCCTTACGTCTGCGGGCGCCAAGAAAACTGACGGAAAATGGTCATTTAATGGTAGAAATGTGGTAGTAAAAATTCTGATTAGAAGCGATGATACCCCAAGAAAATCTGTTGGTGAGCTTGTCGCATCTCAATTAGGGAAAATTGGCTTTGACGTAGTCAAAGAATATGGGGACTTGAACAAGGCCAATACGATAGTTTACGGGACAGACCCAAAGGACCTACAATGGAGTATATACACAGAAGGATTTGGTGGAACATCAGCATTTGTGCGTTATAATCCCAGCGTATTGGCTCAAATGTATGCTCCTTTCTACTCAAGTATGCCGGGAAGGCAAAACCCTTCTTATTGGAACTATAAAAATTCTACATTAGATGAAATAACTCAAAAAATTATTTACTCTAATTTTACCTCCAGACATGAAAGAGAGGAATTACTTCAAAATGCAACGATTCTTGGAATCCTCGAATCAGTTCGTATTTTTCTGGCACAAACTATTGATCCGTATGTGACAACCCCGTCCTTAAAAGGGCTAATTAATGACTTTGGAGCAGGTATAACTGGCAGGGTATCTCTAATCAATGCCTACTCAACCACCGACAATAATACGCTCAATATGGGTGTTAAGCAAATTTATCAGGGCGCATGGAACGGTGTAGCAGGATGTAACGACATTTATTGTACAACTGTAAATTCATTGTTATCAGATCCAGGCACTTTTAGGAATCCTTATACTGGAGAAGTGATACCATTGAGGAATACATGGACAGATATAACAGGGGATCCTATACACAAGTTGAAAGTCGATCCCGATGCCATAATATGGAACGCTACCAATCAACAATGGAATCACGTAGGTAATAATACTTATTCAAAGAGTAGAGTGGGATTTAATGTAACCTACTCAAACTGGCAAAATGGAGAACCAATGGATATCAATGATCTGTTGTACTCTTATTATTTTCCGTTTGAATGGGGAACAAAAACAGGCATCAATGACACTACTTATGATCCAGAATATACTCCACAGGCTCAAGTTGCTTTAGCGTATCTTAAAGGTATAACATTCTCCAATCAAACACATTTCACAGCCTTTGTGGATTATTGGCACTTTGATAAGAGAGAAATAGCAGATTTTGGTGCCTTGTGGGCGTCGTCTCCCTGGGAAATAACAGCAGCTACTGAGAGATTGGTCAAGGATGGTAAATATGCATTTTCCAAATCAGACGCTACGGTAAAAAATATTGACTGGCTGTCCTTAATCATACCTAGTCACGCAGAATCAATCCGTCATGAGTTGGAAAAAATGAAACAAGAGGGATACATACCTCCTCCATTACGGAATACGCTAAATTACAGCGAGGCAATAAAAAGATACAATTCCAGTATTAATTGGATTAGTAACCATAAAAATGCATTAGTAAGTAACGGCCCATTTATACTCGATAATTATAACCCTTCTGGAGGTGTAATTACCATCAAGGCTTTTAGAGATAAAACTTACCCTTACAAGATCGGATATTGGTCTAAATACGAATTTCCAAAAGTCGCAATAATTTCGAATATATCCTATCCTAAAATCATTTCCTATAAGAAACCGATTGAAATCTTGGTCAATGTTACGACCAACGGTAAGACTAATCTGAATTCCGAAGTCCAATACTTTGTATTTGATAGAAATAACAAAATAGTATTACAGGGTCAAGCAGAAAGGCTAAAGGAAGGGACTATATTCAATTAGATTAGAACAAAATGCAACTAGATATATGTCACTAGGACCAAATGAATTCAAAATCTTTGCTAAAAGCAATGAAGCACTAAAACCTGACATATTCTCTGGAACAATAATAATCGTGCCTAGTTAGCCCTTCTACTAATATGATTATATTTAAATTATCCAGTCCTACACCAATAATGGAAAATAAATCATCCTGAATTACAGTTGACCCTAAAAAAATCGTTGTCAATTAAAATCGTGAATTTTATTCTAGTCCTATTTGCCACTTTATTGATTACTGTGATCATGTTCGGAGCATCCATTGATAAGTTGCTTAATGATTCTGTAACCACATCAGTTGTGGACCAGGTGAATGAAGCTTCGTTGAAATTTAAAAGTCCTGAAGATAGAAGGTCTTATATTGAAAATAGGATTGAATTAGAAAAGAAATCTTTAGGTCTTGACCAAGAATGGTATTCTCCAACCAAAATCTTGACTCGAGTATTTAAGGTGATGACATTAGATCTCGGTAAATCAAATTATTTTACGACAGATTATGGCTCATCGAATGTAAGGGATATTATCCTTGAAAAAGTCCCTAAAACTGTATTACTTTTTACATCATCGACAATACTAGTCGCAATTATTGGTATTTTGATGGGAACGGCTATAGCTGGTAAGGGTGGTTCGATATCTGACAAAGTTAATTCGTTATACGCAATTTTCAGTAGTAGCTTTCCAATATGGTGGATAGCAATGATAATGATATTTCTCTTTTCATTTACCTTGAATATTTTTCCTGCTCGAGCAACACCTACTTCCTCACCAAACGATCCAAATTATGTCTGGGACTTGTTGTATCATATGATACTCCCATTAATAACAATAATTATTGTGTCCTTGGGTTCTTGGTCATATATTGTAAAATATTTTATCACAAATGTTCTTAATGAAGATTACATAAATGCCAAACAAACTATCGGAATTTCTAAAAGAAGGATCATGTTTACACACGCACTCAGAAATGCAGCTCCTCCTATTACCACTGCTGTTGCTCTCAGTTTAGCAGCATCTTTTGGGGGTTCAATTATTGTAGAATCCGTATTTGACTGGCCCGGAATGGGGAAATTGTATTACGATGCAATTGGTGTGTTGGATATTCCAATTATCTTAGGATTAACATATGTCTCAACTTTGATTTTTTTAGCGACGGTATTCATAATAGATATTTTCTATGTCATTCTTGACCCAAGGATGAGGAGCCCCTGATCACCATCTCTCATGACTCGGTTATTAGGGAGCTGCTGCGTTCTAGGGCTGGATTAACAGGTATACTCATAATTGGGTTTTTAGTATCCATAACTATAATAGGCTATATCTATATACCGGTTGATTCCTATTTGCAATGGAATAATCCTGACTACTGGATCAACTATCCAAAAGATGCAGCACCAATTTGGACTAATCTTGGTTTCGGACCAAAGTCATTTGAACATCAAATTATTAGTGATGATCATGCAATTATAAAAACTGGTAAAATTCAGGGAATTAATACCATCACATATTCATTTAAATTTAACATTCAATCTGATACGATGCCCAATGATTTTATGGTAGTTTACGAGATATCGTATGGTGGTATTCAACCAGTGGTCTCGCTTAATTTGCAGCGACCAGATAACCATACCTTTAATATGTTATTTTCCTCCTTACCACCACAGAGTAACGCAACTAGCCTATACATCGGCAGGATATTTTCCAGTGACAAAACTCTGAGGAGTAACATCCTACAATATCGAGACCAATTCAAGTATGATATCAATAATGAGCAAACGCAGGATATTGTGTTTTCAAGTGCTCTTGATAATAGAATATTAAAGGGAACCTACAATTTATCCATTACTTTTTTTGTGTTCGATAATTCCACAAAAATACAAAACGTCTACTTAATTCTAGGAGGCGATGTATTCGGACTCCTGGGCACTGATGATCTCAGAAGAGATCTGGCAATAGGCATAATCTGGGGCTCTCCTGTTGCCTTATTTATCGGCTTAACTGTTTCTACCATATCTATATCAATTGGAACAATTTATGGTGTTATTGCTGGTTATAGAGGAAAAAAAACAGACGAAGTCTTAATGCGAATTAATGACATATTTTACTCATTGCCTTCTCTCCCACTTCTTATATTATTGTCTATCACAATCGGAAGGAGCATATTTGTCAATAGCAGGTATTTTGGTTATTTTTGGTTGGGTCGGCACAGCAAAAATAATAAGAAGTATAGCCTTGCAAATAAGGAACTTTCAATACGTAGACGCATCTAAATTGATGGGACAGTCAGACATTAAAATTATCTTCAAGCATATTATACCACTATTATTACCCTTAACTTTTGCTAGCATCGCAATTTCCGTCCCTGGTGCAATTTTAGCTGAAGCTGGCCTTAGTTTTCTGGGTTTAGGCGATCCATCTTTACCAACTTGGGGACAAATGCTTCATGATGCAAATTCCTCCGATGCCGCCTCGCGCGGATTGTGGTGGTGGATAATCCCACCAGGGCTAATGATCGCTTTAACAGGATTAGCATTCTTCTTAGTTGGTAACGCCTTGGATAAGCTAACAAATAAGACGATTAAAAGGTAACTAATTGGAAGCTTGAATATTTTTGCAGGTAATTTACATAAAGTAATGGATGGAGGAGTGCTGGTAACGCTCCTCATCACTTTTAAACATCATTCCACAATGAATACATGCGTATAGTCCCTAGTTGTTCTATGTCACCATTTTTTAGAACAATGAGTTGATTTTTGTTATCATAGTTCTCAACAACTATATATTCATCAAGGTGAGGTGATAGAATCTCGACCAACTTTATCTTGATATCGCCAATTGGTACGTTAGTCATAATGGTAATTACGTCATTCGATTCATGAATATCGTAATTCATCTTCATATTATGCAATATATAATTTTTTATACTGTTTCCAACTTTAGAAGTATCGATTTCAATTTGCATTATCCTATAAACTATTATAGATGCAATTTATGCTTTGTGAGAACAATTAGTAATTCTTGCAAGAGATTCGTATCAATGAGATGATAATTTAACTGCATAGATATAATCAGCAAAATAAAAGAGATATGCTCGCTCGTTTATCCTTACAATCCATGGAATATATGATTCCCTTTGAGTTTTCTTCCTAATTTGATATCCCTTTTTTTCCAAAAATAATCTTAAATTTATAGAATTAAGTGTTTTGGAATCGCTTGACGAGTCATAAGGGTCCGTAATAACAAGCTCCCCACCAGATATAATACATCTGTCTAAAGACAAGAATGCTTTGTCAAAATCAGTTCTGTCTAGAATATTCAGGGCCATAACCACGTCGAAGCTTACTGACTTGAAAGGCAAATCGGCAATATCGCATACTAGGTATTCTATATTGGACGTTCCAGCAGCCCTCCTTCTCGCTTCAGTTATGAATGAGTAAGATAGATCTACACCGTATGAAAATGCAACTTTTTTAGCAAGATTAAGGCTGGAAGCTCCTAGGGCACAACCTAAATCCAGACTTTTTCCTGTTACATTTACTTCCAAACCTTGTATTACTTTACTATAAATCTCGTCTGGCCTTATTCTGTACTTAAACATAGATAAAAATCTGTCATTATCTCTATAATCGTAATGGGTCCACAAATATGAGTTATAATATTGGCTACTGAATTCGTACTTATTGTTAGTTGTTAATTTCGGGTCAACGGTCTTTACTTTCTCACGAAGAAAATTTCGCATTTGGGAAGTACTTGTTTTTAAAATCCAATCTCCCAAAATACGTGTTCTTTCTTGAATATACGAATCGAAATTTCTGACTATAATGGGTACCCCATTAATAATTGGAAAATGTATTCCGCATTCTTCACATGCCAAAAAACCTTCGCGACAATCATTACCGTCAGAAAGAAATTGATCCAGCTTGAGGTTATGTTGTTTTGACGAATGATTAATGCAAATTAAATCTTTAACAATCGAGAATTTCATTAATTCCAAATATTGTTAGTCTGTAATTTCAATGTTAATTTTTGCGTTTAATTTTTTCACGAGGAAAAGTGTTAAAGTGCTGTTTAATATTCAATCTGTTTATTGATTAATTGATTATTGTCATTATCATTACATAGTCTTTAAATAAAACTTAAATGTCCTGATTGCCTTTTGTAACTAGTTTATAAAGTTGGCGACAATGCTACTACTAAGACTGTTAATAACGATCAACAAAGAACAGCTTCCGTAGCTAACAATTCCAATCTTGAACATGAACAAAATGATCTCCTATGTGCTTCAATGATTTCAGAGATTATTAAAATTGCAGATGATAGAGTAAATGGAAATCAAAGAACCGCATCAGCAACTAAGAAACCTGATGAAGTAGGACAATTACAGTCCCCGCTATCAAAAACAAGTTAATTCGATTTTAATTAAACCAAATTTATTTAACTCTTAATTTCTGGTTTTTGATTTATTTCATTCATGTATTTATCTTTGATCCAACAATCTCTATGAATTTCATATAGTTTTTTGATTTGTTCTGAAACCTTTTCAGTCATAACTGGAAATACATTTGAATAAATTTTTGAAATTCTGTCAAAGTTATACTTATCCGTCTCATAGGGAGACCATTTTGGATCTTCATACCTTGCCATTCTGCATTGCTTATTCCGATCCTCTGCAAGTTTGAAATGGATGTTACATCGTTCGATTTTCTTTCTTCTTTCTAGATTCAGGAATATCGCTATTCTGTATTTCCTTAATATCGTTATCTCTGTCCTCTTCTGTATAGACCATTTTATTTCTCCAAACTGCCAGTCCTTGCTTAACACATTTGAGTTTGCAAAATTCAGAAAATATAGTGAACGGATTCATTCCTTGTGCAATCCAACTAGTTGCCAATTTTCGTCTATCTTGGCCAGTCATATTTTCAATTTGGTATCTTTCCTTGCTAACGGGAATATCCATATTGAGTGGCTTAGTTGCTTCTATCATCACAAGAGTAATCATGGCACCAATTTTATTTGCAAACATCGACAATTCAACTTCATCTCGTTTAGATTCCATTTTATATGTTAATCTAAGACTTGATTTTGTTTTTGCTTTTCTTCTATATATGTAATTCCCGTGATTGCAGAATTTATTTTGGAATATTTTTTTACCTATCCGACGATCATCTTTTACCATTCCATCTGGAATTTTCACTTGCCAAATTTTTGAAATATCTGATATATCAGCATAGGCCATCACTATCAGGTTATCATTATCTCTGATTGCTTCTTGTGTTATTTCATATCCTGCTTGTTTATTTGTCTTCTTAGTGTAGGCCACGTCTCGTCAATGTGTTACAATGTTCAGTCACGGTAGATTTGTCGAGATCAGTCTTGTCAGAAATTTTAGCAATACCTATTGGTCCATAAATCCTTATGCAGTCCTAGAATTTTATTGATATTAGTTTTACGTCTGTCTGTCCTTGCATCATCATTAACATTATCACATATTCCAAGATTTATACTATTTTCAACGCGCATGATTATATGAATCTAGGAATTTGTCAGGTAATAAATGTCTATTTAACTATGTCTTCTATATGTCAAAAGTAAAATAATCAGGACATGGACGGGAAATGGTAACCATAGTATTTTGTTTACGTTGCCAAAATCTCTAAGCGAATCCTATGGACTCGGAGGGAGTGGCATGATTTTTCAGATGGGTCTGATTTGATAAATATCTGCTTTACCTAGCGGGGAATAATTTAGAATAATGTCTGTGAGGGATAGTTATATCGATTAATTTGTTTTTCCCTAGTAATAGTCGCTTTCTGTAATTTTTCTAGTATTCCATACTTATCATTCCTATAAGATATACTGGAATATTGACATCTGTTATCGCTTGAAATATGATCGGCGAATTCGGCCGCCTTCTCGCCGTAAATTATAATGGTTTTTTCTTTCGCGTTAGATTTTGCTATAACGTCAGAAAGTTCTTTTAGAAATATTATTCCAGGTAAAACATCTTCATTGCCTTGTACTTTATTCAAAAACCATGATATTTTAGACTTATCTAATATGGGAATTTTTAAACGCTTCAATTCTGCATTCAGGTTATATTCATTCGATAACTTAATTGGATGAATCTCATCGCTAAAATCCCTATGTATTTGACAAGTAGGACACCACATTACTAATCTTTGATCGCACTTAGTACAACGAATATCATGCCAAAAAGTCAAGACATCATCACAAACTTCACATTTCCGACCATAATCATTTACCTTTTCTTGGACAATAGTAAATATGATTACGGGAAATGCTTTATTGATGTGAGCCTCTTTTAATGGCAACTTCTTCAATATTCTGGAGTCAGTTTTGGATCGTACGATGAAAGTTGTACTAAGTTTCTGTTTACGGTTGTACTCGTTGTACGCTATCAGTTCAGTGGAACTAGATCTTAATTTGTTTTCAATATAGCAATCCTTCTTTTTTCTATCAACATGTCTAAACCAAGTATTAAAATAGTGGTCATTTGATGAATTCTTTATCGTGTCCTTATGATATGGGTTTCCTAACTCACCACATTTAGGACAAAAATCCTCGTCTTTATTTTTTGGTCGACCTCCCGACATGAGTTTTATACTAACTTTGGTGTTAATAATCAATATTATCTTTATCATTACGTGAATATCCAAAAGGAAATCATAAAAACGTGGTCCGGAAATAGGAACGGAAGTATTGTTTTAACTATTCCAGTTTCCATTTCGAAACAATATGGTTTAGATCAACCTACATATGCTGTACTTGAAACACGTAACGATGGAATCCTAATCCATAAGTTAGAAGAAAAGACCGTGGAGGTTCCTACAAGTTGAATCCGGCCCTGGAAAGCAAGAATACCAACTCCGGAACCCCCGACTTAGATAAAGTAATACAGAAACTTGAACGTTATGTCAACTATCTCGAAGAAAAAGTACAAGAAAAAACCGCCCAGGCGGGAAGCAAGGAGATTTTGTGATTTGCTAGACCAAACGGAACAGAGCATAGAACAACAACCACAGGATCCACAACCAGGATTTGACTAATGGAATGATTGTTCAATGCAAGTAACCAACGAACCCAAAGATAAAGTTATCCTCCTCAAGTCTCCTAGGGAGGAATGGACTCATACAAAGTTTAGAGATGAATTCCTCCTAGATCTGGCTAAAGTTGTAGATCCCAATAGGTCCAATTCCGTAAGCGATGAAAGAAACTATTTGAGTCAATTGAAATATTACGCACAGGCTAGACGATTAATTTATTGGATACCTATAACAAAGCCTAACGAGCTAATTCCAGCCTTCATTATACACCTATCAGACCTATCTCCAAGATGCAGAAAAGAATTTGAGGAATTTGTAGATCTTTCAACAAAGAAAGAAATTGCATTCTTCCTCAAAGAAATTGCTGTCATATTCTTTGAAGCAATTGATTTCAACTATTGCCACAGGTCCGTAATCTCGCATTTACAAGTGGAGTATGTAGACTAAGCAATGGGCCAATTCGAAGACTTGAAGGGTAAAACTTTCGGGTTTAACGATGGAAATGGAAATGGAAATGGGGGAAATAATAAATCAAATCCTAAAATACCAATTGAAGAAACAGAAACTGAAGATAGGGCAGCTGAGTTATGTAAAAGGAAAATTACAGGAAATGATATAGAATTTCTCCTAGAAACAATATGTAAAGAAGCCCAATTTGATAAGATTTCAATCGAGCAATTACTAAAAGGATACTTGTAGTGCATTTACAAAAACAGGAATTCCTCATAACTTAAACTCCAAAGATCCAGGAGCAGGCAAAAACTACTTACTGGAATTAGTAGCTAAATACTTTCCTGAAAAATATGTTGAACAACTAGTAGGAGCTTCTGATAAAGCATTTCTACATAAACGCGGTAAGCCGGTGATAAAGGACGAAAATACCGGTGAATTACTCGATGCTGATTTAGTTATAGAGGAAATTGAAGATGAGATAGAAGAATTAGTGGAACAGATTCAAGCAGAGCGTAGTAAAGAAAAAGATGACCCATCTAAAAACAAGGATCTGATTAAACAAAATCAGGAGAAAATTAAGGAAAAGAACAGGGAACTTAAAGATATTCAAAAGAGAATTCAAAAACTGATCGACTTTGAGAATTTAATCATTATTATGTTAGATACTCCACAGGAAGGATTCTTTGCCAATATAATGTCATTAATGAGTCATGACACTGACAGAAATCAGGAATATCTCTATACCGATAGAACCTGATGGAAAGAGGACCGAAGCAGTTGGTAACATTATCAAAGGAAGCCCTACGGTATTTTCGGCTCAGACAATTGACAATTCGGAAGGAAAGAGATTTGGTGAAATAAACAGAAGGTCAATTCCAATTACACCCAACACTGACGATAATAAAATAAGAGCTGCTATTCAGCTAATGGGTAAGAAAGGGTTACTGGCAGAAGAATATGATCGAGCAAGTTGTAAGTAGAGAAGATCAGAAACGAGCTGCTGAAATCGTTGAAATTATAGTCGAGAAATTAATAGCTCACAGTAAACTTCTAGGTCCTAGAGAGTATGGGATTCAAGTTCCTTTTGAATTTGCAATAGCTCAAGCTATGCCAATTACTGTGGGAGTCTGGGCAATGACTGTCATGAAGAGAACTGATGCTCTACCTTGCCATAACTACCAAGATCCACATGGATGAAAGGCCTCGTATAGTTAATACAGAAACAGGAGCATTTTACCCGATTTCTCTTTTTGAAGATCTGCAGCAGACTTTCATACTAATGGAGAGAGGTGCATCTAACATTACGGGCCTATCTAGCGCAAGCCTACAACGATGCTATTTTACCCGCGTACATAGATCTTGAATGGCCAGGTGAAGACATTAGAAGGTCAGAATGGAAGTATTATAGCACAGGAAACACATTGTGGACTAACAACTGAAGAGGTGGCAAAGGCGCTACATGAAAGATTAAAGATTCCTATGCCTGGAATTGAAGAAACTTACCATAGAAGTATCTTAGACCACTGTCCAGTCATGGATTAATCAATTATTCTAGAAGTGTGACAGATGGAAAGGAAAACCTCTGGTATCCGGTCGACGAAAAGACCAATGCATATTCTCTTTTTGACAGTGAGGACCTCAGACTGAAGGTTACTGACGAAATCATATTACCCTGATGCTAAAGTTATAGAAGAAAGATATAGTTCAATCATAAGACGATGCGCAGAGGGGGGGTGAATAGAAAATAAAAAAAATATTTTCAAAATACTTGATGTTGATGGTACTACTGAGATAACTGTAGATGAACTAATAGAAAAGTACTATCAGCATCCTGAAATCTGTTTTGACCTTCAGAAGAAGGAGGTAATTCAGATTGATAGATAACGAAAATAATTCCAAAGAGGAGGAAAGCAGGTCCATAGACGAGGAAAACAAAAAAAATATTTTTCCATACCCCTCTCCGCGTATTGTTTTACGAAAGAAACAGGATAATAATGTAGAAGATAGTTCTAGTCCTAATCGTAAAGTAGTCCTATCAAAGCCCAATCCGGCAGTCATGAATACAAATTATTCAAAGGAACTTGGAGATTTTCTAAGACATAAGGCCGTACTTGAAAAACTACAGGACGGACAATATTACTGGGTTCTTTATGACACTCACACGGGACTGAGTATTGGATTAGTAGGAAAAGCAAAGCCAGAAGAATTGCAATCCTGGGACCCTAACCAACCTGATGGAATAGATCACAGTCGAGAGGTTAAGGGGTAGTTGAAAGCAGACTTTGTTAATTATCAATCCCGAATATTCTGAAAGCGTCCCACCTCTAACAACTGAAGAATATAACTCACTCAAAGAATCGATCAAGTTGCAGGGTCAACACCTACCTATTATAATTAATAAAGATTTTGTAATATTAGACGGACATCATAGATTCAAGATATGTGAAGAGCTGAAACTAGAACCTAAACATGAAATCATGGAATTCCCTACTTTAGCACATGAACAACTTTTCGTTATAGATTGTAATCGGCAGAGAAGACATTTAAGTCCATTTTCTCGGTGTGTTTTAGAGCTTAACAGTAAACGAATCTTGAAAAAGATTGCTAAAATGAATACCGCTGCTCATCAATTTGGAAGAGCTGGGGACTCACAAATATTTGTGAATCTAGGTAGACAAGGAGTTAATCAAAAAATAGGAAAGCGTGCTGGGGTATCATACGAGCAGATAAGAAAAGTCGAATTTATTCAAGGAAATGCAACTAAAGAAACAATACAAAAGCTCGTGAAGGTAAAACCACCATTTCAAAAGAGTATTCCAAGATACTGAAGCTTGAAAAAATACACAAAGCGAAGCTAACCGCTCTCAATGGTCCAGAATTAACCAAAGTAAACTCTAACATTGATTTGAAGTTAGGCGATATGAGGGATAAAGGAAAAGAAATAGCAGCTAACTCAATTGACTTAATATTTACAGATCCTCCATACAATCAGGAAAGTGTTCCCCTTTATGGAGACCTAGCAAAGTTAGCTCAGAGAGTGTTAAAACCTGGAGGCAGTCTGATTACATTCATAGGGCAAGCTGCATTATTTGATGTTAACGGACTTAATTAAGAATAATTCCCATTTACAGTATCATTGGCTATTAGCTGTCAAACATAATGGAAATACAGCCAAAATGTGGAATCAAAGGGTATGGCCCAAGTTCAAACCATTATTGTGGTATTTCAAGCCAAATGAAAATAGACTATGAAAAAGGCCCAACAATGTACAGCGATATAGGCTGATTTTATAGAATCAGAACCACCGACAAAAGAGTTACATAAATGGGAACAATCAGCCGTTGAAGTTGAACATTTTCTTAAAGTCTTAACAGTTGAAAACCAAATAATCCTGGATCCGTTTCTGGGTTCAGGAACTACTGGAATCGCAGCGCTGAGTCTTAATCGAAAATTCATAGGCATAGAGATTGATAAGGCGAATTTCGAAATTGCTAAACACAGAATCTCCAATAAAAGTAAAAACTTAGAGATAGAGAAATAAAATGTCAATAAAAATTTCAGAATCGGATTTAATAGAAAACTTTCCATTCAAAGAAATAAGACCTAAGCAACTTGAAGGAATGAAACAAATAGCACAGGCTATCAATGACGGATACAAGATAATAGTCTTGGAAGCACCTACCGGTTTCGGTAAATCCCCGGTGGCTATTGCATTGGGTAAAACACTCGGATCAAGTTACATATGCTCTGCAACCAAAGACCTACAATCTCAATACACAAGGGATTTTCCATTTCTTAGATCTGTGAAGGGAATGGGCAACTTTGATTGCCTTGTAAAAGAGGATTTAATCTTGAATGGGACATACATGTGCCACGATTGTAAAATAGATCAGAGAAATACCTTTGATCCTAGTAATATAATCAAGGAGTGCAAACATAAGACCGTATCTTATGGACCATGTAAGGAAGCAGATAATAATACTTTTGAACACGTACAAAGAACTGTCCTGTATGCAGTCATAGCTATGTCTTTGGTACTAGTTTTCACAATGGTTGTAGATATAGAACATTTACAGAAGATTATGAACTAAGTTCGATAAATACAGATGAAGAACTAATATTTCTCAAGCCTGAAAGACTTGCACAATATCATGAATACTCTACCGATAATAGCGATTCGATGACTGGATGGCTGCACTTAAAAAATATTACAAATAAAGATACTATTGAAAATAGAACACTCAACGATTTCAATCCATGCCTCTACTATGACCAGCTCAACAAAGGTGTTCTTGCAAGTCATACAATCTTTAACTATGCAAACTTTCTGATTTTTCTTCGCCGTAGTGGTCCACACTCAAAAAATCCTGTGCTTAGAA
>CAVPGE010000023.1:0-104199 GCA_963703885.1 uncultured Nitrososphaerales archaeon
TATTGCTCCATAAACATTCCTGCTACCGCTGGACCAATTGACATTCCCACTAGGAAAAGTAAAGTTGTAATACCAATAGATATTCCCCTATATTGATTGGGAACAAATTGAGTGGTTATATTAAATGCACCAACTTCTGCGAAGGAAATACCAATAGCAATGACGAGAAGATCCATAGCTATGGAAATTTCTGAATCATGATATACGTATAGGCTGAAAAAACCTATTGAAGAAATTACAGTGCCTATGATTGTAGGTCTTACATTTCCAAGTCTGGAAATTAGGAATCCTGAAATAATAGATACGATAAAGAGTATCGTTATAAACGGAAGCTGGACATGAGCTACATCTACAGAACTACCTCCAAAGCCAGATGGGGGAGGACTCTTGATCATAATCGCGATAGTTTGATACGTCATGAAAAGTATGCAGCCTATAAACATTAAAAGTATATTTGCAGGAAAAATAATATTGTTCATCAGAAGTTTTAAGTCAATCAAAGGTGAAATAGATTTTTTTTCGATGAATACAAATATGAATAGTGACATTGTAGATGCGATTGAGAGAGGAATTATAATATATAAATTCCGTTCTAACGAATCTAACAATGTAATAGCCAATAGGAACGTACTTATTGCGCCAGTTAGGGAAAGGGCGCCCTTAAAATCTAAGGAATTGTCTGGTTTTGTCATAGAAGTATTACTTTCTGTAACTGAATCTTGTTTATAGATATTCAGTTTATCTAATATGACTTTATTTATAACAACAATTATGAATACAGACAGGGGAATAACTGAAAGGAATGTAGCTCTCCATCCAAAGCTATCTATAATTGTCCCTCCGATTGCGAGTCCTATTACTGCACCGCCAGAAAATGCAGCAGAAATTATACCTTGGGCAGTTGCAACTCTTTTTTTCGGAAATTCATCAAGAATCATGGTAAAGGCTATGGAAAACATGGATATCCCAATACCCTGAATTATTCTTGATGCAATCAGCATAGCAAAGCTGTTCGATACACTCCCGATTAAAAGACCGAGAGTGTAAATTATCATTAGATAAAGCAAAATCCTTTTACGCCCATATATATCGGATAATTTACCTGCGAAAGGAGTCATGACCGCACCTGCAATGAGATATGACGTGAGAATCCAAGAAGATAAGGAATATGAGATACGGAATTCGTTTATTAAATTTGGAATGGCTGGGATGATCATCGTTTCTCCATAAGTGGTAACAAGACCAACTGAACTTAGTATGAACAGTATCATCCATGCTCTTTTGGAGATCGGCTTTAATTGCTTATCATCCGACAAGTCTCAGATCATGTCTATATGTTTCTCATATATGATGGTTAGTACTAATTCCTCGTTAAGTGCGATTCACAAAGATGCATTAAAAGTAGTCGTTATGTATCTTTTTTCAAAATTCTGGACTCCATGATTCGAATGAAGTTGGTTGGTTGGTTGAGCTTTACAGCAATATTATATCGCATATCCTAAATTTCAATTAATTAATAGTTTCCATGAAGGAAGCTTATAATAAAAACTGATCCAGCCTAATGTATGTAATGAATATCATTGTTTCTTGATATCGACGTTAAGCGCAAAGAATTCCTTGAGTGGACCTTCGAGTTAACAATTCTTTTTGGATATCCTATTAATTTTAAATATCAATAAAATATCAATAAAATATCACTCTCAGTTTTAAAGTTTAATTTTACATGACATAGAAATTAATTGGAAACAAAAACCAAAATTATTGAAAATATTGAATTTTATGATTGAGATCAATACTTATCTAGGTCCGTATTTCAGTTTTCTGTAAATTTATTTGAAAAACTTAAGTGTGATGAAGTCCCCATTATATTACATGAAGAAAAGTGATAATAAAGAACGCGTACATTATGATGACGATACCTTAAGAGAATTGAAAAGGTATTACCGTATTGAGGATCATACCGAATTATTGCGATTCATAAAGATTCATGGTCTCAAAAACGATGATTCTGACGTAAAATAGCGTCAATATAACATAGAAAAATATTACAGTGTATCAATTCAGAATTTTTTATCATGAATCACATTTTGCACCGACCGTTATTTTTCCGATGATTATCGTTTCTAGTTCACAATTTGATAATACATAGAGTCATTTTTGAGATCGTGATAATAGAATTGAATGAGATTGAAAAAATATGATATATTTGGTTTATTTAAATTAAGGTAAAAAATACAATTGTACTGAATATCACTTGATAGATTCTAAGAATATTCTAAATGTCAAGAGATTGTCAACAAGACTTGATCTTCCAATTACAGTAGGTATTTTAATTTTTGATGAAGTTGAAGTTTTGGATGTTACAGGTCCTTTTGAAGTATTTTGCGTGACTCGTCTTGACGAAAAAAGACGACTCGAAGAATCTTCTCCATTCCGACTACTTTTGATTGCAGAGACTCAAACAAATTACAGCTGTTGGTGGATTACGCTTCATTCCTGACTTTACTATAGACAGCTGTCCTAATCTTGACCTGTTGATGGTACCAGGCGGTATGGGGACACGCAGGGAAGTAAAAAATCAAACTCTAGTAAGGTGGATTAGAAATCGATCCATTAGTACAGGATTGATAGCTTCTGTGTGTACTGAAACATGTCTCATTGGCAAGTCAGGATTACTGGATGATCGAGAGGCTACGACACATGGGCGTACGTTTGATTTCCTGTTTCAATGTGCACCAAAGGCAAAGATTAGAAGAGACCTTAGGTTTACATTGACAGACCCTGTCTTCACATCTGCTGGTATCTCTGCGTGAATTGATTTGGCTCTATGCATAGTCAGTCATTATTTTGGAGCCAAGGTTGGACGTGCCACTGCTCATCAAATGGAATATCCCTATCCTAGGAACCAAAGACGCAAATAATAAAATATAGAAAAGTACTTCATACCAAATATATTAACATGTACTGAACATAGACATCATTAACGTGATTGAAAAGAATTTTTCAATATTGCTAAAGATACCCAATATTTCGCTTGAGGGCATATTATCCATTCCTAATGAAAGAAGTGGACTGGTACTATTTGCTCATGGCAGTGGGAGCAATAGAATCAGTTATAGAAACCAAATAGTTGCCAAGAAATTGAATGAATCTGGAATTGGTACTTTGCTTTTTGATCTTCTAACTGATGAGGAGCAACAAAGTGACTCAAGGACACAAAAAATTATGTGTAAGATTCCGGGCCTAATGCTAAATAAATTTAACATTCATTTACTTACGGAGCGGCTTCTAGGGGTTACTGATTATGTTGTCAACAATCCGGAGACCAAAAATCTCAATATTGGATACTTTGGTTCGAGCACTGGAGCGGCGGCGGCACTGATTGCTGCATCCAAAAATTCTGATATTAAGGCAATAGTCACACGTAGTGGACGGGTAGATTTAGTGGAAAATATTTTTGTCCACGACATAATTGTACCAACTATGTTTATAGTAGGAGGAAATGATAAAGAAATTATTGAAATCAATAAAAATATGATAAACAAGCTAACCAATATTAGATATAAGAAACTGGAAATCATAACTGGAGCATCACATCTTTTCGAGGAGCACAAGAAGCTAACAGAAGTTGGGATCCTAGCAAGTAATTGGTTTAGAAAATTTATAACATAATTTTTTCAGAACTTTTAGCGTTATAAAAATAGAAGATATACTGTTAAATCATTTGATTTTTGACCAGACTAAGAAATTTCAACATTCAAATGTCATATGTCATTAATTTTAATTTATATTAAAAGTAATGAATAATGACATGTTGATTACTGCTCTATAGGATTATATCCACGATATGACATCTTGCATGCTTAATTCGTATTCCATCTAATCAGATAGTTGGTCTTCAACGGCTTTAATTTTGGTACCTACTCTATAAACTACGGTTGAGTCTTTGTCAAGTTTCTGTGTGTAGACATATAGAATATGGTCCTTACCTTTACTATCGTCGGAAGCCTGTTCCTCATCCACTGAAGTTTCACCATTTGTACCAGAGTATTTGAATTTATAACTATCAACTAAATTAAATCCCAGACTATGTAAATGTTTTTTCCAAAAATCTTCTTCTCCCGCTGGTGCAACTAACATTCCTAGAGTAGGAGTTGTAGCATTTGTCGAAAGATTATCAACCGAGTCGGCATTCTTTATTACGGTTATCGTTCCCTTCGACCCGACTCCTGAATCATTGAGAATAGAAAATGAATATTTACCAGCATCATCGAATTGATATTTTGTAGCATTCATGAAAGGTATGGAAGAATTTGTTAATATTGTTTCACCATCTTTATCCTTTACTTCTATCCCTTGCGTAGTACCCTTTTGACCGTTATACCAAAAGACTGTAGTTCCTTCCACTATCGTTGAATCTTTGGGGAGAAATGACTCATTTATGAGTTTTTTTTCTGGCATAAGAATAACAAGATTGGAAATATCAGAATCAGCTTTGACAGCTCCGGTATCATAAATAGTCTCGGCTTTATAAGTCAAAGATGGCTTATTCTCCTGTTTTGGCTCTTGTCCACTTTGTTCCTCGTCAACTCCTGGAAGTACCGTCTGAGCGTGCACATCAACATGATTTAAAGATACAAAGACTATTCCTAGAGAAATTAGGCTGAATAATATTATATACTTATGATAATATGCAACCATATTTTATTCGTTCACGGTGCACTTGTTAGACACATAACATGTGTGGTATAAAAAATTTGACTATTTCATCAAGTTCGAGATGAACTCTTACTAGTCCTACTTCATAAATCGTTAAGTTTTTTATGCGATTAAAGATTCCTGCATATTATAGACTACCGTATTTGATGCGTTCATGAACAATTCATTTTGTATTCTGATTTTATTGATATCTTTAGCAAAAAAATTATTTCAGCCAAGACAGAAATTTAAATAAGAATTCAGATCGCCTTAGGATTATATTGTAATTTGCTCCCTTATTCTAGGTGCTAATTGATTTTCAAAAAGGTCTATTCTATACAAAAAGCTTATTTTGATGGCAATTAATGAGATACATGGAATATTTTAAGGAAACAAAAGCAAAACTGGCGATAGTGACTGCCCTTGCTATGTTGTCTGTGGCAATCATTGGAAGTAATATAACTAACCATGCTAGTGCACAAACTGGCTCAATGAATGAGCTAATGAACATGACATTAATTGCAACTGGTACTGCGACAGGCCATATGAAGCCAGACAGAGTTACAGTTATCTTGGGCGTTGAGACAACTAATTCTACTGCACAATCAGCTCTACTCTTAAATTCTAATTTGATGAACAAGGTTTTGGATGCATTAAAATCACAGGGAGTTAAGGACAATGAAACAAGCACGTCTACATTTAGCGTAACTCCAAACTACAATTACTCTTCCGCTACAAGTCAAGGGAGATTGACAGGATTTACAGTGAGCAATTCAATTCAAATTGAAAGTAGCAATGTAGACAACGTATCTAAATGGATTGATATTGGTGTTTCAGCTGGCGCTAACAATGTAAATAATATTTACTTCAGCTTATCAGACAAAAAATTAGAGGAAATAAAGAATGCATTACTAAAAGATGCCATTACTAATGCTAGATTAAAAGCTGATACAGCTGCTAAAGCTGCAGGATTAAAGGTGTTAGGAATAAAATCCATTGTAGTGGGCGAGGCAGGATTACCTCCAATTATACCGGTCAACCGTGACTTAGCCTTTGACGGAGGTTCCCCTTCACCAACACCAATAATATCAGGACAGCAGGAGGTATCTATGACTGTTAATGTAGTCTATCTCTTAGGGTAGATTTTCCTTTTTTCCTTTTTAATTCCCAAATACGAGAATAAATACAACTATAGTTATGATTGACAATTTCTACCATATTAAAGAATATATTAATACTATGATACCATTAAATAGTAACTTGAATTCTTAATAATTTAGTATATGACATTCAGTAAAGTAATGAAATACGTCGTTATTCTAACCCGTTTTAAGCGAAGTAAAAAGGATACGAGTTCTTTAATTTAAAGGCCATATTTGTAAATTAAAAACTTGTTATTCAATGTATTAATTTTAACAAAAGAGCACTAAACGTCAAACTTGGCTTCCACGATATTAAATGAAAGGCATTCTTCATACATACTTCTTGAAATAACTTTCAGGATCCCATCTTCGATCGCTTTTAATCTTTGTTTGTCTTCGATTATATCCATCGGAATATCAACGTGAAGCTGTATATTTAATTTCATTTTTCTCGTTTCGACCAATCTCGTAAATTTGTATTAACCTTTATTTAAATGGAAGTAAATAAATTGAGATTAAAAGGCGTAAAAGATTGTTTATGATATAGTTATAGCGATATAATAATATATTATTTATGGAAAATCAATATAAAAGTTCTGGGATACGTTAAAGAATCGCATTAGAATAATCTACTTTTCATTTTTAACTGATAGAATTTCGACGATTGATTTAAAATCATCGAAGATGTGTTTCATTTCATTCATTTGTTTGATTGTTAATTCTAGTTCTTTAAGGTGTCTTAACGTCGATTCATTTTCGTGTTTTGTTTTACCTTCCTGATTTTGTAATCCTTCTACAAGAATCTTTTTTTCGGCAATTATGTTCTCGTGATATTTTATTCTATCACTAATCAAATCCACTTGTGTCATTATTCTTGTCGGATCATGCTGCATTAATCCAATATGTAGAGAGAATTCAATAATTTTTCTAGTAAGTATTGCAGAATCATATTTGGATAATCTTCCGTTATTTGCCAGAGATAACAAGAACAAAATTATATCATTCATCGAACTGAAAAATTCTAACGTGAGAGCATACACATGAGTCCATGGATATTCATCTGAGCCTTCCACAATTTCTTTCAATAGGGGTTGGTCTAATCTATTAATAAGTAACCCAATTCTATCTAAAATTTGATCAAATCTCTTAAATTCAGTCCTATCGACTGGATAAAATCTATGAAAGCCATTCTTTTTTTCCTTTCGATCCTCGATTAGACCCAAATATAACAATCGCTTAATTTTTCTCCTGGCTGTTAATTCAGAACATGTACCATCCTCAGCCAAGTCATTTTTTATCTGATTTTCATTTCTTCCATGACGATTTTTGATATAGTTAAGAACTTTTCTCAAATATTTATCTGATTCAAGTTCGTCTTCCTTATAGAATTCTAATTCCAAGTTGGATACTTGGATGTAACATAGTTATACATATAAGTTTATAGCTATTATATGCGATGAGGAAGTTAGAAACTCCGAGAGACGTAACAACAATTCTCGTTCAAAAAGATACAGTAAGGGATCTAAAGCACATTGCTAGAAAGGATCAGACCTACGACCAATTGATAAAAGAACTTTTGAATTTAAAGGGAATCAAGGCCCTGAAATGAGCCCAGTCAACATCAACGCCCAGATTCAAACTGGCATGTATATTCTTCGAGCAATTAACAATCACCTAGCCGAACCTAATGGCTGTAAACATACTATTATGGAAATCATGAAAGAGGCCATGAATTTTGAAGCACAAGAAGGCCTGGTTGTAACCACCAACCAGAACCAGCAGGACACTACTACAGTACAATCAGCAGGAGAACCGATTGATATTGATATTAACAGACAAACCACAAATTAAAGATTCCGTTTCTGTTGTACCAGAACTTGAAAAGGTGTGTAAGTATTGTGGCGATACAGTCTATTTTGACCAAAGGATCAAGTCCAAAAATGGCTTTCTAATCCCACTAAACAAAGATAGGACTATCCACGACCACCCCTATTTAATCAGGATTGCTAAAGCCACAGAATGTAAAGAGGTAGCGTTTGAATCTTTAATTTGTCATTTTTTCGATGGTAAACAAACAACTTCAACCTCGAGTTCAAAAAGTAAAAATGGAGGTTTTGAAAGTTGGGTAAATTAATAATATACTATTGGATACGAAGGTATTTATATAACAATAAGTATCTTTTCGTATACGCAGGTAGATGTATGGGAGCCATAAAGATATGATCGATATAAATGATATGAATTCATGTGCGGATCACTGGCGGTACGAAATAGGCCCAAATGTGATCCCATTTGATACCCGTAACAGGATTCCTAAAATAAACTGGAAAGAATTTCAGGATAAACCAATACCAGAAGAACTTCATAAAAAATGGAAGGCTGAAGGCATGTTTAATGATGGAATGGCTATTATTTCTGGAAAAATCTGGCACAATGCAAAACATGCTAACCTGACTCTTCTATGCCTGGACTTTAATAACCAACTAGGAATCGACGAATTCTGTACAAAGAATGGCATCAAGGAGCCATTAGAAAAAATTGCGGAACACATGATTGTGGAACAACACGAAGATCAGAAAAATAAGGCACATGTTATAGTATTTACAACAAAGCCACTTCCAAACAAAGGTAACACTCCATTTAGACCATTGGAACATAGTGAGATCCCGTTAATCGAGATTAAAAGTGCTGGTGAACATGGCATTTTATTTGTATCAGGATCACCCCATAAGAATGGCTACAATTACAAAATACTAGGCGTAACAGTACCGGAAGAAGTGGATCGAGATAGTATAATTGAACACCTGCAGAATATTTTCAAGAAGTATGGAATAGAGTATCCTTCCAATACTAGTAATGGACCTAACGACGACAATAATAACCAAATACCAATCCAAGACCTGTTCAAGCAAGGCACACAGATAGTCGAGGGAAATAACAGACATCTGGCATTGCTGAGAGTCATGGAATCACTAATTAGACGAAATCAGAATATTTTGGAGGAATATAAGATAACAGAAATTGCAGAAGATTGGAATAAAGACCACTGCAGTCCACCGTTGGATAAAAGACAGGTTCAAAAACAGTGGGATGATGCAAAGGATTTTGTAGAGAAAATCAATAAGCAAAATGCATTTGAACGTTCTCAATATCAGGAAAGAATAAAGAGGGAAGAAGCCCAACAGGTGTTATTTGAGAGTGAACAATTCAAGAATGAAGCCAAAAACCCATTACCAATTAGTAAGTTAGCGCGTCTAAACGAGGAAGGTAAGATGCATTATGGAGCGGGTCAAATTACAAGTCTTGATAAATTATACAAAAGAATTCGTGCGGTAGTAGTTAAGTGTCTTAAATGTGGTTCTAATAAAAAAATAACATTCGTACACCCCGAAAGACAACAATATTTTGTTGACCACTTTGCCTTATTGGTTTGTATGATTGTGCAGACTACTTTGATACTTTCTGTAATGGAAGATTGAAAGCCACACCCGAATACATAAGTGCTGTCGACATAGAAGTTAGAGACCCAGCATCACTCCAAGATTTGGATAAATTGAAATACATACTTTTTGGAGATGATACAAACGAAGTCGGACTTGGAGAAAGTGTCACCGTTTTAGGAACAATATACATGGAGACTTTGAAGAAAAATGGCCCCACTTATCCTATTTCATATACACAATCAATGAAATACGAAAATAGGGAACAGGAGGAACTTACAAATTCGGATGGAAATGCAATCAAGCGTTTCAGAAAAAGATTCTCTGATGAAGATTTGATTGACAAATTCGTCAAGATGACCGCATGCAATGTAATAGGACATGACAATATCAAAGAAGGAATACTATACATGGTAGCAAATGCTAAACAGGATAAGCGTGAGAGGAGAGAAAGAATCCACGGTGCAATAATATCAAAGCCAGGACGTGCTAAAACTGCACTCCTGATGTATGCTATTAAGTTAATGACACGATCAACTTTTGAGACTGCGCAGACATCCACAGGTCTCAGTTTATTGGCAATAGTCGAGAATAGCGGAGATTCAAGAATCCTACGTTTAGGACCAGTAGCATACTCATTATTTGCTTGTATCGATGAATTTAATAAATTGACAAATGTTGATCAAGAGAAATTTTTCGGTGTAATGCAGGAAGGTTATTTCAGCAGTAACAAGTACGGAATGAATCAGAAGATAACGGCAGCAACTACAATATTAGCATCTTTGAATCCACCTGAAGGATCTAGATCAATCCCAGATTCAGACAATAAAATCGATTTGACAGATGTAAATATAATCTCGCCAATCTGGGATAGATTTGACCTTAAATTCTATATCCCACCAATGACGGATGAGAAGGAAGTAAGAGATTTAGCAAATGCGAAAGCCGATATGGAAGGGCGTGAGACTCCCGATTATTCAAGATTTATAAAAATATGGATGATGTATGCTAAGCAGAACTATAATCCCAAACTAACGAAGGAAGCAAAATCAATACTTGTTGAGGCATTTGTAGAAATGGCCAGACATAACAAGGATATTTCACCCAGACGACAGGATGCCTTATTTAACGTTACCAGAGCAAGAGCGAGATTGTTACTAAAAACTGTAGCAGATTCAGAAGATGCTACGGCAGTGGTACATTTTTACAGTAAGATGATTGAAAATTATGAACAGGGAATAATTGAAGCAAAGGATGTGATAGATGTAGGAGCACAAGAGTGTTATAAGATTCGTGACTTAGAGACCCATACCACTAAAGATCTGCAAAATCTGAGCGTGGAGTCTGCAAACTCTGAGTCCAATTCTGTATGCTCTGAGCGTGAAATAAGTCAAAATAAAGTTGGGACTGACTCAAAGTCACGGTCACAAGAGTCACATTGGTCACATTCAACAAAAAATAGAGGTAAAGGTAAAGGTTTTACAGTAACAGGCCAAACTAGAACAAGCCCTCATAACTATAGATGTTCAGAACCTGGATGCGATTTTGAGGATCCTGACCCATCAAAAATAACAACGCATTATGAAGAACTCCACCGTGAGAGTCAGAAGGAGTCGAGTGGCAATTAACATGTATATTCATGGCAAGTTAGTAGAGCCTTCACGTGGCGTTGCTGTTAAGTCGTTAACATACCGTAGCATATTAGCACATGACTACGGTATTGCGATAACAAATCTACTAAATAAACAATTTCAATTGCAAAAGGAGGTGATAGAGTAAAAGATGGCCAGTACGACAAAGATTAGCAGTCCAAGTCCAATTAATATTGATGACCAGACCAGAAGAGAATTTGACTATATGGATGAAGAAGCCGAAAGAAATAGCCCGTTCCTAAAACTGCAAAGCGGAGAAACTAAACTTCTACAATTCCACAGCCTACGACACGAGAAGAAAGATTGGGGGGAAGGCGAGAAATTACGCTTCTACTTCACAGTGACAAGCCCTAATGGAGATTTTGAAGGTGAAAAAGAACTTTCAATGTCTCCGATGAATGCAATGATTATCAGAGACAACATGATAGCAGGGAATAAAAAATTGCAGGTTAAAAGACAGGGTTCCGGTAGAGACACAAGATACACCTTCATATCGGTGCACAATTAGTTAATTAATAATTAGTTGCACGCATCAACCTTTTATTTTATTTTAAAAATTTGTGAATATTAAATTAAGTTAAAAATAAAAATTAAAAATAAAAAGTTGTTAGGCTTTAATTTCTATAGGTGCAAGGGCAATATCGTGAGAGATCGCCATGTCCCTGGCATGTATGTAGGTATCAAATGCTTCTTCTACCGCAGTCTCTTTATCTGTTGCATAAACATGTACATCGATTCTAATTCCCTTGGCAGTATCCGATATTTTCACTGAATGTGTGAACTGTTCAGGAAAATCTACGTCTAGCGTTTCAGGTCCACTCATTTTGTTTTATTTCCCCAGTAGATCAAAGTGGAATCCAATCATAAACTGCAGCGATGTGAGTGGACCCCTGGGATTTTTCTCGTCGTTCAGATCATGACTTACTCCCATCTCGTCTAATCTGGCATCGATTTTCTGGATCAATTCCATACATACTCTCTTGGTTTCTTGATCGCGTTGTCGTTTCGTCATTCTAAATCCTGTTGTTGTTTGTTTTGACATATTGTTAAGTATGGTATACGAATGGATACATATATACTTATGTCTACAATCGTATCCAGCGGCATGTATATAAGATACGGATACTAGAATATATGGAAGTATGCGAATGGATATGTTAGAAACAGAGATGGGTAAGAAAATATCTTTTGTTGCAAAGTATGGTCCAATGGGTGATAAGGTAATTATCATAGTTCCAAAAGAATATCATGGGCAAATCCAAAAAATGAAAAATCCTTTAAAAATTACTGCAGAGGAAATATTAGATTAGATTAGATTAGATTAGATTAGATTAACAACAGCAGCAACAGAAGCAAAAAACAGTATCAAACAAATGATAAAGATTAAATCAATCCATGAACCTAAAGAAGAGCAAGATGGGACCAGACTTTTTATCGCTACCTCTCGTCCAAGATGGTATGGTAAAATAAATTATGACAAGTGGATGAAAGAATTAGCACCCTCTCCAGACCTTTTAAATTCATACAAAAATGCTACTAAACCAGATAAAACAGATTGCGATTGCTTGAAGTGTAAAAAAGCCTGGAAGGATTACGAGCCAAAGTTTAGACATGAAATGCAGGAGAGGCCAGAATCCCAAACTGCAATACAGGATTTGGCTCAAAGAGTAAAGGGTGGAGGAGAAACAATCACATTGATATGCTGGTGTAAAGTCACCGATAAGGTCAAGCATTGTCACCGCATTATCGTTAAAGAACTCATCGAATCAATAATAAAATAAAGATTTTATTATATAGTAGTATTTTATTATTTTCACGGCAACTAAGATTAAATAATAACTCTATTGAATTCCTATTACGTAATGACGTAAACATAAATAGTACAATATGGTAAATCCGGGTATGAAGGCAACATTCCAAATATTAGCTGTGAGTATTCCAATCATGATAATTTGTGGAGCTTTATTATTCAACTTCTATCAACAATCGTCTGCTCAAATAGGAAGTATGGCTACCCTGCAAAATATAGCCGCAACATATGGAGTAAGCATAATCCCAGGAGCAGCGCAGAGAACTAGTCCTTATCATTATTTTCCACCGGCAATTGCTATTCCTACTGGAACTACAGTAGCATGGTTCAACAATGATTTTGGTCAACCACACACAGTGACCAGTGGTGTTCCCGGAGCGCCTAATAATATATTTAATTCAGGCTTAATGCCAGCAACTGCAAACTCCTTCTTTCAGTACACATTTGATCGCCGTGGGGATTTCACGTACTATTGCATGATACATCCATGGAGGCTCGCAATAGTATCGGTAAATAGTGCAAAAGTAGAAGGAAAGAACTTTGAATTTTCTTCAGGTGTTGGTCCAACTTGGAATCTTACAAAAGATTTCAGAACTTTGGTAGATTTCACACCTTCAACAATATCACTGGACCAATCAACTCCGATTGTATACAACGTGACTATGCTTAAGAATAACACGGAAAAGGTCTTTTCAAGAACATTTGTTACAAATGGTGAAGCTCTACCAATTGAGCTAATTAAAGGCGGGAATGAGACGAGAGCGTATGGGCCAGATTTCAGCAGTACGGGCGCCTATCACATGGAGGGAGCATTCTTTAAGGACAATGCGGATTACAAGATATTAATTAGCATATCTTCGGTAAATTCAAAACCCCCGCCATATCCCATAGCGGATGAATTCACCATCAAAACGGTCAGCTCCCCCTGACCTGTAATGTACGTTAGTGAATACTGGAATATTATCTAATTTATGATTGTAATGGTTGTCAAAAAATCGAGCGTTATTGCGAAAAATGCCTACTAGAAGAGAAGACCAAAAAAGACTAACTAACAATTACCAACTAAATTATGTATTGACTTAACTCTAATTGCTTTTAAATTACCGCGTAAAACTAAACTAGAATCTGTTTTTCAAAATCATCAATAAGAGAAAGAATACTATCTATACCTTCGACATCTATAATTGCATTAGTTGTTCCTGGGTCTGAAAAATCCTTTCGACCTTTAGTTAGATTTTTTCTACATTCCTGTAACAAATCCCTGTAATTTTGAACATCATAAGCCTGTTTGCTTAATTTCATGATCAAATCTATAATTCGATTGCTTAGAGTAATGGAGTCTTCCTTGGAACTAATGGATTCCTTGACCCTTGCCTGCAAAACACAAAGCATCGTATTAATTGTGTTAACGTAAGGTATTACAAAACTGGCTTTATAGGAGGCTGCAGCAGGGTTTTTTGTCGCAAGAAACTGATTAACCCTGCGCATCCGTTTATCCATTTTGGTCATAGTTTTTTCAATATTTTGTAATCGTTGGCTAAGGTTGGTGAATTCATTCGTATTTCTTACAACTAAACGAGAAAGACTATTCTTTTTGACCTTAATGTCTTCTAATATTCCACGCTCCAGCATCTTATCTATCGTCTTTAAAGTTGTAATTCTTGAACAAATTCCTCTTATCATCATTTCCTTCACAACTTGATTTTCGTTTTTTTCTGGATATTCTAAGAGATAATCACGTATTGCACGTTCATGACGGTCTACTACCTGTTCTACCTGTTCTACCTGTTCTACCTGTTCCAACAAGATGTCTAAACATATCTACATATATATAGAAAATCTATTAGTATTCGAGGCTATTTTACAATATCTGTGTCCAAAAGACCACAAAACTAATCAATGAGGCCAAAGATGTTTACAGACTACTAATGCAAATAATGTACGATTAAATTAAATTTCGTTTCCTAAGTGATTCTAGAACCACTTTCTATTAGACCTATAAGTTTAATCTCATCTTTTCTTGCCTTCCATGGCAAAGAACCTTCCACCAAAAGGGCCAAAACACCACACGCAAATCATAGTTATCGTCTGTTGGTAATGCTACGGTTCAACCCAGAGGGTATCAGACTCCCTACCAATTCTTACAAAGTTATCGTACAGGCTTGCATATACAGTGTAGTATCCTTCCTCTTTGGGAGTTATCTTCGCGGTATAGGATGCCTCCTCTCCACTAGAGAGTTTCTTAGTTTTTATTTTGGCGAGCTCTTCATACTTTCCGGAGGGCGTATCTGCCCAAAATTCCAGATCTAGTTCATCACTATTACCCAGTCCCTTTACGGTGGCCTCGACTTCAAGCTCTCTTCCTATACTGCCATATGGATTTGACACTAGTATGCTTTCAAGTTCTGCGACATCTCCTACAACTTTATGACGTATCCAAGGCGAATCCCAGTGGAAGGAACCTCCCTCCTTGAAATATCTAATAGTAATGTATAAAAAAGTTGGTCCGTGAACGTGTACTTCGAAGGCCAAATCTCTTTCTTCACGCGGGGCTAGACGGGTGATGTAATCGCTCCAATTGAGGAATGAGATTTGATGAGAATCTGTGGAGTGCATCTTTATGTCAAGATTGTGCAAGTGGACATCTCCTTCATTTTTAAGTCGAAGTGTCAACCAGTTCTTACCTTTGTCCAGAATCTCGGGGCCTAATTCTGTACTCAAAAGGGTACTTGAGTCTCATATATTCTTCGATTACTGATCAACATATAGATTTCATGTGTACACTATAGTGCAGAGTAATCATGTTGAGTGCAGGGGCTTTAATAGTACTGTCCATGTTTATCAGTGTGTCTAGGAAAGAAATAGATCATACAATCGAAGCGGTAATTTATGGTCTTGAGTTACAGGAAAGATTTGTAAAAGTAATGCCGGGGTTGGCCTGAAACGAAAATAGAATATGTTTGCGTCATTGAAGATTGTAAGTTTACTACAGCAAATAGAAACACATTACAGAAACATTATGAGCAAGATCATGATTTACTACAACGAGTACGAGGATCTTTGGTAATATCTGGAAATGAGTATTTATCTGTAAGTAATGGAGGAGGTAATAAGTAGATGATTAAGAAAGTATTCGCAGCCCCAGCAATGTTTGTTTTACTGGCTGGAATATTAGCAATGACTACTGCAAACGCTGTATATGCAGGTGGACATAATGGTGGACATAATGGTGGACATAATGGTGGACATAATGGCTATGGTCATAATGGCTATGGGCACGGGTACAATCACGGACACGGACACGGACACGGACACGGACATAAAGGTGGACATAATGGCGGACATGATCACGATGGACATGATGGCGGACATAAACACTGCTACTATTCATGGTATCACGGACATAAACATAAACACTGCAACGATGGACATGATCATCACGACAACCACGACCACAACGACGATTAATCTTCCCCTAATTTTTTAGTCCAGAATAAATCCAACAAGTCTTATAACCATTTTAGATATTAATAATACATATCCCAATTGGCGAGATTCTGACGGAACAGACCAATATGTAGAAAATGCACAGATATACAAGAAAGACGGAACAAAACAATAGAACAAAAAGTTGAAAAATACTGCGATTCGTGTGTCAAAAAGGTTGAATTTCAACATAGTCATACAATGTAGAGCCTACACCAATTTCGAGGTGCAAGCGGAACTCAGTTCCGGAGCAAATTATCTCGTATGAACTTAGATTTAAAGTACCATCTAGTCTTTGTGAATATTTTTCAATAAGAGTATTGAGTTTATTCCATGCAGTTTGCATATAGGACAGTTCTTATTGCGCCTATCATTGTTATTAATACAATCCAGATACGCCAAGTACGATGAACACCAATAGCAACGCTGACATATCAAAAAATATCTTTCGTCATCATAATTGTGATTTTGGTGTTTTTTAATTAATTCTGTCTCCATCTTCATTTCTGATGAGTTTGCGATATAGCATGATCATAGCGGAAGTTATGAGCGCCCAACATTGTTACTGTCAATACAAATATAGTAATTTTTGTATGTTGTACATTAGACATCACTTTGAACCCAAAGGATCACACTTAACTGATTTGAGTACAGTGTCATGCAGTGAAAAGGGGGTTATGCCTTGAAAAAGAGAACCAGAAAGTGATCCACCAGTTATCTACTTTCAATCCTATAATAGTTCGATTCAAACATTTATTGGCATGGATACCAATATAGATATAGATCCCTTTCAATCCTATAATAGTTCAATTCAAACCCCCCAGTTATTCCCCCTTTTGATGTTTGAATTCTTGGGTTTTATCAAAGGAGAACTGGTCAACCTGTGATGATGCTCGGCCAGTTTACACAGGATTTGAATTTGTTTTTTATAAACTAAAAAATCACCATAATGAAAATCAACACAATAGTTGTCAACATTAGAAAATTAAACGGAATAGATGTTTTAGAGATTTTACAAAGTCTCACTAAAATTAAAGGCCAGATTTAATTGAAAACAATAATCAACTAAATATTTGCAATTTGTTGCAGAGATTATCAATTAGATATCAATTTCTATAAATAAGATATTTATCGACAGTAAGTATCATGAATAAAACATGCCACAAAATTTCGGTACTAACTGTTATGCTAACAATTGTCTATTAAATATCTGTCATACCTCATATTATTTATAGTGAGACATTACTGCTAACATGCTAGATCCTAAACAGAAGAACTTGATGATCCTAGTTGCAGTAGCTGCGGCGGTATTAGGAACTCCAGTGGCTGCTTCAGCAGCGTTAGACTTCTTGAATATCAGAGTAGCAATAGTTAATACAAATGCGGAAAAAGTAACCGGTGGACAAATTACAGCTGATGCATTTATCCCTCAAAGGGGACAAGCTGATTTTGCATTTGGATATGGAATAATTACCCAAGAGGGTGTTATTGTATCCACTACACATGCGGGAGTTTTAGATAGCGAAAAGCAAAATGGAAACGCTAACAATCCCGTATTCCATAATCACTATGTCACTTTGAAGCAAGACCAAGCTGATTGCGGTAAGAATCCAAAAGGACAGCCTAACTTAGCGGTAGACAAAATTACTTTCAAATCTCCAGGTAAAATATTCGTATTTGGAAACACAATCCTATTGTCAAATCTACCTAAAACTTCAGAGGGTATAAGTCAAAATAATGATGTAGTAGATGTTGTGTCGTTCAAGCTTAAGCCAGGAACGAATAATGCGGTTTGTGTTACCGATATAAAGCCAGCTAAGAGAGTAGTCGAAATTTAAAGATAAAGTAAATTTTTTTATACTTCCTAAATTTTTTATTATTTGGAATTCTTATTAGGAACTATCCTGATACTATTTGATAGATAATAACCAGCAGCGTCATAATATAATAATTCTTATCAATTATCTTATCAATTACATAATTTAAATTCCAACAATTAAAATTGGATACGAAATGTCAATTGAAACCGTAAAGTTATCCATCATAATCTTTCCTATTTAAAGTCAGTAAATGTATGACCATAGAAAATTTTAAATGTATGACCATAGAAAATTTGATTCGGAAATAGTGATTGTACCAATATATGTTATTCAGAATACCAAATAAGATTACTTTATAAGCCCTCAATACAAAAGTTATAGCTTTTATAATAGAATTTATCTTATTCTGAATACCGCTAAGAATACCAGAACTATTGAAGATTATTTTACTTGGTCCTATTAAAAAGAAAAGTTATTTGGATCTTGGTGTATAGTAAGAATTCCATGACTGAAGAATGTTTCTGTTAAATTCTTCAAACATTGCCAAAGATCTAGTATAGCTTTTAATGTATTCACTCACCCAATCGATCGAGTTGATTGCCACTTGATTTCCAATATTTATTGATTTTGTATAGTTCTTGCCAATTTCGCTTGATTGATTCCGAATCTGCTCAGAATAAATCGTAGACGGAGTCCATTTGTCCCAAATATCCCAATTACTTGAAAATGTCTTTTGAAAGGACAACGCATTTTGTATGACATTTCTTGTATTTTCAATGTATTGATTTTGCAAGTTAGAAATTGACTGGGCATATTGTAACTGAAGTCTTGATATTTCACTTGCTATTGCATTTACATTATCCTGTACTTTCTCAATAATATTGACAGTTTCTTTTGATTCTTGTTTTGACATTATTAACCATTTAATGGTAGCTAATGGTTGTATATATTTCTATTTATATTCTGAGCATAAGAAGCCAAATATGTGGTTATTAGAATTTCATTAGTAAGCGGTATATGCGCAATTTCTATCTAACTCATTGTTTTATGGATTCCATTATCCAAAAGCTGTTGTCTATTCCACTTTCCAGCCAGAATTTTTCCACTTTTTGATTTATAAGCTGGTATACCAACACCAACAGCAATCATTGTGCTTTTATTTTTTGCATGTGGTGAGAAGAAGTTTGTAACCGCATCATCAAAGAAAGTGGATCCTGAAGCACCGATTCCCTGAGCGTATGCTGCAAGATAAATTTTGCCTGCGATTATACCAGCTTCAAATTGGGCGGCTCTATAACCCCGATTACCAAAAGTATTTAGCATAAGCTCCAAATCAGTCATAATAAAGAAAACAACACTGGCATCACTAAGAAGCGATTGTCCTAGGCAAAGGTTTCCAGAAATGTCTCTTGGGATATCTTTTTTCAATTGGTCTATAGAATCCATCGACCTGTTGAAATAATAACTACCACTATTCAGTTCTTCAATATTGTTCACTATGAAAAAAATTTTTATTGCGCTTAGCTTCCCTTTTGTGAAATCTAATGGGATCCCTTGAGTAGAGCTATGGAGTATGTTGGATAATTGAAGGAATGAAATTGGGTTTCTGGAAAATTGACGGGAAGAACCACGCAAAAGAATTATCTCACTTAAAGAAGGATAACCAGTATTATTACTTTTAGATATTAATGACCTTCTATGTGATATTGGTGTATCATAAGCGGTGTCATTATCGATCAATTCAACATTGTCCCAATCCATAACTTCATACTTATCATGTAAATACGAGGACTCGTGCATTTTCCAAATCTCGGGATATTGCACCTCGTTCCTTGATAGAGGAATTATTTTGAAGTTTAGACTCTGAATGTCAAATGTGTTATTTGAACCTCCGGATCGGGACAATCCTGTGCCTATTATTGCCAAAGCTAATGATGCTTCTGTCCTATTTTGAAGTCCTAAAAGTCTATTGACCCGCGTATCATCAAAACCTACCCTAAGCTTGGTATTTAATCCCATAGACACAGTAGTCGCAAGAAGATTAGAAGCTATAACGCCGGCGTCCCAAAACCAATGTCTATACGATCTAGCTTGATATTTCCAAGCATTTCTCCAAGCAATTGAAGAGAAGATGATTGTTAGGGGGGCGTTTGTTATATTGCTGTCATCGCCTGCAGCCTCTGCCAAGACCATCATGTGACCGCCTTCCCTAAGATTTGTAAGAGTAAAATCTCCGGGATTGAAATGATATACACCATCTCCTAACCCGGCTACGTCTTTGCAAAAAAGATACAACTCGATTGGGTAAAGCGCACCCGTAGCTGAAGCCGCACGCATATAAATTGTGCCGGAGGAATACTTCATCTCTCGAGTAATTCCAGCAGAGTAAAAGAGAATCTCAGCAATCATCTCTAAATCAACATTGGTAGGTCTTTGTCCTATAGGATCAATTCTGCTTATTGCTTCAAGTGCATTTAACGTAGGTTTAGGAAATTTAACTGGTAAAGGTACTGATCGCAAATTCTCATAGAATTTGAATGACCGGGGTTTGTTATCCCAATCCAAGTAATGCTGTGATAATTGAATGCTAAATTTTGAATGTTTCGTCGATTCATGATAATTCAACGCATATTCGATATCATGATTATTCATAGAATTGATATTGGTTATTACGTACTAAAATATAACTTTCTATGGCTAAATAACAAATAACTGTAAATTATTCTAGAGAATAATAATGATATTAGTACTTTAAAATATTATGTGGAGACCTCCAATCAATTTCCAAATGCAAGCTACTAACGGTAGCTCTAGTCTATTTCTTGATATTATCTAATTTCTTTTCTGTCTGTGTTGTACTTCTAAATCTATCCTTAACAAGAATTATCATACTTAAAATAATGAAAGCTAATTGGAAAATCTCTACTGCAATTCCAGTCCCGTTTATAGAACCACCTCTTTCTGTTATTGGATTTCCCGGCATCCTAGTAATTACCCATAAAATGATGAAAATTAATGTTCCTGATATACCTACATAATACCATTCCTTTCCCCATTTTTTAATGACTGGAACGACCCAAAATATTTGAGCCAAACCACCAACCAAAAATAATATACCCGTGTTAAAGTTCCTGTCTATAGCATTTGCAACTAATGTTAGATGTAAAATTCCTGCCATGAAGGTAGCCGAACGCGGCTCCATACTCCAAAAAATTACGAACATACAATTACGTTCTGTATTTGTCATGGCCTGTTTTATTATATAAAAAAGAATCGGTCCTTTGTTACCTAAGCTATTTTAGGCTAATGGATAGGGAACGTAAATAATGCCACAAATGTCATATAGACTCTTAAGTATGATTACCTTAGGTTTTGCCATCTCATTGTCTATTTTTGTTGTAGAACTAAAAAACCATGGCATTTATGCAGCGAATTATCCACACGAAGCTGCATTGAATGGACTAAATGAGGTTTCTCCAACGAATTCAACTGCAACTGGTTTACTTGAAATTAGAATGCTAGATGATAATTCCACATTAAGATATCGACTTAACGTTACGGGAATATCAGATGCTAGTGGAGTCCAAATTTATTCTGGAAAGACGGGGGAAAATGGCCCTGTGTTAGTTAATCTCTTGCAACCAGGTAATAGTAAGCATGCTGATACTACTTATGGTATGATAATTAGAGGTAACATAACTGATTCCAGTCTTCAAGGTCCTGTTCAGGGCAAGACATTAGGAGATCTCATTTCCTTGATGAATTCTGGCGATACTTATGTGAATATTCTAACCCTAAACCATCCTGATGGAGAGATTAGAGGTCAAATACAAAACACAGAAGGTACGAATTCGACTAGTATTGGAATGTCTACTCTAACAGAATAGTTAAATCCCTCACTTTTTTGTTAATTATATTTTAATGTAGTCTTATTTTATCTTAGCTCAGGATAATCAAATCATTTTTTGCAAGTTCTATTGATATATAGTTCTATTGATATATTGAAATATTTGTTAGTACTAATATTTAGTAAAACGGAATTTCAAACAAGGGATCAACAATATACCTTTTTATCACTTGTGAATGAAGGATTATTACTATCAGATTTTAGTTTCCAAGCGTTTGCCGATAATACTCCTTCAATTTCGCACTCTGATATCATCCTAGGTCTATCGTTACCAATAGTCGGAGACATCAAACTGGCCTTGAAATTTGCGTGACCTATTCCTAAGGCATGCCCCAATTCGTGTTCAGTAATCAGTTGAATATCCTTAGGTGAAAATTCTTGGTCATCAGATCCCTTTGCAATTGCTATGCGGACATTTTCAATTAAACCTCGCCAGTCTAACTCGTATTTGCTGATTCCTGCTGTAGTGAGTCCACGTTTTGTCTTCTTATTAGATATATCTTCTCCATCTTTTTCAAATTTTATATTGATATCGACAGAACCACGATCCTCTTTGTCTTCTTTAAGTACCAAATTTTCTATGTTTGAATTCCATTCGCTTGCAGCACTCCTTACGGCCTCTCGCACCGCTGAATTTCCGCCACTTATCCTATATGTTAATTCTCCGTCACCCAATGCTTCTCCCCAAGTACAGCATATTTCAATTGAATGCTTTTTTTCATTTTTTTTACCTCCATTGACATCATAGATCAATATTCCGAAGATTAAAATAACTAGAAACGACGAACAAATCAAGAATACAAATACTTTCATTTTATTATTAATTAATCATTTTCATAATTAGTATATTAATTCTGAGGTACCATATTCTATTTGTAAGATATGAAAATATCTCGTGACATTATTAGAATTTCATAATAATTGTTACAATTACTTAATATATTTCAAAAGATACGAACTGGGGTTTAATAATACTTGACAATTTTTCACGTGATTCAAATTACAATTTCTCATTAGGGTAATCCATTACATTCAGATTCTATTTTACTGCAGAATTCTAGTCATTTTGTGATTATTCCGAGGTTTAACTCCACCGTCTATACACAATACATAATACATGATCGATTAACCTGATTGAATGCTCTTTAGGTGCAATTAGTACTTGACCGTTTCCAGCATCTTTTATCACGTTTTACTGACTTGGTTTACATCGTCCATAAGTTGTAACTTGTATACGAAATAATCTTGGTTTATTCGTAAATGACCTGCTATCACAGAGCCATTAGTATGTGTGTTACCTGTATTTTCGCATGCTTGAGTAAGTTTTTTTGGTTCTCAAATTTATTATTACTTCTTTAACACTTTGACCTGGAATGTTTGTAATTTCATAGTTTTTCATCAAGAATTTGCATAGCTGAGGACTACTACAATTATTGAGGCTATTTGAGCGCTTGCCGAAAAGGAATTAGTAATACTCTACTCTTTTTGTCGAATAAATTAATGAGTTGAAAAGATAAATTTCTTGGTATAGCCTCTCGTTCATAAAAGATGCGTAACATTGTCACCAGCCAATAAATACCTCAATAAAAGTGCATGAATCAAAATATTATTTACTAATTTTGGCCATTATTACTATCATCAAGTTTTTTGTTGACTTGTTCCTGTAATTTTTTATATCTATCATATTTCTTGGTCCATTTTGAAAGAATGAACCATTGTCTTATCCCTATACCCAACCAAGCTGCAGAAATAACGAGCGGCACAATTCGTAAATTTAAAATTTTGTTGTATTTTTGTCCCCCATATTGTATATTCTTTGGGGGAGTGGTATCTTCATATGGAGGTGCAAATATTAAAGAGCCAATAAGAAGTCCTATGGGCGGAAGTATCATTATTGTGAGGACCATTATAATGAACATCTTCTTTGTCTTATTTAGCTGATAAATTATACTATCCATAATTTTGAAGATATTTGTGTCTGGACCTAGATCATCGCTATTTGAATGAACCATGAATTAATATTCCTCGCTCCTTTTTGCTTAAAATCATTTGGGTAACTTTGTTACGTGCTTTATTTTTCATTTCTTGGAAAAAGCTCTTCATAAGGATCCAGAATCTCTCTCAAAATCTCTTTTCCTCTTTCAGAAACTCGGTATTTAATAATAGTTTTATTTCCCCATGGTTCTTCAATTTTAGTTAAAATTTCCTTCCTCACCATATTATCAAGTACAGATTTGTGTTTAATATTGTTCAATCCGCAATAACTCATGAGTTTACTCTGGTTGAGTTCTCCGTATTCAGAAAGCTTGAGAATAATATCCTTTCTAATGTAAATTCTATCTCTATACTCATGTACCAATTCTCTTAATTCTCAGCAAATCATACTGTTTTCAGCACTAAGATAATTTATTTGTCTTTTTTTTATATTATTGTAGGGAAGTTGCATTTCTTCGATCATAATAAGTTTATCTTCTGACGAATATCTATTAAAATAAAAGTTATGAGTGTAGAATAGTCTTTTACATATGAACAATTGGGAAAGTACTTGGAAATATCCATAAATCAAGATCTTCAAACATTGGTCCCATTTGAACATATCGATTATGATTTGAATATTTTTGTAATGATTTACTTATCGGAATTAATTCCATATCTAAGGGATTCAATTCTGGTATACTTTGTTGTATGATTAGCATGTCACGGTTTTTATTCTGGATTTTGTTTATTCAAATTCAAATTATCCTTTATGGGAATATACACAAAGCAATAATTACAATCCGATGCCAAAAATAATTTTAATCCAATTTTACAATTTACTCATAGGATACCTAGGTCCGTAAATCATTAACTGATTAAGATTATCTATGCCATGTGATTATAGGTACAAATATTATATTAATTTAAACTAGTTGCTGATTTTTTAGTCTTTTTGTATTGTACTTGATTCAACTGGGAAATTGTAATTATTACCCCATTCTCCCCATGAACCAAGATACATTTTTACGTTTTTATAACCAGCCAATTTAAGGGCTACGTAAGTATTGGCTGCTCTAAATCCTCCTTGACAATATGTTATTATCGGGGATTTTTTTGATATACTTGAGTAGACCTTTGAGAGTTTTGAGGGACTTTTGAATTGCCCTTTGAGAATATTCTGTTCCCAGTCTATATTTATTGCATTGGGAATATGTCCAGGTCTGGAAGCGCGGATGTGAATACCATCATATTCTTCCTTAGTTCTGGCATCTATCAATACCACTTCTTGCTCCCTTAGTGATGAAAGTACTTCTGAAGATCCTGCAATAATCTTTCTATTTGGTCTCCCTATGTAAGTAGAATGCTTAAAGGAATTAGTGATTGTTTCTATTGGATAATTATTATATTTCCATTTTTCAAACCCGCCATCAAGCATCGAAGCTTTCTTATCTCCAAAATAGTGTAGGAGCCACACACCTCTTGCAGCCGACATTCCAGATATATGATCATAAAAAATTGTCGGCACCCTAGAACGGATACCGATATTTGATAGTAATTTTCGTGATTGTATTTCAAATTGTCTTATTCCAATCTTGGATGAATCTAACCAATGAAATTGAAATAGGTCTATATTTACAGCGGTTGGAATATGTCCCTTTAAATATTCTGAAAATGGACGTGTATCGACGATAAGAGGAGCATTCTTTGTTCCAAGAATATTTTTTAATGTTTCATTTGATACGATAATATCCAATATTGCTATTGAGTATATGATGACATTATTATATGGAACTACTGATCTCTTGTTTTGGAATTCTTGTCTTTGTTTAAAATATCGAATTATTTACTAATTTACGTATATATTGTCATCCTTAATCTATGCTAAAGTTTAAAAATAATTACTTTTAGGCCTAATCTCAGTCATACCAGGCACATCGTCTTTTAAGAGCTGTTAATTTTAGAGATATTTTATCAAAAGGTTCAATTATTCTCATATAGAACAAATTTAATTTTATTCTATAATAAATTTTTATTATAACTAGTAAAAGGTGGAATCTTTAGTACAATTAATATATATTCATATCTTAAAAATTCTTTAATCTTGTCACTTAAACATATCATTACATGCGCGGTTTAAGAAATGTATTCAAGAATCAAATTTCAAAGGCAATTTTACATCACAGGACGACTGATATTTTCAATGAAATAATTGGGTACGATGATCTCAAACATGTTCTTCGTCTTGCGCTTTTATCGGAAGAGTCAATTTCTATATTGCTTGCAGGCAACCCAGGTAATGGAAAATCTAGTTTTCTGCAATGTATTGAAAAAAATTACTTGGGGCATTCATTGTATTTGGATTGTACCATGATGACAAAATCAGGACTCTTTGACCTTTTATCAAACAATAGAAAAATCAAAATATTGTTATTAGATGAAATATCATTATTAAAGAAGGTTGACCAAGGTATTCTACTTAATCTTTTACAATCAGGCATTTTGATTGATACTAAGTACAAGAGACATAATGAAATAAAAATAAAATCATTAAAGATATTTGCAACTTGCAATGATGCAGAGAGGTTAATTTCTCCACTAAATAATAGATTTGATAAATTCTTGTTGCCAGATTATACTTATGACGAATTTAAAGAGATTGGTTTTAAGATTATTAGGCAGAAGGAACATGATTTAAAACAATTGATAATTGATTCGGTATGGTACGAACTAAAATCAAGAAGCATTAGAGACTTGATAAACCTATCCAAATATGTTAGTAATTATGAGGACTTGGAATTATTTATTAATATAAAAAGGAAATACGCTACAGATAGAAAATACGCTTAAATCTTACCTGATTAGGGAAACTTATTTATATTGAAGGTAAAACTGATTGAAGTACTTCGTGGCTCCCAAATAAGAATTGATAGTTAATAATTTAAAATAAAGCATCTAGTAGCAAAGCGCTCTAAACTTATTCCATCTGTCTTGGTCTGTCTTCTTAAAGGGTAACTAGAAAAGGTTCTATCTTCTTGAATATATTTTTGAATGTATATCCAGAAGTGATTTTATGTATTTCATACCCAGTTCTGCTATATTATCTTCATCATAGTTAAAAAAATATTCATCATCCTCGACGTATGATTGATCGTGTATCCTATATCTAACGGTTAGAGTCCTAGTAGCCTTACGCGTTACTTTTTCGACTTGATTTGTGTCTTCTATATAATGAATCATCCCTTCTTTTACTACAGGTTTTAAATACCCATACTGCTTGATTATCGATTCTATGTCTAAATCACTAAACGGCCCGAAGGTTTCGGTCTCGATTTCCTCGATCTCCCCATAAATCCCTATATGCAAGATTCGTTTTTGGCGTTGTAAAAGGGATAGTTCTACAAAAATTAGCGCAAATTTAGACTTGTGAGTTGGTTCGAAAAGTTCAAGTTCAACAGATGAATACTTCTCAGATATGTTCATTACTCTTTCAGAACCTCTTAATCCGCTTATTTCTGAATTTGTTCTGCTAAATATTCTCAAACAAATTCCAAGAGCTATATCAAGAATATCATACTTCATCACTTGTTTAAAATATGGCTTTACAAATATAATTATCTATTTTGAAGGTTTAATTTAGAATCCATAGTAATATTGAGCATTTTGGTATTATATGAAAACGCTTTATTATATGCGAGCTATCCAAAATTAGAATTTATATATTTTACAGTATCATTAAAATAATATTACCATTCTTGGATATGGACCTCTTCTGAACTTTTAGTTACGCAGAGTATGCATTGATGTGTTGACTTTTAATTCTCTATAAACTGGTCATCATGATGTACAATTTAACCGAGGAGCTAAAATTGAATTTGTTAATTCCCGATTGCGATAATCTAGATATTAGAATAAGTTCATTTGGTTTTAGGAATTATTTTTATAGAAATTGAGTCTTAAATAAAATGATAGATACAGCCAAGTTTCACTAATCTTTTGTATATGCTACTAGCGTTACGGTGGTTTTTATTCCATTGACTAACCTTATTTTTGAGTATGCTTCGTCCATATCTTTTTGTGATTCTACGGACATTTTTACTATTATGTCATAAACACCGTTGATGATATGAACCTCACTAACCCCTTTGATATCATGGATATTGGAGGCGATTAAATCTGTACGTCCAAGATCACACACTATTAAAACATACGTGTTTATCATCCGAGCATATATTATATAATGCTAGTTCTTTTAGATTACTTCTCTCTGGCTATCAAAGTTGGAAAGGGAATATATGAAAATTGATATGGATCTATCTCAACTTCCTATAAAATGAAGAAATATCCCAATCTGAATTTCTAAATTGTAAGAAAATTGATATTTGCAACCGGTATTTGGTCTCATCAAAAATTTTTTTTATGAATTACCTCGAATTCGACGGCATTTCTGCCTGTCATGAATTCCAAAATAGAGTGAATTATTACGAAAGGGTATCGAATATAATGTACTTTCTAACAAGAATTGCTATTCCTTCTTGGATATTTCATCAGTCAGCTGTTCTAATTTATTTGCATTTTCTACTATCATATTGAAGAAAAAATCTTCTTGTTTTCGTAGTCCTATGTTATTATTAGAATGAATAGTTTTTGCTAACTCCAAAATACTTCTAACGGAATTCCTCATTTCCATTACCGAATTAATTAAATGCATTTTGGCTTTTTTTTGAATTGATATTTCCTTTTGAAGTTCGGACAGATGTTCGTGCAACTCTTCTTGTTTCCAAATACTCTCGAATATTGTACTGAAAGATAACACACTTGCCTTACTGGTATAATATGTGGCTAAACCCATTGCATCATATGCACTCTGCTTAGTATCATCTTTTAATTCGACACATAACGCAGATTTTCTGTCAACTATCAATATGGTGAATTTGATTTGTAGAGATTCTTCAATATTCCTAACATAAATTGATTCCTCTCTAAGGTTCTTTGCAATTCGTTCGATGTCGCCATCAAATGGTGTAAGTATTCTCATACTGATACCTTTGTGAGCCGCCTTAGTCTGATCTAGTAATTTAAGACCTCCAAGACGAATCTGTCTGTGAAATGCATTCGCGGTTGAAAATATCAGGAGAATTTCATTGACTGCGGATTTTACAAGATTGGACCCGAATTCTTGTATTTCACTAGGGTTCTCGAGGATTTGAATATGCTTTTCTCGAGATCTTTTCTGTTTTTCGATTTCCATTATTTCTTGTTCATTTGGTATAACTTTATTCCAAAAAGGATCAGAAATATATTGTTCTCCGAAAAAAGATTCAACTATTTTATCTCCATAAACACTTTTTAGTCGCATAAACATACTCATGCAGTTTGGCGTGTCGAATACATATCTAATTCCGTCAATAGTTGTTTCTACTTCCAAATCCTTATTTTCATTCAAGTTTTTACCACATAGCGAACATCCAATAAACTTAATTTCATGATTTTCTGATCGATGATTATGACTCAGTCCATCTCGAAATCCTGGCAAATATAATTGACCATATCAGATTTGCGCTTAAAAGGTTTTAATTAATTTGTAAACCTTTTAAATTTAATATTTGACCAGAACAAATTCAATTGTCCGGAATTATTATTTACTACCTTTCAGGGATTAGATGTTAGATAAAAAACCGAATTTTTAATCCGTGTTTGATTTGACTTGTAAAATTTTTCTTTTCGCTATATCTAGAATCTTTTCCTAGTAGGATTATCTATTATGGTGGGATGGCCAACTACTCTAAATTTATACTGCTTTCCATAGAGATTCGTATAAAATTGAGAATAGCTCATTGCTGCTGTGTGAGTTGTAAAATTAACTCTTAATTCGTCAAGTACTATCACTCTATCATAAACATCCACAATTTCGATCGAGTACATTTTTGGTAAATTCTTTATATGTTTAAGAGTCATGTGTACAATAATCAATAGAAATATTACTACAGCTAGGACGATTATTATCTGTTCAAAAGCTCTAATGAATTCTTGAATATAGCTAACTACATTTTGTGCAAACCATTTATATGAAAAGGCAAAGGCCTTGATAATTTCAATTGCAATCAAATTAAACATGATTATTAACCCCTTTCATATTGGAAGATGGTGAGGAAATATTCAAAGTTAGACGCTGACCCAATTCACATAACTTTATAAAAATAATCCAGACTTGGCTACTATTACGTAAGATTATATTATTAGTTAAGGGAGATCTTGTTTGGTACACTTCATTGGATAATGAATCAGATCTCTTAGTTAAATGTTTAAGGTGTAAACACCAAAAAGTTGATCACGATAGAACTGCTTCCAGAGATAAAATGAAATGCCTTATTGGAAGTTGTTCATGTAAGACCTTTAAAATGGATAAGAAATATTATAAGTCAAGTAAGAAATGAGTAATTTATAGCATATTGTCATGATTATTTTTACAGTTATAGCCAAGTTCAACCATCGTTTTATCTTCTAGTTAGCCAAATGAATTGAATTAGATGAAGATATTCATCAAATAATCTAATAAAACATATTATTCAAATATCAACTTTCTTGAAACAATTGACAATTATAAGCCAAGTTCTTTTAGATTTAAATTATCCTTTAGAGTAGCACATCTTATGTCTGAAGCACAACAACAGAATAGTCAAGTACCAAGAGACGGTCCTCGTGACTCGATATATATTGGCAAGAAACCATTGATGGCATACGTAACTTCAACTCTTATACAATTAGCGAACCAACCATCAGTCACCATCAAAGCAAGAGGTTTGAGTATCGGAAGAGCGGTAGATGTATCCCAAATAATTTTGAAAAGAATGGAAAATGCAGGCTACAAAATTGGGGATGTGAGAATAGGTTCTGAAACTGTTCAGGCAGAGGATGGCAGGACTAGGAATGTTTCAACAATAGAAATAGAAGTGAAGAAAGCCTAAACCTCATTACTTTTTGTTATTTTATCTGATTAATAGTATTCAATATTGGAAAAAATTGCTGCGCTATATCTAGCACATCTAAATCCAATTACCAAATCTCATGAAAATATCATATCACAGCTATCGAAGAAATATCACGTGTACGTTTTTCCGGTAATATTTCTTAAGAAAGGCATAGAAGTAAACACGAGAACATTTCCGTTTTCATACGAATCTAGGAAATCTATGCTAGAAAGTATATTCAACAAAAACGAAAATGTAGAAATTCTCCCTGATTATGTATTCTTCTCTCCATATATCAAATATCTCCCGCCTCTTGTATCACCTTATTCCTGGAGTATACGAAAACAAATACTCAAAAACGTAAAAGAAACCAAATTTTTTTCTTATACCGGAGATAAGGCAGAATGGATTGCATTGAGACTTTACAATCTTCATCCAATCAAGGCTGAAAGACTAGCAGTTTCGGCTTCACAAGTAAAAGAATTGCTTTACTCTGATGCTTTAAGCGGCGAATCTGACAGAGACTCCACTCAATCATGGAGACGATTAGTGCCATGTGCTGTTATAAGGCTAATAGAAGAAAATTGGAGTCTAGTTGAAAAATTTGCGCGTTCTACTGATAAGACTATTAAAATAATGGGGATGAAGTTCCCTACCGATGGAATTCTTCATATTTGAAGATTTTTATAATCCTACATCAACTTGCCAATTATGAGGAATAAAGGAGCTGATCTTGTCTGGTTTGATGGCAATTATGTGAAATGGGAAGAAGCTAAAGTTCCAATAATGATTCATGCATTGCACTATGGTACTGCTGTATTTGAGGGCATACGTGCATATTCGGCAGCAGATAATATTCATGTATTTAGACTCAAAGAGCATATGGCAAGGCTACATAGATCTGCTAGTATTTACTCAATTTCAGTAAAGTTTTCTATAGAAGATCTTTGCAATGCAACGCTAGAATTATTGAAAAAGATATCCATGAAGCAATCTTGTTATATTAGACCATTAACTTTTGTAGGTCTGCACGGTATTGATTTAAATATTAATCCAGACTCACCTACGCATGCAGCCATAATTATATTCCCATTTTCTAAATATTTTGATGAAAAAGGCATTTCAGTATGTATTTCCTCATGGAGACGAATTAATGATGAATCCATTCCTCCTTTGGCTAAAGCCGCAGGTAACTATCTTAATTCCATATTAGCAACTCAGGAAGCCAAAAGGAATGGATATGATGAGGCAATATTACTAGATAAGAATGGAAATGTGAGTGAAGCGTCAGGCGAGAATATCTTTCTTGTAAAGGAGGGTAAAATAATAACACCTAATGTATCAGACTCGATACTAGATGGCATCACAAGAAATACAGCAATTACATTAGCCAACGAAATTGGATATGAGATAGTACAGAGACCTATTTCCAGAACAGAGCTATATGTAGCAGATGAATTATTCTTGACTGGAACTGCTGCAGAAATTGTACCAATAACAAAATTAGATAATCATTTGATAGCAAGTGCAAAAGAAGGACCTGTTACTAGTAGCATTAGGGCGAAATACGAAAAGGTAGTATCAGGGAAAGTCAAGAAATTTATGGATTGGTTAACTCCTGTATGGTAATGAATGATGACAATTTACATTTTGCAGTCATTGGAGTTGGTGGATGGGGTAAAAATCATGTGAGGGTACTTCATGATTTAGGTGCTCTTGAAGCAATCTGCGATATGTCAGCTGATCGCGCAAAAGAGGTTGGTAAATTATATGGTACAAAATATTATTCATCCGTTAGCGAACTTTTATTAAACGAAAAAAAATTAGATCTTTGTTTGATCTGTACACCAACTAAAACTCATTTTCCGATTGCTGTTGATATAATTGAACATGGATGTCATGTCTTCGTTGAAAAACCACTCTCATTTTCATCAAAAGAATGTAAGCAATTGAGTGAATTGGCAGAAAAAAAAGGTGTAATTTTGACATGCGGTTATATTGAAAGATTTAATCCTGTTATTCAGGATTTAAAGGGTTTTATTCAAAATCATACATATGGAGACCTAATAATGATGGAGTTTCACAGAGAAAACAGAATGCCCATTCACATTAAGGATGTAGGAATAATATATGATACCTCAGTGCACGATATTGATACTGCTATTTTTTCATTTGGTACAATGCCAAACATGGTATTTGCGAGAGCTGGTAAAAAGTTTCATTCAAATGAAGATTTTGCCACGATTATGCTAGGATTTGAGCATCAAAAGGTTGCAATAATAGCCTCAAATTGGATCACGCCCAAAAAAGTGAGAACGTTTTCTGCTGTGTGTACAGAAGGCACTATAACTGGAGATTTTATTACACAACAAATAAGAATTGATCAGGCTGAAGCTACATTAATACCAAGAAGACAAAAGTTCCAAGAACCACTAATTCTAGAATTGCGAAGTGTATTTGAAGCAGTAGCTGGAAAAAGGAAACCGGTGGTAACTGCACAAGACGCTACAAATGTAACAAAGGTTGCAGAAGCTGCACTTTTGTCTGCCAAGACAGGGGCCCCTATATACTTGGATATGAATTAGTATGAGAAAATCGATGCTGGACATACTAGCTTGTCCTATTGACAAGCACTATCCATTGGAACTAGAAGAATTTAAGACTGTTGAAGATTCTAATATTAACGAAGTTCTTATTCAAGAAGGGATGTTGTCTTGTCCTAGTTGCAATAGATTTTTTCCTATAATGGACGAGATTCCGATTTTGCTGCCTGATGAATTGAGAGACAAGCAAAAAGATATTGAATTCCTAAAAATTTGGCGTGAAAAGATCCCCGAAAAAATAATAAAATATGGCAATCCTTGGCATCTATAGGTAATGAATCGGTCAGAAGGAATTATAAATTATGTTTCCAACACAGCCAAAATCGGGAAGAACGTAAAGATTTGGCATTTTAGTTATATTGGAAACAATACAGAAATTGGTGACAATGTATCTATAGGTTCTTTAGTGCATATAGATTTCAATGTCAAGATCGGAGAAAACAGTAGAATAGAGGGATCTGTCTATATTCCACCATTAACAGTCATTGGCAAGAACGTATTCATTGGCCCATCCACTACATTTACTAACGACCCATATCCCATGAGTCCGAATATGACAGGAGTTATAGTTGATGATGGTGCCATAATTGGAGGGGGAGCAATAATAAAAGCTGGCATACATATTGGTCAAGACAGTGTAGTTGCCATGGGAGCTTTGGTTACAAGGGACGTACAGCCAAATACTGTAGTTATGGGACAGCCAGCACGAGTTAGGTATTCAAGGGAAGAGTATGACAAAAAGAGGACAGAATGGAATTCCAAATCAAGATAAAAATAATAATTTAGATGTTATTCATTTAGTTCCAGATATTCCGAAATACTATCAATAATAGCTAAAAAAAGATTTATAAAATTTTACGTTCGATACTTTTTCTAAATATACTTTATGACATTTTCATTGAGTAGAACGACCTAAATATCAATTAATATAATATACATATAAAATAATACTTGGATTTATTCATATGAGCATCGAAGAATTGATCGGGATATCACAGCATTTGATCTTCTACACATTACTAGGTGCTTTTGGATTTATTGGTTCTGTAGTTATTCATGGGATGATAAAAAATCGTAAGCAAGTGAAATAGGTCTGCATATTTATTATATTAAATTGTGATTTGAATTGATATATTCTCCCTGCATCGAAAAGGTATTGCATGATTTGCATTATATATTCTTGAAAAATAATAGGCACGATGAAGGCGATCTTATATTTTATAGAATAAATTACAGGCTCGAAGAAATATATAATATATCTCGCTATCAGGCAAATGGACTTCACAAAACTTATCACCTCAGTTTTCCAAGAAAAATATCGCAAGCATATTGTAATAATTGTAATCGAGTCGTTAGATATATTCCTATAATTTATGGTGTATCCGAAGGTGAGATGGAATATATGAAAGCCTTAGAAAAAAACGGCAGAATACTTATTGGCAGAGTAGAATATCACAACGATCCAAATATACCATTGTTTGCGTGTGAAATATGTAAAAGTCCTATTTCAAATTAAAATTATTAAATCTGAATCTAGTATTAATAAAAATATTATTACCATTTAGTAGTAACTACATTTGAATATGTTGTAACAAGTTTGTTTCAAAAAATTGGATGAAATTCCTTAGTTTATTTGATATTGCAACAAATATCATGATGCTTAATTCCAGCGAGTTTTAATACTTGTTTTCATATTTACTTTTCATGCCAACAGCTTATGTGCTTATTAATTGTGATCTTGGATCAGAAGAAGAAATTCTGCAAGTGCTTAGAAAAATGGCAGGAGTTACTGAAGTAAGTGGAGTATATGGCGTGTATGACATAATTGTAAAAATAACGTCTGATACAATGGATTTGCTCAGGGAAACAATTACGTGGCATGTAAGACGGATAGATAAAGTTAGATCTACTCTTACAATGATCGTAATTGAAGGTCAGGGAAATAAGAATAGAAAATATGAAGCAAATTCATTTTAAAATAATTTTTAATTGTTTCACTAACTTCGAAATTTCGTCGTAACTGTTAAAGAAGTGCGGAGAAAGCCTAACTGTCTTGATTATTTTTTTGTCAATATGAATGTCTCTTTCTGCAACAATTATTTCATTTTCTTCGAGTTTTGATACTATAGTTTTGGATTCAACACCATCAATTATGAAAGAAATAATGGATGTCCTCAATTTTTCGTCATCTGGTCCGAAAATCTGTATATTGGGGAGTTTCCTTAATTCATTTCTCAATTCGTTAGCAATAGTGATATTCATTTTTCTAACGGTATTAATTCCAAGACGCAAAATATATCTTGATGAAGCTTCTACTCCCGCTAAGCCTACATAATTTCTGAATCCTGTTTGAAATTTTACGGGTGTCTCTAGAAAAACCAAATCCTTTTTTTCAGTCATGATAGCAGACTCATTGCCTATATATCTGGGCTCCAAGAAATCCGCCGATTTTTTCTTGCAGTAAAAAATGCCAATCCCTGGAGGTCCACATATCCACTTAAAACTAGGAAATGCCATAAAGTCACAATTAATTCTCTTGACGTCAATAGGAATAGATCCAACGCTCTGAGCGGCATCTATACAGTATAACATATTATTATCCTGAGCTATCTTCCCGACTTCTTCCACAGGCAAGATGGCGCCGTTATTATAAAGCGCATGACTTAATGTTATTAGTTTTATATTGGAACTCTTTGCTAGCTTTTCTAATTCATCCAGATCAAAAAATCCATTATTATCGATCTTCAGTTCCTTGATTTTCACTTTAAATTTCTTTGAAACATTTAGCCATGGAAAATAATTGGCATAATGCTCATGTGGACCACCTCTGACTACAATCATATCAGATTTTTTCCAGTTTAATCCAGTAGAAACATAATTAAGTCCCTCAGTCGTGCTTTGTGTAAACACAATTTCTTCAGGTTCAGAGTTTATAAGATGACTAATTCTAATTCGTAGCTCATTCATAAGCGAAACAATGTATTCTTGTATTGTAGTAGAGTCTGGTCCTACTTCCGAATACCGTATTAGAAAATCAGTCATTGCTTTAATTGAAGATAATGGAAGAGGTGCTAATGAACCATTATTCATATAAATAATTTTCCTTGTTACTGGAAAATCTTTTTGAATTGATTCCACATCCAATGAATCATAAATCATTATAACCCTTTACTGCATTATTATAAAAAATGATCTATAGTATGCTGAGTCATTCAGGATTTAATACTTTGGTCTATAATAACCCAGATGCAAAGCTACATTTTGTTGTATCACTAATTTTGGAATTATATGAAAGTAAGCGAATTATTTATATTGATTCAGATACGTCCTTTACTGCCTATTTTAGAGCAGGATTATTTTCAAGTTTTAAAAATATGAGTTACAACAATTTGAAATTATATCTTCCTGAAGAAGAGAACATTAGCTCTACAATTATCAGCATAATTGAATCTATACCAGATTCATCTTTAGTCATATTTGATTCAATAACCTCATTTTCTAGTTTGCTTTATAGAGAAATTAATTTAGAAAATAAATTAGAAAATAAAAATGTAAATCACTTGCTTTCTATTCTTTTAATGCTGTTACTAAAGAATACATATTATGCAAAAATCCCTTTATTGATAACGAATATGATCAGATATAAGCATGAAGAAGGTTGGTCAGAATTCCTAGACAAAAATAGACTTCTAGGACTAAAAAGTTCTGTGAAATTATATGCGAATGCAAAAGATGAAAATAATCTTTCGATTAGTATTGGTTCTCATCCTACTATGAAAAGACAGACGATAACTATTCCGGTAACTAAATTAAGTATTATATGAGACCAGATTTGATTTTTACCAGATGGAATCCAACTACTAAGGATATGGCTATTAGTATAAATCCTCCTGCTAGAAAACTCCACTGATTCTTAGGTTGCGATATTCCACCAGATTTATAGACTAGATATACTCCAAACAATCCCATAAAGAGTATCATTATTGTAACAATTGTCTCTCCTATAGTCTGGATAGATCTAGTAGGGACTACGAAGGCCTTAGCACTAGATCCTTCTATAATCGAATTAACTAGCCCAGAAGAAAAGGCAAAAAATAAAATCAGATATAGTACGGAGATAATCGTAACATACTTTGATGCCGTCGAAAACATATCTACGAATCGTTTGATATTATTTAATAATTAAGTCTATCGCAACATCACGACATCGAAATTACGTTTTTATTCTGTTATTGCCTACCTTAACTTCTATAGGTTGAATAAGTCTTTCTTCGGTATTCTTTATTGTCACCATTTCTAGATCCATATCGCCTGTATCTTGTATTGCCGTAAGAATTTCTATTATTCCTATTGTACTCATTATATCGTCTAATATTTGTCCTTCCAGAATAAGATTGAATTTGTGGAATTTCTATTCCCATTTCGTCGTTAAGTCTTTTTATTTGTTGATCGGTATGATTCAAAATTCTTGAGAAGTCTTCAAACCTATTTTTTGATACCAAGGATATTGCCTGACCACTACCTCCTGCTCTTGCTGTTCTTCCAATCCTATGAAAATACATCAGCGGATTGTCCGGAACATCATAATTTATTATATGACCTACAGCAGGAATATCTATTCCTCTGGCAGCAATATCTGTTGCAACCAAAATATCTTCATTTCCAGTTTTGAATCTCAACATTGAATGATCTCTTTGTTTCTGTGAAAGATCTCCATGAATAGTAATTACTCTAAATCCATGTTGTTTTAGTTCATCCGCTAATTTTTGTGTTCTTATTTTTGTAGCCGCGAATACTATTGTTTGTTTCTTTTCCCTATTCCTTATGAGATTACAAAGATGTTTGAATTTTTCTCTTTCATCTATGATGAGATAAGATTGATTAATGGTGTCGAGACTCAATTCATCTTCGTTAAGTCTAATTTCCTTTGGATTTTTCATATATTCATGTGATAATCTCAAAATTTCTGGAGGCATAGTTGCAGAGAACAAACATGTCTGTCTATCTTCATTAACATAAAAAAGTATGAACTTTATATCATCTATAAAACCCATATCAAGCATTCGATCTGCCTCATCTAAAACTACATAATTGACATCATCTAACCGAATAGTGCCACTTTTCACGTGGTCTATCAATCTGCCTGGAGTAGCAACCACAATTTGCGCTCCTTTCCTAAGCTGATCGATTTGCAAATTAATTCGTTGACCCCCATATATCGCAACGGTTCTTATCCCAGTATATCTTGCAAATTTTCTAATTTCACTGGTCACTTGAATAGCCAATTCCCTTGTTGGTACCAATATTAATGCCTGAATAGTACTTTTTGGTTTCATTCTTGTGATCAGCGGAAGTGAAAATGCCGCTGTCTTTCCTGTTCCAGTGTGTGCTTGACCTATTACGTCCATGCCTTTTAAAATGAATGGAATGGATAATTCTTGGATTGGAAATGGAGATTCTATCCCAATTTCCTTTAGTGCTTTCATTACACTTGTACTTATACCTAATTCTTCAAACGAAGTCATTTTATTTCATTTATTTCCTATATTTACAAAAGTACGGATAACGTGAAAGTAATCATTACTCTACTTACCGGACTTCTATCATCTAACCTAATAAACTACACAGATATAAGTTGTACTATAAATGATATTGGCATCCCAGATAGCGTAATGTTTTATATCTTCTAACCATAAACTATCTAGAAAAACATGATGAGTGCTGATGAGGGGTTAAGAGAGAAAAAATTAAGGGGCTCTGGAGGTTTTGTAATAGCATCTGTTAATGATGAAGAACAGAAGAAAGGAAATTTGGGAGGACCTGAACTATTTTTGGCTGGAATTGGAAGGCTTCCTGACGATCGGTTTGTAAGATATCATTGTAATAAATGTGAAAAAGATTTTGATGGCGTTCCCGATATTAAATTTGAAAACCCAAATGAAGATCTAGGTGAAGGTGTTACCCTTCTCGAAAAGGGCGAATATAAATGTCGTACTTGTGGAAATACCATTGCACAATATAGAAAATTTGATTCTAATCAAGTTTCACAAACGGACTCAGAGAAGTTGGAAGTAAAGAACTCAGAGAAGTTGGAAGTAAAACAAGATTCTATCAGTTCTTCGGTGACAGTATCAAAATCAAAAGATGAATTTGTCTCCATACAATCACTAGTAGGAATGCCAGCGTACGATCACGATGCTTTGTTATTAGGCAATGTTCAGGAAGTTGGATTAAGAAGATCACATAAGGGAAAAATGGAAATCAATCTTAAGATTTCAAAATTCGAAATTTCAGATAAGCCGTTAGAAATTTCATGGAGTGATATTTCAAAAATTGGGGATATAATATTGCTTGCTGAAAAAAATACTCTCACAAACAGGGAAGAAAAAGCATCAAATAGTTGTCCAAATTGTGGCTTTGAAAACGAGATGGGTGCTACATTTTGCACGGAATGTGGGAAAAAAATCGCATAGAGTAAAGTAAAACAGAGTAAAGTAGACTATTTTAATCCAATTCGCACATCTACAGCACAGGCACCCTTTCCTTCATCTAATACTAATAGGGGATTCATATCAAATTCTATAATCTCTGGGAAATCTGTTACCAACTGTGATAGTCGTAATAGACAATCCACTAATGAATTAATATCTGAAGCTTTTTGTCCTCTAACACCCCGTAATAGCTTTGATGTCCTTATTGAATTTATCATGTTAATTGCTTCTCTTTCATTGATAGGTGCAAGTCTAAATATTACATCTTTCAAAACTTCTACATAGATTCCTCCCAATCCAAACATAATCAATGGTCCAAATATTGGATCATGTTTGGAACCCAATATAGTTTCCCTAGCAGATACTATCATTTGCTGAACCAGTATTCCCTTAATTCTTGCGTTTGATTTGTATTCTTTTACCCTTTCCATTATTTCCTTAAATGCCGTAGAAACCTCTTCACTTGTTTGTAATCCCACTCTTACACCTCCTGCATCAGATTTATGAATGATATCTTCCGATACAATCTTCATTACGACAGGATAGCCAATCTCATCTGCGGCCTTTACGCATTCCTCCATATTGCTTGCAAGAAAGCTTTTTGGTCTTGGAAAGCCATAGGCTTCGATCACTTTGTAGCCTTCTTCTTCTAATAGATTTTTTCTACCTTGATTTCTAACATTTTCAAAAATTTTTTGAACAGCACTTTTATCAACTTGAAACGACTTAATTTCTGATTTAGGTGTTGAGAGCCACTTGGAAAAATCGTACATTGCCTTGAGGGTTCGTATAGCTGGTTCTGCGTATGGATAATGCGGTATCCCACCATCTGAGAGAATTTGTTTATTTTCTGTTCCTTCAGCAAGTCCCATGAGTGCAGATAAGGAAGTCTTTCCTGAATTACTAGTTTTATTGACTATGGTTCTAGCTAGATCATTATAGTCAAGTGTAGCAGATGGCGTGCACATTGTGACAATTGAGCCAACATTTGAATTTGAGACAACTTCACTCAATACCTTCTCAAATCGATTATAATCTGCATCGCCAACTATGTCTATAGGATTTCTGGGAGATCCATGTGCGGGGATGACTTTTGCAATAGTTTCCATTGATGAAGTTAAATCAGCAAGCTTGATGCCATATTTTGAACATGCATCGGTGGATATTATTGCAGGACCACCTGCATTTGAAACTATTACAACACCTTTATTATCTTCTGGTATCGGTTGTTTTGAAAATGCTGTTGCTAAGTCAAAAAGTTCTTGCATAGTATCAACCCTTATTACGCCACATTGCGAAAATAACGCGTCATAGACTTCATCAGCGCCCATTAGTGCCCCTGTATGGGACATAGCAGCTTTTGCGCCTTCTGGAGTTCTTCCTGCCTTAATAACTACTATGGGCTTTTTATGTACTAAAGTAGTCTTTGTTGCTATCTCCATAAATCTTCTTCCATCGTGAATATCTTCTAAATACATAATAATCACGCGGGTTTCTGGATCTGTGTTTAAAAGTTCAAGTATGTCGTTCTCATCAACGTCAACCTTATTGCCCATGCTAATTACTTTTGAAAATCCAATTCCCTGTGCCATTGCATCTTCTACAGTAGCTGCACATATTGCACCACTTTGTGAAACAAGAGCAATCCCACCGTATTTTGGTGTAATCTTGAGAAATGTGGCATTCATCATATTATTTTTGGATAAACTCATTATTCCTAGACAATTGGGTCCAATTACCCTAATTCCATATTTTTTGCAGATTGTACTAATTTCTCTTTCAAGCATTGCACCTTGCTCGTTGACTTCTTTAAATCCAGCGGAGACTATGATGGCTGCCTGGATTTTTTTCTTACCAACTTCATCCATTACTTGTGGAACGCTTTTATTTGGAGTTGCAACGACTGCTAAATCAATATCTTCAGGAACATCAATTACACTTTTGTATGCTTTTATTCCAAATACATACTCATTTGATGGAGTGATTGGATAAATTCTTCCTTTATAGCCGTTTTGTATATTGGAAAAAATAGCTCTTCCTATTCCGGATTTTTCAGATGCGCCGATAATGGCAATAGACGTCGGTTCAAGAAAAACGCTTTTAGATTCAGAATTCATGTAAGATTAACTTGTCCCGATGGTTATAAATGCATCAGTCAGATTTAGAAATTAGACATGCAGAAAAACATCGCAAATTTTGTATATTCGTCATACCTTGTAACTATGACTAACACTATTAAAGCTAAATAATGACAACGAATTCAAAAAAATTCCAATATAGTCAATTCGTATATTCTATTTTATTCAATTACTCCATGAATGAAAGAGGTAGCAAGTAGATTTTATTAAAACCTTACTTTAGAAGAGAATGTGAAAAAATGAAATCTGCAAGTTAAGAGAATAAGATAAAAATCAACATTTCAATTGAATTATAGAATGCATTGACATTAGTGATATTGTTCAATGAACCAATCAAGTTTTGTGTTGAAATTAGATCATACATTACTTGCGTATTTTGCTTTTATTGTTTCTATCTATTGTTTATTTGATAAAGCGATTATTGTACGACTTTTTGTTTCATCTTGTGATTACATATTGATTTTCTTCATTCTTATTTTGAATCCTACTTCCCTCAATCTGACTTTTGTTCACAAAGATCTTTGGTTTGTACCTTCCAAGTAATACCGAATTCCCTACCACAGTTAGCGAGCTCATTGCCATAGCAATGCCAGCTAACATTGGAAGCCACCCAAATATTCCTACTCCAAGGAACGGGACTAGAGCTCCACCAGCAATTGGTATTAATCCAGTATTATATGCAAATGCCCAGAACAGATTTTGTTTAATTTTAGAAACTGTCTTTTTTCCTAATTCTAGCGCTATTACTACATCTTTCACGTCACTTTTTATCAGTATGATACCTCCAGTTTCCTTTGCCACGTCTGTTCCAGAACCGATTGCAATTCCTAAATCAGCTTGAGCTAGTGCTGGAGCATCGTTTATACCATCTCCTACCATGGCAACTATTTTACCTTCAGACTTCAGTTTTAGTATTACTTCTTGCTTTTGTTGGGGCATAACATGAGCGATAATTCTGTCAATACCTAACGATTCTCCAATAAATTTTGCAGTTCTTTCGTTATCCCCAGTCAGCATAATAATTTCTTTACCCATTGATTTGAGCTCTTCGATAGCTTCTCTTGCATTTTTCTTTACTGTATCAGCCAAACCTAAAATTCCAGCTAGCTTTGAATCTATTGCTACCAAAACTGCGGTTTTGCCCATGTTTTCAAAATCCTTTAATTTTGCATCAACAATTTCTGGAATTGTGATACCATTGTCATTAATCAACCTTCTATTCCCTACTACAATGACATGCCCTTCGTACATAGCTCTGATTCCTTGGCCTGATATGGCTTCAAACGAGTCTGGATTAGAAACCTGAATTTCTTCCTTTGCTTTTCTTGTAATTGCTTGTCCTAAGGGATGCTCTGATCCTGACTCGGCGATACCTGCAAGTCTAATTAACTCTTTCTCTCCAATATTGGAGATGTTATAAATATCAGTCAGTGATGGCCTTCCTTCTGTTAGAGTTCCAGTCTTGTCAAACACAACTGTATTTACTTTGCTAGCTATCTCCAGGTATTCGCCTCCTTTGAATAGTATACCGTATTCGGCAGCTTTTCCAGAACCCATCATCAACGCAGCGGGTGTAGCTATTCCTAATGCACAAGGACATGCAATAATTATGACAGAGACAAATGCAAGTAAACTGTATGTAATTCCTATGTTCCCAATGAAGTACCAACCCAGGCCGACTCCAATTGCAGCGACTAATATCGCAGGTACAAAGTATTTAGCGACTTGGTCAACCATCCTTTGCATTTGTGCCTTACCAGTTCGAGCTTCTTCTACCAAGTTTATTATTTGTGATAGTACTGTGTCTTGTCCTACTTTTGTAGCTTTAATTTTTAATAATCCACTTTTATTAATGGTTGCGCCGATAATTTGATCACCTTCGGACTTGTCTATAGGAATACTTTCACCTGTTATAGCAGATTCGTCTATGGTTGATGTGCCTTCTATCACTATTCCATCGGTAGGAATTTTTTCACCAGGTCTTACAATCAATATGTCTTTTTCTTTAATTTCTTCAATTGGAGTTTCTATCTCCTCTTCCAAATATTCTCCTGTATTTGAGTTCTTAGTTGGACGTAATACTTTTGCCATACGTGGTTGCAGATCCAATAACTTTCTTACTGCAATAGTTGCCTTCTCTTTTGTTCCTATTTCGAGCAATTTACCTACGAGTATCAATGTGATAATTACAGCCGATGTTTCAAAATATACAGAATTAAACGGGAAAAAACTTGGAATAATAGTTACTGCTGCACTATATGAATATGCGGCAGTTGTTCCTATTGCAATAAGCGTATCCATATTTGATGCCTTTGCCTTTATTCCATCCCAGAAGCCTTTATAAAATCTCCAACCTATCCAAAACTGCAAAGGAGTAGCTAGTACCAACAAGAGATAACTTATGTTATGCATTAAATCCATTGGAAAGAGTCGACCAAATTGAGCTGGTAACATGTGCGGTAAACTCAAGAATATTATTGGAATTGTCAACGCAATGCTAACCGCTACATGAATTTTTAATATCCTGAATTCCTTTTCAGGTTGTCTAAATTCATTTAGACATTGATTGCTGCAGAAAAAATATTCTTTTCCCTTGACATCATATCTGATGGAATCTTTTTTTTCTTCTACAAACATACCACAAACAGGATCCTTTGCCATACAGTATTACTAGAAAGTCACAAATATAACATTAGACATTTAAAGTTGTTGTACTGAAATACATTTCTACTTGATACTTAACCATAACTTCTTTAGACAGACCATCGCTCTATTATTTGCTCGATATATTGTACATATCACAGATCTTAAATATACGAATAGATGCGGCTATAAATCAGCAATTATGAAATGAGACTTGATGCTAGCATTTCGATGTTGTTTGCAAGATATGGTGTTGAAATTTTTGTATAAAAACAGCCGAATCGTGACTTATGACTTGTTAACCTTATCTTAAATTCCATTTTCGGATTCCGAAATAGTTATAGAAAGTGGTAACATCTAATTTCCTTTAATGTGGACAAAGGGTCACATTAATCAAGCCAGTTCTTTGAGGTCCGACTCATATTAAGAATTAGATCCGGCGTAATTTTCTGGACTATAATTACCACTTATTCTGGACGCGTTTCCTCTGTTTTCTCTGTATCCATCTTAATTGATGTTAAGTATTATACCTAAAAATTATAAAAGCCAAGAATTTTGGCATTTCATGAGTTTACAAAAAACGGATTTTGAAAATAATTTCACGGAAAATCTTCTGTTATAGATTATTAGTTTTTCAATATCGGACTTTCGCATTATTTTATCTTGTTTCCAAGTTTGGTGAATAACAGCCAAGTCATTTTTATTATTCGGCCCGCTAAGGTGACTAATTCGTCCTGTATTTATAAAGAATATATAAAAACTTATGACTACAATGGAGGGAATGGGATTCGAACCCTTGTGTGCTATTCATGGATATTAAGTGTTTTCCTTTAGTTTTGAATTTTATGGTACTGTATGGATTTCCTCAAGCTTCCATACTATATTAGTTCAATTTTAACCGAAATTTTGAGCTAAATATAGGCTGTGACACTGGATAACGTTCCCGTCCTATAATAGTTCAATTTAAAACATGTGTAGAATGAGAAATTCCATCCTGATTTTTGACTTAATACTATCAAATTAATCGTCAACCTCTAATACTGAATATTTTCTGTAAATGCAAACCAAATGCAATTTCTTTATGTTCTATGTGGTAATAATATATCAATTTCTATTGTAAAGGACTTCAGGCACTCTTAAATAGCTACTTCTAAGCCTACCTAATATGAGAACTAGCATGTTATTAATGGGATTAGGTCTTGCAGGAGCATTCGTGGCACAGTTTTGTATACCATATTCTACCTGAATTTATTTAAATAGAAGAATAACTTCTCTATATGCAAATTATTAATGTACCTTTTGGCAACTCTTATGTCAAGTTCCTGAAATATACCAAATGTCAGACAAAGGCAAAATTTGATCGAATGATTCAAGTTTGGTAACCATAGCGATTTTCTTCGTTAGAGTGTATATTTCGGTAGAAATTGAAAACCTAATACTAAATTAAATTACTAAATTAAAATGAATTAAATTCACCATAATTTTAGATGAGAAAAATCTTTCACACTCAATAATTATTATATCAGAATATTTTCAACAATATATCCATGTAGACCAATTTCCTAGTAGCGGAATAATGATCCTCTGAATTCTCTTCCCCTACCTGGAAGATCTTGCTTATTAGCAATTGATATGACATGGGTGCGTATTTCAATTTTATTTTTGATTTTATCTTGTTGTAATTGTGCAACTTTTATTTCGTATTAGTATATATTTTAAATAACAATGGCATCTGACGTAAATCCTAGATGTCTAAAATCCTTGAAATAGCAAAATTTAAAAAAATAAAATTAAGTTTTGTTAATAGTAAAGTAGTCCTTGTCAGAGGTACTCTGTCCATCCAGAAACTTAGCTTTTAATTGTGTTCTGTCCTTTAGAATCTCTACGTTTAGAAAACCTGATTGTACAGTTTGAGCAGCAATGAATGGAGCCTGCCCATCGAACTCATACAACTCCGCTCCAGCGGTGCCCACAGTCACATAAATAGGAGCACTCGGATTGTTGTAGTTATTGCCGTTCTTGTCCTTTATTTCAGGACTGCTGCTGTGTTTGGAAGCCGAATATAAAGGATAGGTTCGTTGATAGTTATGGTTGTGTGCAGTGATAACAAGATCGACACCATATTTTTCGAACAATGGTGAATACACTACTCTAAGGTTACCAGGCGCCAGATGCTCTGTAGGTGAGGTGTAAAAAGGTTGATAACTTACCACTATAATCCAGTCTATCTTGTTGGTATTGGATGCCTGTACCAAATCAGATTTTACAAAGTCATATTGTTGCGACCCCTTTCCATAAGGAATAAGACTATCCAATCCTGTGTTCATTACTAGAAAATGTATGTTCTTATAATCAAAAGAGTAGAACGAATCAGCCATATCAAAATGACTTAAATATTGACTAAAACGCGAGGAGGAATCGTCTCCGTCATTCATATCATGAAAACCTAATGCAACTTTGAGTTTACCCTTTTCATCTAGAGATTTAAACATCTTAAAAAAGCAATCGGGATTCCTTGTCTCCGAGAGATCTCCAACAGCCAAAACCAGATCAGGATTCTTTTTTTTCATAGCATTCACTGTTTCTCTGGTAGTGCTATCACAACCATAATCGCCAGCGAAAGCAAAACTGTATGCACCTCTGTCCTCCAGAGTCCCACGAATACTATATTGAACATCGTCATTATCGTCGTTAACGTCATCAGATTCGTCGTTTGAGCCAGAGTCAGATGTCTTTACTATACTAAAAGCACTGCTTAAAGACAGAGGTTTGTAGTCAGGCTTCGTTACCTTAATTTGAGTTTTTAATTCTCCCAAACTTATCTTGTTATCTATCGTTAGAGGAAAAACAAATTTTCCATTTTCGTTAGTCTTACCTTCAAACGTATGTTTATGAGTTCCATCAGGATATATCATACTTCCATATATTTTCACGTCCGAAATTGGTTGTGAATCTGAATCTGTAATGGTAATAACAAAGTTTACTTGATCTCCTTTACCGACGCTATTTTCTAGTGGTTTCATTGAAACCAACAGGTCATTATTATTATTGCTAGAAGAGCGATCGTATTCATGATCTTCTGACTCTTGGCTGTATATTGGTTGATTTAGCAAATTCGTAGACAAGATAATTAGCAAGATTGACATAATGATAAAATGTTCGCGTGAAAAGATCATGTGCTTCAATTACAAATTATAAATGCCCCCATTTTGAGTATTTCGAACGATAATACAAGTACATTTTTGTAAACTATCAACTGGTGACAATGTGATGGTATAATGGAATGACTAAATCTAGTCAAATTAATGGACTGCGTTCATATTTTTACATAAATAATTCAGCTATCAGGCCGCTGCTTTTGAGCCATCGTTTGAATTGTCACCAAGATTAATATTTATGCTGTTAGAACATTCTGACTCTGAACATGTATTGTCCGCAGAAGTAATGATTTCGGTATCTATATCTTGACTTGTCGCTTGGCTATCGTCACCAGAAGCATCTGTTCTGAGCGCTTTAATATTGGATCTGGAAGTGTTTATAGGACCTGCAGATACAGTTTGTATACTTAAAATTGTTACAGCAGCACCCATAATGAGAATCATAGCAGTGATTATCCTTATCGTTTCATTCATGAGATAATACTCACAGATTTGAATAATACAAGTTGCTTTAGAAAATTGTCTAAGAAAACTCGGTGTTGTTTTCTGTGACGTCTTTCGAATGTCAATATGAGCAGCCTACCCTTAGATGCATTCGCATACATCAGAAAATCCTATGATGGTGACTCAGTCTACCGGTTTGAATACCTGAATTCTATTGTTACCTCTGTCTGATACGTAGATTTTGCCATCAGAGTCTATAGCAAGGTGTTCTGGATCAATTATTTGTCCTGGTTCTTTCCCATACGTCCCTATTTTGGCGATGAAGTGTCCAAACTTGTCAAATTTCTTTATAGCTGGTTGCATACTACATCCTGGGTCTGATTGAGGGTCATCAACGTAGACATTATCGAACTTATCCAATGCCAAATGTTCCATATGACAAAATTGACTGTCTCCGCTACCTAATGAACCCCACATTAATAGGGACTTGCCATTAGAATCTATCTTTTGTACTCTTTCATTTCCTCTCTCAGTAACGTAAAAATCTCCATTGGAATCAATATCAATAGTTGTTGGAAGATTAAATTCGCCAGGGGCAGAACTTGGCTTGCCAGAACCGAAGCTTGTTACATATGTTCCGTTTATGTCGAATTTTTGAATGCGATTATTTTTTGAATCGGCAACATAGACATATTTTAACTGCTTGTCTACTACTACATGCCTTGGATTATCGAACTGTCCAGGTCCAGCTCCCTTTGTGCCAAATTTAAGAATAAACTTACCATGAGGGTCAAATTTCTGTATACGATGATTAGCTCTATCAGCAAGCCAAACATTTCCTGCAGCGTCCACGTCGATACCGTATGGCACATGCATATCTCCATCAGCGGTTCCCAACTTGCCCCACTTGAAAAGAAATGTACCGTTCTTATTGAAAACTTGAATCCGATTGCCATCCCTATCTACAGAGTATAGATATTTTTCGTCATTACTGAAATCTAAATCATGGGGACGGTTAAACTGTCCATCTTTAGTTCCTTTGGAACCCCATATCTTGAATAATTCATATTTGGTAGCGTTTGGGTTAAAGGCATATGTGCTTGATTGAATCATAAACAAAAACAATGTACTTCCCAGTGTTACAAGTGTGATATATAGGTACATTTGCTTCATTCCATTAATTTTTAATATACTGTACTAAAGCTTTGCTGTAAAAGAACATATGTTTGTTATGAGGGATTTTGATCAGTAATAATAGCAATCTTCAACTATGGTAAGAGATAGTCATGATGCATTTCCAAATTTTTTACTTTTACTTTTACTTTTACTTTTGGTTGTAAGGAAGAGGAATTATGATATAGTGCTGGGTGGTATGTGAAGCAAATTTGAAATCATCTTTAGATCCTATATCACACCCATAAGGTCAAGCATATCCACGACTACAACAGTAAAGCTCGTCAATTTATTAGCATGATTCAACTATTAATCATACATGCGTCCAAAATACGCGACTATCAAAGTTCCTCAAGCATTTGCAGATAGGATTATTGATATAGCAATTCAAAAACAAGGCACTTATAGAACTGTTTCTGAGTTTGTTATTGAATCAACAAGGCATGAGTTGGACTAGCTAGAAGCAAGAGTATCTCTGTCTCTAAAAACTTAGTCATGTATAAAAAATTCGGTATAACCACATGTCTGGCAGATAAAAATAGTATAATAGTTATGTTTTTTTATGATACTTGGTAAGTAACGTTCTAAGTTAATTTTGGGACTTAATGGTAAGGGAAGTGGAACATTTTTTGGAATAGTTTGCGTTTCTCCAATCATGATTCCATGATTTGGAGGACATTTAGGACACACTCGTTGGCTCATTGTTTTTTCCTACCTCTTAAATAATCGCTAAGGATAACTCTGACAGTTTCGGGAATGGTTTCAAGATATCGTTCTTTACGTTCCTTCTCAAGAGCATTCATCATTTCGTCTGGTAAGGCTAACATGACTTTCTTCATTACCATATATACCGCTGTATAGCCATAGATACCTTTATAAACCTATACATATATATCTATTGGTATCTAAAAGTTTACAATACTCCCAAACACTATAATCCAGGACAATTAAGGGGACAATTACTAGCTGAAACCGAAGAACAGTTAATCGTATTCGCGAAAGTAATTACACAGTAAAATCACAATCAAGTAAAGGCGAATATAATGTAATTCTTGGTGAGACTCCAAATTGTTCATGTCCAGATTTTGTGTATCGAAATGATAAATGTAAACATATTTTTGCAGTTGAATTTAGTTTCAAGCTAAGACAGAAAGTATTTCAAGAAAAAATAATTGAACCTATTGAAGTTTCAGAGTGTATATTCTGTCATTCTGCTAGTCATGGACATTTTCAGATTATTTTTCGCTTTAAACTTTATACCTTAAATTATTAATATAATTTTATTCATGCACATACTAAAGCTAGGATTCATGATAATTGAAATAATTCCTTTGCCTCAAGTAATAGAGCTCAGCTTTCAATAATTACGATTGTTCGTTTGATTACATACTGATATCAAAAATTTAATTTGCTTATTCATTTCCATCTAAACTTAAAGAGATCCGTATTTATCATTTAGAATATTGTAATTTTTATGGGTATAATCAGAAAATATTAATAGTGATTACCTTTATCGAACCGTAATTTGACTTAACTAGTAGGAGCCATAGGCGAAGCAAATTTCAGAAGGACTTTGATATAAGCCCATTTTTGTACTGAATTTAATATTCTGAATATTGTATTCGGATATTATAAAATCAGAGAGTAATTCAGCATTCTCTAATTTAGCAAAAAGCATTTTCTTAAAAAGAGAGTTAAAATAAGGTAATGACCCTTCAATTATAAGATCAATTCTTTCTTCAAGATCTGTTTTTGTTATTATGTTACCTGCTCTTGGTTCTACTTCTGAGGCTATAACTGAAGTCATTTTATGTGTTGATTCTCCCTTTTTGAGATGAAGATGTCAGGTTTGTGCTTATAAAGAATATGTCCATACCCATGAATACAATGGAGGGAATGGGATTCGAACCCATGTCCGCTATTCATGGATTCTAAGTGTTTCCCCTTAGTTTTGAATTTTATGGTACTGTATGGTTTCTTCAGTTTCGGTACTATATTAGTTCAATTTTAACCGAAATCGAGCTAAATATAGGCTGTGACACCGAGATAAGGTTTTCATCCTATGATAGTTCGATTAAAACATGTGTAGAATGACAAATTCCATCTTGATTTTTGTCTAAATACTATCAAATTAATCAGTCAACCGCTAATACTGAATATTTTCTGTAAATGCAAACCAAATGCAATTTCTTTATAAGGTTTATGATCAGGATGGGTACAACCAAATACCTACGTCCGGCACAACTTGAACTAATTATTTTACTAGTATAGAATTTATATGTACAGTTATACTTCAAAACAAACACCTAGGAAATAATATGTTGTCCTCGTGGGGGTTTTGTAGTACTGGCAACCAGAAATTCTACAGCTAATTGAATGATAGAACTAGAGAATTATTCCCATTAGATTAAATTTTGAATTTTGAAAATTCATACTTCAAAAGTAACTGTAAGTCAATTCTCACTTACATTGAAAATACATTCTTTTCCACGGGTTGATAGTATTACCGCTTGCAAATAATATTTTATAAATTATAAACATATTATTTTCTTTCCTTTAACAAACTATATGCAAATTTTAAGACCGGTAACACTTTTAATCTTACTTTATCTAATCAACTTCAATATTATTACCTATCAATCATCCAAAGCTCATATACCTAATTCTACTAGGATTCAAGAGCAGAAAAATATTGAAAAAAATGTAGATATTCGATTTATCTATACCCCAGAAAAACCAATCATCGACACATTTACCAAGTTGGAATTTAGCGTAACAAATTTGAAAACAGGGGAACATATGAAAAACTTTATTGCTCATGTAACTGTTACAAATGGTCAGAGGCTTTTCAAATTTCAAAATATAACCGTTAAGGATGGAGATTTTAATGTATCATATATATTTCCTGATGACGGGACACATCAAGTCTTACTCAGGATTGACAGAAATGATTCAATTCAATTGGCTTCATTCCGAGTGTTTGTTCCGCACCAATCACCTCCTAGCATACTGAATCCATTTCCTACTTCTCCAGGTAGTAGTGAAAACAATAGTGGGATTTTGGCTAGCAAAGTGCTTGCCATCATTCTTCCTGCAGCTGGCGTAGCGGTGCTGGTGATTATTATAAAGAAAAAACCAAAAGCGGCTTAGTGAAACCAGTAAATGCCATTCATTTGATTATTTTATTACCACTATTACAACGCAATTGATAGGAATTCTCCGAAATTAACCTATCGTAAACGCATGTCGTGGGTTTGACTCAAAAGATTGATCATCAAGCAGCATAGGTGATTTATTTTCAAGACTCTGAGTACTCCTTATAGATTCCAAAATATATATTCCGAGCTCTGTTAACTTAACTTTGCTATTGAGAAAGCTGTAATAGTAATCACCGGTGAGGGGAATCCCTAATGCACTCATTTGTTCTCCATATGGTGGCTCAGTTAATCTATCGTATGCTATGACACCATTTGCCATTGCATAATTAACATCTTTGAGATTTAGACCGTATTCAAATAGCTCTAGAATAGAAAGACTAGTTATATCTAAAATGGATACGATTCTTAGTATTAAGGGATTTTTCATGAGCTCTGTTAGCACAGCAGAATCAATTGGACCCTTTTCGCTCACATGTCTATATACAAACAACTAATTAATAACTCGTGAGATTATTATTTGCCTGAGATTAAGTTCAAATCTCATGATTTACGCGAGATGAAAAGGTAGATTCATCTGCTGTGTTGCAGTGCCTTCGTCCATTTTTTATTGGCTGGTCCCGAAATATTCAAAAAAAGGACGGAGTGGAATCATATCCACATTCAAAAATGGATCAGGGGATCAAATATGAAAAGTAATTGAAGGAACCAATTCTGACATTAATACCAATTCATACAGAACATGAAGAATATCATAAAATATGGCATCTCAAGTACAAGAGGTTCAGTTAAATTCTTCTGTAATTATAGGCTAATGTATAGGACATGCTTAAGAAATGTCTTTCACTAAAGCAACCCTATGCTGATCTACTGGTCGCAGGAAAGAAAACAATTGAACTTCGTACCTGGAACACTAAATTTAGAGGCGAATTCCTAGTTCATGCATCCAAAAAGATAGACAAAGAAGCATGCAAAAGGAATAAAATCGATCCAGAATCTCTCATTATAGGTGCAATTATTGGAAAGGCTTATCTCTATGACGTTAAATTTTATGACAGCGAGAAATCATTTATACGTGATAGAAAAAAACATCTCGCAGACATAGAAAACATTGATCATAAGTATGGGTTTATGATTAAAGATGCACAGAAGTTCAAGAAACCGATAATCATACGGGGTAAACTGGGATTTTTTAATGTAGAATTTGATTAAATAAGGAGAAAGAAGATGGGCTAATATAAGAAAATCTTCTTAAAAACACTTCAAATTTGTAATATTAGAAAGTTTATGGACATAATATAATAAACCTGAAACTATTATAACTTCAAATTAGCCTCGCATGTTTGATTGCCAGATGAGAACTATGCATTATGATCCTGTGCAACTACTCGTAGAAGATCTTGTATCTAGAATTAAAGAGCAAGGTACAGGTAAATCTATATTTTCAAATGATAATTCTGAAAGATTTGAGCTGAGCCCAGAAAAATTTCAACAAATCAAAATTACAAAGGAAAAGAGAAAAATTGCTTTTGTAGATGGTGGAAGTAGTGAATTACTAAAAGCACCTAATTATTCAATTCAATTTAATAGAGTATATTTTTCTATTTTTGATGGGAAGAAAAGATTAACACCACAAAAAACAACAAATAAAATAGAATTTTTTTCATATGTATTTTCCACAATAAAACAAATGGATTTAAAAAAAGAAATTTATTTCAATGTCAATTTATGGTCAATAGACAAAATTAGTAACGAAAAACTCCCTAATCCTGATGATCTGTCATTTGATTCTACCGATAGTAGGATTACAGAAGGAAATCAACGACCAGATTTGGCAAGAGTGGCATCGATTGCTCGTAGATTTGCAGAATGGAAAATGGCAATAGAGGCTGTTAAAAATGAGTTATCTGCAGGAGATATACTTGTTATAGACGGTTCTCTCCAAGAAGCATTTCAAAATGAATCAAAATACACCGGAGAACTATATGATCTGGCTGAATCAAAAGGGATTATCATATGTGGTTTATCCAAAACAAGTCGGTTATATACGGATTCGGGAGCCTCATTATTAGGTGCGGTGAGACAAATATCAAACAAGGTTGATTTTGAAAGATGGTTTATCAAAGTTGGAACACAAAGGAAAGACGATAGAGGTTTAATCATGGTAGTAAAACTCCATCCCAACTCTGAATTTGTTTTCAGGCTTGAGATATTACAAAATCAGCTAGAAAAAATGACGCCTGATGAATTAAATAGTATATTATCTGCACTGTCTTCCAATTCATCAGATTTATCCATGATTGGATATCCATATGGTTTAATCGATGCTGATGCTTATTCCAGAGTAAAGTTTAATGAATTATCGTTTTATAAGGACATTATACTATCTTACCTGTCCAAAGAGACAAATTGGAAACAGGTAATTGACCATACAGTAGCAATTCGAGGTCATTATGATCTTAATTTGGCGGTGTGAATGTGTCCAAAATAGACAAAATAGATATTGTAGGACAGATTATCTCAGGTGAATTTGGAAATATTATTGTTCGTGAGAAAGCAGGTAAGAAACTTGAATTAGGGGATTTGCTGATTTCAAAAGAATCAAAATCATCTTTAATTTTACAAGTCTTTGACCTTGTTTATGGAAGTCAAATACCTCAAGAAACCCATGAATTAATGTCTGGAATTAATTTAGAAAAGATGCCAACAAATGCTGAAATTTTTGAACCAGAACTTCGCAATTATGTCCTAGCAAAGGTACGAGCCCTAGCATACCTAGATCAATCAGCAGACTCAGTAAAAGTGAGTTTACCGAAGATACTTCCATCTTTTTTCAATGAAATAACGCTGGTTAGTAAAGAGGACTTAAAATTTCTCTCTAAAAGTGAAGACTCATTTTATGTGGGTAAAATCAGAAGTGGTTCAAAGGATATAGATGTTGAGGTTTGGTTGCCTTCAACGGAAGTTTTCTCACACCACCTTCTGATTCCAGCTACTACTGGTCGTGGAAAAAGTAATCTTGTTAAAATAATTCTGTGGAATCTCCTACACACAAAAAAAGTTGGTGCTCTAGTCCTCGATGCTCATGATGAATATTATGGAAGACAAGGAGTGGGATTGAAGGATCACAATGACGCCAAGGATAGGCTTGTTTATTATACGCCAAATAATCCACCTCCTGGATCTAATTTACTAACCATTAATCTCCAAACTTTGAAACCTGAACACTTTAAAGGAATTATACTATTTACTGAAGCCCAAGAACAGGCTATAAGAATCTATTTTAGGGAATTTGGGAAAGATTGGATATCTGCAATTATTCAGGAACAACCGACTAACGATCAAAACGAAGTCAAATCTGTGACCCTGAATGTCTTGAAACGCACTTTCAGACTATCTCTTGGTTTAGACCAAGATGAAGATGGTAATGTTATTTCTTTTAATCAAGTTTTTGATTCTGGAACCAGAGGAAGAACCGTAGCAGATGACATTGTAAAAAATATCGAAGACGGAAAGATTGTGATTCTTGACACCTCTCGCCTAGTGGATGAAGCAGAGTTAATCATTGGAAATGTTATTGCTAGTCGTGTTTTTGAAAAATATCAGGATTATAAAGTAAAAGGAGAATTGGATAGAAAGCCTGTTGTAACTATCATAGTTGAGGAAGCACCCAGAGTAATCGGAGAAGATGTACTGGTAAATAAAAATTCCAATATTTATAGTACTATAGCAAAGGAAGGGAGAAAATTCAAAATTGGTCTAACAGCAGTTACTCAATTAACCAGCATCATCCCAAGGACGATTCTTGTAAACATGAACACAAAGATAATTCTTGGAAACGAAATGGTTCAGGAAAGACAGGCAATTATTGCCAGTGCTTCCCAAGACTTATCTGCAGATGATAGAAACATTGCAAGCTTGGATAAAGGTGAAGCAATAATATCTAGTATTTTTGTCCCATTTGCCATTCCAATCAAGATCCCGCCTTTTGATGAATTAGTAAAGAAGCAAGAAACAGATAGTAAAGTAAATAGAAATAGAAATTTCAAAACAAAGGTCTTTTAAAAATTGTACAAATTCGCTCACTTATCTGACTGTCACTTGGGATATCAAAAACAATTATCCCTCCAACAGATAGAAGAATCAATTTTTCAATCCGTAATAGACGAATGCATCAAACGAAAAGTAGATTTTGTTCTCATACCTGGAGATTTATTTCATATTAATATTCCTGAAATGCGAGTACAAAAATTTGCCTTCCGAGAGTTTAGAAAATTACATGAATTTGGAATTCCTGTTTATGTCGTATACGGCAGCCATGACTTTAGTCCAGTATCAAATTCAGTTATTGATCTACTCACAGAATCTGGTTATTTGACTAAAGTTTCAATACAAAAGGATGTGTCAGAGGATAAAATTGTACTGGGGTTCACACAAGACCCAAAAACAAATGCAAAGATTGTTGGACTTCCCGGATTGTCTGCTGGAAAAGAGCTTGAATATTATCAGAAACTGGATAGGAATGTACTGGAAATAGAGGAAGGATTCAAAATTTTTCTTTTTCATGCTGGAATCAATGAATTGAAGACGGGGTCCGTTGGCGAGAGCGAATTTATGCCCATTTCGTTTCTCCCAAAGGGATTTGATTACTACGCTGGGGGTCATGTTCATGGTTTCTCAATGCAAGAAATTAAAGGATATGGAAAAATAGCGTATTCTGGTACTACATTTGCGGGATATCATAGTGATCTTGAAGAAAATGCAAAAGGGATCAAAAGAGGATTCATTCTAGTGGAATTTGATGATAAAATCCATAAAATAGAGTTTATTCCAGTTGAAAATGCCAAATATGAAATAGTAGAATATAATGCATATGGAAAAAAATCAGCTTCGGTAAATATAGATCTGTTTGCAAAAATAAAACAATTTGATCCCGCTGATAAAATTATCATAATAAAGATCTTTGGCGAACTGATATCAGGTAAAACTACTGAGATAGAATTTACAAGGCTCAAAGAAGAATTAAAAGAAAAGAAAGCAAAAGAAGTTTTAATTAATCGTAATTCTTTATCATCAAAAGAATATTCCATAACCCCTGCTATTGGTCAAAATAAAGACGAGATCGAAACAAACGTGTTCAAAGAAAATATCGGTGAGATAAAGAGTGGAGATAAAAAAATGCAAGGGCAACCTGGAGTAAAAATGGCAAAATCATTGTTACACGAAGTAAGACAACCATTGCTTGTAAACGAGAATAAGTTCGTATATCAAAAAAGGATCGAAGAGAATGCTTTCAAAATATTAGAATTGGATATAGAAAATGATTCTTAAATCGATAGAACTAAAAAATATCAGAAGTTATGATCATGCAAAGATTGAATTTCCACTTGGAATTACTTTATTTGAAGGAGACATAGGCTCTGGAAAATCCACCGTTTTAATGGCAGTAGAATTTTCTTTATTTGGACTAGGATCGCAAAAACCTGAAAGCCTTCTTAGCAAGAAGAAAGACGAAGGATACACAATTCTAAATTTTGAGGTTGATGACAAACAATATGAAATTAAAAGAAAACTAAAACGAAAGAGAGATTCAATCACACAGGAAAGCAAGTCATGTTATCTTATAAATGATGGAGAAATGGAACCACTTACAGCTTCGGAACTGAAACAAAGAATTCTGCAAATCTTAAGGTTCAATGAACCATCAAGCCCTAACTCTACAAGTCGTATTTATAGATACGCTGTTTTTACACCTCAAGAGGAAATGAAGCTTATTTTAAGAGATGTCAATACCAGACTTGAAACAATAAGGAGAGCTTTTGGTATCGAGGATTACAAAATAGCAATAGAAAATACGAAAAACATGTTATCTACCATTAAAACAAACATCGCTGTTTATAAAAAAGGATTTTCTAACCTTGATGAATTAAAAAAACATCTTGAAAAATCTGAGAATGAAAAGAGAATAGAATCTTTGAAAATTTCAAATCTAGAGAAGCAATTGGAAGTATTAGAAAAGAAGAGATCAGCTGCTGCTGAAGCCATCGAAGACGCAAGGAAAAGACAGATGAAGAAGATTGAACTCTACCTTCTAGAAAAAAATAAAAAACAAGCTATTGAGAACAATACTACCCATATAAACACTATATTGAGGGAGATTCACGACAAAAAACAAGAAATTCAAGATATAGATGACCGAATAGGACTTCAAAAAAAGATTACAAAGCCTACCTTTAAAAATTTAACACAGATAGATGATGAAATTGGAAATATTGAAAAATTAAATAACAGTATCACAGTCATAAATTCTAAAATCGATAATATAACAGAAGATATGTCCGGACTTGTCAAGGAATTAGGTTTATACAATAATTTGACAACTCAAGATTTGCACAATCGATTGGATGAATTCAATAATTTATTGACCAAATTGAGTAACGAATCTAAAGATATAATGAATTTGATAGCCAGTAAGGAGAAAGAAAAGGCTAGGTTGGAGGAACGTAAACAGTACCTTGAATCAAAGCTTGATGGCATTTCCAATATAGGTTCTAAATGTCCAATCTGTGATAGCATACTAACTAAAGAGCATATCATAAATCTTGAAAAAGAACGTAGATTAAATTTTGAGGTAACAATCAAACACATAGAGCAGTTAGAAACTGAAAATAAAAATAATTCTATCATAAGAGAAAATTTAGAAAAAGAGATATCTAAAAAAATGGACGAATTTTCAAAAATTAAGAGTGCAGTTCCACTTATTAAAAAATATGATGAAAAAAAATTACAGGTATCTCGATTACAACTAGAAGTACAGAAGCTAGTAATCAAAAATGTAATTCAAGAGGAGATGGATTTTCCAAATAACAATAGATTCAAGGATCCTCTGTCGTACATGAAAGCGTTACGAGATGCACTGATTCAATTTACTACTGCAGAAGAACAGATAAAAAATGAAGAAATTCGACAGAAAAATCTAAAGAGCAGACTTGAAAAAATAGTTAAGGAGAAGATAGCAATCGAGGAGGAGATATCTCGTCTACAAGGACAGTTAAAATCTATTTCAAATAGTTTGATTCCGTTAGAAGATATCGATAATATCTTGCATAAAGCCGAGGAGGTTGGAGAAGCTATACATAAAAAAATTAAAAAGTTGAATAATGATCTATCTACTACTACAGAGAGAAAAAGACATTTAACTGAAGAAATTTGTCGATTAAAAGATGAAATTTCTCACGCTGAAAAGGATCATGAGAAGTTCATTAAATTCAATAATTGTCTTATATGGTTAAATGACTTTTTCATACCGGCTCTAGAGCAAACAGAAAAGCAGGTGTTACATTCAGTCCAGTATAATTTTAATCTAACATATCAAAACTGGTTTTCCACTTTAATAGATGATCCAACCAAACAATCCAGGATAGACGAGAATTTTTCTCCTATTGTTGAGCAAGATGGATACGAGCAAGAAATAGATTATCTCAGCGGAGGTGAAAAAACCAGTATTTCATTAGCATATAGATTAACATTGAATTCTATGATACGCCATGAAAATGAGAGTTTAAAATCGAATCTTCTCATACTAGATGAACCAACTGACGGATTTAGTAAAACTCAACTCTTAAAGATTAAAGACATACTGAAGCAATTGGATTCAGAACAGATTATATTAGTTTCTCATGAAAAGGAACTGGAAACCTATGCAGACAATATTTACTGTATCTCAAAGGATAGTGGTGTATCCCACGTTTACCTACAAAATAATTGAAATAATGTGTAAAATATTCACGATCTGGAAAAACAAAAAAACTAACGAGATGGTACATTTGCGTTTGTCTTGGTTTGCAAAGAGTCAATAAAAGAAAGATAATAAAAGACCGTCTCTATGATTTAGACGATGTAAATGATTCGAAAACTATATGCCACTTTAGTTATTATCACGCTTCTTTGTTCGTTAATGTGCTCGAATTATCTTATTCCCACTTTCGCAAGACCCAAGGTGGCTGTTGGTGGTCCTGTTGTTAGCGATGTTAGCTTGAAAACCGAACTGGTCGTAGACGGCTTAAAGGCTCCTACATCAATGTCGTTCCTAGCACCAAACGACATTTTTGTTACTGAAAAGAATTCGGGAATTGTTCAAAGAGTCCTGAACGGAACAATATCAAAAGTACCTTTAATCCAACTCAATGTCTCTACAGCTGATGAAAGAGGATTGCTGGGTATAGCCCTGTCAGCTAGCAAGAAAAATGTTTTCCTATATTATACTAACCCAGCACATGAAGGCAAGACCATTATCAATAATGTATACCGATACGACCTAATTGACGATAAGCTAGCAAATCCTAAACTCCTTCTTGACTTACCTGGACTGCCAGGACCTCAACATAATGGTGGTAAACTAACCATAGGAACTGATAACAATCTTTATATCGCAATAGGTGATGTTGGAGGTTCATTTGTGGGTACTGACAGCGAAACAAAAGCTCAAAATTATATGAATGGTTCAGAACCTGATGGCAGAGCAGGTATCATTAGAATTACTCAAGATGGTAAACCTCTTCCTGGCGGCATAATCGGCAGTGCACCCCCATTAAATACGTATTATGCTTATGGGATAAAAAATATTTTTGGATTTGACTTTGACCCAGTCACAGGAAAGATGTGGGATACAGAAAATGGTCCCACATTTGGTGACGAGATAAATATAGTAGAACCAGGTTTCAATAGCGGATGGGTCAAAGTTCAGGGCATATGGTATGTTCAATCTCAGGTGGGGCAAAAAACAGAACCAGTAAAAGGAGAAAAGGCACCTGAAAATCCCACTGGTTTAGTTGACTTTGGTGGAAAAGGGCTCTATAGCTCTCCAGAATTTACATGGGATCATTCTGTGGCTCCGACAGCACTCAGGTTTGTTAATTCTAGCAAGCTCGGAGCACAATATCATAATGAAATGTTTGTTGGAGATGCAAAGTATGGAAACATATATCATTTTAAACTAAATCAAAATAGGACTGGTTTAAGCTTAGATGGTCCTCTCGTAGATAAGGTCGCTGATAAAGTTGAAGAGATGGGGAGCACTATTTTTGGCAGAGGTTTTGGTGTGATAACTGACTTGCAAGTTGGCCCAGATGGATATTTCTATGTCCTTGTTTATGACAAAGATGATGGGCGCATATACAGAATAGTTCCAGTGGCTTGATAATTAGATAAATGTCCACATCATACCTTTCTAACGTATTATACACCGAACAACTTTTCATTTTCAGAGCTTGACAATCGTAAAGTGATTCCCATAATTTTCATATAATGCTGTCGAAAAATGATCCTGTTAATCTTCTTCCGCCATTGCTAATGTGAACGTCCAGAAAGTTATTGCGTTTGAACTGGGTGACTACAATGAGATGTTGGGCCGCAGGATTATATAGCTCTTCTCCTTATGTGCCTACCGTAACAAAAATAGGACTACTAGGATTTTCGTAGCTAAAGTTATTCCTATTTGTGACGATTGGTTATGAGTCTCCATCTCCATTTCCAGTTAGCTTCAATGGATAGGTCCGTTGGTAATTATGGTTATGTGTAGTGATGACCAAATCAACACCATATTTTTGAAAAATAGGATATTGGAGATTTGTCGCAGGTGTGTAGGCTGGATGAACAGTCGGCGATTAATAAACAGGCCTTAGACTATTATCCATTCGATCTCCTTATTGTATGGCAGTTGCATGAAATGATTGACAAAAAAATTGGATTGTGCTGATTCAATTCCAAAAGAGACAAGCTGATCCTTTCCTGTTGACATTGCCGGAAAGTTACATTTCCAAATATCAGATCGTATGAACAACCATCAATGTTTTTTATGTCGTGAGCTTGGACGTCGTATATAATCTGGTAAAATACAGTGGGTCCAAGGGGACGGATAAGGGATCTCTTACGAGTCCACAAGCATATTTATTTCGTGTATTTGGTTTAAAATATTAACCCAACAATAATTCATCCGGTGGCAATGCTTCAGTCATATTCTCTGATGGTGGCAATGCTTCAGTCATATTCTCTGATGGTGGCAATGCTTCAGTCATATTCTCTGATGGTGGCAATGCTTCAGTCATATTCTCTGATGGTGGCAATGCTTCAGTCATATTCTCTGATGGTGGCAATGCTTCAGTCATATTCTCTGATGGTGGCAATGCTTCAGTCATATTCTCTGATGGTGGCAATGCTTCAGTCATATTCTCTGATGGTGGCAATGCTTCAGTCATATTCTCTGATGGTGGCAATGCTTCAGTCATATTCTCTGATGGTGGCAATGCTTCAGTCATATTCTCTGATGGTGGCAATGCTTCAGTCATATTCTCTGATGGTGGCAATGCTTCAGTCATATTCTCGGGACTAATCGTTGCATTCTTAATTGTAGGATCGTTTGCTAGTCCCTCATAATCTATCGCTGGAAAGTCATCCGACTGCACCTGACGATAAAATGGTTGATTGTCTTGTGCAAGTTCAATCGGATCATAAATGTTTCTTCCTTCAGCTCCGGCTAGGTTGGCTGGAGTTACATAATCAATTTGATGGTAGATGTTCTTTGTGTCCTTTACAATCCCAGTCGGGTTCGTAAATTTTAGCGAGCTGCAAATTGCAGCCCATGTCTCGGGTCCTGCAACACCATCTTTTCCTTTTAGTCCTTTGTCAATCTGAAATTGCTTAACTGCACTCTTTGTATACGGCCCGAACTTACCATCGATACCTGGAGGTCCCAATAGATTGCCATATCCAAGTGTTGTTAAATCACGCTGTAGTTCAGTAACTTTTGGTCCTCTTGAACCAACACTTCCATCTTTACCAATACGTAAAGTGGGTGAATTGGGATCGCAAGTCGATGTTGAGGGCGGAGTTGGAGTTGAAGGAGTTGGAGTTGAAGGAGTTGGAGTTGAAGGAGTTGGAGTTGAAGGAGTTGGAGTTGGAGTAACAGGGGAAGATACTACTATAGCTCCACTAATATCCTTGACATCATAATCCAGTATGAATTCATTACTGACATTTAATAATTTTGAGCTTAGGACTTTATTAAAGCCAGATGTATCACGGTGTGTTCCAAAAGTAAATGTCTGGTCGGATATTGTGCCTATAGAATAATTTTGTTTAACGCTGCCGAGTGAAGCTGGGTTAACATTTGCATCCCGACAAGCAGGATGTGTAATAAGGTAGGTCTGGTCCGGACCTCTAAGCACATGTTCAGGGTTAGGATCTAGGTCGCCATCAAGGTCTTGAGTACGAAACTTTTCAAAGCAATCATCTATAGGAGATCTCAGATACCCAGTTGTCTTAATATTCAGTTTTGAACCTAAACCATTTTCTGCAACAATTGTAGTAACGCTCGGAGGTGGAGTTAAAATCTTCTCATTAGGATCAGAATGTAATTTGAATCCTGTATTTGGTGTTAGCAATTCTACATACTGACCATTTACATTTACCCATAATTCCTCGAATGCTCTATGACCGGCCGCAAGACGAGCCGATATCTGCGGAAGCTTTGTAACTGAATTAAATGTGACTTTTAGAGTATGATAAACATTAGTTTCTGGAGGATCTGTCCACCCCGCAGCTATGTGTGAGCCAAAGAAAGCGGTTGGCGATGGAGAAATTGATGTAAGATCAATCTTGACATGGATATGCCAAGTGTCGACGCCCCTCATAGACAAGCCTTTAAAGGGTCCTGTAATAATAGGAACAATCGCCTTTGGACCGCTGGACCTAGTATCTAAAACAATAGGGACTAGCCTGGACGAGGGTGACGGTTTTGGCGGTAAAGTGACATCAAACTCATAGATTTCTCCTCCTATGGTAACATCCTCTGTTTGACTAGCTCTCCCCGCAGGCTCTCCATGAATATATATGGATGTTTTTGCAGCTAATATGGGCTTTGATCCAGCAGAAGAAATTATTAATGGCTCAAAGTGCGTAGAGGCAACTCCCTCTGTTGGATGAATTTCGGTTCTTGGTCCGTGCTCAGGATGACCACAATCAAAAATATACCTTCCAAACATCCAAACTCTATCTCCAGCAGAAGGCCAGAATTCGAAAGGAAATCGGTCTGCTTTACCATTATTTGTAATACCAATTTCGTTTTCCATCTCCATAACTTTATCAGAACTCTTATCGGTTGTTTCATTTATGTCACCATCGTCCTCTCGCTCGTTACCACGGCTATTGAGATCAATAAAATCAGGATCGAGTTTTACCATCCAAGTAAAATCGTGGCTTGCATGAGTCCAAGGGACATCTCCATAAGAAACATCTGCCTTTGTTACTTTTCCTGTTACATAACCTAATACTCCACCTCCAATATCGGCATACTCTGGACGAGTAACTAATATGTTATGTGGACCTCCCTCATGACAAATCCCAAAGGATGAGATTTTTTTATTTCCGTATGTCTCACTTGATTTAGCAAAGATCTTATCTATCGTAGCGCTGTATAACATAGAAGCAAAAGTCAAGCATATTACAAAAATAAGTATCAAAAGTCGCAAGTCCGTAGAAGAATCAGGTAGTCTTCTTTCCATATGAATAAGGCATCTATATGATCAAGACTTGAAAATATTTAACTTTTTTGCGCTTATCGCATATGGCAACTATGAATTTTCTCAATTAGCTGCAATATATCTATTTGAAGACAGAATTTTCAACAATAAATTGATCATAATTATGGCAAAAATGAGTATGCAAGACACGACAAAGCGAATTAGTTCTTAATCAGAATATGTATTAAAAAAGAAATGCAGGATGTTGAAGAGAAATTAATTCTTTAAAACGAGACTCATATGCATATTATGGTCGTGCTAGTGATTATAGTGATTTTAAACACTATTCTAGTTTTTATAATTCGATCCCGTAATCATGAAGACAATTTAATTAATTTTGTTCATATGTATGATATTCTGATGATTTAAATTTTCAATATAATATGAAATTATTGAATATGAATCTGGGCCTTGACCTAAACAGTAGTGGGCCCAAGGGTATCCGTGACGATATCGGTCTTAAAAAGAGATTCTACTTAACTACTAAACATGGTCAAATTTAAAGTTTATGTAAATTCTGGCTAGCATTAATTATCGGGTTTATTATTCCAGCTGACTAACTACTACATTGATTGCCCCATCGTTAGTTATTAATTTTGTCACGTTATCTCTATATCCAAGATAACCTCTATGATTATCACCAGTAGTCATAGGAATACTATTACAGCTTGGAAAGTCAGGAACATCATCCCCATCAGCGTCACAATTTGCCAATAATTCACCTGTAACATTTGTTTCATTATAATTTTTGGGAAGGGCAGTTGGAGTTTTTGATATCATATTTGAGTTAGAATATTATTTTTCTGATATCCGCTTTGACCCAGGGCTAAATCACCTTCAAAAGTAGGATAAATCGCTAGAGCAGGATTCAAATTTGGTTTAAGCAGATTATCGTTGCTGCTGAACAAATTGGTAAAATTAATGACTTCGCTTCTGATTGCTTGACCATAATCTGATTTAGGAGAACCCCAGTTAGTCTCATCAATTAGAATAAACTCTGGTCTAGTAGAGACTTCCTCATCGTCTACAGCAGCTCCTATAAAGTGAACTGATTTTATTTTGGAATTATTGGTATTCCATTGTGGATTCTCATGTAGACTTTCTAGACTGCTGACTACTCTAGCCCCCAGCGAATGAGCGATAATTCTAATTCTAATCTCAGCCACTGGACAATCGTTCTGTTATTTCTAGATTAGATTTGCAAGTTTTGGTCCGTTTGCTTTAGCTATAAATTGTGCCCCAAGCCAAACCGTATCTGAAGGCCAACTAAAACCAACAAGTGGTCCAGAATAGTTATTAAATGCTAGGGACAATTTTACTCTATTTAGTCTCTCTGTGACATTTTTTTCGCTTTCTTCCCAACCATGAACAAATATTGCAATAGTTCCATTCGACATTCGCTGTTCTTTTAATTGATTGAGATTTAGATACTTATCATTACCATATCCCGGTTCTACTCTCGATTTATACTCTGGATTTAGTGGTATTACGTTATTAAAATTTTCTGTGTCTCTGGTGCTGATATAATATAGTGTAATGTTACTAGCTGCTTCTGTTTTAGAAGTTGCAGCAAATGTATTAGATTGTCCGATGCCGATTAATAGCATTACGATTAGTCCAAATGAAACTACAAATAACAGTTTGTAGTGAGCAAAAGTAATAATATTTTTCATCCTTGTTTGTTCGTAAAAAGATATTTAAATAAATTTTTTCAGTTGATTTTTGAAGTTTCATTAATATGTATTAGTTATCATAATAGATTTTCCCACTTTTTTGGCGCTCACGTTTTACTTATTTTTACAAATGATTTTTCGACTTTTTTAACGATTAGTGGACAAAAAGTTACTAAAATAGAAAATTCATCTGTATCTAAATTAATTTATTATTATAACAATAAAAAATTATTTATGGAATACTATTACTGCCCAAGTAGTTGATGTGGCTGGAAGCGTTCCATCAAAATTACTGCGCACTAGTATCCTTACTTTGCCATCAACCACGTCAGCATGATAGAATGACATTGTATCAAATAGACCGCCATTTGGGGTTGCGATTACATTATCGCCAATGGATGCGCCTTTAACAGGGCAATCTCCGGAACCATCGGCATGTGGATTTATTGGGCCAAAATTGGCCGTACAGATACCAAAAATCAATTTAGATACTCCTGCTATTTTATTGGCTGTTACTGCATGGTCCGCTATTTTAGGAGTTGTTACAGCACCATTAGCAATTTTCGGAGTTGTTACTGCTCCATTTGGTATCTGAGATGCAGGTGCAATCGCTTGTCCTTGTGCTGGCGTAGCCAAATTCAACATGGATGTGGTCTGCATAACTGCTAGTGTTGTTGCTATAATTGCAATCATTACGATTGATTTTTTCATTATTGGATGCTACGTTTTTGTGATTATAAGCTCTTGTAAAAAACAGGTTTCATTAATTTAATCCTTATATTAGAAATGATAATTTATTTATTTTTAGCATAATTTTTACTTAGATATCTAGTAATTAGTATACTCTATAAAGGTATCTTGGGCCAATTATATTTATAATTTAGCGTTAAATAATCATATTATATATGAACACACGAATAGAGCGGCTGGAGTTGGACTCGAACCCAATAGGCTTACTTTGGGGTTCATACATATCAAGATAATAATTTTTGTAAAAAATTTTTGCAGTTAGGGTTTACATTGTTTATTATCCACCTATCTTCTGATGCACGTATAGGGAATCATATACGATACCTTCTAGTGTTTCATCACCTCGTCTAATAAACTGATTCCATTGATGATTACCAATGTTCAGCGAGAGGCATGAAGAATAAACTAACCACAAACGCAAGACCACACAGCATTCCCACAATACAGAAGTTTTCTTTGATTTTTCTTATTAAATTCATAACCAGTCTAAAAGAAACTAACTATTAGTACAGTTCTCTTCATTATCGATGACTATTCAATACCCATTAGTAGTAATCATAGCAGTTAAAGAATAATAATGTAATTATGATGACAAGGCAATTATAGCGCGGGCGAGACTTATTTCAGGAGGCTCCACCTATTTTAGTGGAAAATGGAAGTTATAAAGAACGCATTCTAGACATAGAGTTTGAAAGTCCTATAACAGAAATGATTCCTCTAAATCTAACTTTAGATAATAGAAATTATCCAGTTGTAAATAAGATTTCACTTTCATTTCTCAATAATACATCTCATTTTATCAAGGTCCCTAATAAGATAGACCTCGTTAAGGATACAAACCAGAGTAATTATGTGGTCAGAGCTCTATTTGTTAAGTGGAGTGACGGAGTAGATAGCAATTCAAGAACAGTGATTATGGATAGAAACATTGAATTATTTGCAAGATATAAAATACAATATTATCTCTCTGTAGGTTCCACCTTGGGAAACCTTACGCTTTATGATGGATCAAAATGGTATGATGGAGGAGACGAAGCTCGATTTTCGGTAAATCCATCTATTGGTTTTTTTTCAATACACTCTTTTGATCGATGGATAGGAGATATTTCTGGTGAAATTAATGGACCTATGGGCGATGTAATAATGAATGGACCTAAGAAAGTGATTGCTTTATGGAAATTCGACTTTGGCTACCTCGGAGCCGTTATAGGAATAGTTACTGGAATCTTAACTTTGTATGGAAAGACAAGGGATATGTCCCTAAAGCGATTTTTCAGTGCCTTACGGTCCCCATGGGTTTGGAAAAAAAATAAAGTATCTTAATACTTCAGTTTAATAAAGCATTTATAGATTATAATTTTAAATTTAGCTTTTGTTTCCGATTCTTTTATCTCCTTTCGAAAAATCACTTGCGCATGAAAACCAGATATACCTCAGGTTGACAAAGAACTGGAAAAACGAGATCACTCACTCGATTCAGTTAGATTCGATGATAAAGTGAATCAAGAATTTCGATTTGATTCACTCAACGATAATAAAATTCATTCATTTCGATAATAAAAGTATGGGAAGCTTATACCGTTGCATGGATTCAGTCTATTAATGTAATAGTTGGGAAAAATAATTTGCTAATTTTTAATAGTTGCAGTCCTATACGGTACAATACTCGTTGACTATATCACTTCGTGAGGATTTTTATCAAACAGCCATTAAGATAGCAAATTAGAGAACTGTATTGAATATTGCCTATTGGAAAATTAAATTCAGTTACTCACTTTAGTATCCAACTAGAATTATAATTTTGATCTGACTCAGTATTCACATCAGTAGGTGTTTTTGTATGTTATTATTCTTGCTTATGACTGGTGTCAGTAGAGGACAATATAGTAATTGTACTATAATAAATTTTTCAGAAATATGTAAATTTTATATCGGGTTCGGTGGGATTCAGGGGATAAATGACCCTTATCCTAGTATCAATATGATGTCACACTTTTAATAAAATTACAAGAATAATAGTTAATAAATCGATCGGTAGTAAATATTTACTAAATTACCAATCATGAGGCAATGAATTTTAAGATTCAGGAACGATCCGCACAATCATGTCCCGAAGTTAACATACCCACATAATAAGAAAAAGTAAAAAAAGTCAGCGAATGAGCAATTCATTCGTTTCTAGAATAGATAAGAACTATTCTTCGGGTACAAAAAAAATAATGTTGGAGTTGCTATAACCTTGCTAGAGTCATAATTGATCATGATAATGAATTCTGAAGATTTGTTTTAACACAGTGACAAATGCAAGCAAAGTGAAAAATTTAACTAAAAAGCAAATATTCACAGAATTCACGCAAAATAGAATATTGCATAAAGCTATTCTTATATAATCTCTTATATAGTCTTCAATTGAAGAAAAATCTTGGAAGGAGTACAACTATTAAGATTTATAGCCTCACTATTTTTCGTTGCGATTCTTATCTTCCAAATTCCCAGTATCAGGCAAGTGGGACAGGTTGGAAAAGATAATGACAGCGGCATACTTCAGTCTTCTTGGGCCCAGACAGCTAACGCTAATACTACCGGACCTTGCTCTGGTGACCAATACCTAAAGGAATTTCCAGACATTTGTGCACCATTATCGGAATGCCAAAAAGTGGATTCTGGTCCTATGCAAGGAACATACAAATGTCCGGGCTCTGCTCTTATAGTACCTCCAGAATTACTTTGTCCAGATCACACTTTCAAAGGTTTTAATGGGACTTGCGGTGATTCAACTTCACCTTCAGACCAGCAACAACCAGCTGAGCAAAAGTGTGTTGGGCCGGACCAACTGCAGAGTACACCACCAGTATCATCACGGTCTGCACCTAGTCCTCAAAATAATATTAAATTAGCTGCATTTACTCCTAGTGATCCAAAAAGTTACCAGAACCCAGATATAATTAAGGTGCAAACGACTGGGGCAAAAATGACTTCAAAAAGCACTGGACCGATTACTTACGAAAACGAGCCATGGAAGTTCACATATCAGATAGTCGACCAAGAAGGCTTAGTCTTAAAAGATATTACTGCGGGTGGCAAACTTCAATTCAAGAGCATAAGTGTTCCACACTTTAAGATAGATTACGGGCTATCTCACGAATACGTGAGATTCAATGCAAAGGATGATTGTCCAAGTCAGATTGTTGTAAATGAAGGTTCCTATCCGAACTATATAGATACTATTCATTGGGAGTTTACCAAGAAATTTGACCAAGAAGGGCTTAAAGGGGACCTATCAGTCCGATACGACATTGCTGTACAACTCGGTATGTCAATAATTGTGAAAAAGGGGCTGGTTTTAATTGTTATCGGTTTATACCACAGGTAAGCTTTTTTTGGTCGGGTGAACCCGAGGTATTAAAACAGCTCACTGCATTCTACAGATTCGACTATGGAAAAGTCGGATATGCCTTAACCAGTGATTATAACTGGTTCGCTCTTTTTGTAGTTAAGAATCTTCATAGGCAAGATATCCTAACTACAGATACAAAGTTTACTGCCGTAAGCAACGGAAAGATCGGTAAGTTTGACAATATTCATACAGTACATGAAAATGAGCAGGTAATAATACCTGGGTGTGCTAGAAGTGCACCTTATCATTTTCTTGGTGGTGCGTTGAAATGGGGTATTTACAATGCCTTTGATTGTCAGCATATCCACTGGCGATGGAGTAGTTCCACCTTTCCCATAAATGTTGACCCCATGGTCGAGCCATCAAACGAGAAAGCTATTTCAGCGGGGAGGGGAGAGCCAAATTTAGTACCTGGCCAGACTATCCAAATTGGTATCGTTAAGGTTGACGAATCTAGCGAAAAAGACCCAAATGAACCCCTATGGCTAATAGATTTGGAAAATCCAAAGACAATAGCGACAACTTATACTAAGAATGACTTCGATCGGCCAATACTTCCTTTCGAACGCCCTGAAAAAACACTCAAAACTATTGTTGGAGAGACCATTCTATGGTACGTTGCATCCACAAAAGAGTCAACGACTCAGGACAAATTCTTTAGGCACGGAATATTTGTAATCGATCCACCAAAGACTAAGAAGGCTGAACTAGAAAAGATCCGTTCAAACGCGGAGGGAATGACGATAGGGGAGAAGAAGAGTGCACTCTTATCTCAATTAGACACCGTCTTACAAAACGACAAATGGTCGCCAGATGGTATGATGTTATCTGAGAAAAATGGAGCCTCAGTCTTTACGGGACTTACAAATGTGGTCGCTTCATTATTGGAAGCAAGAGACAAGAACTCCTCCATATCTAATGATATGAATGAGGTATTGGCAGCATTGCTAACTTCAGTACAGGACATAGTAAACACGGATGTGCAAACTAGAATGTTTAATGCATTATCTGCATATTCAGGAGATAAATCAGCGGTTGCAAGATTGTTCGCTGAGAGCGAAGCTCTAGCGCTGTCAATAGAGAAATATAATGCTGTTGCAAACATAACAGATCCAAGTAAATCCAAGCAGATTATGGATGATCTAAGAGAATCGTGGATAAGTGGAATCAAAGGAGTAGAACAAGTCTCAGGCAATTTAACAGCAATTTCTTCCTCAGCTTCACCAAGAGGAAATGATAGTAAGCCTGTATTAGACTTGACTGGGATATGGAGTGGTGATGATGGAGGGACTTATTACATTCAGCAGCTTGGTAACATAGTTTGGTGGCTCGGTATGAGTGGGAACAACGGTGAGTCATTTACCAATGTTTTCAAGGGAACCATTAAAGACAATAAAATCGATGGAGAGTGGACGGATGTTCCAAAGGGGGCAACAAGAAATCATGGGACACTGATATTAAATATTTCAAACGATTTCTCCAACGGTACGCAACTACATAAAATAAAAGAGACAGGTGGTTTTGCAGGCTCTACTTGGACTATGATGGAAGGCGAATCTATGAGTTCAAACGGCGGAACAACTTCAAAACCTACACAGAATAGCCAATCCTCAGGTAAAACCGGAGTGCAAGAAAATAAATCAACAACACAAAATATTCCGGGTAACATAACACAACTTGAAGGTACGGGGCAACAAACTAAGCCTACTAGCAGCGGTATGAACATTACCGACCTGGTTGCATGGTGGCCTGGAAAGACTTCTAATAATTTGTTGGTAGATACTACTAGAGGAGGACATAATGGAACAGCACATAATATCTGGCCGCAGTCAATATCTGACTTAAACGCTCCAGGAAAAGTTGGAGAAGCAATAAAAATGAACTCAGGCAATAACAGCTTCCAACAATTTATTCTCGTTGACCACAATAAATTATTTGATATTTCTCCTAACGGTGCTTTAACAATAGATGCATGGATGAACCCTAATAGTGGTGGTGGGATTATATTCGATAAGGTGGAAGCTGCGGGGAATCCCTTTGCAAATTACAGATTTGTTTTGGGAGAACCCGGAAATCCTAACGATACAAGGATAGGATTTTGGAATGGCTCTGTGTATGTATTTTCACAAAAATCAGTTCCGTTGAATGAATTTTCTAAAGTTGCAGTTACCTGGAAGGATGGTACGGCTAAATTTTACATTGATGGAAGCCTTGATTCTACTCATAAAATACCCATAGGTCCGGTTAATACAATGGACGAAGTGATAGGTCCCTTCAAAGGTACTATAGATGAGTTAAAGTTTTTTAATAACGAACTTTCTGCGAACGAGTTAAGCAAGATTACTAATTTTAAGAGTGGCAATCAATCTCCATCTGGACAGCAGACTACCACAATACAGGAACCACCGACTTCACAACTACAGCAGCAACAGCAACAAGGACAACAGTTAGCTAAAAGCGCAAAAGCAGAAATGATAGACTACGAGAACCCTGACTTTAGATTATTAATGAAGTATCCATCGAATTGGGCATTACGAGAAAATCCTGATTACGTTGCATTTACATCATCGGCGGAAAACGAGGCTGATACTTACATGGAAAGTCTATATGTTTATCATCAAGGAGATATACCCCTATTCAAATCTGAAGACGAAACACTAAAGAAGAATGTTGATGCAGCAATAGACTTTAGAAAATCGTTCAACAATTTCGAATTATTATCATCTAACAATATCGAATTTAATGACAATAACGCAGGCAAAATTGAATATACATACACAGACCCGAACATAGGCAACGTTAAAGCTATGGAAATTATAGCAGTAGATGGTAACGATAAATACAATATTCTCTTTATCGCAAACCCTGAGCAGTACTCTTCTTCATTGCCAACTGCACAGGAAATGATCGATTCAATACAAATATTATCATCACCCCCAGAGGACGAACCTTCCACTTCTAGTCAAGCTGGTGATGGTACGGGGAGCGGCGAGGGTGACGACAAAATAGACGCTGGTTCTGAAACTATAGTTGATACATTTGATGATACTGAAGGCACAGACAGCGGGGATAATGGAGATGGTATTGATGCAGGAGGAGAAAACACGAAACTCTTAGATTATGAATGTCCAGATTACACTTTGAAATATCCTTCTTCATGGCACCAATCAGATAATCCTATATGTGATTTCTCTGAATGGGATCTTCCAACTAAATCTGGTTCTCTCTTCGTTGCTATTGGTGGTGACCGGTTTTTTGAAAAAGAAACTGTGTCCTGGACCCCTAAACAGAGACTCAGTGAGTATACCTTGAAGCTTCAAAAGAATTTTGAGGCTCCCACATTGCATCGACTTGAGTCAGATCAAATAACTGTTTCAAACCGACCAGCAGAAAAGATAATTTATACTGAAGATAGTAAAGATGGAACGATAAAGCACCTTGAGGTCTTTGTGCAATCGGAGAAAAACGCATGGATTATCCACTATTTTGAACATTTAGATAAATTCGAAAGTGGGCTAACAGGAGTGCAGAAGGTATTGGAATCTATTAAGCTAAGGTGAACCTACACGTTTTTCCGTGTCGCGTAATTAGCGCCCGTAGATGTGTGTGGGGGAGATGAAGGAGATAGCACTGATGAAGGAGATGGAGATGTCAATGCCCAAGATCAAAATACAGAAGATTCTAGTGACCAAAATGATTGAGGTCGGTTATAAATCGCCTACCAAGATCAGAAATTTTTGTGATGTGCCGAAATAGTACTCATTGTGATAATGACTAATGATCCCTGAAATTTTGCAAAATAGATTCAATTAGGTATTATGCTAGATGCTCTTGTCGTGTTAATTCGTACGTTGATATCTAGCTCGGCTATTGGCCGGACGCAAACATAACAGAAATTATTTTTGGCAATGCCACTAAGCCAGATTTTTTGTTGGTTATGGAAATATGCCATTTGCTTCTTTTATAATTACCGATATTTATCAGAATCTAGAGGGCTGGATAAACCCGTCATTCAGGTTTGGTTCACCTTTCCAAGATCCCGGTGCGAACATCTTATCCAAGTTAATATTTTGTGTATTGTTTGCTGTAATTTGTGGAAATAATGTGGCAAATAGTCCTGCAATTGGCAACTATTCTTTAAAAGGAACCATGGCGATAGTAATGGAAATACTGGCTAAAGATATAACAGTAAGAAATCCATTATCAATTATTATGAATACTTTATGTTTTATAACAATTGAATCTGCTTTAAATCGTATATCCTTAATCGATTAAAACTAACTTTGAAGACTTTTAAATTATCCGGTATTATAACTACATATTGATATTCTTTTTAATTAAGTAGACCAAGAGAAGAATAACAGAAATGAAATCAATTGATGATCAAAGTAAACCCGAACCATTTGTTTTATATGATAAAAATACTCCTGACGGATACCGCTATACCGAAAAACGGGGTAATAGCAGACGGTTGTATACATTTGGAAAATCATTCATTTTAGGCGTATGCAATTATTGTCAAGGTAGTATTCCAATAATTGACAAGCGTGGATTCTTACAAGTTGGGTGTCACACATGTCCTAGGGTTTATCCCTATACATGTGGAATATGTGAAGGCCAGCCTTACAAAGATATATGGAACCATTTCAAACAAGTTCATCGGATCGATTTGGAACTTAAAAGTCAAGGAACTATAGATGATCACGAAGCCGAACCCTAAGATAATTTGATTAAAACAGATTGCAATATTTTAAAAGTTATCTCTTTTTTATTTCCCTACTCAATTTCCTAAATGATTGGTAATCCAAATCTAAAACGACGATTTTAAATATTTTGGGTTATGATAGTATATGAGACAATTTTTTGCCGCCAAAAAATTAATGTTGTTTGACGTTAAAATCCAAGGGTTTGTGAATCAAATTTGACTCATTTTTGAGGCCCAAAAGTATATCATAAATTATTGGGTAGATAACCTATCTTATTATTTTTCTTATCATCTATGTAATCTGTTCTATTATCCATTCTTTAAATTTTGTAATTGCAAATTTTTCAGCTTGTTTGATGAAAGCAGGATCATTTATCCTCCATTGATCTTGGGGAACAGAATCAAAAAACTCTTGCATACACAACGTAAATCTAATTCGTAAATTCCTTGGATTTTCTATTATTTCATAACGGTTTAGGATAGCGGTAATTTGTCCAAATGCCTCGTCATATTTTCTTTTAAAAGGAAGTATTTCTAAAGTCTGGTACAATATTGAAGTTATTGCATCTAAATCTTGACGTATTGTGGTCAAAATATTGCATTATGGTAAATCATGACTAGTATTAAAACAGCTTTTATCTAAACAGTGGTTGGCCCAAGGGAGGTGTCGGTCATTTTTGCCTCTAATCCAAGTTCCTAACTTTTGTAATAATACTAAAATACTTAAATTTACACAGGCTCAGTGGGACTGAGCAATTTTGCTTGTAGTCTATCTGTAAAAAATAGCAGGTCATATTCTGTGCCGTGTTAGAGACACTGGTGCGCCGGCTCTCTGATCCTTAATTTTTCCAAAATCGAATGAACGCCATTCCGGTCCTGCTTGCTCGGTTATCTCTGCATGCTAGAACTATCTATTGCATCCATGATTACCTGAGTAGCATGTTCTCCAAATTTTTCTCTACAGTATTTTTCATTCCTGAGTTTTGAATCAAGCTTACCTGATCTTATTAAATCTGAAAGCCTATTTACGGCAGCAAGATAGTTCATTCCTGATACCCAAGTTAGTATAATAGCACACTTATCACAGACATCAACTTTAGCATTACCTCCATATATTTCACCGCAAAAGAAACATCTATTATAGATTATTGATTTGCCAGCTCGTGGAGCATTGATGCCAAAATGAACCATATTAAAACATTGAATACATAAGTGTTGGTTACACGTAGAGCATGTATGATATTCTTCATGTTTATTACATCTCTCGCATATTGTCATAACTCAGAAGCTCCAGACACAAGATATTTTTACGAAAGGATCATTTGAATCTAATTACTATTACGAGTTAAGCAAAACTATTACGAGTTAAGCAAAACTGGAATCTCCAGTATTCACATAGATATCTTGAGCAATGGGGGAACAATACGAGAATTCTTTGGGCATTCTTTGTTTTCCTAGGAATATTTGCAACATTTTTTTCCCTACTCGCGGCAACAGGTTTCGGAGGTGATATCTTGTCTAGAATTTTTGCATTCATAGCTGCGCTCAGTATAGCTTTCCTCACCGCATTCAATTTAGGGGCCAAGTCAAGTAATACCCGAAACGCATGGCGTCTTCTCAACGCTGCAGTACTTCGATATAATCAGGGGATCATGGGGAAGCATGAGGTAATAAACGCTTATGAACGTGGGGAAACGCTGATCGGGGGCATATCTTTCAGTCAGGTCAAAACTGAAGAAGAGCCATCAGTAGTAGATAAAAAAAGTCAATCAAATGAGGGAGCCCCAAGCTCACCTAGCAACTAGGTATTTCTATCTCTTGACGGACGCGTTATCTTTTTCCTGTTTCTGCAGATGACTCGAAAGCGGGATTGATATTTGTATCTCATTTACGAATGGATAAGAAATCAGCTATTTTATCATCACTGCGAATAATGCCTTTGGAAGTGGATCTAGAGTTCCTTGATAAACTGTTTCTTTTATACTATCTGTCCTGAAGTATTTACCAAATAGGTCTCTTATCTCCCCTTGTGAAAATTTGTATGGACCTTCCTGCCTGGGTTCTTTGTCACTAAACGATTTTAGGAATAATATTCCATTATCTTTCAATATTTGCTTTATTTTGCCGATATATCTTTGTCTATCTGTTGGTAAGAGAACATGAAAACAGCCTCTATCGAAAATATAGTCAAATTGATTCTCTTTGAGATTGGAATTTAGAATATTGTCTACTACGAAATTTACATTTTTCTCGTTAGCATACACTGTTCTTGCTCTCTTGATTGCAGCTTCAGACAAGTCAGAACCTGTAACATTAAACCCACGTTTAGCAAGCCATATAGCTTGTGTTGCTGGACCAGTACCAAGGTCAAGAAATTTGCCGTTAGTAATTTCTCTGTGATCTAATTCTTCTTCTAAATCGGAATCAAGGTTTTCATTGTACCATGGCATAGTCTCTACCCTTTGACTTTTGTATAGTGTTTCCCAGTCAGGAAATTCTTTAGACAACTAGGAAAATCTAGAAACTGTAAAGCATATTATAAACTAACATGTTAATGCTCGTTGTACATTGTTTTTCTTCCAAATTCAATCGAAAGGGGTGGTAATATTGACTCATTGAAAGATGTCGACCCCAGAAATACCTATGCACCCGGCTAATAGTCGAAATGGAAAAATACTGAAGCCCGCACTTGTAAATTAACATGATACACTAAATACGTCTATACCATTTTTAGTTTGCTGTATGTTATAGTTTGTAGTATAGGAAATTTTTTGGCGTCGAAAAATTATAGTCATATTAGGTTAAAACTCAAGGGTATCCGTGACGATATCGGTCCTAGAAAGAGATTCTTGTTATATTCATTATTAAGTAAAATTAAAGTTTATGTCACTTAAGTTTTTATAATTTCGGGGTAACGTAATACCCACCTGATGTCCACTTTGTCCGAGCTCTATCAATTTCAAAAGCAGGCTAAATTGTAACCAATGGTTTTACGGACCTTTATAGGCTACCTTTGTGGGTAAAGTACATAATCTACAAAAATAAGAACAAATTTTTTATTGTTATCTTCATTGTTTCCAATTAATTACCAGCTCATTAAGTTGCATAGCCGATTGAGCAATATCCAAACCATGTGCTTTCTTCAGATGTTCACGAAACTTAACAGCCCATGGTTCACTGGACGTAGCTAATAACTTAATTGAATGTTCAGGGTCATCTGTCTCATAATTGACAAGTATGAAATCTCCCTGTGGCAAATGTTGGATCCAAGCCTGTTCACGTGATATTCCTGCTGCTTTGAAAACCGCATCATGTTCTTTATTGTTAATAATATTTTCTTGATTCCATTTTCTCATTAGTTCTATTCCTTCGGAAGATGTAGGAACTAAAAAACAATAATTGGCCATCTTCTTTTGAATACTCTCGTCTGTATTTAAACTTAAAAAGCTACTGAGTCATTCATCATTGCGTTTGCACTTTGTAGACTCGTCTTGCTAAATTCCCAATTTCGAATGGAGAGAGGAAATGGAAAACAATTAAGCATACAATTGCAAATTTATAATGCAGTATATCTTCTATTTTCTATGGCAAGATTTGTTAAAAAGGAAGATAGGGGTCCGATGGAAGTCAAAGTAGGAAATGAAAGCAGATGGATTTGTATGTGCGGATTAAGTAACAATCAACCCTTTTGTGACGGCTCGCATAAGAAAACAATAGATGAAGAAGAGGGAAAAGTTTACAGATACAATCCTGATGGGACTAGGATGGAGATCCAATAGCTAAAACTCCATGTCGCATTCTCGTAGAGTATAGCACGTGCTATGAAAAACTGAAAATAAGTTAAAATTGATCATCTAATATTCATCCATATTACAGGTCCTTGTTGTATCTATCTCAATGAAAAACGGCATCATTGAGTATCAGGATGAGCCTAATAAAGTAAGAGGATAATAGTGGGCCCAAGGGTTTGTGAATCAAATTTGACATAATTTTCGGGCCCGTCGGGATGAGTGCCTGTAATGGTGCTAGTCCACCGCCGGTACCCAATATATTATTGGTTCTAGTGTTAAGATCCGAATCTCGAATCATCCATTCTTCAGAAGAGTGGAATTATTTCGCACAGACTTACCGTATTTGGTAGGATCTTACTATATTTAGTAAGATGGAAAAATTCGATTAATTCTTCAAACAACAGAATTCCTATCAAAAAATATGGTGGGCCGGAATAGATGTGGGACACATTTGTTCCAGGTTAGACCACGCTTGATTGTTATTATCGATCTAATTCCAGGAGTGCCATTAAAAGTTTTTATTCCACAACTACAAATTGTCTCGAAAACATCTTTGTTTATGAGAAGATTGTATATGTAATCAATTGTGCATTCGGCCTCATAGTCAGTCATTTGACGAACCTCGGTGATGCCTTGGGAATTGTGCCCTACTGAATCAAAGAAATTCTTCAAAATAGATAGTGCTGTATCATAAAAAAAGTTTCCAACATTCCATGGTGGTAGTGAATTGTGAGCTCTTTGATATGTTGAATGCATAAACAAATATTCAACCATACGGGCAGTGCGCAAATTGAAACTTTTTTGCCATAGTAGCTTCCCATAGTATTTGACAAGTCTTTTTTTTGAATCCTTGGCAATTCCTATCTTGACTAGTTCTGGAAACCCCTTAACTTCATAGACATACATTTCACAGGGTTCTTCTGAAGTTTGCCTTAGAGGATATCCCCAATCTCCATCAAGGATAAGCGCAGAACCATCTGGTCTCAACTTCCACGAGTCTGGAGGAGTGATTACACTACTCATTTTTTGATATATTATTTGGGTTATATTTCAACATAATTTCAAGCCAAAGTTGCAAATTAATCCCATATGATTAATGGTAAACCATTTGCAGAAAATGGATAATGGTATTAATTTGTAGGTACAATTCAGACCGAATGTCTGAAAGTCTCTTTACATTTTCCATGTATCGCATCAATTGCCCGTAGAGATTTCTTGACCGTATAAGGAGAAGATGTATTTCGTGATATCTCTTCAAGCAAAGGAACTGCAAATTCAACGGCTTTAGGAAAGCTTTTCCCAATTTCTCCTAATGTATCAATACATGCATCTCTAATCCAGGTCGCATCGTCCATTGGATCTTTTACTAACGTTACCGTAATTCTAACATCTTGCAGCGAACCTTCCGGAACTGTCCGATCTCCTACAGAATTCTGTTCTAATTCTTTCATCACCTTTTCTGGATTTGATATATATTCTATAATTTGTGGAATAACATCTTGGACCAGGCGAAAATCAACAGCTCCGATATAACCAATTGCAAAGGCAGCAAGTCTTCGTTCATTCCACTGATTACTTCTAAGCTTTTCTTTAATAAAAGGGAGTTCATGCATGATCCAGTCAGGATTGAATTTGCCTAATTCTCCAAGATACACAAGAAGCTCGCCGTCATCACATGATCTTTTGATTCTTGATAAGAGTGGCCGCACTATCGGCTCTATTGCCGTAACCTCTTTTTTCATGACCGCCTTTATTATCTTCCATGTTACACTAAATAGCTCTGAATCTTTGGTATCAATAAACTTGGATATATGACCTATAATTGTTGCATAGTGGAGTAAGGCACCTTTTGTAGTTACAAAGGTAGCTAATAGAAACAGTCCTTCGATAATTTTACGTCTGTCATCAGAATTAACCATTGTCAATAGTGATTGAAGCTTGTCTTCTCCTCTTTGTTTCTTTATTCTGGTAATCGACTCAACTTCTTTTGCGTATTCAGGAAGCAAGATCCCGTCTAAGTAAAGGGCATATTCCCTTTCGGAAGACTTCTCCGTATCAGTCGTAAAGACCTCTATGATGTCGTTGAGAAATCGCAATTTATGAACTCCGTTTCTCGAGTAATGCTTGTACTTCCAATACGCCTTCAATTGTTCTGATTCAGGGGAACCGAGACTGTTTAACCCTTTTGATTGTATATAACTCAAGTCAAAACAGTATATTGAATTATCCGGGCTTAAAGTAGAAACCAGGACCCGACTACCGTCAGAAGAAATTGCACACTCAAAACTATTCGACCCAAATTCATGATGAAAAATTTCCAGTCCTAATTTATCAAGAACAACTAGCATACAGCCTAAATCTACGAACTCTTTGGGCGAGGAAAAAGCAGACAAATTATTATTAAGCGAATAAATTAATGCGACTCTCCCATTATTTGAAACTGAGCCATTCCATGGTCTCTCAAATTCTTTTACCCAGAGTAAATTTTCACCCTCTATAAGGACTACTTTTCCATTAATCCATCTTTCACTTTGGCCGTCAGTGTTATTGCTGTAACCGTCAGAGAATACAATGCAAAATCGCTTATCTTCGCTTGATCTGAAAGTACCCGTACAAATAAGCTCTACCTTGTCTGATCTCTACATAGGAATCTTGACCAGGAGATGCTATGATGACCTTGCCTGGTCTAATCAACAAACCGACTTCGTCGGGTTGTATCGTACCTGTTATTTCTTTACATAGGGCTTCATATGCATCATTTATTTTTATGAATTGGTTAGTTGAGTCTGGATCCCTACTCCTATCCGGATGATACCTAAGAACAAGATTCCTATAGGATTTTTTGATTTCGTCAAGCGTGGCTCCCTGTTCTAGGCCTAGAACGCTATAATAATCCATTACGTTTCACAACCTTCAATAATAAATAAATTCTCTGTCCAGAGCCAATTTCTAAAGTAATCAAAAAGAGTATATTTTTTAATTTAAATTATAGATAAATCAATTTACGATGTATTGCACTAAGCTTTGAACAAAGGGGACCTGATGACATCGCTCAATACAATTGTAGATTTATCGTTGGATGTTAAAGCTTTATCCACCAGCTTATTATCATATGATTTAGAAATTGGTTTTCGGCAGAAAAAAAAGCGAGATGACCGACACAGAGGCGAGCCCGTTTCTTACAGTAGTGATGGAAGACCTCTATATCGGGAAGATCTTGAAGAGGCTTCCCGACAAAGAGAAGAATACAAGCTACCTGAAATGGAGGTTTACTTTTTCAGTGACGGTGTAAATGCTCCCCCTTCAGAGATGACTATAAGGATGGAAAGAGAAGGCGATTCAAGTAATCCGTCTGGGAATATGAACGGTAAATCAATCAGTTGCATTTGTTCTAATTGCAAATCAACAATTAAGGAAACAGTTAATTTCTGCCCTTATTGCGGGCATTCACTAAAAGCAAATATATCGAAACCAAATGAGACACAATTAAATACAAAGTATAATGATACAGTCCCGGATCAGAATAAATCTATCCATAATGAACAACAAGTTCCTTTTGAAGTATTTTTAAATTCATCCTCCACTGAACGACAAAGGTTTACTTTAAAGAAAAAATTAGAAACTTATCGTGACAAGTTACTCCTATTGGAGCAACGAAATCGATCTATATTACTCAGATGAATTTATAACAAATGGTCATTTGATCTTGTAAGATTGATTATAAGGGGTAACCGTGCTGTAAGAACAGTGGTTGAAAAAGCGTTACTGAAGAGAAATCCTATCTGCCTTATAAGCGACAACGATGACTCGGAACTTGCCGATAATGGGTTTGCTAGTTGAAAGAATAAGACAAAAAATAGAAGGCTTGAGGACAGAGCCTATAGGAAGGATAGTAAAAGAGTAAATTTCTGATAATTCAAAAGTATCGTATACAGAATTTTTATATAATAAGAATTAAGGCTCATATTTGTGAGTATTGCTCTTAATGTAGAACAGCAGAATGCTGTGACTCATTCAGGATCACCTTTATTAATTGTGGCAGGTCCGGGAAGTGGCAAAACCAGAGTAATCATAGAACGAATTCTTCATTTTATAAAAAATGGATTAAGACCATCTGAAATTCTGTGCCTGACATTTTCAGAAAAAGCTGCGGAAGAAATGAAACAAAGACTTGAAAAGTCTGTCGATATTTCAGATATGCAAATAAGCACATTTCACTCCTTTGCAAAAGACATGCTAGAAGATAATGTTCTAGTATCAGGAATTGGAATGTCCGCAGGGGTTATTAGCAGGGCTTCGCAGCTAGTTTGGGCGTTAAAGAATATAGACACATTTGGCTTGCAATATATCCAAATAGGACATAACGCAGCGGAAGTAATTGAATCAATTATCGACGGTATTAGCACGTTTAAAGACGAATTAGTAAGTTACGAAGAATTAAAACGATATCTTGAGAAAAAGCTCGCTCAGGATGTTGATGAAGAGCAGAGAAACTTTTTACTAAAACTCAAGGATATGGCAAAAATTTATGAAAAATATCAGAATTTTCAGAGAAGTAGAGGAATTATTGATTTTGATGATATGATAGTAGAGGCAGTCAAATTATTAAAAAGAAGAAATGATATAGTAAAGAAATATCAAAATAGATATAAACAGATATTTGTCGATGAATTTCAGGATAATAATTTTGCTCAACTTGAATTAGTGAAGTTAATATCCAATAATGGTAATGTTACTGCAGTCGGGGATGATGATCAATGTATATATCGTTTTCAGGGTGCATATCTTACAAATTTCAAAGACTTTGCTGCATATTTTAAAAATACAAAAATAATAACTCTTAACCAAAATTATAGGAGTTCTAAAAATATAGTAAATTTGGCAAGCCAGTTGCTTGAAATCGTCCCAGAAAGACAACCAAAAAAATTATTTACTGAAAATGAAGATGGAGAACAAATAACCTTAGGAGTGTGCTCTAATGAAAATTCAGAGGTCGAGTTTGTAGCTAAAACTATAAGCAGTTTAATTGGTAAATCTATAAAAAGAAGAGATGGAAGCAATGGAGTTTTAACCTATAAAGATTTTGCAATTCTTTCGAGGAAAAAAATATTAGGTCAAAAATTTGCAAATGCACTTAAGGCGCGTGGGATACCGATTATTTTTAGTGGAGAATCAAATTTATTTGCTATGCCAGTTGTTAAAGACTTTTTGTCTTTTTTAAGGATTGCAGACGATCCCGGAAGATCTGGGATGGATATTACAAGATTAATGACTCTCTCAGGTATTACTGAGCAGAATATCGCCGAAATAAACAGAATAGCCAAAAAAATGGCTTATAGCGATCCTACAGATATTGATTTTGTTTTTGAGACTCTGAAAAATTCAACTAATCTGAATGTAACTCAAAAACATACTCTAAAAGAGTTGAGAAATCAATTGGATAAATTAATAGTTATTCGTAATTCTTTACCACTAGGTGAACTCGTTTATAAAACTTTAATGTCAATTTCAGGTCTCTACAAACAGGCTCTAATTTCTAATACGCCAGAAAATAGAAGAATTAGGTTGATACTGCAAGAACTTTATACAATTGCTTCAGAGTTTGAATCAATAAATCCTCATAGTAGTCTTGGCGAGTTTATCTCGCATTTATCGCTTATGGAAAATTTTGACATAGAAATAGAAGATGAACACAAATTTGATAACGCCGTCCAGATTTCAACAATTCATCAAAGTAAAGGAAAGGAATATCCAATAGTATTTGTTGTTGATTTAGCGATAAATAAAATTCCATTAAGATATCAATCAAAGAAATTTTATGTACCTAATGAGTTATCAAGAGGCCTGAAAATAACGGAGGATGAAAAGGAACTCTATCTACAGGAGGAAAGAAGGCTCCTTTATGTTGCTATGACACGTGCGCAAAATTCACCCTCCTAAAATTCAAATTCGCTCACATCCTAGAAATACCAACACCATCAAAATCTTTTTTTGACTTGGGAACTTCTGTTCATGCTGTTGCAGAACAACTTACTCAATTGGAGATTGATGGTATTAAAATTACTCAAGAAATGGCAATGGAAATTTTGGAGAAAGAATGGATAAGTAATTCGTTTAAATCAGAAACAGAGGCAAATCAGGCTAAAGAAAAGGCCAAAGAGATGTTAAATACATATTTGGATTGGCATACAAAAAATTTGAATTTAGCTATCGCAGCAGAGCGAAAATTCACACTAGAAATCGCTGGAATTCCGTTTAATGGTTCCATCGATAGAATTGAAAAAACTCCATCAGGAGATTTTGATGTTATAGATTTTAAGACTGGTGGAGTATATGAAACAAAAAAAACCATTAAAGATAATATTCAGATGAATATCTATGCTCTGGCTACAGAAAAGCTTATACGAAAAACTACCAAGAACTACGTCGTTATTTTACTTGAAGAAAGACAAGACGATCACAAACAAAATTGAACCTGCTCATGTGCTTAAAATTAGAAAGATCCTGGAAGAGAAGGTAAATCTAATTTTGAAAGAAGAATTCAATGCTACTCCTAGCTATGATGTTTGCAGAAAGTGTGATTATCAAATAATTTGTGATAACAAGAAGGTCAGATAACTTACAGTATCAAATAAAAGAGTTTCATGCCGTAGGAGTATTTTTAAAACATACGTACTGACAAGGACTGCTAATCCCAATTGAGTTAACTATATGGTGAAAGTTCGCATTTTTTTTACATCTTATGCAAAAAATTAGTATATGATTGATTTATTCTAACTAGGAGAGTTATTGAATTACGTACAAATTGGTTTATGTCTGATTGAATCGTTGATGTAAAGGCATCATATTTGCTATGAATACTCCGAATATTAAAATCGACTAATTTTTTAAAATAAGACTTTATAGTTAGCACATCCCACCCTAGAAAAATTTTTGAAAAAGTTCTATCCCAATGTTCTTGACCTATATCGCTATAGTGATGTTGCCATACACTTCCAAGAACTAAATTTCTCAGAATTATATCTCCTTGGAGTAAATCCACCGCCTAGGTAAAAAGAAATATCCGTTATTCCAGCCCGTACAGATTCTGCATGGTACTTACAGACATCGAGTAGTTCTGGTCTTCCACCATCTACATCAGCAGCAGTATTTGGTAACCAGTTCACTGCTGGTCTTCCGCAACCATCGAATACACAAGTTCCTTCTGGGTTTGTTTGTCTTTTAATATTTAGTGTTTTTTCTATCATTTAAATTTGTTCTTCTGTTAACATTTAAGATAATTTGAGAGTACTTATTTTTAATGTTTTCCTATGAAGATATTAAGGTTAGATAAGCTCTGTTCCTAGTATACAGAACTCTGGATTCAAGTCCTTGTTAATAGTCTTAGTAACGTCTTTCATATAGGCTTGTTGTTGTTTAGTTTTTTGCACTTGCATTCGACACAGTAACTGTCGGCGAAAGTTGCAAGGGACAAGCCCTTGATTAATTCATAACGTGTCTAGATTACATGAGGGGAAATAATTAAAATAGAATTTCGTCTGTATTTATTTTATTGCTGATAGTCGAATTGCTTGGCCTCTTAGCATCGTACGATGGTGAGGCGCTAATTGCCAATGAGGAAGGACCGCCAATGAATTTTAGTGCATCTAAATAGTGTGCTATATCCTCTTCAATCTTTAGTGCTAACTCTAGATTCGGATAATTGATTTCCATCTATAAGAACAATCTTAGTTTCAGTTTTTGATACAAATTCTCTTGCCTCATTAGAAAAATTTCTCGCTGTGATAAAGATTCTTTTTTTGTGCTTAAAATATCAAATATAGATATGGATTAGTTCGTTAATAATTAAAATTTTTTCTTAATATCAGAGCAACAAGTGAAGTTCCAATAAATGTTGCAGACCAATATAACCACAAATCTCCTACAGAACCAGATAACAATGCAGGCGCTAGAGAGCGAGCAGGATTCATAGAAGCACCAGAAATAAATGCAAGGAAGTATATGTCTAGACCAACGATTCCACCTATTGCAATACCACTGAATCCACGCAACCCTTTCGTATAAACGACTGCAAATATAACCGCCATAAGAAGCGCTGACGCAAGAATCTCTATCCCAAAGATAACGGGAAGTGGAAAACTATAATTTGGAGAATTAGCACCTAAATTAGCATCAGACCCAATAAAGCATTTTACAAATAGACTTCCAAGTAAAGCACCTATTATTTCGGCACCGACATAATATAGAAGTAAATCCTTGCGAAGATGTTTTGTAATTAAGAAACCGATTGTCACAGCGGGATTAAAATGAGCCATTGAAATTTTACCAAAAAGATATACACATATTACAACTCCAACGAATGGAGCGAATGCAATAAAAGAAATCCCTAGAGTGCCACCAAATTTCGCATCAAGAACAACAGATCCTGTTGCTAGTACTACTACAATAAAAGTGCCAATGACTTCAGCAAAAAATTTCTTTTGACTCGAACTAAGACTATCAGAAATTTTTCTTATTAATGTCTGCTGCAAGTTCTCTTACCTTCAGTTCTATTTCATCTCTGGTTTGTCTTACTTCATCTATAGTCCCATGTGTTATAGCGTCTATATGCCATTTCACTTGTTGACAAGCTGCCAAAATCTCATTTTGAATACTGCCAATATTTACGATCATGTTAGCATTTCGAATCATTTGCTCTGTAATTATTTTTGATTTCTGATTGCTAATATCAATCCCATATTCTCTCATCGCTGCTACTGCCAGAGGATTAATTCTTACTGATCAACCGTACCCGCACTTAAAGTAAAGTATCCCTTTGGCGCATATTTCCTGAAAAAACCTTCTGCTATCTGACTTCGTTCATCGTTGTCTACAGATACAAAGAGAATTATTCCAAAATTTATTTGTCCTTTAACTTTCCTTCTGAGAAGCTTCATCCTCTAAGAATCCTGAGCAATTACTTAATCAGTAAAGATTAGATACAAGCTCTTTTACTCTCTGCTCAATTTCATCTCTTATTGGTCTCACGTCTGTGAGTGCTTTGCCTTTAGGGTCTTCTAAATTCCAATCTATAAAATTATGTAGAAAAAGAGTTGGACACGATTCCTTTTCCATGCAACCCATGTTTACAATCTTTGTCGAGTTGCGAATCATATCTTCTGTAATGTCTTTTGACTTTTGATTGCTTATATCAATGCCAACTTCATTCATCGCTTCGATTGCAATGGGATTAATTTCTGATACTGGTTTATTTCCAGCACTAATTGCTTTGTATCCTTTTGGAGCATATTTGTTGAAAGAATCCTTCTGCCATCTGACTTCTTCCTGCATTTTCTATACAAACAAATAGAACTGTCTTTTCGGCTTCTTTGGATTTAAAGAATTTCATTATCCTGTTACTGCCCCAATAACCACGCTTGTAATTATTCTTCCGTCAGTTTTATCTTCGTCCATGTAAAGTTGTTCATTCAAAATTTTTACATCTTTGAATCCGGCGTCCTTTATGCTGTTGATGTAATTTTCTTTTGTTAACGCTCCATCAATACAACTACACCAATTTTCTGCATTGACTGATTCACCATGAACTTCTTTACTGGTTACAAGATCTGAAATAATTATTCTTCCTTCACCGTCTTTCTTCAAAATTCTGTGAACCTCTTTGAACGTCTTTACTTTGTCTGTTGTGAGATTGATAACACAGTTACTTATTACAGCATCCACTGAATTATCTTCAACAGGAATCGAATTTTCAATATCTCCTTTCCTGAATTCAACATTGTTGAATCTATGTTCTTTAGCAGCAGATGTAGCCTTCCTTAGCATATCGTCTGTAAAATCTATCCCGATCACCTTTCCACTATTCTTGACTTGCTTAGAAGCTAAGAAAGCATCAATGCCCGCACCTGAGCCCAAATCCACTACGGTTTCGCCTGGTTTCAAGTCAGCGAAATTCAACGGGGCACCACAACCTACTCCAAGTATAGAAGATTGAGGTATAGACTCCAATTCTTTATTATCATAACCAATTGACAATAATGCCTGTATCGGAGAAGCATCAGATCCACAACATTCATCTGGCATACAACAACAATCAGAATTACCACTTAATGCTATTTTTCCATATCTCCCCTTGATTTTTTCTTTTATTTCCTGTGCCATACCATTGTTTACAAAGGAAACTATTTAAGTTGTCAAGGAGACTTTATGACACCTAGTGTAGTAAAGGAAACAAAGAGTCAGGAAGGAAACTAATGTCATCGAAACGATTCGAAGTTATTAGATCTAGTAGATCTATATTGTTCTCGTTGACAATATATTAATCTACCATATATCTACGGGGTTTTTATGCAGAAAATGTTTAGCCATTTATTATTTTATTAACAGCAATGCCTTTACGATTTGTACAGAATAAAAGCTGGTAAATTTATTGAACCAACCAGACTTGGCGTACGTTCCATTACCAGACAATGCCATTGAAGACCTTAACTTTCAAAGAAAGTCCAGTAGCATAAGAACAATCTATTTCTTCTTTTTAAATTAATTTTTAGGTTCTGATGAAGCAATTTTTACAGTTTTCCGAAGTCAATTATTTTTATCAGAACTAACGTCAATGCTGCAATTGAAGCACTTGCCGGAATTGTGATGGTCCAAGCATATATAATGCGTTTTCCAAGACCCCACCTAACTGCTGATAATCTCTTTGTTGCACCAGTTCCCATTATGGCACCTGCAATGGCGTGTGTAGTACTTACGGGTATGCCTAACCACGCCATAGATGTCAATACTGCTCCACCTCCAGTCTCTGCACAAAAACCCTGATATGGCTTTATATTAGTTAATTTGAAAGCCATAGTTTTTACAATCCTCCATCCTCCGAAAAATGTTCCCAGTGCGATTGCAGCTGCTGCTGAAAGTATCACCGGAATAGGAACAACAAATGAAGACGAATTTAGAAAACCAGCTGCTATCAGCAACGCAGTAATTACTCCCATCGTCTTCTGACCATCATTTGAACCATGTGTAAGAGAGTAAAAGATAGATGATCCTATTTGCAGTTTCCCAAAAATTTTGTCGACCTTTCCAGAACTACTTTTGCGGAAAAAATACATCAATAATATAGTAAATCCATAAGAAATGACAAATCCAAGAGTTGGAGATATTACCATAAAGATGAGAACCTTTTCTACTCCTTCACTTACAATTGCTTGAATACCACCAGCAACCAACGCAGAACCTATTAAACCACCAATAAGTGCGTGACTACTTGATGACGGTAGACCAAAATACCATGTGATTACATCCCAAACAATTGCTCCAACCAAACCAGCAAATATCACAGGGATGGTAGAAAATTCAGGTTGAATAATACCTTTTCCGACAGTGGCTATAGCAATTCACGTCAGGTATCAACACCATATATTTGATGCAAATGTAACTCGAATATCATGTCTGTTTAGATATTAATATTTAAGAAACAGGTTTTAGATGTAGGTAGAATTTCAATGCTCAGTAGATGAGGCTCAATGTTTGGCACGATAATCATTTCACAACAATAACGGCACAATGAGCATAGGTAACCACACCGTTAGCGATGCTACCCAGTAGTAACTTCTTAATACCAGTTCTACCCCTAGTCCCAACAACTATCAAGTCAATTTCTTCCTCCTCAGCATAATTCACTATAGGCTTTACAATACCTTCGGTCCTAGGAATTATCAAAATCTTGCTCTTCGATGTAATACCTGCTACTTTTGCTTTCTCGCTTATGTCATCGAAAATTTTCTGGATTTTAGCCTTTTCATTTTCGTACACCTTGTTGAGTTTTTCAGGGGAGCCCCATTCATATGCCTTTTCTCCGTAGTACCATGGTTCTGTTCCTATAACGTTTAGAAATACCAATTGTGCCTTTGTTTTTTTTGCTATTGATATCGAATAATATGCAGCTTCAATTGACTTATCTGATCCGTCTATACACACTAGAATCTTTTGGAATGAATTTGTCAAGACTTTAACTCCTGGTCCATAAAGTTTAATCGTCCTCTAAACGAATCCACGTTGACGGGTTCTCGTGCAATTCCCTTGCTCATCATTTTATGCGGTACTTAGCTAAAATATATAATTATATGAATTAGAGTATCAAAATTTATTTGAAGGTTCTGAGACATCAAATTGGAATTTTGCTTTTTTCCTTTTCATAATTTGAACGAGAGATAGCATTACTGGAACTTCGACCAAAACACCGACTGTAATTGCTAAAGTAACACCAGAATGGACACCGAATAAAATTGTGGATACGGCTACAGCAAGTTCAAAAAAGTTACTGGCTCCAATGAAAGCGGTAGGTGCTGCTTCCGCATAAGGTATTTTCAACTTTTTTGATCCAAAATATCCTACCGCAAAGATCAGATAGGTGTGAATCAAAAGAGGAATTGCAATTAATACAATATGATAAGGAAAAGCGATGATTTTATCACCTTGGAAAATAAAAATAAGAACTAGGGTTATTAAAAGCCCGATAGGAGTAATTTTATCAACTTTCTCAATTAGATGAGTTTCAAGCCATCCTTCTCCTTTTGTCTTGTTTGTTACTAGTCGTGTTAACGCCGCTAATCCCAAAGGTAGCGCGACATACAGTAAAATCGAGACAAAAAGTGTATCAAGAGGGACAGAAAACCCAGCGGTTAATCCAAGCAGGAATATCCCAATAGGAGCATAGAAAATGAGGATAAGGACGTCATTTATTGATACTTGAAGTAATGCACAACTAAGGTTACCTTTAGCAAGAAATGTCCATACAAGTGTCATTGCTGTACAAGGGGCAAGGGCTAGAATTATCATACCCATCATATATTCTGTACGTAATTTTTCAGGAATGACAGAAGAGAAAACTACAGTCATAAAAAACCAGGCTATAAGAGCCATTACAAAAGGTTGGATTGCCCAATTTATGATCAATGTAAAAGCCATAACCTTTGCATTTTTCCTAAAGTTCAACAGCTCAGAGTATTTTACCTTTAGCATAATCGGATACATCATCATCAATAGTACTATTGCTATTGGAAGTGAGACATTTGCATACTCAATATTCGATAAGAAAGTGGACAGAGAAGGAAAAAAATATCCTAGTAATGTTCCTGATACAATACAAATTAGCACCCATACTGAGAGATATTTGTTAAATACATCCAGTTCCTTTTCGTAAATCTTGAAATCTTGAGGTTTCTTACGGGTTATAGCTACATCATTGTTGATATTGGTGTTATAAGTTTTATCTTACTGCTATTACGTTTGTGTCAAAGCGAGCAATTAGTATTGGAACGCACGAGAAATAATTGAATTAGATTTTATGCCACTTGGGTTTCCATTCAAATCTATTTAATTCCTAGATGTACTAGCAGGAATTAAAATTTGTTATCTAGTAGCTCAATATTTTTGAAATCATAAAATAAAAATCAATACATGTCAGATCAATTCAGATATTAATATGAGAATCGCGATTCCTTGGAAGAGATCTAGTATCTTTGCTCGGTCATATTGTACGGTTCCATTAAGTTTATCAGCATACAGCTACATATTAATAAGATTCGGCAAGAATCGATTAATATTAAGATTAAGGTGAATGCATTGGTCCACATTGATTTGGAATTACTTCAATAGCTGGTAAAGGAATTGACAGAATCAGCGAAAGTTAAGTGGCATTCTATGAATGCTGATCAAGTTATACCTTCTGAACGAATTGAAAACAATCAGCAAGTACGCTGAAAATTAAGTGGAAACGTCTCATATCTAAGGGAGAAACGTGTCCGAGATGTGGATCAACGGAGCAAGAGCTCAGAAAGGCTGTATCGACTCTGAAGAAGTCTCTTGCTCCATTAGGAATTAAAGTTATTTTAGAAAGAACAACTCTCTATTACAGAATTCAAGGAAGATCCGTTACAATCAAACAGGATTTGGATAAACAATCGTTTGCTCGAAGATTGGATTGAGGGCAGCGTTGGACATAGCCCTTGCTGCGATGTTTGTGGCCCTCATGATTGTAGACCTGTGGAAGTGCAAGGACAGATATACGACACAATTCCAGCCGATATTATCATAAAAGCCGGACTGTTAGCTGCATCACAGTTAGTTAGACCACGGACAGATGAATCCTGTTGTGGAGGGCCTAGATGACAGGAATTGATGTTAGAGCAATAGAACTAGTTAAAGTCTTCATGATTGACATATAATTTGCTCATACTGCATACCATATTATGCTTAAAATTGATAGAATTTCATTGCAAGTCTAAAAGCATCAAATAAATCATCAAATGAAGTTGCCTGCTTATCCAGTACTCCTTCACCGTTTTCTATTGCAGTTCGTAGTGAAATGATTAGTTTATCAAATCTAGGATCTATTTGTATTGCTCCTTTTTCAAGGAACATTTTACAGTGGGTAAGCATAGACCGCTAGTAAAATTGGGTTCTAATTACATTTGGGCTCAATTACTTTATAGCTAAGCTGAAGGAGGTTTGAGCCTTGCATGTAAAGGGGTTCATGGAACCTATTTAATACTTTTCTGTCTATGCCTCGATTAGACTTAATGGTTCTAGAGAAGAACAGTTCCAAGTATTGCCGCCTATCAATTTGAACCTTGAACAATCGGCATCTGAAATGACCACCACTGATTAAGCAATGTCAGTGACTAAAGATTCACAATGCCTGCGCCCTCCGAATAGCGAATGCTGAAGAAATTAACCCCTACTTGCTTTGGCTTGGTGAAGTCGACCACGCAGAAGTGGTTGGGATAGACTAATGTTGGGTGGGCACGGAAGGTGGTAAAGCCCATCAAACCACCACGAATTTCAACAGCATCATAGGAGATTTTCATCCATCCATTGTTTCCAGAAAGATCAATTTCTTCATCATTGTTAGTAGAAAAATTTTTCTCAAGAATTTTGCCTTGAACAACGCCCAAAAAGGTATCTGTGAGTTTGGGTGCTTCATTTTTGATGGGGCTGCTAGTGATATTGACTATGTCTAGTGACCAGAGTTCGCCTGTGTCCTTAGATGCTCGCATGGTGGCCTTCCCCTTGATGATGGAACCATGATGGACGTCACCGACGAAGATTACACAGTATGACTTACGGGACATTCTGATCGTTCAGAAACATTCCTTGCTACACTTCCAAGGAATTTGATTCTTGAGATTCCTTTCAGGCTCGTAGTACCCATAACTATTAAGTCAATTTTATGATCTCTGACATATTCAATTATTCTATCAGTCGGATATCGTATGACTGCCTTTATTTCAACTGATATTCCAGCCTCTTTTTCAATTTTATCCTTCTTGTCGGATAACATTTTGAGTGTACTGGTTCTCATATCCTGATATACTTCCTTCAGGCAGTAATAGTGACGACGTCTCCAGCTTTCTTCGAAAGTGTAGGCCTTTCAAACATTGGCGGTATTGGTATCTCGGGAATAACATGCATTATTGTGATCTCCATTTTTTCTGACAGTTTTATCAGCTCTGTGGCCATTTCTAAGGCTCTATTTGAGGGTTTTGATCTCTCGTATGGAACAAGGATCCTTTTCAAAGCCATAACTACTTTCGTATTATTTTACTAATTTAAATAATGATAGTCAGGAAAAGTCCTAGTCAAAAATATATATATTGTTTTAAGTCGAAAGGTACAGTAATATTATGTCTATTCTCAAATATAACTAAATTGTCAGATTTTCCCTTAATGGCCTATTTTAACACATTTTTTCCTTATGCCGATTTTGCAATAAAGTTATCTAATTTTCGAGCGCAGTATGGAATGTCTTTGCTTCATTCATGGTCTAAAGCATCTCAGTTCATATCTGATTTTCAAGAAGAAAATGGTAAAGCAATCCAAGATAAATTTCGACATACTTTTGATACTGAATTAAAAAGCATGTTAGGAAAGAAAGAATTTTGTGAATCTTTATCTGACTTTATGGACTCGTACACTAATTTAGTACCCCTATTGAACCATGACAAATCATACAGATACCTTGAATCAGTTGTAAAAAATTTAGATTCAATGGTAGAACCAATTCGCGACATTGTAAATAGGACACCATCTGAAGTAATTCCAATGCATGGGAGATTTGAGGTTCATCATTACAAGACATCTTCACGGAAAAAGTTCAAGACTCCATTGCTGGTGGTAGGTTCCTTAATCAACAGGCATTATATTTTGGATTTGCTCCCCCAGATAAGTGTAATTAGACATTTCCAACAACTGGGCTTTGATGTATATGCCACGGATTGGAAAATGCCCACAATAGTGGATGAAAATATGTCCCTTGAAAGTTATGCGCACGATTATCTTGAAAATGCAGTTGAGAAAGTACAGGAGATAACGAGTTCTAGAGGCGTTACACTCTTTGGGTATTGTTGGGGAGGCATCCTGTCTTTGATGTATTCGGTATTACATCCTGAGAACGTAAAGAATTTGATTCTGCATGCAACTCCAACTGATTTCAGTAAATCTCCTACCGTGTTAGAATCATGGATAAAATGTCTGGATATTGGAAAATTTGTACAGATCTTTGGAAATATACCTTCCTCCTTCCTGAATATTGCGTTCTTTATGCGTAATCCATTGGAGGCTGCTTTAAAATATCAATTTTATTTTAGTCAGCCTCGAAGTATAAAAGAAATCGTACAGTTTATATCGGTAGAATCATGGCTATATGACAGTGTCCCAATAATTGGTAAAGCATTTGAGCAAATCATTAACGATATTTACAAAGAGAATCTGCTAATTCAAAATAAAATGATGCTTGGAAAGGACCTCATTGATCTGAGAAAAATTAGCGTGCCTGTTCTGAACATAGTTGGAACCAACGATGATCTAGTTTCAGCAGATTCTAGTAGAACCATTACTGATGTGATTTCTAGTAAAGATAAAAAAACACTCGAGTTTCCAACTGGACATGTTGGATTATGCGTTAGCAGCAAGGCACACAAAGAGCTATGGCCAGAAGTCGGAAAGTGGCTCACAGAGCATTCAATGTGAAAAATATTGAGATATGGAGATATGAATGAATCTAATGTCAAGGCCTTGATCCGTCTAGCTCACAGCATTGTGACTTGACAGGGCTGACGATTAGACAGAAAGAGATTTCTATTTATATGATTGAAATTAACTCTCCACCATTGGAAACTAAAATCCAATATTTGATTATTGGTCAATATTTTAATTACAGATAATCATTAGAGTCCCAATTGCAAGAATTATCAAAATCCGAATGGCATTCATTTTCTCGAGACAAAGTTATCAAGATGCTTGAAACCGATATCGAGGAAGGCTTATCTCCCATTGATTCTTTTCAAGTATTTGTTTCCCCATCAATCATCTCCAAGTATACTGGATCCATTCCATACTTCTCCAGGAACTAATGAATATGATTCTGGAATTTTGGCAGCAAAGTCCTTACGATCGTACTTCCTGCAGCCGGCGTATAAACGCTGGTCATTATTATAAACAAAAAGCCAAAAGTGGCTTAATGAAACGAGTAAAAATTAGTAAAAAGTTAGAGTTAATTTTATATTTCTGTATACTAAAAATTTTAGGTTTTAATCCATTTTATTTGTTGCCTATTTTTAAAAGACATTGGACTTATGCAGAATTCTTTGATAATAGCTCTATTTAAAGAGACAAAGTATATTCATAAAAATTTAAGCGTGAAATAATTTTTATATTGCGGATATCATAATTAATATTAAAAAGCGAAAATCAAGTGTGATAAATTATCATCCGATTACATAATACGAAATATAATATCTACTGCCGATCTCAAGCAAGCAGTCGATACTGAGAAATTAAATGATTTTGAATGGGGAAGATATGATATTGTCGATAATTATAATGTCCAGCAACTCTAAACAACAAAGAAAGTACTAACACAAGAAGATCTTATTGATGTATATCTTAATAGAACCGAAGATCAGAAATATTGTTGCTACATTTGACTGCAACAGATTCCTAGATTTTAATAAAATCATTTTGAAATCCTGCCCAAGTGTTTTTTACTTAAATATTATCATCATTCATATACGTAGTATTTCATCGCCAATCTAAAAGCATCAAATACATCATCATATGAAGTTGCTTGTTTGTCTAATACGCCATCTCCATTTTCCACTGCAGTTCTTAAAGAAGTTATCAATTTTTGAAACCTGGGATCTATCTGTATGGCTCCTTTTTCAAGGAACATCTTGCAATGTGTCAGCATAGTCCGATGTTCACGAGCAAAATGAACAGGGATTACTTTCATACAACCTTCAATATTTTGTTTATTTTTTCTGTATAACTCAATATATTGATTATAATATGCAGGATCAGACAATTCGCCAATCTCTGATTTTAGAGATCGTATGAATTCCGGATTCGCTGCATCAACATAGATGTTTTCAACATGGTAGTTTTTATCGAGATCCCAAACCTTCACCAGCATTTCGTTATAATCTGGTCTTTCAAATTCATCTGCGAATACAACCTGAATTTTATTATTAACAAGTCTTGTTACAACTATACCAAATGCGGAGGAACCAAAACCACAGTCTATTCCTATTGATGCCCTTGAATAACTATTGATTTGCCAGTCGTCAACATTATACTCGCAAATCGCGTTATCGATATCCTGTGTGTGAAATACATTTCCTATGAGACCAAGATATTTCAAATTATATTCCCTTTCAAAACTTGGACTCTTCATAGCTTTTTCTATCTCTGTTTTTGAGTAGATTTTATCCACTCCATATGTATAGTCCATCGTCAATCTATTATAGATACATATGTCTTCAGGCTCTTTTTCTATTTTTTCAAATAATCCACCGGGTGCATTAGGCGTGCTCACAAGAACGATGTACGGATCTGATTTGCCAATGTACCTTTCAGAAACATCACGGACATCATCCTGTTCCGACTTACGAAAGAAATCAGCCTCATCTATTAAGATAAACTTTGGACTTTCTAAAGCCCTATAGGAATCTAAGTGGTTTGAGGGATAAGCCTCAATCGTGCAACCATTTAGTTCAAAAACAGTTTCCTTATCTTGAGATACTATTCCTAATTTGGGTTCAAATATTCGCTTAAGTCTTTTAATCAGTTTTATTGCTATATCGATATTTGGTCCTGTAATTATACACATTTGCGAGCTTTGAAACGAGTTATCTCTAGTACAAAGCCATGCCATCATCCTAAGCATGAATTCGGTGACCCCTATCCCGGTAGCTTTTTTGACCCATAAGTGCTTGTTCTTGAAATCATGATTTAAATCTGGGATTGAAAGATAATCGTACAAGAATTTTTCATAGTCAAATATTGGCTTTTCAATCCCATTCTTTTGTGGCAATCCTACAATATGATTGAAGCAGCAATTACCTTTAGTTTTAATGTCCTCCATTTTATGCACGTCCTTATCCCATATCCAGAAAGGCTTACCATGTAAAATATCAAATAGATTAGTTCGTTGTTGTGATAACTGTTCTAACGAGATCTTTTTCTTCAGTTCTTTGAACGTCATAATACTGTATCCAACATAGTAACGTTTAGGTTTTACTTTTGTTAGATTCTCACTATACTTGCAAAGATTAAAAAATATTGCAGAGTTGTATCTCATAGAAATCCATTAATCATATGAGCCCTTCTATCAATATTGATGCAGAAGTCTGTTTTTCTGGTACTATTAAATGATTTATAATAATCTACGCCTTATAGTAAACAATGAGTCTTATAAAGACTAATAAGCGGCGTGAGAAGAGTAGTAAAAACATGTCCCGAATGGATTTAAAAACAGTACCTGTTGATATATCTGAAGTTAACAACAAGAAATCTCAGAGAGCATTAGTATTTCAAGGTGGAGGTTCCCTAGGAGCATATGAAGCAGGCGTATATCATGTTTTATATCATTGGGTTAAAAAAGACTTGGAAGAAAATGAAAATGTTTTTGATATAATTGCAGGAACTTCAATAGGTGCAATTAATGCTTCTATAATTATAAGCCATTTTTATGAAAATAAAGAGAAAGATGCCAACAAAACAAAAACAGAAAACACTTTGAAATACTGGGAAGGATCTCCGGAAAAACTCTTAAGATTTTGGAAGACGATATCATCTCATAATATCTTTTATGATTCTGCATTGTTGTGGTTAAAAAATAACTGGGATATTAGCAAATATGTAGCAGCTCAAATGTTTCCCTATTATAAGAATTTTATAGATGAAATTGCATCAGGAGAGTCAGTAAGAAGATATTATTCTACAAAAAAAATGATAGTACAGGGTGAATCTCATGTCTTTAATCCATTATTTTATCCTCCATTCCCTTCTCCTCTATTTAACAAATTTTTTGATTACTCCCCATCGGCATGGTGGTACCAATATAGCAGTCAACCATTGAAGGAGTTCATTTTAGATTTTGCACCTATACTTGAAAACGGTGGCTTTCATAAAGAGGGTGATGTAAGAACTTATAAAAAAGAAAAGAAAGAAAAGGAAAAGGAACCAAGATTCCTTTTGGTTGCAGCAAATATTGAAACAGCTAAGCCTGAAACATTTGATAGTTATAATAGCGTTATTACTATAAACCATGTTCTTGCCAGTGCTGCAATACCTATTAACTATCCATATATAGAAATTAGTGAGAAAATTAATGAGGAAATTAGTGAGAAAAAATATTGGGATGGTGGAATATTAAGTAATACTCCACTAAGAGAGCTTATTAGTAGTCATACTGATTTCTATTCAAAAGATTATGATAAATTAACTTTTGACAAATGGGATGAATTTTCTAACTTCCAAAAAGAATACAGTGAATATAAAATTCCAAATCTCTCACTATTTGTTGTTAATTTGCATCCTGAAGTGGAAGAGAAAAATCAAATACCTTCATTATCTGATTATGATATGACAAAGGATAGAGAAAAAGATATACGCTTTCATGATAAAACTGATTATGACATAAAGCTGGCACTAAATGTATCTGATTATCATGCTTTTGTAAAAGATATGGCACAGTTAGCTAGTGTTGCTATTAAAAAGATTAAAGATAATGATAACCTAAAAAGAGAATTTGAAGAGATTGTAAATCGGGAGCAAAGAACCTTAACCAGGAAAAATATCCCAAGACACTTTTATGATTTAATAAGTAAGAGATTTGATATTATTAATGTATTAAAGATACAGAGAAAAGATGATGAGCATACAATTTCGGATAAAATATATGATTTCTCTTCTGAGACAGTATCAAACTTAATAAAGGAGGGTGAAAAAGATGCCTTACAGGCAATTCTAGAACATAAAGAAAAAGTGATAAATAAACAAACTGGAAAAGAAGAAAGTATCGATATTCAATTAGAAAAATTTATACGAGATGTAAAAAAGATGAATACAGAAGATGATCAATATATTATACAATGTGCTAAAAGTGAATTAGAGAAGCAGTTATTGCACTATTAAATGAGACGAAAAATAATTTGATTAATCAGAATAATGATAATCTTATTTCTCCAGAACTTGTTTCGAGGTTCCACAAAAAGATTGATGAATATCATGATCGGCTGTCAGCTAAACAATATGATACGCTCTCAAAATCAATAGAGGCTATTGAATCAAGCCTAGACTATACTGTATGAAAGAGAATATACAATGGTCTACATTGTCATAAAGTCCAGAGATAGATTCAGAACACCTCATTGTACGTGTTAATTGATTCAATTTTTTCGTAATTGTAATTGGAAATTGTATCACCGACGTCTTCATTTATCTTCATATCACTCCCTTTGCTTTTATGAGCAGAAACAAACCTAATTGCTTCATCAACTACCGTAGCATTGGTCAATAATTCAAGTTTCATTCCATAACAATCCTTCGCAAGTGAAAGTGCCTGTAATTTTTGCCTCTCATCCTTTGACTCCTGTACTGTTTTCCATGCTTCTTTATGTATTGCTGTTAAACCAGTAAGACATTTTTCATATTCTAAAGGCAATAATTCGTCAACGTATTTTTTAATATTTTCTTTAGATTGCTCTCTCAAATAGGCTATATCTCTGCTTATGGTCCATTTATCTAACTGTAATATTTTTCCTATTTCTGACTGATTATAACCTTTACTGCTTAACTCCATAACCTGACAGCGACGCCACTGAAGCCATTCAATTTGTCGCATTCTTGAGTTCAAAAATTGCACCAACCTCCGATTATTTTAGTAGAGAGTCGCACTATCATAATATGTTACCACTCCTACGTATCTCTACTATTAATACATTTCTCTGCTCAGGAACACAAATACCAATTTATTATTGCCTTCTAGTGATTCAACTTATTACTGGTAATGTATATTGAATTGCCTGTACGCAATATTTATTACTCATATGTGGATTTATCCTCATAGAAGTTATTTGACTAAACTGAAATTAAATACAGGAGCGGAAAGGGATAAACTTCGATATGCAATATGGAAAGAAGTGCACAATATTTCTAGAAGTATAAACTCTGTCTTTCATCATCATTATAGGGATTCAGATATTATTCATATCAATATCCTATCGTTACTACTACAATTTAGTGTAATTAGTATTAGGCAGATCGAAGAATTAGGTGGGTTTCATCATAGATGCAAGACAATAATTTTTAAATTAGAAGAATATGGCTGTGTAAAGATATATTTTTCTAATACCGAAGAATATAGCTCTAAGAAAGAAATATTACCAGATTTGTATGAGAAAGGATTAATCATAGAAAGTTTAGGAGATATTGAAGAACTCTTTAATGGTGCTGTAATTGATATGAAAAAATGTGAAAAAATAGAAGTAGCTAAAAGGCCAAGAAAAAGAAAGATACCCTACGGCGTGAATAATAAAGTTGTAATTGTTGAGATAACAGATAAAGGCAGATTGTTACTAAAAAGATACAGAGAATTGTATTCAAGATTCTTCAATATCCAGATAGAAAATCTTACCATAGATAAGAATATTCTAGGTCTCTATGCTAAATCAATAACCGAATTGAAAAAAATGGTTAATAAAGATGAATATGATGTCTTGGCTCTCATGATTCAACGTGCACATAATCGTAAAAACAGTGTATAAATTGTAAGCAACGTCCTGTCAAGTTTTCTACACGTTGCTTACAATTTTTTAATAATTGCTTTAATCATTAATCGCTCTTCCCGCAATGTTTGCAATAAAATAGTAGCTTGACATGAGCAATTTTTTGCTCATCAATGGTATATCTTTTATCGAAAATATCTTTTATCGAAAAGTTAGCAAAAATAAATAATGTTTATTACCAAAGATAAGATCTTGATTTTAGTAAAATGTAGAACAATATAGCTCACAAAATGAATCATTTCGGCATACTTTTTTGTACATAAATGATGATTAAGAATGTTTTCAATATCTGAATAGACAATATATTTAGAAATAATTCGAGAATATTTTGTATTTAGTTTCTCATCAAATTTCCTTTGTTAAATATTGAATATTTTACGTTCTCTTTAATTATTTTCTTTAGAATTGAGTCTTGCTTCAATTGCGTCCACAAGTGGTATATTAGGGTATTCCTGTCTTTCCAACCTTATTATAGTCTTTTTACCTTTAATTTCTTTGCTATATACTCGAATAAATATTTCTTTGGCAAGCCCAAATGTTATCGTGAATTTCTCACCTGTATATTCTATACTACCATCACGTCCAAAATGCCACATTTTGGCAATCCAACTGTCATAAGGAGGAATTATTATATTTCCAACATTATAGTAAGTTAAATTTCCAGCTTCCCTAACACATAGTGATAATCTTTCTCTTACTATTGTGAGGACATTTGATAGACGAATAATACCATTAATATCCAATGTTATTGGTGCATAAGAACAACCTACCGTAACAGAAACTGTGTTGGAATGATGAACAGTAATTCCTATAAAAAGGTCATTTTCTTTTATACCCGGTAGTCGTATATCCTTATTTCGTAGATTCATATTATATGTTGAATTAGATGATAATAGGGACCATATACCTGGGACCTTGAAGCACAATCTTATGTCATGCACGGATTGTTTATCCAGTGGTAAATCCATTACCATTTGATAAAATGAATTGTTAGGTGATACCCCCATATGGTCATGTGTCACTGACTTCCCAAATTTATGACCTTTCAACGTATAGAATGCTAGATGTGGTGACGGTACACTTCAACTTCACCTTTTTTCATTAGTTTAGTTATCTTATTACGGAAGGTTCCGTGCTTCATTGTATATATCTGTCCATTAACTTCAAATTTCGTGAAATCTAAATAACTGAAAGGTCTATTTAGTGATAGTACTATGAAAGCAATGTGTTCCTGCATTGCTTCATCTAATTTGGACATAACCAGACCTACTCCCATGCAGTAACCTGTCACTGTCATCGGAGGTGTCATTACTACGATTTGGAATATCTAAAAAAATCGGGTTAAAAAATGAGATCAATTTATTTCATCTCTAATTCTTACTTGTTTAAGGATAATCCGACCATCTGTAGTTGCTTCTTGACGAAAATAATTATTATCATCTAATAAGTCTAGTCTTTCAATTATCGATTCGTG